>JAXDII010000044.1:0-2777 GCA_034664085.1 Thermoleophilaceae bacterium
GCGCTCGGCGCGCTCGACCCTGCGCGCGACCGGATCGTCGTCTACGTCGGCAAGCTGATCGCCTCCAAGGGGGTCGAGCTGCTGCTCGCCGCCTGGCCGCTGGTGCTCGCGCGGGTGCCGGACGCGCGGCTCCTCGTGATCGGCTTCGGCGGGTTCCGTGAAGCGCTCGAGGGCCTCGCCGCCGCGCTCGCCCGCGGTGACCTCGATGCAGCCGCCTCCCTGCGGGGCGAGGACGGGCGCGAGCTGCCCGAGCTGGCCGCGTTCCTCGCCGGTCTCGGGCCTGAGGCCGCGGCGTACCGCGCCGCGGCCGCCGGGATCGCCGGCCGGGTGCACTGGGCGGGCCGGCTCGAGCACTACGAGGTCGCGGACGTCCTGCCGGCGGCGGACGCGATGGTGATGCCGAGCACGTTCCCGGAGGCCTTCGGGATGGTCGCCGCCGAGGCTGCCGCGTGCGGCGCGCTGCCGGTCGTGGCCGGCCACTCCGGCATGGCGGAGGTCGCGCGGGCGCTGGCCGAGGCCGCCCCGGCCGAGGTGCGGCCGTGGCTCACGTTCGAGGTCGGCCCTGACGCGGTGAACCAGCTCGCGGACCGCCTGGCGTCGTGGCTCGAGGCAGAGCCCGGCCTGCGGGCGGAGGCCCGCGAGGCGATCGTCCGCGTCGCCCGCGAGCGCTATTCCTGGGACGGCGTGGCGGCCACCGTGATAGCGGCCGCCGAAGGCCGCCTGGAGGGTCTCCCTGAGGCCTGAGCGCCTCTCATCCAAGTAGGATGCCGCGCCATGAACGGAGGAAGGGTCCGGACGCTTCTCCTCGCGGGCTTCGCGGTCGCCGCGCTGACCGGCTGCGAGCTCAAGGACGACGGCGACAACCTCGTGAACGGCAAGACGCTGTTCGTGCAGGAGTGCTCCTCGTGCCACACGCTGGCGCGCGCGAGCGCGAAGGGCGTCGTCGGGCCGAACCTCGACGAGGCCTGGCAGCAGTCGGCGAAGGACGGCCTCGGCCGCTCCACCTTCGAGGGCCTGGTCCACAGGCAGATCCTGCACCCGAACCGCAACGTGCAGTTCGACTCCGAGACGGGCAAGCCGCTGCAGCTGATGCCGGCGGAGCTCGTGAAGGGCGAGGACGCGCAGGACGTCGCCGCCTACGTCGCCTCCGCGGCCGCCGCGCCGGGCGAGGACCCGGGCCGGCTCGCCGACGCGGGCGGCGCGAAGGCAGAGGGGACGGCGAAGGCGAAGGGCGGCAAGCTCGCGATCCCCGTCGGCGTCGGGCTCAGCTACAAGTTCGCCGACGCGGAGGCGCCCGCCGGCCCGCTGGAGATCGATTCGCTCAACGACCAGACCCAGGACCACAACATCGCCATCGACGGCGGCGGCGTGAACGAGGAGGGCGATGTCGTCAAGAACGGCGCCACGTCCAAGGTCGAGGTCGATCTGAAGCCGGGCGAGTACGCGTTCTTCTGCTCCGTGCCCGGCCACCGCGAGGGCGGCATGGAGGGCAAGCTGACGGTCAAGTAGTCGCGCGGGCTCGCTCGCGGGCCTCGTCGCGGTCGTGCTGCTGCGCGGCGTGCCAGAAGAAGAACGCCAGCGCGAAGACCATGATCAGGATGTCGAGCCCGACCATCAGCGCGCCGGCGGTCTGCTGGTCGGCGAGCGCGTCGATGCCGCGCCGCTCGCCGCTGCCGTACACGCGGGTGTAGATCGGCTCGCGGATCAGCACGAACGCCATCCCGAGGAACATCCCGATGAACCGGGCCGCGATGATGTGGCCGATCTTCCACAGCTCGCCGCGCAGGCGCCGGCGCTTGGGCTCCAGCGCCGGCCACCAGACGATGATCCCGGCGAAGATGAAGCTCGCGTGCTGGGCGAGGTGGACGAAGTCGTTGCGCACCGCGCCCTCGAACGCGAACGACAGGTGCCAGCCGTAGAGCACCAGCGTGTAGACGGGGATCGCGATGAGCGGGCGGCGCAGGAAGCGGAACGCTCCGCGCAGGCGCCGCCGCCTGGCGAGGCCGACCAGCACCGAGCGCGGCAGGAAGAACCCCAGCACCGGGTTGCGCAGCCCGGCCAGCAACAGCGGCGCACCGAGGTCGGCGAGCAGCAGGTGCTCGGCCATGTGGGCGCTCAGCAGGTCGTCGGCGAGCGATCCCAGCGGCGAGAGCAGCGCGACCGCCTGGAGGCCCAGACCGACGTGCCAGCAGGCGATCTGCGCGCGCGGCACCTTCACGCCGCGGCCCCCGAGCACGCGCAGCGCGCGCACGTACAGCCCCTCGGCGACGATGAGCCAGATCAGGATCGCCATCTCGCCCCAGTGTGGCGCGTCTGATTCAGAGTGCGCGAACCACCAGCGTGATGGCCACCACGACCAGCGCGACGGCGATCACGTAGAGCAGGAAGCGAAACGCAGCTTCCTCCGAGCGCAGCGGGTTCTGCACAGGTCTAGATGAGGTAGACAGTGGTGTAGACGACGATCCACATCACGTCGACGAAGTGCCAGTAGATGCCCGGCACCTCGATGCCACGGTGGTCCTCGGCGGTGAAGTGGCCGCGGAATGCGCGGATCGTGACGAACAGCAGCAGCGTGAGGCCGATGAAGACGTGCGCGCCGTGCAGACCGGTGAGGCCGTAGAAGATCGTGCCCTGGGCGTGGTCCTGCGGTGAGAACCCGATGTGCACGTACTCGTTGATCTGGACGAACAGGAACGTGCAGCCGAGCAGGAACGTGGTCAGGATCCCGGCCTGGAGCCCGCGCCGGTTGCCCATCTTGTGGGCGTGCTCGGCCCAGT
>JAXDII010000055.1:0-40907 GCA_034664085.1 Thermoleophilaceae bacterium
CGAGCCGCCCGGCGCGAAGAAGCTCAGCATCATCAGCCCGCCGGCGAGCGGCAGCATCCAGTACGACAGGGCGTTCAGCCGCGGGAACGCCATGTCGGGCGCGCCGATCATCAGCGGCAGCACGAAGTTCGCGAGGCCGGCGAAGACCGGGATGACGAACAGGAAGATCATCAGCGACGCGTGGACGCTGAACAGGCCGTTGAAGGTGTTCGGATCGACAAACTGGCGGCCCGGCGCGGCGAGCTCCGCGCGCATGAGCATCGCCATCAGGCCGCCCAGCGTGAAGAAGATGAACGTCGTGACGATGTACTGGATGCCGATCACCTTGTGATCGGTGTTGACGCGGAAGTAGTCCTTCCACGTCTTGGCGCCGTGGCCGGAGTGGTCCTCAGGGACGGTGGGCGCCCCGGAGGCCCAGCGGAACCAGTAGTCGAAGCAGCCGATCCCGATCAGGTAGCCGAAGGGGGCGGCGATCAGGGCGCCGACGGTGATGATCGCGTCCCAGTCCAGGATCGGGTCCCAGCCGTAGAGCGCCCGAACGGCGACCACGATGCCCATGCCAATCCCGAAGAACACCGCGGTTCCGAGAGCGGCCCGATACCAGCCTGGTGCGAGGAGACGACGGGTGAGAGTCATCACTGCGCCTCCAGAAGGTACCCGACCAGAGCGTCGATCTCTTCATCCGACAGCTTCGCCTTGAAGTCCGTGGGCATGATCCCGTCCTGGAAGCCCTCGACCACCACGGCGCCGGGCTCCACGATCGACTGGCGCACGTAGGCCTCGTCGGCGTTGGAGAGCTGGTCCAGGTCGGGCCCGACCGTGGCCGTGGCGCCGGCGGGCTCGAGCGTGTGGCAGCTCGCGCAGTTGGCCGTGAACAGCGCCTTCGGGTCAACGGCGGCGCTGCCGCCCCCGCCTGCCTCAGCGCCGCCGGTGGCGCCGCCCGCAGCGCCGCCCGCAGCGGCCTGCTTCTGGCGCTCGAGCCAGCGGTCGAACTCGGCGGGCTCAACCACGCGCACGTTCTGGCGCATCGTGGCGTGGCCGATGCCGCACAGCTCGGCGCACACCACCTGGTAGCGGCCGATGCGGTCGGGCGTGAGCCGGATCTTCGTCGTCAGGCCCGGCACGGCGTCCGACTTCAGCCGGAACTCGGGGACCCAGAAGGAGTGGATGACGTCGGCGGTCTTGACGCGGAAGTCCACCGGGCGGTCCTTCGGCAGCACGAGCTCGGTTGAGCGGACGTCCTCGCCCGGGTAGGCGAAGGTCCAGGTGAACTGCTGGCCGGTCACGTTCACGACGAGCTCGTCGGGCTGCTTGGCCTCGAGGTCGTCGAGCACGATCCAGCCGTAGATCGACAGAGCGGTGACCATGAGGAACGGGATCGTCACCCAGATGACCTCCAGGCGAGTATTCCCGTGGATCGGCGCACCGTCGCGCATGTCGCCCGGCATGGCGCGGAAGCGCACGACGCTGTAGATCGCCACGCTCATCACCAGGACGAAGACCGGCACCGAGCAGATCAGCAGGACGTCGTAGAGCGTGTCGATCTTGCCGGCCGACGTGGCCGCGCCGATCGGGAACCAGTCGATCAGCAGCGTGATCGCGATTCCGACGACCGAGGCCGCGATCCCGATCGCCAGCATCTTGGCGACGGGATGCTTCTCGCCCTCGATCCGCGGATCTTCCTCCGGCGGGCCTGCCGGGGTGCCGGCGGCTGGACTCCTCTCGCTCATCGGCGCGCGAGTGTATTGGAGAGGGCGGGCGGGCGACGAATCGCCCCCCGCGAGAGGTCAGGCCGCTGCCTGCCGGAGCCCGGACCGCCTGGCCTCGCTGGCGGCCCTGCCGGAGGTCCGGCCGCCACCCGGAGCGCCGCGCACGGCCGACGGCGGGCGGCCGTGGTGGCGGCGGAAGGCCTTCGAGAACTGCGCCGGCTGGCGGTAGCCGACCGCCCTGGCGACCGCCGCCACCGGAAGCGCCCGGTCACGCAGCAGCTCCGCCGCGCGCGTCATGCGCACCGCCTGGAGCTCCGTGCGGAAGCTGGTGCTCCGCTCGCTGAAGACGCGCTGGAGCTGGCGCCGCGAGGTCGCGATCGAATGGGCAACCGTGCCGAGCGAGAGCCCCTCCTCGGCGTAGTCGCGCTGGATCGCGGCCACGGCGTCCTCGAACAGGACGCGCCTTCTGTGCTGGGTGGATTGCCTCACCTACCGGGTATACGTGCGAAGGCGCCAATTGGATCTCACGTCTTGTTGTAGGCTGGCTTGAGGCAATCGTCACTAGCTCCGAGGGAGGATGCATGCAGGTCCGGGACGGAATGAGCAGTGTGGTTCTCACCGTCAATCCCGGGCACACGCTGCGCGAAGCGGCGCACTCCATGGCCGACCGCTCCGTGGGCGCCGCCGTGGTGATGGACCCGGAGCAGCCGGGGCCGGGCATCATCACCGAGCGCGACATCCTCGAGGCGATCGGACAGGGACAGGACCCGGACCGCGAGCAGGTCGCCCAGCACCTCTCGGCGGATCTGACGTTCGCCACGCCGGAGTGGTCGCTGGAGCGGGCGGCGGAGGAGATGGTGCGCGGCGGCTTCCGCCACCTGATCGTCGTGGACGGCGGCGAGATGGCGGGCATCCTCTCGATGCGCGACATCGTGCGCTGCTGGGTGAAGGACGGCGCCACCAGCGACCTGCCGTCGGATCTGCGCGCGATGCGCTAGCCGTGCTGGAGCGGAAGCTCTGAGATGTCCCGGCGGGTGTCGCGGATCCAGCGCCAGATCGCGACGACGGTGATCACCAGGCCGAGCCCGACCAGGATCCACGACAGGACGATCCCGACGATCGCGAGCGTGAGTCCCAGCGCGGTGACCACCGGCACGTAGGACGGGCCGGGCAGGTGGACGGCCTCGCCGGCGGGCGGGGCGTCCGAGCCGTCGGCGTGGACCTGCTCGTCGGCCATCAGTAGACCAGCCCCACGACCCACGCAAGAGCGAAGACGACCACGGCGATGGCGCCGGCGATCAGTCCGGTGCGCAGGTTCTTGTATGCGAGACGACGGTCCACGGGCCAGCCGTTCTATCAGACTCGCACCGAAGCCGGGGGACCAGGCTCCACGGTGAGGGCGCTGGCGGGCGGGTCGACCCCGGGCGGGAAGAGAGCGAGGACCGAGCCGCCGAAGCCGCCGCCCATGATGCGCGCGCCGAGGGCGCCGGCGCGCTTGCAGGTCGCCACGGCGCGCTCCACCGCAGGCACGGACACCTCGTAGTCGTCGCGCAGGCTGCGGTGCGACGCGTCCAGCAGCCCGCCCACCGCGTCCAGGTCGCCGGCGGCCAGCGCGTCCACGGCGGCGTCCACCCGCTCGTTCTCGCTCAGCACGTGGCGCACGCGCCGCCCGAGCGGCTCGGGGAGGCCCTCGGCGCCGGGCGCGTCGCGCAGTGACTCCACGCCCAGCTCGCGGCAGGCCGCCCGGCACTCGTCACGGCGCTCGTTGTAGCCGGAGGCGGCGAGGCTGCGGGAGGTGCCCGAGTCGAGCGTCGCCAGCACGTGGCCGCCCAGCTCGAGCGGGACGGGCTGCAGCCGCGGCCCGCGCATGTCGATGCGCAGGGCCCGGCCGCGCTCGCCGCAGAGGGAGGCGAGCTGGTCGAGCAGGCCGGTCTGCGCGCCGCACCAGGCGCTCTCGACGCGCGAGCAGATGCGCGCGAGCGCGATCCGCTCCGGCGGCTCCGCATCGGCGACGGCGCAGAGCGCCAGGCAAAGCGCGACCGACAGCGCCGCCGACGAGGCGAGCCCTGTGCCGCGCGGCAGGTCGCCCGCGATCTCGAGCCTGCAGGGACGCAGCTCGATGCCCTCGAGCAGCAGCTCCGCGGCCGTGCCGCGGACGAAGTGCCGCCAGCCGTCGCCGCCGGCCGGGGGCGGGCCGATGGCCGGGCCCAGCTCGAAGGCGTCGGTCTCGGCGAGGTCGCGCGCGTGCGCCTCGATGCGGCCGCCGGCGGCGGGCTCGGCGGACACCGTGACGCCGCGCTCGATGGCGAACGGAAGGCAGAGGCCGTCGTTGTAATCGGTGTGCTCGCCGATCAGGTTGACGCGGCCCGGGGCGAACGCCTGGACGCTCGGCCCGCCGCCGCCCCCGTGTTCTAGACGGATGATCGAGTGGCGCATAAGCGCGGTCAACCCTAGGGTCAGGTAGTGATTGGGGAACAGCGATCGGTCCGGGCCTTCCTCGGTGCCCACGAGCTCGCACGGGACGAGATCGAGGTCGAGGTGCGCGCTTCGGACCCCACGACCGACCCTCGGTCCGGCTGGCCCCTGACGGTTCCGCCGCTGGTGATCCTCTGGGTCGGCGAGCGTCCGCTGGCCGTCCGGCTGCGCAACGCCGTGGCGATCAGCCGCTTTGCAACCAACCCCCGGCTCGCCAACCTGCTCGAGACGGAGGCCATCGCCGCGGGCCTCGCCGTGGAGCGGATGGCCGAGGCCGGCCTCTGGCGACTGTTCTCACAGCCGCCACGCCCGCGCCGCGTGGGCCTCTAGCCGCGACGCTCCCGGAGCGTGGTCGTCCAGCCGCGCGCATGTGACACCTCTGGGCGCCCACCCCCTCAGCGGATCCGCACGTGCAGGTGGTTGTCGTGGTTGGCGAGCTGGGCCACCGTGCCCGGTGGGCCCGTCAGGCCGGTGTTGGGTCCTACGAAGACCGTGATCGCTCCCGCCTCCACGAAGCGGTCGACCAGGTCCTGGGACAGCTCGCGGTCGATCTGCGCGGCGTAGCGCGGCGCCCGCTCGCGGCGGTCGGCACGCGGGTAGTAGACGTCCACGTCGAGACCGTTCTGGTGGCTGGCGTGTCCGATGAATCCGAACTGGGGGCCGAAGTCGCCGCCGTGCGGGCGGCTGAGGTCCCCCACCGCCATGCGCGGCGCCGCCGGGTGCGCGGCCGCGTGCGCGCGCGCCACGCGCAGCACCAGGCGCACCAGCCGGTCGGTGCCCCAGCGGCGCCAGTCGCGGTTGGGTGAGCGCCGCTTCACCGGATCCCAGCTGAAGAAGTGCCGCCCCGAGGCGGGCAGCCGCACCCCGCGCTCGAGCCGGCCCGCGGACGGGCTGCCGACGGCGACCGAGCGCTTCCAGTGGACCTGCGGCTGCGGGCGGTCGATGCGCTCCAGCGCGCCGACGCGCTCCGCGAGCTCGCGCCACGCGCAGCCGGAGAGCAGGCAGGCGGCCGCCAGGGCGGCCGCTACGCAGCAGAAGACGCGGGGCATGGCCCAGGTACGGCCCGGGCGCCGCGGCAGGTCCGGCTAGCCGCGGCCCGGCACGCCGCCGCGCTCGCGGTCCGGGTGGTCGCGCTCGATGAAGCGCCGCAGCCCTTCCTGGGTCTCTGGGCTGAAGATCGAGCGGTCGAAGCACTCGGCCTCGATGCGCAGTCCCTCGTCGAGCGGCAGGCCGAAGCCGCGCACGGCGGCCTCCTTGTCGGTCCGGATCGCCGGCTGCGGGAGCGCCGCGATCGAATGCGCGAGCTCGAGCGCCCGCGCGACGCAGCTGCCGCTCGGCACCACCTCGTTGACCAGCCCGATGCGCAGCGCCTCGTCGGCGTCGATCACGCGCCCGGTGATGATCAGCTCCATCGCCCGCCGGAACCCGACGATGCGCGGCAGCCGCTGGGTCCCGCCGTCGGCGAGCCCGATGTTCCAGCGCCGGCAGGTGACGCCGAAGGTGGCGTGCTCGTCGGCGATGGCCAGGTCGGTCCAGCAGACCCACTCCAGCCCGCCGGCGTAGGCGGCCCCGTTCACGGCGGCGATCGTCGGCTTGTAGAGGTCGGTCCACCGCGACGGCCCGAGCACGCCCGGGCGCTCGCCGCGGACGTGGGCGGCGCGCTCCTCGGCGTCGAATGCCACCGTCGGCTCGCCCTCGAAGGCGGCCTTGAGGTCGCCGCCGGCGCTGAAGGCGCGCTCGCCCGCGCCGGTCAGCACGGCCACGTGCGCTGAGTCGTCGTGGCGGAAGCGCTCCCAGGCGTCGACGAGCTCGCGGTGGGTCTGCGGCCCGATCGCGTTCATGCGCTCTGGCCGGTCGATCGTGATCAGCGTGACCGGCCCATCCTGCTCGTAGCTGAGGTGCTCGTACGCCATGCGGTAAACCTACGCCGGTGGAGGCACCCCGGGAGTCGGCACTGCTGTTCGACCTCGACGGGACGCTGATCGACAGCGTCTACCAGCACGTGATCGCCTGGCGCGAGGCGCTGGAGCAGCTCGGGGTCAATCTGGCGGTGTGGAAGATCCACCGGCGCATCGGCATGAGCGGCGGCCTGTTCGTCTCGGCCCTGCGGCGCGAGATCGGAGCCGAGCTCGACGAGGAGACGCTGGCCCGGCTGCCCGACCTGCACGCCGAGCTCTACGCGCGCCACTACGCGGGCGTGCGCCCGCTGCCGGGCGCGACCGAGCTGCTGGCCGGCCTCACCGAGCTGGGCATCCCCTGGGCGATCGCCACCAGCGGCGCCGAGCGCACGGCGGGCCGCGCCCGCGGCCTGCTCGGGCTGCCCGACGACGTGCCGATGGTGACGCGCGACCTGGTGCGCTACGCCAAGCCCGACCCGGACCTGTTCCTGGCCGCGGCGGCGCGGATCGGCGTCGACATCCGCGACAGCATCGTGGTCGGCGACAGCGTCTGGGACCTGCTGGCGGCGCGGCGTGCGGGCGCGCTCGGCATCGGGCTGCTGTCCGGCGGGTACGGCCGCGAGGAGCTGATCTACGCGGGCGCCTTCCGCGTGTACGAGGACCCGGGCGACCTGCTCGCCCACCTCGACGAAGTGGGAGTGCGCCGACCGCTCTAGGCGGGCGTGGCGGCGCCCGGCGCTTCCTGCAGCAGCGCCTGGAGCGAGGCCTTCACCCCGCGCGGCAGCACGACCACCGGGCAGTAGGCCTCCTCGACGACCTGGCGCGACACGCTGCCCAGCAGCACCCCGCGGACCGGCCCGTAGCCGCGCGAGCCGCACACCAGCAGGTCGAGGTTCCGGGAGATGTCGACGAGCAGCTCCGCCGGCTCGCCGACGACCGCCTCGGCCTCCACGGGCACGTCGTCGTCCAGCTCCTGCTCGACGACCCGGCGCAGCTCGCGCTCGGCGAACAGCCGGTGCTCGCCCTCCACGTCCTCGCGGTCCTTCCCGAACTGTCCGGCGACGTAGGTCTCAGTCTCTGCGTACATGCTGAGCGTGAGCTTCACCACGGTGATCACGCGCAGCGTCGCCCCTGCCCGCTTGGCGAGCGCGTAGCCGCCGCGCAGGGCTTCGAGGGCCTCCGGGGTGTCGACGTAGCCGACGCCGATCGTCCGCGGCGGCAACCCCTCGTCCTTCCAGCTCCCCGGAACGACGGCGACCGGGCACGGCGAGCCGTTGAGCAGGCGCTGCGCGGTCGAGCCGGCCAGCACGCGGCCGACCTTCGACCGTGAGGAAGACCCCACCACGAGCAGCCCGGCGTCCTCTTCCTCGGCCGCCTCGTGGAGCGCCCGGGCCGCGCTGGTGCTCGAGTAGATCCTGCAGTCCACCCCGACGCCGAGCGCCCTCAGCTGCGTATCGACCTGGTTGACCGCCTCGGTGCAGTCCGCCAGCAGGTCGTCGTCGACGTGCGCGATGCCGTAGGGGAGCGTGCCCTCTGGGTCGATCCCGACGATCGGCGCCTGGGCGCGCACCGAGGCGACGATCAGCGGTGCGCCGGTGAGGCGCGCCATCGCCGCACCGAAGTCAACGGGCGCATAGTCGAGCTTGCGCGGGTCGTAGCCGACGAGGATGGGCTTGCGCCGGGCGATGAGGAAGCAGTTAAGGCGCCCGAGAAGCGTTTCAAGTGGGGGCGCGCGGCTGGCGCTTGCGCGCCGGCGCTGCGGGCACCAGCAGAGCCGCGCCGATCGCGCCGCCGAGGTCGCCGAGCGCGGCCAGCTCGACGCGTGGCGGGCGTTCGTCGACGAACAGGTGGGGCATCATCGCCTCGCGGATGCGCTCGACATACGGCTCGCCCAGGCGGGTGCCGAGTCCGCCGCCGATCACGACGGCCTCCACGTCGAGCACGTTCACCGCGGAGGCCACGCCCGCGCCCAGCGCGCCGACGGCGCGGTCGATCAGCTCGGTGGCCAGCTCGTCGCCGTGCTCGAGCGCGCGTGCCCAGACGCCCGACGTCAGCCGCGGGCGTCCGCGCTTCTCCATGATCTTGAAGAGGTCGGTCTTGCGCCCGCGCTTGTGCAGCCGCCGTGCGCGGATCTCCATCGCGCCGCGGCCGGCGTAGGCCTCGAGGCAGCCGCGCCGCCCGCAGGTGCAGTGGGCGCCGTCGATCTTGACCACGACGTGGCCGAGCTCGCCCGCCGCCCCGCGGCCCTCCCACGGCTCCCCGTGCAGGACCAGCCCGCCGCCGACCCCGGTGCCCCACCAGACGCCGAGCAGCGACTTGGAGCGCCGCCCGGCGCCGAGCACGTACTCCGCGTTGACGCCGACCGTGACGTCGTTGTCCACGTAGCCGTTCACGCCGGCGAGCGTCTTCAGGCCCGCGGCGATCGGGATCGGCGCGCCCTCGCCGGGCAGGTTTCGCGCTCCGCTGACGACGCCGCGGCCCGTGTCGACCGCGCCGGGCGAGCCGACGCCCACGCCGGCGAGGTCGCCGATCTCGACGCCGGCGTCGGCGCAGGCGGAGCCGAGCGTCGAGACGAGCGCGAGGACCACGTCCTGGGCGCCGTTGCCGTTCGGGGTCGCGCTGCGCGCCTGTCCGATGACCTTGCGGCGCCCGTCGAGCACCACGGCCTGGATCTTCGTGCCGCCGAGGTCCAGACCGCCGACCAGTCGGCGCCGAGGAGGGCTCATGCGGCTCATTCTCACCCACCGGCGCCACGTCTGCCGCGCATATGGGGTGAATCCCCGGTGACAGCGCTTGCGCCCGGAGCTCCCCGGGGATAGGAATCCAGGCGTGGTCCTCGGCGTCGACGTAGGAGGCACGAAGGTCGCCGTCGCGGCGGTGGACGGCGTCAGCGTGCTCGAATCCGTCGAGCACCCGACCGCGACGGCCAGTTCCGAGGCGCTGCTGGATGGCATCGAGGCGGCGGTGCGGAGCGTGATCGAGCGCGCCGGCGAGCCCCAGGCGGTCGGCGTCGGCGTGCCCTCGCAGATCGACTACTCGACCGGCACGGTCGAGACCAGCGTCAACATCCCGCTCATGGGCGTGCCGCTGCGCGACGAGCTGGGGCGGCGCTTCGGCGTGCCGGTCTTCGTGGACAACGACGCCAACTGCGCCGCCCTCGCCGAGGCGCACATCCTCGGCGAGGACCACCTCGTGATGCTCACGCTTGGGACGGGCGTAGGCGGCGGCGTAGTTACCGGAGGGATGACCTTCCGCGGCGCCCACGGCCTCGGGGCCGAGCTCGGCCACGTGACGCTCAACCCCGACGGCCCGCCGTGCCCGGGCAACTGCCCCAACCGCGGCTGCGTCGAGGCCTACTGCTCCGGGCAGGCGCTCGAGCGCGACGCCACCGAGCTGGCCCGGGACAAGCCGGGCACCCTGCTGGCGGGGCTGATCGGCGCCGACGGCAAGGTCGCGGGCCGCGAGCTGGTCCAGGCGGCGGAGGGCGGCGACCCCGACGCCCTGCTGATCTTCGACAACTTCGCCCGCATGCTCGGCATCGCGATCGCGGGCTACGTGAACGTGTTCGAGCCCGACCGCTTCGCGATCGGCGGCGGTCTGTCGCGCGCGAGCCACCTGTTCTTCGATCGCGCCGTGCAGGAGGCGGGCGCGCGCGCCCTGCCCGCGCTCTGGCGCCGCACCAACGTCGCCTTGGCCCAGGGCGGCGCCGACGCCGGCGTGATCGGCGCGGCCGTGCTGGCCCGGCTCGAGGTCGAGCGCAGGGCGGCGGAAGACCTGCGCGATACTCCAAGGCCGCACGCGACAACGACCGAAAGGGCCGAATGACCTCCGGCACCGCGGAGCTCGACGAGCTCTCCATCAACACAATCCGCACGCTTTCGATGGATGCGGTCGAGAAGGCGAAGTCCGGTCACCCCGGCGCGCCGATGGCCCTGGCCCCGCTGGCCTACCTGCTCTACACGCGGGTGATGAAGCACAACCCCGCGAACCCGGACTGGTTCGACCGCGACCGCTTCGTGCTGTCGGCCGGGCACGCGTCGATGCTGCTCTACTCGTCGCTGTACCTGTCCGGGTACGGGCTGACCCTCGACGACCTGAAGAACTTCCGCCAGCTCGGCAGCCCGACCGCGGGCCACCCCGAGCGCGGCGACGCCGCCGGCATCGAGGCCACCACCGGCCCGCTCGGCCAGGGCGTCTCGATGGCGGTGGGCCTGGCCCTCGCCGAGGCGATGCTGGCCGCCCGCTTCAACCGCCCCGGCCAGGAGCTGATCGACCACCGCACCTTCGCGGTCGCGAGCGACGGCGACATCCAGGAGGGAGTCGCCTCGGAGGCGTGCTCGCTTGGCGGCCACCTCGGCCTGGGCAAGCTGACCGTCTTCTACGACAACAACCACATCCAGCTCGCCGGCCATACCGAGCTGGCGTTCTCCGAGGACGTGGGCAAGCGCTTCGAGGCCTACGGCTGGCACGTCCAGGATCTGGGCGAGGACATCTCGCTGGAGCGGATGGAGCAGGCCGTCGACGCCGCCGACGCGGTGGGAGACAGGCCCTCGCTGGTGATGCTGCGCACGCACATCGGCTTTGGCTCGCCGAACAAGCAGGACTCCTACAAGGCTCACGGCTCGCCGCTGGGCGAGGACGAGGTGCGCCTCACCAAGGACGCCTACGGCTGGGATCCGGACGCGCAGTTCCTGGTGCCCGACGAGGTGCTGGAGCACTTCAAGGAGACCGCGGGCGAGCGCGGCGCACGCGCCGAAGCCGAGTGGAACGAGCGCGCCGAGGCCTATCGCGCCGAGCACCCCGACCTCTGGGACGAGCTCTCGCTGGTGATGGACGGGCGCCTGCCCGACGGCTGGGACGACGGACTGCCCAAGTTCCGCCCCGAGGACGGCCGCATCGCGACGCGCAAGGCCTCGGAGACCGTCATCCAGTGGGCCGCCTCGCGCGTGCCGCACCTGGTCAGCGGCTCGGCGGACCTCGAGCCGTCGACGCTCACGCTGATCGCGGACGGCGGGTCGGTGACCAAGGGCAACTACGCCGGCCGCAACATCCACTACGGCGTGCGCGAGCACGGCATGGGCGCGATCGTGAACGGGCTCAACCTGCACGGGCTGAAGGCGTTCGGCTCGACCTTCTTCACGTTCTCCGACTACATGAAGGGCGCGATGCGGCTGGCCGCGATCCAGCACCTGCCGTCGATCTACGTCTTCACCCACGACTCGATCGGCCTCGGCGAGGACGGCCCGACGCACCAGCCGGTCGAGCAGCTCGCGCACCTGCGCGCCACGCCGAACCTCTACATGGTGCGCCCGGCCGGGGCGAACGAGACCGCGCTGGCGTGGCGCTTCGCGATCGAGCAGACGCGCACGCCGGTGGCGTTCGCGCTCAGCCGCCAGGGCCTGCCGGTCTGGAACCCGGCGGCCGTCCCCGACGACGCGATCCACCGCGGCGCCTACGTGCTGCGCGAGTCGTTCAAGGACGGCGACCCGGACCTGATCCTGATCGGCACCGGCTCAGAAGTGCACGTCTGCACGGCCGCGGCCGAGCTGCTGGAAACCGACGGAGTCGCCACGCGCGTGGTGTCGGCCCCGTGCCTCGAGCGCTTCGCAGAGCAGGACGCCGAGTACCGCGACGGCATCCTGCCGCCCGCCGTCCGGGCCCGCGTGTCGGTGGAGGCGGGCTCCACCTTCGGCTGGAGCGAGTGGATCACGGACGACGGCGAGGCGGTCGGCATGACCGGCTTCGGAGCCTCCGCCCCCCAACCGGAGCTGTACGAGCACTTCGGCTTCACGCCGGAGAAGGTGGCCGCCCGGGCCCGGGCCGTGCTGGAGCGGCTGGGGACGAGGACATGAGCGTCGGGGCGGACGTGAACGAGCGGCTCGCCGCTCTCACCGCCGCCGGCACGAGCGTCTGGCTCGACCAGATCCAGCGCAGCCTGATCACGAGCGGCGAGCTCGAGCGGCTCGTGCGCGAGGACTCCCTGCGCGGCGTCACGTCCAACCCCGCCATCTTCGAGAAGGCGATCCTCGGCTCCACCGACTACGACGAGCAGGTCGCCGAGCTGGCCGCCAAGGGTCTCGACGCCCGCCAGATCTACGAGGAGATCGCGATCACGGACGTGGGCCTCGCCTGCGACGTGCTGCGCGGTGTCTGGGACGCGGCCGGCGGCGCCGACGGCTTCGTCTCGCTGGAGGTGGAGCCGGCCTTCGCGCACGAGACCGAGACGACGCTCGCCCAGGCGCGCGACTTCTGGAAGCGTGTCGGCCGCCCCAACCTGATGATCAAGATCCCCGGCACCGAGGAGGGCGTGCCGGCGATCGAGGAGGCCGTCGCCCAGGGCATCAACGTGAACGTGACGCTGCTGTTCAGCGTCGAGTCGTACACCACGGTGGCGGAGGCCTACATCCGCGGGATGGAGCGCCGCCACGCGGCCGGCGAGTCCCTCGACGTGCACTCCGTGGCGAGCTTCTTCGTCTCGCGCGTGGACACCGAGGTCGACAAGCGCCTGGCCGACCTCGGGCGCGAGGACCTGCGCGGCATCGCGGCGGTCGCCAACGCGCGCGCCGCCTACATGAAGTTCAAGGAGCTGTTCGCCGGCGAGCGCTTCGCCGCGCTGCGCGAGGCCGGCTGCCCCGTGCAGCGCCCGCTGTGGGCCTCGACCGGAGTCAAGGACCCGCGCTACCCGGAGACCAAGTACGTGGAGTCCCTGGTCGGGCCGCACACGGTCAACACGATGCCGATGCCGACCCTGCTCGCCTGCGAGGAGCAGCTGGAGGTGACCGGCCCGACCGCCGACCAGGACCCGTCCGCCGACCTGCAGGCGCTGGCCGAGGCCGGCATCGACATGGCGGACGTCACCAAGACGCTGCTGCGCGACGGCATCGAGAAGTTCGTCGAGCCGTTCGACAAGCTGATCGCCGGCGTGGAGCAGACGCGCGAGGCGATCGTCACGGGCCGCCCGCCGACGATCCAGGCGTCGATCCCCGACGAGCTCGAGCCGCCGCTGATCGAGCGCGTCAAGCAGGCCCTGGACGAGGGCGTGGCCAGGCGCATCTGGCAGCGCGACGAGTCGCTCTGGGGCGGTCCCGGCGTGCCCGAGATCGCGAACCGGCTGGGCTGGCTGACGATCAGCGAGAAGATGCTCGAGCACGCGCCCGAGCTGAACGATTTCGTCGAGCAGGTCAAGGCCGACGGCTTCACCGACGCCGTGCTGCTCGGCATGGGCGGCTCCAGCCTCGGCCCCGAGGTGATCCGCCAGTCCTACGGCGAGATCCCGGGCGGCCTGCGCCTGCAGGTGCTCGACTCGACCGACCCGGGCGCCGTGCTCGACGTCGAGCGCTCGGTCGACCTGGAGCGGACGCTATTCATCGTCTCGTCGAAGTCGGGCGGCACGATCGAGACGCTCTCGCATATGCGCTACTTCTTCGAGCGCAGCGGCGGCGACGGCAGCCGCTTCGTCGCTATCACGGACCCGGGCAGCGCGCTGGTGGACATCGCCGCCGAGCGCGGCTTCCGGCACGTGTTCGAGAACGACCCCGACATCGGCGGGCGCTACTCGGTGCTGTCCTACTTCGGGCTCGTCCCCGCCGCGCTCGCGGGCGTCAACATCGAGGCGATGCTCCACCGCGCCCAGGTGGCGGAGCAGAACTGCGCGCAGTTCGGCGACATCGCGTCCAACTCGGGCCTCTGGCTCGGGATCGCGCTCGGCCAGCTCGCCCTGCTCGGGCGCGACAAGGCCACGTTCGTGGTGTCCGACCCGATCTCGAGCTTCGGGCTGTGGGTGGAGCAGCTGATCGCCGAGTCGACCGGCAAGCACGGCAAGGGCATCCTGCCCGTGGCGGGCGAGCCGCTCGGCAAGCCGGAGGCGTACGGCGACGACCGCGTGTTCGTCTACCTGCGCGACCCGGCCAGCCCGGACGCGCAGCTGGACGCCGGGATCGAGGCGCTGTCGAAGGCCGGCCACCCGACCATCACGCTCGCGGTGCACGGCGCGGCCGACCTCGGGCGTGTGTTCTTCTTCGCCGAGTTCGCGTCGGCGGTGGCGGGCTGGGTGCTCGGCATCAACCCCTTCGACCAGCCCAACGTGCAGGAGGCGAAGGACAACACCGCAAAGGTGCTCGCGGCCGGTGACCTGCCGGAGGTGGACCCGGGCGACCCGGTCGAGCTGTTCGCCCAGGCACAGCCCCCGCGCTACGTGGCGATCCTGGCGTACGTGAAGCCGTCCGCGGAGTTCGACGCCGCCATCGACGAGATGCGTGCGCGCATCCGCGACCACACGACGGCGACCACCACGTTCGGCTACGGGCCGCGCTACCTCCACTCGACCGGCCAGTACCACAAGGGCGGCCCGCCGAACGGGCTGTTCCTCGAGCTCGTGGACGACGGCGACGAGGACGTCGAGATCCCGGAGGCCGGGTACGGCTTCCGCCACCTGAAGAACGCGCAGGCGATCGGCGACCTGCTGACGCTGCGCGACCACGGCCTCCCGGCTGTGCAGATTCGTCTCGAAGGCGATCCCGCGGATGCCGTAAGGAGGCTTCCCTGATGCAGCTTGGGTTCATCGGTCTCGGAAAGATGGGCGGGAACATGGTCCATCGCATCCATCGCGACTCGGACCACGAGTGTGTGGTGTTCGACTTCTCAGAGGACGCGGTGCGCGAGGCCGAGGGCGTGGGCGCCGCCGGGGCGTCGTCGCTCGAGGAGCTCGTCTCAAAGCTGGAGGCGCCGCGTTCGGTCTGGATCATGGTGCCCGCCGGCGACCCGACCGAGGAGACCGTGCAGACGCTGGCCGGGCTGCTCGAGTCGGGCGACACGATCATCGACGGCGGCAACTCGCGCTGGACCGACGACAAGCGCCGCCAGGAGGCGCTGGACTCGAAGGGCATCCACTACGTCGACGTCGGCGTGAGCGGCGGCGTATGGGGGCTCGAGGTGGGCTACTGCATGATGGTCGGCGGTCACGACGAGGCGGTGGACCGCCTGTCCCCGATCCTCGACGTGCTGGCGCCGGCGCCGACCGAGGAGCACGGGCCCGGGTGGGGGCACTTCGGGCCGACCGGCGCCGGCCACTACGTGAAGATGGTCCACAACGGCGTGGAGTACGGGATGATGCAGGCCTACGCCGAGGGGTTCTCGCTCTTCAACGCGAGCGAGTACGAGCTGGACAACGCGAAGATCGCCCACCTCTGGATGCAGGGCTCGGTGGTGCGCTCCTGGCTGTGCGAGCTGGCCGCCAGGGCGTTCGAGCAGGAGGGCAACGAGCTGGCCCGGCTGGAGCCGTGGGTCGAGGACTCGGGCGAGGGACGATGGACGGTCGAGGACGCGATCGACAAGCGCATCCCCACGCCGGTGATCACCACGTCGCTGTACGAGCGCTTCTCCTCACGCGGTCAGAACGCCTTCGCGGCCAAGGTCAACGCGGCGCTGCGCAACCAGTTCGGCGGACATGCGGTGCACGCCGCCGACCCAGTGGCGCAGCAGCAGCCACACGCGGAGTAGCCCGATGGCGGTAGCCCAGCAGGAGAACCCGCTGGTCGAGGGCCTCGAGCGGCTGCCGATCCACCCCACGACGATGGTCATCTTCGGCGGCACGGGCGACCTCGCCCACCGGAAGCTGCTGCCGGCGATCTACAACCTCGCCCACGAGGGCGCGCTGCCGGAGCGCTTCAACCTGATCGCGGTGTCGCGCTCGGATATCCCGCACGACGACTACCGCGGGATGGCGCGCGAGTCGATCGAGAAGTACTCGCGGCGCAAGCCGGACCCGCAGGTGCTCGACAAGCTGCTGGAGCAGGTGCGCTACATCCCCGGCACCTTCGACGACGACTCGGTCTACGGTCGCCTCGAGGAGCAGCTGAAGCAGTTCGACGAGGAGGCCGGCATCACGTTCAACCGGCTCTTCTACCTCTCGACGGCGCCCGCCTTCTTCCCGGTGATCGTGGGCAAGCTCGGCGAGCACCGGCTCAACCGCCACGGGTCGGCGGAGGTGCGGGTGGTGATCGAGAAGCCGTTCGGCACGCGCCTGGCCGAGGCCCTCGACCTCAACCGCCAGGTGCTGTCGGTGCTCGACGAGTCGCAGGTCTTCCGGATCGACCACTACCTGGGCAAGGAGACCGTCCAGAACATGCTGGCGTTCCGGTTCGCGAACGGCCTGTTCGAGCCGATCTGGAACCGCAACTACATCGACTACGTGCAGATCACCGCCGCCGAGGACCTCGGCGTGGGCGGGCGGGCCGGGTACTACGACAAGTCGGGCGCCCTGCGCGACCTGGTGCAGAACCACATGCTCCAGCTGCTCGCCCTGCTGTGCATGGAGCCGCCGGTGACGTTCAACGCCGACGAGGTGCGCGACGAGAAGGTCAAGGTGCTGCACGCGATCAAGCCGGTCGACCCGGACTGCACCGTGCGCGCCCAGTACACCGCCGGGATGGCCGAGGGCAAGGAGGTGCCCGGCTACCTCGAGGAGGAGCACGTGCCGCCCGACTCCAAGACCGAGACCTACGCGGCGCTGCGGCTCGAGGTGGACAACTGGCGCTGGGCCGGCATCCCGATCTACATGCGCACGGGCAAGCGCCTGGCGCGCAAGGTCACCGAGATCGCGATCACGCTGAAGCCGGTGCCGCACCTGGCGTTCGAGTCGGCGGGCTCTGTGGGCGTGCAGCCCAACCAGCTCGTCATGACGATGCAGCCGAACGAGGGCGTGTCGCTGTCGCTGGGGGCGAAGATCCCCGGCACGCGCATGCGGATCCGCCCGGTGAACATGGAGTTCCTCTACGGCACGACCTTCCTGTCGCAGTCGCCGGAGGCCTACGAGCGGCTGATCCTCGACGCGATGCGCGGCGACGCCACGCTGTTCACGCGCGACGACGAGGTCGAGGCGCAGTGGCGCGTGATCGACCCGATCCTCGAGTCCTGGGAGCAGGACCGCCCGCCGCTCGCCCGCTACCCGGCGGGTTCGGCGGGGCCCGAGGAGGCCAGCAAGCTGCTCGAGCCGGGGCACAAGTGGCGGGCGATCTGAGCCGGTCGAGAATTTCGCTGCCGTGACCCAGGCCGGCGGCATCTGGAGCGAGCGCGACACCAGCCCGGGCGCGATCGAGGAGGCGCTGCGGGAGTTGCTCAAGGAGCAGGCGCTGCGCGACGAGGCGCACGCGCCGGCGCGCGTGCTGAACCTCGTTGCCGTGGTGGACCGAGAATGGCGCGGCGAGATCCGCAACCGGCTGGAGCGAGTTGGCCGCTACCACCCGTCGCGCCTGGTGCTGTGCTCGGTCGAGGAGGGCCGCACCACGATCGACGCGACCGTTGCGATCACCACCGAGGGCGACACGCGCCCCGGCGATCTCGTCTTGACCCGCGAGCAGGTGCTGCTCGAGATCGGACCGCGCCACCTCGAGAAGCTGGACACGATCGTCGATCCGCTGGTGGTGAGCGACATCGCGACGGTGTCGTGGTCCCCGCACGGCCATCCCGAGGCGACCGACGCGCTGCTGCACCTGTCGCAGGTGATCCTCGTCGACTCGCTGAACGAGTTCGACCCGCGTGCCGCCGTGGAGCGCGCGTGCGAGCTGTCGGAGGACGCCTATGTGGTGGACCTGGCGTGGCTGCGCTCGACGCCGTGGCGCGAGCGCGTGGCCTCGACGTTCGACCCGATGCCGTGGCGGGAGGAGCTCGGCCGGATCAGCTCCGTGAAGGTGAGCCACCAGGCCCAGTCGCCCGTGGCCGGACTGCTGTTCTGCGGCTGGCTGGCGGCGCGGCTGGGATGGGAGCCGGGGTCGCTGCTGAGCGCCTCGGGAGCGCTCCGTGGTCAGGCGCACGGGCGCCGCCAGGACGTGGCCCTGCGTCTGGAGCCCGACCCGACCATGTCGGTGCCTGGGCTCGCCGGGATCGAGATCGAGACCGCCAGTGGGATGAGCTTCTCGCTGTACCGCGGGCCCGGCGGCTTGACAGCTCGGCGCACGGACCGAAAGGGGCGCTCGTCCACGTGGACGGTGCTGGGCGCCTCACGCGGGGAGGCCGGGATCCTGGGGGAGGGGATCCGCCAGGCGCTGCTGCGCGATCCGGTCTATCGGGAGGCGCTGGAGCGGGCTGAGGTGATGGTGGCTTAGGGCGCTTTGGCTTTGGCCCGGCCGCGTGGCCTCGGGTCCTGTCCGACAAATTTCCTTTCGCACACCCTCGCTGCGCTCGGGGTACGAAAGTGTGCTTTGTCGGCCACCCGCGGGTGGGGCGGGGGTGGGAGACTGGATCCCGACCATGTCGCGCGCAGAGGGTGCGGAGCTGGTGCATCGTGCGGTGGACGCTTGGAACCGCAGAGACGCCGAGGACCTGATGCTCCTGACCGACCCGGAGATCGAGTTCGTGAACTCCCCGACGGCGGTCGAGCCGGGGACCAGGCGCGGTCCCGACGAAGCAAGGGCCGCCGTTGAGGCGCAGTGGGACATCTTGCTGGACGGCCGGCAGGAGATCGATCGAATCTTCGATCGTGGCGACGAGATCATCAGCCTGGGGCGGCTGTCGCGGCGGATGCCTGGAAGCGAGGCGGTGATTCAGGACCGCATCGTCACTTCGTGGAAGATCAGCGATGGGAGGCTGACCCGGGTGGAGGTTCTTGGGTTTGGGGGTACGGAGGTTCAGGAGGCGCTGAAGGCGGCTGGGCTGGAGGAGTAGGGCGGGGGCCGCGGTACCGGTGCTGCGGAGCGGCCCTACCAGGATCCGCGTGGACCTTCCCACGCGACAACCGATGAATCCCCGCCGTGTTCGGGGTCAGTACAGGCACCGACTCGACTCCAGGAGGTCCGCGACCCATGAGCTCCGACCCGACCACTGAGTTCGACAGCCGGTTCAGCGATCCCGACGCCGGTCCTACTCCGTGGTCTGACGTCACGGCTGTGCTCGAACACGCGGAGCTGTACTGGCTCACCACGGTGCGGGCCGACGGTCGGCCGCACGTGACCCCGCTGATTGGCGTGGCGGACGAGGGAGTCGTGCACTTCTGCACCGGGCTCGGTGAGCAGAAGGCCCGCAATCTCGAACACAGCACGCAGGTGGCGGTGACCACCGGCAACAACGCCTGGGCTCGGGGTCTCGACGTCGTGGTCGAGGGAACCGCGGTCCGACTGACCGACCGCGAGGAGCTGCAGCGGCTGGCCGACGCCTACGAGGCGAAGTACGGCAGCGTTTGGCATTTCGACGTGGGCGATGGCGTGTTCGGCACGGGCGAGCACACGGCCGCGGTGTTCCGGATCGAGCCGGACAAGGTGTTGGCCTTCGCCAAGGACCCGCACGCCCAGACCCGGTACCGGTTCACCGATCACTGAGCGGGTCGAGTGGCGGATCCGACATCTATGTGATGACGAATCCGCCTCTCGACGCGGATGAGCGACTGGCAAGCCCAAGCCCAAGCTCAAGCCCCAGCCTCAGTCCTCCTCGTCCTCAGACCCGAACGTGTCGAGCCAGAACAGCTCGCGCGCCGCGAACGCCGTCTCCGCGAAGTCGGAGAACACCCCGTCCACTCCGAGTCCGTAGAAGTGCACGTATTCGGCTACCGGGTTGCCGCCGAAATCGGACGTCAGCCGGAAGTCCTCGTTTCGGAACGTGTACGGGTGCACCACCAGGCCTCGCGCGTGCGCGCGCGCGACGATGTCGGAGGGCGCGATGAGCTTGCGGTCGGCATCGCTGATCCGTCCGTCGCCGTTCTCGTCGCCGACGACCCCGTCGCCGTTGATGTCGGCGGGGACTGAGCTGTTGATGTACGGCTTCCACGGGCCGATGCCGTCGGCGTAGCGCGCCACTTCGTCGAGGCCGGCGTTGGTCACGAGATACCCGAACGTCCGTGCCAGCAGCTCCGGCCGTCCCGACGCAGTCCAGTCGTAGGGCCGGTCGAACGGCGCGGCGTAGTCGAGCGAGCCGTCGGGGTTCACGTCGTTCGCGTCGATCAGCTGCACGAGGCGCACGTCGGTGAGCTTGTTGAGCAGCCTGAGGTTCGACTGCTCGAAGCTCTGGATGAACACCGGCGACCGGCGCTTGCTCAGGCCGGCTCGGTCGAGCACCTTGACGAGGCGCCGCTCCAGGGGCAGCCCGATGTCCTGGTGGTAGGTCGGGTGCTTGGTCTCCGGGTAGATCCCGATCGTCCGCCCGACGCGCTTGGAGTAGCGCTTGGCGAGGGCGATGACCTCATCCAGCGTCGGAATCCGATAGCGCCCGTCGAACTGGTGCGGACGCTCGGCCAGCGGCTGGACGGCGCGCAGTGTGCGGATCTCCTTGAGCGTGAAGTCCGAGGCGAACCAGCCCGTCTCGGGCGAACCGCCGTCGATCACGACGGTGCGCTCGCGGTCGGCGAACTCCGGATGCTCGGCGACGTTGGTCGTGCCAGTGATGTTGGGCTCGTGGCGGGCGATCAGGTAGCCGTCCTTGGTGGCCACCAGGTCCGGCTCGATGTAGTCGGCGCCCAGCTTGATCGCCAGCGCGTAGCCGGGCAGCGTGTGGTCGGGCAGGTGGCCGGCGGCGCCGCGGTGGCCGATGACCAGCGGCTTGGGCTGGCCGTCGCCGGAGTCGTGCGCGGCGGCCGCCGCGGGGGCGACGCTCGCTACGGCGGCGACCAGCGCGGACGCGATCGCAAACCTTCGGAATGCCATGGAGGGCTCCTTCGGGGTTGGGTGCGGGGCACGCTCACGCGTCGGATAGCGTGTGACGCGTGAGCAGGGTCTACGCGAGCCTGCCGCTCAGCGGCCCGCAGGGGCAGCCCGGGCGTGAGGTCCTCCGCGGTGCGGAGCTTGCCCTCGAGCGAGCGGAGGGGCCGCTCCCCGAGCTCGTCGTGCTGGACTCCTTCGGGGACGACCACGGGCAGCGCGCCGTGGCCAATGCGCGGCGCGCCGCGGAGGATCCGCAGGCGCTCGCCTTCCTCGGCGACTTCCTGTCGTCGCGGGTGCTGGAGACTGCCCCGATCGTCGGCGAGGCCGGCCTTCTCGTCGTCGCGCCGGTGGCGACCTTCGCCGGCCTGTCGGGCCCGACCCTCGTCCGGCTGATGCCCCACGACGGCGTCGGCGCCCGCGCCATCGCCGTCTGGCTGGCGGAACAGGGCGTGGAGGAGCTGCTCGTGGTGCACGACCACGACGCCGACTACGGCGTGTCGGTCGGCGCCATGTGCGTCGACGCCGCACGCGAGGGCGGCCTGCGGGTGCGTTCGCGCCCGGTGTGGAACCACGACGAGCCGGTGGCCGCCGATGTCGGCGACGCTGGCGCGGTGCTCTACGTCGGCGTCGCGGGCTCGGGCGCGGCCGACATGTGGCGCGACCTGCACGCGGCGGCGCCGAACGCGTGGCTGCTGGGCACCGAGGGAGTCGCCGAGCCCTGGCTCGGCCGACGGCTCGATCCGCGAACCGCGGAGCGCACACGGTTCTTTCTCGCGCAGCGGGCCCCCATGGGGTTCTACGGCTTCGAGGCGATGGCTCTCATCCTGGACGCGATCGAGGAGGGTGGCCCGGACCGGGCGGCGGTCGCGCGGGCGGCCCGCGCGACGCGCGACCGCGACTCCGTGCTCGGCCGCTATTCGCTCGACGAGGACGGCCACACGACGTCCACGGCCTATGGCCGCCTGGCTGTGGCCGACGGCGAGCTGGTCTGGGATCACGCCACGCCCGCCGCCTAGCGGCTCACCATCGGCAGCACCGGCTGCGGCAGGCTCTCCAAACGCTGGTTGCGCTTCCGGGCGGCCGGGGCGGGCAGCGGGTCGAACGGCCCGAGGTCGGGCTCGCAGACGAGACCGGGCGGGGGCAGCTTCAGATCGATCAGGTAGCTGTCGACCGCGGCGTCGATGCATACGGACCGGCCGCCTTGGGCGGTGTGGCCGAACGAGTCGAGCGTGAGCAGCCGCGCGTCCGCGAGGATCTGCTCCGTCTGCTGCGCGTCCTCGTACGGCGTGGCCGGATCGCCCTGCGAGTTCCCGATCAGCAGGATCGGATTGGCGGTCTTGCGGTCGAACGGGCCGGCGTAGCGGTCCGGGTCCGCGGCCGGCCAGGTCGCGCACGGCTGCGAGGCGAACACCCAGGCCGCGCCGAACGGGTAGGCCTGGCGGTCGGCCAGGCGGGCGAAGCGCGGCCACTGCCAGGGGTTGTCCGGGTTTTCCGAGTCGGTGCACTCCACCGCCGGGAACCACTCGATGCCGAAGTAGGGCTCGTCCTGGCGCAGGAGCGCGCGGACCGGCCGATAGTCCTCGCCGACAGCGACCGGCTCCGGCAGGGCCTGCGGCGCCCGCGCCTCGGTCGCCGTCCACAGCGTCTGCAGCACGTCGGCGAGCGCCGGGGCCAGCGAGGCGTCGTAGAGCAGGCCGAGCGTGATGCCGACCCCGAACTGGTAGTTGGCGACGATCTGGTCCGCGCCGAGCATCACTTCGACGGGCTCACGGCGCAGGCGGGCGAGCAGGCGCTCGTACTTGCGCACCAGGTCCACGCCAGGCTCGGCGAAGGCGCAGCGCGCGTCCGCCGCGCACGCGGCGAGGAACGTCTCGAGCGCCCGGCGCGTCCCGAAGAAGGACCCGAGCCGGTACTCGATGGGGGAGACGTCCGAGGAGGACGACCACTCGACCGGGTCGATCACGCCGTCCAGGGTCAGCGCACGCACCTTGCGCGGGAACAGGTTCGCGTAGTAGGAGCCGATCGCGGTGCCGTAGGAGTAGCCGAGGTAGGTGAGCTGAGGGTCGCCGACCGCCTGGCGCAGCAGGTCCAGGTCGCGCGCCACGTTCGCGGTGCTCATGTGCTCGAGCAGCGGGCCGCCGTTGCGTCCGCACAGCCGGGTGCCGAGGAAGTTCCGGAAGATGAAGCGGCGCTCCTCCGCGGGCGTGATCGGGAAGTCGGAGCCGAACAGCCGCAGCGCCTGCTCGTTGGACTCGAAGCAGTGGACGGGCGTGCTGGCCGCGATGCCGCGCGGGTCGAAGCCGACCAGGTCGAAGCGCTGGTGCAAAGCCTCCGAGAAGGGGAAGGGGAAGCGGCCCGAGCCGCCCGGTCCGCCCGGGTTCCAGAACAGCGAGCCGAGCTTGTTGGCCTGGTCGGTGGCGGGCAGGCGGCCGAGCGCGAGCTCGATCGTCTGGCCGTCCGGATCGCGGTACGACAGCGGCACCTCGGCGACGGAGCACTGGTAGGGCGCCAGCGCCTGCTCCTCCTCCGGGGTGGCGGCGGGGCACGGTCCCCACGCGAGCTGGGGCACGGCGGCGCCGTTGGTGCCGCGGATGGAGTCGCCGCCAGTCGCCGCCGCTGGCCCGGCCAGGAGTCCCAGTAGGACGATCGCCAGGATCGCGAGCCGGAGGGGGGCGCCGAGCATTGGGGACTCCTGTCAGGTCGGGCGAGGGTGACGCCACTCTAACCCGCTCAGGGTCGCGGTACTAGCATCCGCGCCGATGCAGCCAGACTTCAAGATCCTCGACGATCCGGCGGGCGCCGCGGCGGCCCTGCTGGCCGACGTGACGGGCCATCTCTGCATCACCGGAGGCTCCACGCCGCGGGCCGCTTACGAGCGTGTGGCGGACATGCGAACCGACTGGTCCGGTGTCGACGTCTGGTTCACCGACGAGCGCTGCGTGCCGCCCGACCACGAGCACTCGAACTTCCGGATGGCAAGCGACGCGCTGCTGGCCCGAGCGGAGGGCGCCACCGTGCATCGGATGAAGGGCGAGCTCGGCCCGCACGAGGGCGCCGCGGACTACGAGCGCGAGTACGAGGCGGCCGGGGAGCCGGCGTTCGACCTGATCCTGCTCGGCATGGGCCCGGACGCGCACATCTGCTCGCTGTTCCCCGGCGACGACGCGCTTGGCGAGCGCGAGCGCCCGGTGGTCGGCGTGGAGGCGCCCGGGATGGCGCCGCTGGTGTCCAGGATCACCCTTACGCTTCCAGTGGTGAACGCCGCACGCAGCATCGTCTTCCTCGTCACCGGCGAGGACAAGGCCGACGCCGTGGCGCGCGCCTTCTCGGGCCGCCCCGACCCGATGGCGCCGGCCTCGCTCGTTGACGGGGAGGTGACCGTGCTGCTGGATCCCCCGGCGGCGCGCCGCCTTTGATGCAGTGGACGGGTGACGGAGCGGCGGGCGCCAGCGCGTTCCCGCCGATCGCCGAGTACGGGTTCCTGTCCGACTGCGAGACCTGCGCGCTGGTTGCCCCGAACTCGAACATCGAGTGGCTGTGCCTGCCGCGCTTCGACTCGCCCAGCGTGTTCGGGGCGATGCTCGACCGGGACGCCGGCACCTTCAGGCTCGCGCCGGCCGACGTCGAGGTCCCGGCGGCGCGCCGCTACCTGCCCGGCACCAACGTGCTCGAGACGAGCTGGGGCACGAGCAGCGGCTGGATCATCGTCCGCGACGTGCTCCTGATCGGGCCGTGGCACCACGAGCACGAGCGCTCCCACACGCACCGCCGCGCGCCCACCGACTACGACGCCGACCACGTGCTGGTGCGGCTGATCCGGTGCGTCAACGGCGAGGTGCAGGTGACGCTCGACTGCGAGCCGCGCTTCGACTACGGGCGCACCCCCGGCGCCTGGGAGTACTGCGGCTCCAGCTACCACGAGGCCGTCTGCAAGGCCGAGGGGGCGGACTTCGAGCTGCGGCTCACCTCGGACATGAACGTCGGCTTCGAGGGGCCGCGCGTGACCGGCCGGACCCTGATGAAGGAGGGCGACACGATGTTCGTGGCGCTGTCCTGGTCCGAGCACCCGGCGCCGAGCACCTACGAGGAGGCTTACGACCGCCTCGTCTGGACCTCCCACCACTGGCAGCACTGGCTCGACCACGGCACCTTCCCGGACCACCCCTGGCGCACGGCGCTGCAGCGGTCGGCGCTGACGCTGAAGGGGCTCTCCTACGCGCCGACGGGCGCGCTGGTCGCCGCGGCCACCACGTCGCTGCCGGAGACCCCCGGCGGCGAGCGCAACTGGGACTACCGCTACACCTGGATCCGCGACGCCACCTTCATGCTCTGGGGCCTCTACACGCTCGGGTTCGACTGGGAGGCGAACGACTTCTTCTTCTTCATCGCCGACGTGGCGGAGTCAGAGCCGGACAAGCTCCAGATCATGTACGGGATCGACGGCGAGGACACGCTCGCCGAGCAGACGCTGGACCACCTGTCCGGCTACGAGGGCGCGCGCCCGGTGCGGATCGGCAACGCCGCGTACGACCAGGACCAGCACGACGTCTGGGGCGCCCTGCTCGACTCGGTCTACCTGCACACCAAGTCGCGCGACCACCTGCCCGAGCGGATCTGGCCGATACTCAAGCGGCAGGTCGAGACGGCGCTCGAGAACTGGCGCGAGCCCGACCGCGGCATCTGGGAGATCCGCGGCGAGCCCCAGCACTTCACCTCTTCGAAGCTGATGTGCTGGGTGGCCGCCGACCGCGGCGCGCGGCTGGCCGAGATGCGCGACGAGCTGGAGTTCGCCGCGCGCTGGCAGTCCGCCGCCGACGAGATCAAGCGCGACATCCTCGAGAACGCCGTCGACGAGCGCGGCGTGTTCTGCCAGCACTACGACACGGACGTGCTGGACGCGTCGGTGCTGCTGATGGTGATGACGCGCTTCCTGCCCGCCGACGACGAGCGCCTGCGCCGCACGGTGCTGGCGATCGCAGACGAGCTGACGCAGGACGGCCTGGTGCTGCGCTACCGCACCGAGGAGACCGACGACGGCCTGTCCGGCGAGGAGGGCACGTTCACGATCTGCTCGTTCTGGCTTGTGTCGGCGCTGGTCGAGATCGGCGAGGTCGAGCGCGGCCGGGCGCTCTGCGAGAAGCTCCTGTCCTACGCCAGCCCGCTCGGCCTGTACGCCGAGGAGATCGACCCGCGCACGGGCCGTCACCTGGGCAACTTCCCGCAGGCTTTCACGCACCTGGCCCTGATCAACGCGGTCATGCACGTGATCCGCGCCGACCAGGGCCTGGAGGTCGGCATGATGCCGCTGAGCCGCGAGCTGACGCGGCAGCGGTCGCAGTCCGGCTAGAGCAGGCGCGGCTCAGCCGGCCGAAACGGCGATCCCGCTGGCCGTGCAGGTGTCAGACGACGCCGTGTTGGTGGCCGTGAGGGTCAGGTCGACGCTGACAGCCACGCCGGGACCGTCGTACAAGATCTTGAAGTTGCCGTCCGCGCCGCCGGCGCCCGCATCTCCGTCAGAGACCGAGAAGACCCCGTCGAAGCTGGTGCTCATGGCTATGGGTCCGTTGACGAACGTGGCCTCCACACCGGCTTCCGATTCGGCGATTCCCGAGCTCTCGACCGTTCCGGTCCCCGAGCTGGCCGCTGCCTCGATCAGCAGCTGGATGCTCGCGCCACCACCGACGATGGCGCAGTCGGCCCTCAACAGCAGGTCGCCAACACTGAGAATCGGGACGTCACTCGTGCCCGCGGCCCCGCTGTATTCGATCAGCCTCGGCGGCCGTGCCAGATCGGCGGCGGTGACCTGACCGTCCTGAAGCTCGCTCGAGCCCACGGATCCCGGCGCGAGCTTGCCCGCGCCGACGGCCCCGGCAGCGAGCTTCGGTGACGTGACTCCGCCATCGGCCAGCTCGGTCGAGCCCACCGCTCCTGCCGCGAGCTTGCCCGCGCCGACGGCTCCGCCGGCGATCGTCCGCGACGTGACTGCGCCATTCGCGAGCTTGGCGGTGGTCACGGCCTTGCCCTTGAGCTTCGCCGTGGTCACGGCCTTGCCCTTGATGTGCTTGGTCTTGACCTGATTGCGCTTCAGGTCGACGTTCGCCGCATAGGCCCCGGTGCTGCCCAGCGCGATGAAGAGGGCGAGGTAGGCGACGGCGTTGCCGCGGACGTGCGTCCAGATCGTGGCTCCGAGTTTCATCGCGGCAGCATATTCCGGCCGCCGGAAAACGTACATTGGCGCCATGGGCAGCATCCGCCGATGCGGTGACGACGAGCGCGCGGCGATCCTCGCGATCGTCAACGCGGCCGCCGAGGCATACCGCGGCGTCATCCCGGCCGATCGCTGGCACGAGCCGTACATGCCGGGGCCGGAGCTCGATGGCGAGATCGCCGCGGGGGTCGAGTTCTGGGGCTATGAGCGCGACGGCGAGCTCCTGGGCATCATGGGAATCCAGCCGGTGGGCGACGTCGACCTGATCCGCCACGCCTATGTCTCGCCAGGCAATCAGCGCCACGGCGTGGGCGGCGCGCTGCTCGAGCATTTCACGCGCGGCGCCACGCGGCGCATGCTCGTCGGGACCTGGGCGGCCGCCGACTGGGCGATCCGGTTCTATCGCCGTCACGGCTTCGAGCTGGTCTCGCCGGAGCGCAAGTCCGAGCTGCTGAAGGCCTATTGGACGATCCCGGACCGCCAGGTCGAAACCTCGGTGGTGCTCGCAAAACCGCCGCTCGACGCGCCGGAGCGTGCGATCTAGGCTGGGCCGCATGACCAGCGATCGACACCGCTACGTGATCGGGATCGACGGCCTCCCGGCGGGTGAGAACTCTTCGACGTTCGCCGGCCCGACGCATCGGCAGGTCAGCATCCACCCGGTCGCCCGGATGGAGACCGAGTGGCTGGAGTGACCCGAGCCGTAGAGTCGGCGCGTGCCCGAAGAGCTCGTCAGCCAGTCGATCGAGCTCCCGAGCTCTGAGCTGCGCCTGCTGCAGCCCCAGGAGGCCGCCGAGCTGCCGGACTCCGGTCCGGTCGAGTGGGCGCCGCTCACCCCGTACTGGTCGGTCCTATGGCGCAGCGGCGTTGCGCTCGCCCGCGAGCTCGACGGCGTGGAGCTGCGCGGCCTGCGCGTTGTCGAGCTGGGATGCGGGCTCGCCGTGCCGAGCATCGCCGCCGCGCGCGGAGGCGCCGCGGTGCTGGCCACCGACGAATGCACCGAGGCGCTCGACCTCGCCGAGCGCAACGCGCGGGCGAACGGCGTGCACATCCGGACCGCGGCGGTCTACTGGGCGGAGCCCGACGAGCTCGTCAGCCGGGGACCGTTCGACCTCGTGCTCGCCGCCGATGTCCTCTACGAGCACGAGAGCGTCGCCCCGCTGCTGTCGCTCCTGCCGCGCCTCGCGCCGGAGGCATGGATCGCCGACCCCGGGCGGGCGCCGGCGGGCGCGTTCATCGAGCAGGCGGGCAGCCGGTGGCCGGTAGAGACGCGCGTCCGGGGCGTCGTCCGGATCCACCGCCTGCAGCTCGGGTAGGGCGCTCGGCACCGCCCGACCACTTGACTGGCCCTCGTCAGTCGGCCACGCTGACCGCGTGAGCGAGCCGGATAACTGGCTGGAGTGGCTCTCGCAAATTGGGCGGGCCGTGACCGGCGATCCCGCCGCGATTGGCTTTGTGCTGGCGGGCGTCGGACGCATCGCCAAGGTGGCGGGGCTTTCACCAAAGATGCCCCTCGAGGGTCGCGTTCAGACGGATCTGGCAACGGAACTCCTGGCGGAGGCCGAGTGCCTCGACCCGGCTCATCCTCGCTATCGGGAACTCATCACAAATGCCCTCGACGCCTTCATGCGCGCTCGCAGCTTCGCCCGTGCCGCAAAGATCGGAGCGGTTCAGGTCGCTCAACTGGAGCTGGGAGCCGCAGCCTGCTACGAGCTCACCGGCGACCCGGTGAGCAGTCGGAGATGGAAAGAGCGGGCCTACACAACTGCGGAAGTGGCGGCAGTCGGGCTTTATCCCGCGGATACTTCGGCTACCGCTACGAAGGTCGCGGCCGCAGCGACCGGCAAGCGTGGGACGGCCGACGCACTGCGGGCGCTGTTGATTCCCCTCGCCAGCGAGCTGGCAGCGGACGCCGACACCGAGGTGGCGATCATGTCGGTCGAGAAGATCGAGGAGTTGCTGCGTGGACCCGAGCCGATGCTGTCGGGCCTAGTCACGGAGGGCGACGACGACCGCGAACCGCTCAGCAACAACGACATCATGGGTTTCATGCACCCCTGACCAGGATCCGCTCGACCTTCCATGAGCCCGAAGCTCGACCACATCGGACTGGACGTGAGCGACTACCGCGCCAGCAGGGCGTTCTACGAGAGCGCCCTCGCGCCGCTCGGGATCACCCTCATGATGGAGCCGGTTCCCGACGTGAGCGCGGGCCGGACAGCGGCGTCCACGTGGCGTTCACTGCCGACGATCGCGAGCCGGTCGATGCCTTCCACGCGGCCGCGCTTGCGGCCGGCGGCACGGACAACGGCGGGCCGGGGATCCGGGAGATCTACCACTCCGACTACTACGGGGCCTTCGTGCTCGACCCCGACGGCAACAACGTCGAGGCCGTCTGCCACACGCCGGGCTAGCCGCGCCTCCCTACGCCCGCGTCCCCACCGCGACCAGGTACTCCTTCTCGAAGCGTGCCGCATCGGGCGTGCCGCGGTTCCATTCGTCGCAGAACTGGCTCAGAGCCTCGTCGAACTCAGCCTCGCGCCCGTTGCGTTGCGCGTTCCCACGCGCGGCTATGGTCGGGCCGTAGCGTCCCTTGAAGTGCTCGCCGTAGTCGCCGGGACGCTCGAAGGCCGTGATCTCGAGCACGTCGCGCTCCAGCGTGCGGAACTCGACGCGGTCGCCGAACAGCCCCTGGACGTGCTCCTCGCTGCCCCACAGCGGCGCCGGCTGTGCGCCGGGGGGCGGCGGCGGGGCGAACGGTCCCATCGTTCGGAAGAGCCCGCCGATCATCCCCTCGGGCGTCCAGCTCAGCAGCCCGATTGTGCCCCCCGGACGGCAGACGCGAACAAGCTCGTCGGCCACGTCCTGATGGTGGGGCGCGAACATCGCGCCGATCGATGACATGACGACGTCGAAGGACTCGTCGTCGAACGGGAGGTTCTCGGCGTCGGCTTCGGCCCATTCCAGATCGAGGCCCTCGGCCTCCGCGCGGCCCCGGCCGGCCTCGAGCAGGTCGGGCGTGAGGTCGCTCGCCGTGACGCTTGCGCCCGCCTTCGCTGCCGGAATCGAAGCGTTGCCCGTGCCGGCGGCGACGTCGAGGACGCGCATCCCGGGGCCGATGCCGCAGGCCTCGACGAGCCGCGGCCCGAGCGGCAACAGGAACGTCTCGACCATCGACGGGTAGTCCCCCGATGCCCACATCGCGCGATGGCGCGCCTTGAGTTCAGCGTCGGGCGGCGTGGTAGACGACACGGAGCCTCCTCCTGGTTGACAAGCGGCACCGTACCTGACGCCCTCCGGGTCTTGACAGGTGACCAAACAGTCACGTATGGTTTTCGCATGGACGCGGTGTTCAGGGCCCTCGCAGACCCGACGCGCCGGAGCCTGCTCGACGAGCTCTTCGCCGACGACGGGCAGAGCCTCAGCGCGCTCGAAGGGCGCCTGCCGATGACGCGCTTCGGCGTGATGAAGCACCTGAAGGTGCTCGAGGAGGCTGGGCTCGTGACGACCAAGAAGCGCGGCCGCGAGAAGCTCCACTTCCTGAACCCCGTCCCGATCCGGCTCGTCCACGACCGCTGGGTGAGCAAGTACGCGGAGCCCTGGGCCGCAACGCTGGCCGAGCTCAAGCACGAACTCGAGGAGAAGACGATGGAGAAGGTTTTCGAGATCTACATCAAGACCACGCCGGAGCGCCTCTGGGAGGCGATCACGAACTCGGAGATGAGGGCGCGCTACACGTTCGGCGTGGGAGTCGACTCCGATTGGACGCCCGGGTCGTCCTACGAGGCCTCGCACCCCCGCGGCGGTCCCATCTCCGCGGGCGAGAACCTCGAGGTCGACCCGCCGCGCCGCCTGGTCCAGAGCCTCACGGCGCTCTGGAGCGACGACGTGAAGGAGGAGGGCACCTCGAGGGTCACCTGGGAGATCGAGCCGGTCGGCGACTCGTGCAGGCTGACCGTCACCCATGACCAGCTGCGCGAGGGCGCCAACAACGAGCTCTACGGCGGGTGGCCGATGATCCTCTCCGGCCTCAAGACGCTGCTGGAGACCGGGGAGTCGCTTACGACGCCAGGCTCGCTGCGCTACAGCCGGGCGTCCGCCACCATCGCGCCGAACAGCAGCGCGAGGTAGGCGAGCGAGTACAGGTATAGACGCAAGGCGGTGCGCCGGTCCGGCCGGCGCATCAGCCGCCACGCGCCGAAGATGAGCACGGCGCCCAGCACCACGGAGCAGACCAGATAGGTCACCCCGAACGCACCCGCGCAGAACGGAAGCTGCGTGACCGCGTACAGGAGCACCGAGTAGAGCAGGATCTGGCGGCGCGTCTCGGCCACGCCGCGCCCGACCGGCAGCATCGGCACGCCGGCGCGCTCGTACTCGTCCTTCATCAGCAGCGACAGCGCCCAGAAGTGGGGCGGGGTCCAGAAGAAGATGATCGCGAACAGGTAGAGCGGCGTACCGCCCAGGCCTCCGGTGACGGCCGCCCACGCGACGAGGGGCGGCACCGCGCCGGCCGCCCCGCCGATCACGATGTTCTGCGGCGTCGTGCGCTTCAGCCACATCGTGTAGACGAAGACGTAGCCCACGAACCCCGACAGCGCCAGCACGGCGGCCAGCACGTTCACCGTCAGCGAGAGCAGCAGGAAGGACGCGCAGACCAGCACGACGCCATACGTGATCGCGGCGCGCGGGGAGACGCGGCCCGACGCGACGGGCCGGTCCGCGGTGCGCTTCATCACGCGGTCGATGTCGCGGTCGAGCGCGTGGTTGATGGCGCCGGCGCCGCCCGCCGACAGCGCTCCGCCGAGGCAGGTGAGCGCCACGAGGCCGAGCGACGGGTCGCCGGCTACGTACATCGTCGTGATCGTCGTGAACAGCAGCAGCGACTGGACCTTCGGCTTCGTCATGTCGACGTAGTCGGAGACCGCCGTGCGCCAGCCGGGGCGTGTGAGGACGGCCTCGCTCACGCGGCCACCGCCTCGGCCTTGCCGCGCGCCCGCTGCCGCGCGGGCGCCAGCTGGAGCGTGAGCCCCAGCGTGGTCGCCCACAGGAGCGTGCCGAGGGCGAGGTGGAGGACGATCAGCAGCTCGTACTCGTCGAGCCAGACGTTGAGCGCGCCGACCAGGATCTGCACTGCCAGCAGCGCGGCCAGGCCCCAGGCGTAGCGGACCGCCACGCGCCGGCGCAGCGCCACCACGATCAGCGCGATCACCAGCACCGAGGCGATGTACATGAAGGCGCGGTGGGTCAGGTGGATGTCCACCAGGCGCGCCTGGCCGAACGGCATGAAGTCGCCGTTGCAGGTGGGGAACTGCTTGCCGCACGCGTGGTGGGCGCCGTCGCCGAGCTGGTAGTCGGCGCGGCCGTAGTTCTGGGTGCCGGCCATGTAGCCGCCCGCCACCACGGTGCAGAGGACGAAGAAGCTGGCCGCGATCGCCAGCCCGCGCAGCCGCGGCCCGCCGGCTTCGGTCGTCGTGCCGTTGACCGCGCGCCACAGGTACAGCAGCAGCCCGAGCAGCAGCATCGCCAGGCCGAGGTGTGCGGCCACGTAGAGCTCCTCGAGGTTCTCCTCGACCGTCGCACCGCCGAGGGCGCCCTGGGCGATCACCAGCAGCAGCAGCGCGCCGGTGACGGGCAGCAGCTGGCGGTGGCGGCGCCACGCGAGCACGAACAGCGCCAGGATCATGAAGCCGACCACGATGGCGACGACGCGGTGCGTGTACTCGATGATCGAGTTGAGGTCGATCCCGGGGACAACGTCGCCGTTGCAGAAGGGCCAGCCGTGGAAGCCCGACCCGGCGGGTCCGCAGCCGAGCCCGGAGTCGGACACGCGCACGACACCGCCCACGATGATGAGGATGAACGTGGCGATGCCGGTCGCCAGCACGAGCCGGCGATAGCTGGAAGTGGGAGCCGCTTTCACAGCCTGACCGAGGCTACAGCCCTACAGGCTGCGCGGCGCGGCAGGCTGCGCCACGGTCTCGGCGGGCCTGTTCTGCGCGAGCACCTCGCGCCGGATGTCCTTCATCGGCTCGACGCTGCGCACGCGCGGGATCGTGTCGAAGTTGTTGGGCGGCGGGGGCGAGGAGGTGAACCACTCCAGCGTGTTGCCCTGCCAGGGGTCGTTGCCCGCCCGCTTGCCCTTCTTGATCGAGTAGACGACGTTCACGAGCGTCACCAGCACGCCGATTGCCAGCATGAAGGCGCCGATCGTGGAGACCAGGTTGTAGGTGGTGACCCCGAGCTCCTCGGAGTAGTCGTAGATGCGCCGCGGCATGCCCGACAGTCCGGCGGAGTGCTGGATCAGGAAGGTCACGTTGAAGCCGACGAACATCAGCCAGAACGAGAGCTTCCCGAGCGCCTCCGACATCATCCGGCCGCTCATCTTCGGGAACCAGTAGTAGAGCCCCGCGAAGATCCCGAACACCGAGCCGCCGAACAGCACGTAGTGCATGTGCGCGACCACGAAGTAGGTGTCGTGCAGCTGCCAGTCGACGGGGAAGATGGCGAGGATCACGCCCGAGATGCCGCCGATCACGAACAGGCCGGGCAGCGCCGCGGCGAAGTAGAGCGGCGTCTTGAAGACGATCGAGCCCTTCCACAGGGTTGCGATCCAGTTGAAGATCTTGATGCCCGTCGGCACGGCGATCGTGAATGAGGCGAGCATGAAGAACGCCAGCACCACGGTCGCGGTGGGCGTGGTGAACATGTGGTGCGCCCACACCAGCAGGCCGAGGAACGCGATCGCCACGGTGGACGCCGCGATCGCCTTGTAGCCGAAGATCGGCTTGCGCGCGAACACCGGCAGGATCTCCGAGATCATCCCGAAGGCCGGCAGCACCATCACGTAGACCTCGGGGTGCCCGAAGAACCAGAACAGGTGCTGCCAGAGCAGCGGGTCGCCGCCGCCGGCGGGGTCGAAGAAGGCGGTGCCGTAGTGGCGGTCGGTGAGCAGCATCGTCACCGCGGCCGCGATGGCGGGCAGCGCGACGATCAGCAGGTAGCTGTAGACCAGCAGCGTCCACACGAACAGCGGCATGCGTCCCCAGCTCATGCCGGGCGCGCGCATGTTGTGGATCGTCGCGACGAAGTTGATCGCTCCGATCAGCGACGAGATGCCGGTCAGGTGGATCATGAAGATCCACGCGTCCACGCCGCCGCCGCTCGAGAACGAGTCGTCGGACAGCGGCGGGTACATCGTCCAGCCGGCCTGCGGCGGCTCGAAGAAGAGGCTGCAGTAGAAGGCGACCCCGCCGAAGAGAAGCAGCCAGAAGGAGAGCGCGTTGAGGCGCGGGAACGCCATGTCGCGCGCGCCGATCATCAGCGGCAGCAGGTAGTTCCCGAACCCGGCCAGCACCGGCACGATGAACAGGAAGATCATCGTCGTGCCGTGCACGGTCACGAGGCCGTTGTAGGTCTCGGGGTTGACCAGCGTGCCGTCCGGCTGTGCCAGCTGGAGGCGCATGATCAGCGCCTCGACGCCGCCCAGGACGAAGAACAGGAAGGTCGCGAACAGGTAGAGGATCCCGATCTTCTTGTGATCGGTCGTGGTCAGCCACGCCAGCCAGCCGCGCGGCTCGGGCTTGAGCCCGTGCATGACGACCTCCGGGCGGGCCACCTGGGGCCTCTTTACGGTCCCGGCTTCCACTACTGCTCCTCGCCCTCTCTCGTCTTGCGCTGGTCGGCCAGGTCGGTGCCCGCCGCCTCGATTGCGGCACTCGTGTCCTCGGCCCACTGCTCGTACTCGTCAGGCGTGACCGCCCGCACGGCCGCGCGCATGTCGGCGTGGTTGGCGCCGCAGAGCTCGGCGCACTGCCCTTCGAAGGTCGTGCCGGCCTTGTTGGCCGGGATCTTGAACCAGGTTTCGTTCACGTGGCCCGGGACGCCGTCCATCTTGCCGCCCAGCTTGGGGATCCACCAGGAGTGGATGACGTCGGAGGCCGAGACCTCGAGCACCACCGTGGTGTCCACCGGCACGACCATCGTGTGGTAGCTGTAGAGCGGCTTCTGGCCGGGGTAGTCGAAACGCCAGAGGTACTGCTGGCCGTTCACCTTGATGCGCAGCGAGGGCGCGTCGCCGGGCGGGTTGGGCTGATCGACCGAGGCGAAGCGCGCCTGCGAGGCCTTCAGACCGTTCGGACCGGAGGGCGGCGGGTTCTCGATGCCGGGCAGGTAGACGAAGGTGACGACGGTCAGCACCACGAGGATCACCGCGGCGGCCAGGGTCCAGCCCAGCTCGAGCGGGGTGTTGCCGCGGATCTGGGCGGCCGGGGCGGCGTTGCGCCGGTGGCGGAAGCGCACCAGCGACCAGATCAGCGTGCCCTCGACGATCACGAAGATCACGATCGCAACGTAGAGCGTGATCTTGTAGAGCGTGTCGATGTCGTCCGCGTTCGGCGACCCGCCGGACTCGGGCGTGAACGCGTCAGCGAACGCAGCGGGAGCTGCGACCAGAAAAGCGAGCATCGCCGCGACAAGCGCGGCGAGCATCAGGCGACGTGGCATGCCGGTGGGCAAGGCGCGCGAGATCATATCTGCGGCCCACGCCGACACTCCACTTCGTGGCGGATGCCCCGAGCCCGGAGTCAGCGGGATGGCACGGGCCGGCGCTCGGATTCGACCTCGAGCTCGCGCACGCGCAGGCGGCCGACCTCGAGCTCCTCGATGCGCATGTGCCTGATCACGGCGCGCCCGATCGCGAGCCGGCCGATGGCGACCGCGCCGACCGCCAGCGCCCCCACGGCGACCGCGCCCAGTGCCGCGGCGCCCCGGGCCATCACGCCCCCTGGAAGGCGGGCAGGCGCTTCTCCAGGAAGGCGAGCGCGCCCTCCTGGAAGTCCTGCGTACGCGCGAGCCCGTGCTGCAGCTTGGCCTCGAGCTGGAGCTGCGCGTCGAGGTCCGGGTAGAGCATCCGGTTGAGCGCCTGCTTGGAGCCGGCGTAGGAGCGCGTCGGCCCCGCGGCCAGCTTCTCGAGCAGCGTGTTGGCCTCGTCCATCAGGTCGCCGTCGGGGTGGACGAAGTTGACGAGCCCCCAGTCGAGCGCCCGCTGGGAGTCAACGCGCTCGCCGAGCAGCGCCATCTGGAAGGCGCGCGCCTTGCCCACGGCGGCGGGCACGAACAGGGTCGATCCGCCGTCCGGCATGAGGCCGATGTTCACGAAGGCAAGCCCGAAGTAGGCCGACTCGGCCGCAAGCACGAGGTCGCACGCGAAGGCGAGCGACGCGCCGATGCCGACCGCCGGGCCGTTCACGGCCGCCACCACCGGCTTCTCGAGCCGGCGCACCCCCGCGATGATCGGGTGGTAGATCTCGTTCAGCTCCTTGGCGAGGTCCGGCATGCCGTCGTCGGCCACCTCGAAGCCGCCCTTGAGGTCGGCCCCGGAGGAGAAGCCGCGTCCCGCGCCGGTCACGAGCACGGCGCGCACGGACGGGTCCGCCGCGTCCACCTCGATCGCCTGCTTCAGCTCGTGGCCGAGCTCGGAGGTCCAGGCGTTGAGCGAGTCAGGCCGGTTGAGCGTGATGCGCGCGGCGCCCCCGTCCTGCTCCCAGATCAAGTGCTCGTAGCTCATGCCGCGTAGCGTACGGCGTGTGCTCCTCGACGACCTCGACTGGCTCGGGCACTCGGGCTTTCGCGTCCGCGCCGGAAGGGCGGTCGTCTACATCGACCCCTACCGCGTCCCGGACGGCTCGCCGCCCGCGGACCTCATCCTCGTGACCCACGGCCACTACGACCACTTCTCGCCGCAGGACGTCGAGCGGCTCTCCACCGACCGCACGTGGCTGATCGGGCCGCCGGCCGTGGCGGAGCGCGTTAGCGGGCAGGTGCACTCGATCGCGCCCGGTGAGCTGCTGGAGGACGAGATCGTGCGCGGGGTGCACGTGGCCGCCGTCGCCGCCTACAACACCTCGAAGCGCAACCCCGACGGCAAGCTGTTCCACCCGCGCGAGGCCGGCTGGGTGGGCTACGAGCTGACCGTCCGCGGCGAGCGGCTCTACCACTCCGGCGACACCGACGTGATCCCGGAGATGGACGCCGTCACCGGGGTCGACGTGGCGCTGCTGCCGGTGAGCGGCGTCTACGTGATGACGGCGCAGGAGGCCGCCGAGGCGGCGCGGCGCATCCAGCCGCGCGTCGCGATCCCGATGCACTGGGGCGAGCACATCGGGACGGCGGCGGACGCGCGTGCGTTCGCGGAGAAGGCGCCGGTGGACGTGCGGGTGCTCGCGAAGGCCGCGGCCTGAGCTCGCGCCCGCTAGCGCTGGCCGGGCGCCGCGCGGCCGCGCGGCCAGAGGAGCGCGCCGCCGAGCACCAGGCTGAGGCCGACGCCGATCAGGGCCGCCAGCTCGAGGCCGGTAAAGGGCAGGGAGCCGGCCGAATCGCTCTGGGCGGCGGACGCAGCCGGCGCGGCGGGCTCGTCGGCGGGCGCCGCCGCGGTCTCCTCGGTGGCCTGGGCGTCGCCTGGGCCAGGGAGCTCCTCCTCGCCCAGCGTCGGCTCGTCCTGCGCGGGCCTGGCGATCGGCGCGGCCGGCTTGCCCTCTCCCGGTGGCTGGCCGACCGGTCCGGCCCCGACGGGCGCGACGCTGCCGCCGCCCGGTCCCTGGGTCGGCGGCTGGGCGAGCGTCCCGCCCGATCCGGTGTCGGTGAACCAGTCGGCGGGCGCCTGTGCGAGGGCCGGCGCGGCCGAGAGCGATCCGAGCAGGATCAGTGCCAGCAGGGCGGAAAGACGGAGCGGAGTCATCGGGGACGGCGTTTCGTCCCCGACCCCGGCCTTCCTCGTTGGTGCAAGCCGTCCTGCGGGCTATGCTGCCCGCGCCTTGTGCCGCTCTCACGGCGCCAGACTCGCCACACGCTCGCCCGCGGCCGGTCCTATCGGTCGTGAGCAGCCGCGTGCGTAACCGGCGCGCCCTGCGCAGGCTCGCGTGGGGCGCCGTCGCCGTCGGCGTGGCTACCCCACTGGTCCGGCACCGGCTGAAGCTGCGCCCCGCGGTCGTCTCCGCGCTCTCCTGGCCGGCGCCAGCCGCCCTGGCGATCGCGGAGCCGCGCACGCCGTTGCGCGACGCGGGCATCTACGCGCTGCAGATGTGGGCGTACTTCGCCGCCTTCGACATGCCGGACGACGACCCCGACGCGCTGCTGCGGCGCCTGCGCGTCGACTACCCGATCCGCGTCGACCGCGCGCTCGGCTGCGGCACCTGTCTCACCACCCGGCTCCAGCGCAGGCTCGGACGCGAGGGCCACGTGGGGCCGCTCGAGTACGGGCTGGCGGCGATCCACTGGAGCTGGTTCCTGGTGCCGCACGGAACGCTCGCCTACATCCTGCTGCGCCACCGCGAGCACTTCGAGCGCTCGGCGGTGATGATGACCGCCTGCTTCGACCTCGGGTGCGTCGTCTACTGGCTGGTGCCGACGGCGCCGCCATGGTGGGCCGGCGCCAACGGCAACATGCCCCCGGTGCGCCGCATCATGGCCGAGGCCGGCGAGCGCTTTTGGCGACGCCTCTGGCATCCGCTTTACGATTCGCTGCAAGGCAACCCGTTCGCCGCAATGCCCTCACTCCACTTCGGCACTTCAGTGATGGCCGCCCGCATCCTGTCGCAGGTCGGGCCCGGCCACGCCGCCCTCGCTTGGGCCTACGCGCTGACCCTCGGCTTCGGATTGGTGTACCTCGGGGAGCACTACGTCGTGGATCTGGTGGCCGGCTTCGCGCTGGCCGAGGCAATCTGGCGTGCGGCGCCTAGGGTTGAGCCCGTGATCCGCCGCTTTGCAGGAGTGGTGCAGCGGCTGGAGCCCAAGGTCGGCTGATGCCGGCCGAGGAGCGCCGGCTCCGCACAGAGCGCAAGCGCGCCCTTCGGGCCGAAGAGCCCGACCTCGGTCCCGACCTCGACGAGGACGACGAGGCGGCCGACGCCGAATCCGAGCAGGTGGGCGCGTTCCAGGCGCTGCTCGGCGACCGGCGCAAGCTGCTCGGCGGCATGACGCTGTTCGTGGTGCTGGTCGTGGCCATCTACGTCGTGTTCCCGAAGCTCGTCGGCTTGGACGACGCCGTCAAGAAGCTCGGCGACGCGGTCTGGTACTGGATCGCCATCGCCATCGGGTTCAACCTGGCCGCGTTCGCGGCCTACGTCGCGCTCTTCCGCGGGGTCCTGGCCGGTCCGCGCGACGACGCGATACACCGGCGCATCGGCCTCAAGGCGTCGTATGAGATCACGATGGCCGGGCTCGCGGCAACGCGCATCTTCTCGGCGGCGGGAGCCGGCGGGATCGTGCTCACCTACTGGGCGCTGCGCAAGGCCGGGATGCCGCGCCGGCGCTCGGCGTGCCGGATGGTCGCCTTCCTGGTGCTGACCTACGGCGTCTACACGCTGGCCCTGATCCTGTTCGGGATCCTGCTGCGCACCCACGTGCTGCCCGGCGACGCGCCGTTCGGCGGCACCGTCGTTCCGGCGATCGTCGCCGCGATCGCGATGGGCGTGTTCCTGCTGATCGCGCTGATCCCCGAGGACGTCGAGCGCCGCATGCAGCGCTTCGCCGGCGGCTACCGCCGCACGCGCTACCTCTTGCGCCTCGCCAAGGGGCCGGCGGCGGTGTCGACCGGCGTGCGCACCGCGATCGCCTACGTGCGCCACCCGCGCCGGGGCGCGCTAGCGCTCGCCGGCGCGGTCGGCTTCTGGGCCGCCAACATCGGCGTGCTGTGGGCGAGCTTCGAGGCCTTCGGCGGGGACGTGCCGTTCGCGGTTCTCGTCCAGGGCTTCTTCGTCGGGATGGCGGCGAACCTGATCCCGTCGCCCGCCGGAGGCGTGGGCTCGGTCGACGCGGGCATGATCGGCGCATTCGTGCTGTTCGGCATCGACGAGTCCACCGTGTTCCCGGCGGTGCTGGCCTACCGGGTGATCGCTTTCTGGCTGCCCATCCCGCCTGGCATCGTGGCCTTCTTCCAGCTGCGCAAGACGACGGCCGCCTGGGAGCGGGAGCGAACGCAGGCCCCGGCGGGAGGACGCTATTCCCCTCCTTCACAAAGTAAAGTGATGAGTAGATGAGCGTGGATATCAAGGAAACAGAGAACGTCGTAATCGTCGGCAGCGGTCCCGCCGGGTACACCGCCGCCCTCTACACCTCGCGCGCGGACCTCGAGCCGCTCGTGATCGAGGGCTTCGCCTGGGGCGGCCTGCTCCAGCAGACGACCGACGTGGAGAACTACCCGGGCTACCCCGAGGGCGTGATGGGCCCGGAGATGATGCAGAACTTCCGCGACCAGGCGGCGCGTTTCGGCACCCGCTTCCTCACGGACGACGCCACGAAGATCGAGCTGAGCTCGGACGAAGGTGGCACGCACGTGGTGCACGTCGGTGGCCAGGAGATCAGGGCGCGCGCGGTGATCCTCTCCATGGGCGCCGAGCCGAAAAAGCTCGGGGTGCCGGGCGAGGACGAGCTGGCAGCGCGCGGCGTGTCGTACTGCGCCACCTGTGACGCGGCCTTCCACCGCGACGCCCAGACACTCGTGGTCGGCGGCGGCGACACCGCAATGGAGGAAGCCACATTCCTGGCGAAGTTCGCCGGCAAGGTGAGCGTCGTTCACCGGCGTCCGGAGTTCCGGGCCTCGGCGATCATGATCGACCGTGCCCGCGAGGCGGAGAACATCGATCTGGTCACGCCCTACGTGGTGCAGAGCTTCGAGGCCGGCGACAACGGTTCGCTTGCCAAGGCCGTGCTCGAGAACACGGAGGACGGCTCGACGAAGGACGTGCCGGTCACCGGCGCCTTCGTGGCCATCGGCCACAAGCCGAACTCACACCTCGTCGAGGGGCGCTCCACGAAGACGAAGCTCCCCGGCGTGTTCGCGGCGGGTGACCTCACGGACCACATCTACCGCCAGGCGGTCACCGCGGCCGGCACCGGCTGTATGGCCGCGCTCGACGCCGAGGCCTACCTCCGCGATACCCCGATCGACCCCGAGGCGCACTGGGCCCCGGACCCGGACCGAGTCGAAGCGGCA
>JAXDII010000070.1:0-44779 GCA_034664085.1 Thermoleophilaceae bacterium
GATCGGGGCGACTGGATTTGAACCAGCGACCTTTCGGCCCCCAGCCGAATGCGCTACCAAACTGCGCCACGCCCCGTTTCGGGGAGTGTAACGCCGCCCTCTTCGTCAGTCCCGCTACGCCCGGAAGCTACGCTGAGCCGCAGTCATGACCTCGCCGGCAGCCATCCACCCGCTGACTCCCGGCAGCCCCGCCTACGCGCTCGCCAAGATCGGAGCGATCGGAGGGCTGGTCGCCCTGCGCATGGCGATGGGCCGGCGCCAGCGCCGCCGCGAGGAGGCCGACGCCGGGCACGAGGACACCTCCGCGCCGATCGAGCGGCGCCCCTCGCCGCACCCGGTGAGCCGCAAGCGGCGCCGTGGGCGCCGGCGGCGCTAGCGGCGGGGCAAAGCGGGCGACGAGACTCGAACTCGTACTAAGAGCTTGGAAGGCTCTTGTGCAGCCGTTACACCACGCCCGCGTGCAGATCTACGGTCTCAGGATCCTAGCCATCGCTTCGGGTTCTGGACCATCATCTGATTCAGGTCATCGTCGGACATGCCGCGCTCCTTGAGCTCGGGGATGACCGAGTCGAACAGGAAGGTCATCGACCAGTCGGGCACCTCGCTCGCCTTGAGGTGCGCCTGCACCTCGCGCGGGAACCAGTCGATCGTGGAGCAGTAGTCCTGGGAGAGGAACATGCGGCCGGCGTAGCCCCGCTCCAGCAGCGCGAGCGTCGTGGCGTTGCGGGCCTCGGTGGGCAGGTACAGATCCAGCCCGTAGCGGTCCAGGCCGATCAGGCAGCCGGTGTCGAGCAGCCGCTCGATGTAGTCGAGGTCGTCGGTGTCTCCGGTGTGGGCGATCTGCACCGTGCCGGGGTCGACGCCCTCGTCCGCGAAGATCCGCATCTGCTCGAGGCCGGTGCCGCTGCCGGGGTGCGAGTGGGCCATGATCGGCCTGCCGGTCTGCTTCGACGCGCGGGCGGCCGCGCGGTGGATCTTCTCGACGTTGGGGGTCACGCCGGGCACGTCGGCGGCGCACTTGATCAGAGCCGGCTTGACGCCGGTGCCCTGGATCCCGTGCTCGATCTCGTGGACGAAGATCGCGGCGATCGCGTCCTCGTCGCGGCTCATCAGGAACTGCGGGAGGTGGTCGTAGGTGTAGACGCCCGTCGCCATCACGACCTGCAGCCCGCTCTCCTTCGCGACGCGGCCGTTGAACACGGCGTCGCGGGTGAGGAACATGGCGCCGGGATCGACGACCGTCCTGACGCCGTGCGCCCTGACCGCGTTCGCGTCGGCCAGCGCGGCGTCCCACTCCGCCTCCTCGTCGTACAGGTGCGGGAACTGGAAGCGACCCGCCTCGTCGGTCGTCCTGAAGTGCTCGTGGATGAGCGTGAGGCCGAGCTCCTCGACGTCCACGGGTCCGCCCGTGGTCTCGACTGCGGGCATGCGCATCTCCCTCCCCAGGGTCGCGGTCGGGCGGAAAGCTACCGGCCGCCCGCTGTGACGAGCCGGGCCCGCCCGCGGCGCTCGAGCAGCACGCCCAGCAGGACACCGAGCGCGGCGAGAGCTAGGGCGATCGCCAGCCGGAGGATCAGGACGCCCTCGACCCCCTCCTGCAGCGCCGTCATCAGCGCGAGCGCCACCGGGAAGGCGAGCGGCAGCCACTTCCAGGCACCCGGCGCGGCGTAGCCGAAGCCGAGGCCGGCTATGAAGAAGAGGACGTACGGCGTCACGGCCAAAGAGCGGGGCAGCCAGGATTCGAACCTGGGACCACCGGTTTTGGAGACCGGGACTCTGGCCGCTGAGCTACTGCCCCTCGGCGCCGATTCTAGGACCTCGAGCGCGACTGGCTCAGTCGAGACGGAATTCGACTCCGCGATGACGCTCGTGGAGATCGGCCGGAGCAGCGGCGAGATCGCATGGCGTGCGCTGCTTCGCGGCCTGATCCACTCGGATGGCTGCCGCACGGTCAACCGGTGGCGCTCCTGGATGGCACTGCTCGATGCGGGCGGAGGGACTCGAACCCCCAAAGCCTGTCGGCCACGAGGACCTAAACCTCGCGCGTCTGCCAGTTCCGCCACGCCCGCTGAAACCGGGGCAATCCGGTCAGGCACAGGGTATTGTCACCGCGATGGCCGACATCGTCCTCGTGCATCCGAATCGGGGCAAGGCGGAGTCGAAGGCGACCAAGGCGGTGGTGATCCTGCTGCTGGTTGCCAGCGCCGTTCTGATCCTCGTCGTGACCATCGGCGGCTGGTCGCAGCTCCAGGGCGCGCAGATCGTGTCGTTCGTCTACGCCGGGATCTACCTCGTGATGGCCTTCTTCGTGGCGCGCTGGAACCGCGGCGTGCTTCCGGTGGCGGCCGGCCTCGCGATCCTGTTCTCGGTGATCGCGGCGGTCGCCGGCCCGGCCTGGTTCGATCGCGACAAGCCGGGCTTCGCCGACCCCACGCTCGACCCGTCGATCCTCGGGCTGCTGACGCTCATCATCGTGCCGGTCCAGCTGCTGCTCGCCGCCTTCGCCATGCGCGGCTTCATGCAGCAGTGGAACGTCGAGGTGGAGCTCACGCGCGACGAGGCCGAGCGCTACCACCGCGGCGACCCCGGGCCCGGCCAGATCCAGCCGGCCTGAGCCGCTCCCCCGTCGCGCCGCTTACCATCCGAGGGACACGCCCGGGTGGCGGAATTGGTGATACGCGATGGCCTCAAAAGCCATTGTCCCTAGTGGACATGTGGGTTCGAGTCCCACCCCGGGTACTGACTCAAGCCAGGCCGTGCTTCTCGGCCACCCAGGCGCGCGTCTCGTCGTCGAGCGGCATCAGCCCGACCAGCTCCTGCCACGAGATCGCCGCGAAGCGGAACTCGGCCGGGTCGGCGTGGGCGGCGGCGGCCTCTTCGAGCAGCTCGGGCCAGCCGGGCCAGTGCTCGCCGGACGCGAAGTACGGGTTGTCGGCGTCGTAGAGCAGCGCCAGGACGGCCGGGCGCTTCGGCCCGGCCAGCGCGCGCACCGCTGCGGCGTGGCGAACCGCCTCGTAGGCCGGGCTGATCGGACAGGGCCCTCCCGGCTCGCGGCCGGCCACGCCGAGCAACGCCTCGGCCGCATCCCAGTAGGCGTCGCGCTGCTCGACCCGTCGCGAGCAGCGCTCGCCGGCGGCCGGCCCCACTCCACCGCCCCGGCACAGGCAGGCGCCCACGCCGTGCTCGCGCCACTTGGTCTCGATGGCGACCACGACGCTCGGGTCGTCGATCAGGACGTCGATGCTCGTCTGCCGCGGGCGCTCGCCGAGCAGCTCCGGGGCGACGACGTGCTCGAAGTCGATCGCCGGCGCCTCGGCGGCAGGCGCAGGCAGGGGCGCGAGCGCTTCCCAGAGCCATGCGAGCGACGGGTCCCGTTGCGCCGCCACCCCGAGCAGGCCCACCGCCAGCGTCTGGCTGGACTTGCCCGACAGGTGCTGACGGTGCCAGGCGCCCTCCGGGATCGCCCCGGCCAGCTCCTCCCAGCCGACCGGGAGCGCGGCGGACAGGTCGCGCGCGGAGAAGCGCTGGTCGCCGCGCAGCTCCGGGTTGGCGTCGAAGTAATGCGTGTAGCGGTCGGCGAGCCGGCGGTCGTAGCGGCGCCATGCCGAAGCGCACTCCGCCTCGATCGCATCGCGCGTCCAGCCGCCGAGGGGGACCGCCGCGGTGGTGGGCGCGGGCGCGGCAGGAGCGGCGGGAGCCGGCTCGCGAGGAGCGGGAGCGGGAGCGGGAGCGGCCGGAGCCACCTCCGGCTCGGCCTCCACCTCCACCCCGCCCAGCGCCACATTCGCCCCCCACGCGATCCCCGCCGTGCACAACAGCCCGAAGAACGCGCCCAGTCGGCGAGAGGTCTCGTAGGCTGCGCCGCTGCTCTGCTCGACGGCGAGGTCGGGCACGTCGATCAGGCGGTAGACGATCAGCAGCGCGGCCAGCGCGGCGAGCGCGCCGGCGGCCGCCGCAAGTACCGGCGGCGGCGCGACGAATAAGGACGTCGCGGCGAGGATGAGCGCCAGCGCGGCGCTGGCCGCGAGCACCATGTCGATCGCCCCGAACGTCTCCCAGGCATCGAGGCCGCGGCCCTCGACCGTGATCGGGTCGGCGGCGCCCGGCAGCGTCAAGCTCGCGTCCACGCCAAACCACGGCAGGAACATCGCGAGCAGGAGCAGCAGGCCGCTCGCGCCGGCCAGGAGCTCGCCAGGGCCGGGGCGCCGCGAGGCCATCGCGCGGAGACTCTAACCGCGCGCGGCATACTCCCGAGCGGGTCATGACGGCGACCGACGAAGAGGCCAGTGAGCCCGCGGCCGGGGTCGACGCCCTGGCCGAGGTCGACGCGCTCGTCGACGCAGGCAGGCGCGCACCGGGCAGCGACGCCGAGCGCCGCGCCGCCCGGCACCTGGAGCAGCGCCTGGCCGACCTGGGACGCCCGTCCGAGACCGAGGGCTTCGCGGTCCATCAGGCCTGGCCGCTCTCGTACGCCATCCTGGCCGGGCTGGCCGTGGCCGGGAGCCTGCTGTCGGTCTCCGTCCCGGTCGCCGGCGCCGCGCTCGCCCTTGCCGCCGCCCTGCTCACCTTCCTCGAGGCCAGCAGCCTGGTGCCGACCCTGCGGCGCCTGCTCGGCCGCCGCGCCTCGCAGAACGTCGTCTCATGGAGCGAGACCGGCAAGCCGGGCGCGCTCGTGCTCGTCGCCCACTGCGACGCCGGCCGCGCCGGCATCGCCCACAGCGACCGAACCGCCAGGCGCCGCGTCCCGATCGGCGGCCTGCAGCTGCTGTTCTGGGCCGAGCTCGCCGTGCTCGCCTGCTCCCTGGCGCGCCTCGCCGGATTCGACGGCACGCCGCTGACGGCGGTGCAGTTCGTCCCGACGGTCGTGCTGATCGCGGGAATCGCCCTGCTCACGGACGTCGCACTCGCGGGCACCAAGGGGGGCGAGAACGACAACGCGTCCGGCGCCGCGCTCGTCCTCCGCCTCGCCGAGCGCTTCGGCGGCGGGCTCGAGCACTTCGATGTCCACGTGGTCTTCACCGGCGCGCAGAAGGCCGGGGCCGCCGGCATGCGCGACTTCCTGCGTCGCCACGGCGGCCAGCGGCTCGACACCGAAGCGACCGTGTTCCTCAACGTCGACGAGGTCGGGTCGGGCAGCGTCCGCTACACCCGCCGCGAGGGCGCCCTGGTGACGGTCGCTTCCCACGTCCAGCTGCTCGCGCTGTGCGACGAGACGGACGCGGAGCCGCTCGTGAGCCGCTCGGCGAGCGACGCCTACGCCGCCCGCGCCGCCGGGTTCCCCGCGATCACCGTGACCTGCCGCGAGCGGCGCGACTACGCGTCGGGGCGCGTGGACGAGCAGGCCCTGGAGCGAGCCGAGAGCTTCTGCGCCGACCTGATCGAGCGGCTCGACGCCGAGGTAGGGCCCGGGCTCAGCCGGCCGACGGCGCCGTGAGCTCGCCCGCGCGCGCGGCGAACCAGTCGAGCGCGTCGGGGTTGGCGAGCGAGTCGCGGCTGGCGACCTTGGCCGGGTCGCCGCCGAGCAGGATCCGCTTGACGGGCACCTCGAGCTTCTTGTTCGAGAGCGTGCGCGGCACCTCGTCGATCTGGTGGATCGCGTCCGGCACGTGGCGCGGCGAGCAGTGCTCCCTGACCCGCTTGCGGATCTCGGCCGCGAGCTCCTCGTCCAGCGGGCCCGACGTCACGACGAACAGGATGATCCTGTCGTCCACGTCCACGACCAGGCTGTCGAGCACCTCCGCCACGCCCTCCACCGCCGAGTAGAGCTCGCTCGTCCCCATCCGCACGCCGCCGCGGTTGATGGTCGAGTCGGAGCGCCCGTAGATCACCGCCGAGCCGCGCTCGGTGATCTTGATCCAGTCGCCGTGGCGCCAGACGCCCGGGTACACGTCGAAGTAGCTCTCGCGGTAGCGCTCGCCGTCGGGGTCGTTCCAGAAGAACAGCGGCATCGACGGCATCGGCTTGGTGATCACCAGCTCGCCCACCTCGCCGACCAGCGGGCGCCCGTCCTCGCCCCACGCCTCGACCGAGGCGCCCAGCGCGCGGGCCTGCAGCTCGCCGGTGCGCACCGGCAGGACCGGGCACCCGCCGACGAAGGCCGTGCAGAGGTCGGTCCCGCCGCTGGTGGAGTAGAGCCAGACGTCGCCGAGATGCTCGTAAACCCACTCGAAGCCCTCCACCGGCAGCGGCGAGCCGGTCGACCCCACCGACCGCAGCTGCGGCAGCGAAGGCGGGCGGACATCGGCCTTCATGCACGCGCCGATGAAGCCCGCGCTCGTCCCGAAGGCCGTGACTCCCGCCTCCGCCGCGAAGTCCCACATCCCGCGCGGATCGGGCTGGCCGTCGTAGAGCACGATCGCCGAGCCGGTGAGCAGGCCGCCGACCAGGAAGTTCCACATCATCCAGCCGGTCGTCGTGAACCAGAAGAAGCGGTCCTGCTCGGACAGGTCCGAGTGCAGGTTCAGCTTCTTGAGCTGCTCGATCAGGATCCCGCCGTGCCCCTGCACGATCGCCTTCGGCAGACCCGTCGTCCCAGACGAGAACAGCACCCAGAGCGGGTGGCCGAACGGCACGCGCTCGAACTCCAGCTCCGCCGGCTCGGCCAGCAGCTCCTCCCACCCGGACGGCACCATCACCGTGTGCTCGAGCGAGGGAATCGCCCGCTCGATCTCCGCGGCCCGCTCGCGCCGGTCGAAGTCACGGCCGCCGTAGCGGTAGCCGTCGGTCGCGATCAGCACCTTCGGCTCGATCTGGCGGAAGCGGTCGACCACCGTCGGGGTGCCGAACTCCGGCGCGCAGCTCGACCAGATCGCGCCGATGCTGGCGGTCGCGAGGAAGGCGACGACGGTCTCCGCGACGTTCGGCATGTAGGCGACCACGCGGTCCCCGCGGCCGACGCCGAGGCGGCGCAGGCCGGCGGCGCAGCGGGCGGTCTGCTCGCGCAGGTCGTCCCAGCTCAGTTCGGCGAGCGGGCTGGACTCGCTGGCGTGGACGATCGCCGTCTGACCCGGCCGGGCCATGCGGAACAGGTGCTCGGCGTAGTTGAGCTCCGCCCCGGGGAACCACTCCGCCCCCGGCATGTCACGGCTACCCAGCACGTGCTCGGGCGACGGGCCCAGGTCGTAGGTGTCCCAGATCGAGCGCCAGAAGCCGTCGAGGTCCTCGACCGACCAGCGCCACAGCTCGTGGTAGTCGGAGAATCCGCGCGCCTCGATGAAGCGCGACATCTTCGACGGTCCCGACGGCTCCCAGAGGAGCTCTCCCTCGCGCGCGGCCATGCGAGGCCGGATCCTAGGGCTCTGGGTACGTTGCGGTAATGGAGCGAGCACTGGTGACCGGAGCCGCGAGCGGAATCGGCCGCGCGATCGCCTCCCGCCTGGAGGCGGACGGGGCCGAGGTGCTGGCCGTGGACCTCGAGCCGGACGCCGGCGGACCGGGCGTGCCCTTCGAGGCCGACCTCACCACGCGCGAGGGCAACCGCGCCGCCGTGGCAGCTGCCATCGACCGCTTCGGCGGGCTCGATGGGGTGGTCGCGAACGCGGGCATGCAGCACGTCGCGCCGGTCGAGGAGTTCCCCGAGGACGACTGGGATCGGCTGATCGCGCTGCTGCTGACCAGCCCGTTCCTGCTCGCGAAGTACGCCTGGAGCGCGCTCCGCGAGGCCGAGTCGGGCCGCTTCATCGCGATCGCGTCGGCCCACGGACTGGTCGCGTCGCCGTTCAAGTCCGCGTACGTGTCAGCGAAGCACGGTGTGCTCGGCCTGGTCAAGACGCTCGCTCTCGAGGGAGCCGACGACGGCATCCTCGCCACCGCGGTCTGCCCCGGCTTCGTCCGTACGCCGCTAGTGGAGGCCCAGATCGCCGATCAGGCCCGCGCGCACGGGCTGCCCGAGGAGCGCGTGCTCGAGGACGTCGTGCTCGCACCGCACGCCGTCAAGCGCCTGATCGAGCCCGAGGAGGTGGCCGACGTGGTCGCCTTCCTCGCGGGCCCGGGTGGGCGCAGCTTCACCGGAGCGGCGGTGCCGATGGACTTGGGGTGGACGGCGCGCTGAGCCGCGCGTGGCGCTCCCGCCGGCGCCGGTCCTCGTCGTCCACCAGCGGACCCAGCAGCGCTCGGCCCGCCAGCGGTGCGAGCCCCATGGCGGCGAACGCGGCCCGCCAGGAGCCGTGGGCGGCGAGCGCGCCCATGCCGAGCGGGACCCCGGCCCCCACGACCCGCATGAACGTGTTCTGGAGCCCCATCGCCCGGCCGGCCTGCGCTCCCCCGGAGATCTCGGCCGCTGCGGTGAACGACAGCCCGTTCCAGCTCATCACGAGCGTCCCGCCCGCCATCAGGACCGGCACGAGCACCGCGTCCGGGGCGTCGGCGAGCGCGGCGGACGCCAGCAGGAGCACGCCCGCGATCCCGGCCAGCTTGCGGAACGGGTCGATGCGCTCGTCGCGCCGGTCCGACCAGCGTCCGGCGAGCACGCGTGCCACGGCCCCCGCCAGCTGCATCACCCCGAGCGCGACGGCCGCGGCAGTCGCCGACCACCCGCGCTCGGTGAACAGGTAGAGGACCAGCAGCGAGGTCACGCCGATCTGCCCCACGATCAGCAGCGAGCTCGCGATGCCGAGGCGCCAGATGCGCGGGTCGCGGGCCGCATGCGGCGAGGGCGGAGCGGCGGACGTGCGCGGCGGCGGATCGCGCAGCCAGATCGCGGCGGCCAGCGCGGACAGCAGCAGCGCGCCGGCGAGCGCCAGCAGTGCCGTGTCGAGCGAGAACGTGACCGCCAGCACCGGGAGCGAGAACGACGCGACGGCCGCGCCCAGCGGCACCGCCGTCTGGCGCAGGCCGAGCGCGAGCCCGCGCTCGCTGCGCGGGAACCAGCCGAAGACCGCACGCCCGCTGCCGCTGGTCGCGGCCGCCGTGAACATGCCGGCCACGACCATCCCGGCCAGTAGCGCGGCGTAGCCGTCCGCCAGCACGATCGCCACCAGCACCAGGGCGCCGATCGAGGGGCCGACCGCGAGCACGGCCCGCTCGCCGATCCGGTCGGCCAGCGTTCCCCACAGGTAGACGGTCAGCATCGTGCCGACGCCGAACGCGCTGAACACGGCCGTCACCTGCACCAGGCTGAGCTCGTAGCCGTCCTGGAGGGCCGGCCCAAGGGACGGCAGCCCGCTCTGGAGGGCCGCCATCGCCGCCGTGCAGCCCGCGCCGATCGCCAGCACCGTCCAGCGGTAGCTGTGCGGCTTGGGCGGCGAAGGCATGCCTTCGAATCTAGACAGGCGTGATCGGGTTGCGCTTCTCAGGCCAGGAGCGGTCGCGCGACGCGTACGCCGCGAACCGCCTGATCAGGTCGGCACGCAGGTCGCCCGGCTGCACGACCGCGTCGATCACCAGCTCGGAGGCCAGGTGCAGGATGTCGATCTCGGCCTCGTACTCGGCGCGCAGCTCCGCGGTGCGCCGCTCACGCTCGGCCGGGTCCTCGATCGCCTGCAGCTCGTTGTAGAAGACGGCGTTGATCGCGGCCTGGGGGCCCATCACCGCGATCCTGGCGTTCGGGAGGGCGATGCAGGCGTCCGGGTTGAACGCCGGGCCGGCCATCGCGTAGAGGCCGGCGCCGTAGGCCTTGCGGACGATCACGGAGAGCTTCGGGACGGTGGCCTCGGACACCGCCGAGATCATCTTCGCGCCGGCGCGGATGATGCCCTGGCGCTCGACCTGGGTGCCGATCATGAAGCCGGGCACGTCGGCCAGGAACAGCAGCGGCACGTTGAACGCGTTGCACGTCTGGATGAAGCGCGCGGCCTTGTCGGAGGAGTCCACGAACAGCACGCCGCCGCGCTGCTTGGGCTGGTTGGCCACGATCCCGATCGCGCGCCCGTCGAGGCGCGCGTAACCCACGATCAGCTCCTTGGCCCACCGCTTGTGCACCTCGAGGAACGAGTCGGCGTCCACGAGGGCGTCGATCAGCCCGAGCATGTCGAAGGGCTTGTTCTCGTCCGCGGGGATCTCCGGAATGCCCACCGCGGGCTCCGCGGGCGGGGCCGCGGGCGGATCCTCGCGCCAGTGCTGGGGGAAGAAGCCCAGGTAGCGCTTGGCAAGGTCGATGCCCTCCTCGTCCGACTTCACCAGGAAGTGGCCGCACCCGGAGACGCCTGTGTGCATGCGCGCGCCGCCCATCTCCTCGAGGGTCACCGTCTCGCCGATCACCATCTCGGCCATGCGCGGCGACCCGAGGTACATCGAGGCGTTGCCGTCGCGCATGATCACGATGTCGCAGAAGGCGGGGATGTAGGCGCCGCCGGCCGCGCTCGGGCCGAACAGCACGCAGACCTGCGGGACCACGCCGGAGAGCTTGACCTCCGTGTAGAAGATCCTGCCCGCGCCGCGGCGGCCCGGGAACATCTTCACCTGGTCGGTGATGCGGGCGCCCGCGGAGTCGACCAGGTAGACCATCGGCACGCGGTGCTCCAGCGCCTGCTCCTGGATGCGGATGATCTTCTCGACGGTCTTGGGACCCCACGAGCCAGCCTTGACCGTGGGGTCGTTGGCCATCAGGGCCACGGGCCGGCCCGCGACGGACGCCATGCCGGTGACCACGCCGTCGGCGCCGAAGCCCTCCTGCTCGGCGTTCGCGAGCAGGCCGTCCTCGACGAAGGTGCCCGAATCGACCAGCCGCGCGACGCGCTCGCGCACCGGCAGCTTGCCCTGCTGCTCCGACTTGTCGCGATGGCGCTGCGGCCCGCCGACGCGCGCCCGCTCGAGGGCCTCTTCCAGGTTCATTGCGCCGAATCTAACGAGCGGCGCGCAGCTGGGCGCGCAGCCAGCGGCGCACCATCGCGTTGCGGGCGCGGATCGCCCCCGCCCCCACGAGCGCCCCGGCCACGGCCAGGCCGAGCGGCGCGAGCGGCGTCGCCCCGAAGGCGAGCAGGCCGATTCCGGCGCCTGCCTCGGCGCCGATGATCGCGGCGACGACGTCGCGTGGGGCTCGCTTGCGTGGATCTGGGACTCGCATGGACAAGCAAGGCCCTTCTACCCGGTGCGCCGCCCTCCTCTCCGCTGGGCGCAACCTTTCAGCTCGGCGGCCGGCGGTCCGGGAGTAGCCTGCCCCCCATGTCACTGCTCCGCACAGAGGACCGCGGTGCGGTCCGCCACATCGTCCTCAACCGCCCCGACAAGCGCAACGCGCTCAACGGCGAGCTGGTCGCCGAGCTGGGCGGCGCGATCGAAGCGGCAGCTTCCGATGACGAGGTGCGCGTCGTGGTGCTCCGCGGCGAGGGAGTGATGTTCTCGTCGGGCATGGACCTCAACGACCTGCGCGAGCTGTCGGTGGACGCGAGCCGGCTGCGCAGCTTCCGCCGGCCGCTGCTGGCCTGGTGGAACCTGCTCGAGGAGATGCCGAAGCCGACGATCTGCCAGATCCACGGCGCCGCGCTCGGCGGCGCCTTCGAGCTGGCGCTGGCCTGCGACTTCCGCACGATGGCCGAGGACGCGGTGGCCGGGGTGATGGAGGTGCGAGTCGGACTGATCCCCGACGTCGGCGGGTGCTCGCGGCTGCCGGCCGTGGTGGGGCTCGGCAACGCCAAGGAGCTGATCATGACCGGCAAGGTGATCGACGGCCGCGAGGCGCACCGGATCGGATTCGCGAACCGGATCGCGCCGGCGGGCGGGCTCGACGCCGCGACGGAGCAGCTCTCGAACGAGCTGCTCGCCTGCGCCCCCCGTGCGGTCGGCCTGGCCAAGCGCGTCCTGGACGCGGCCGCCAAGCCGGCGCTCGCCCTGACGCTCGAGCAGGAGGTGGCGGCGCAGGAGACGCTGGCCGCCAGCGAGGACTTCGCCGAGGGAGCGCGCGCCTTCTTCGAGAAGCGGGATCCGCAGTTCGCAGGGCGGTAAAACGCGGCGAGCCCGGATGCCGTGGTCCGGGCCCGCTGCTCGCCGAGGTGGGTCGGGGGAACCCAGTTTGTGCCGAAAACCGGCCTCGGCGGCTTCATATGGGTGATACCGGGAACCTGGCTTGGGAAACGCTACTTCGGCTCGCGCGCCGCGTAGGCGACCGCCGCCGCGGCCACCAGCATGACGCCCGCGACTGCCCCCCACGCCGCGGGGTAGCCCACCTCCGACGACAGCAGGCCGTAGGCGGCCGGGCCGAGGGCGGCGCCCACGTAGATGCCGGTCTGGGACACGCCGCTGGCGGCGCCGGGCGCCTCGCGGTGGAGGTCCACGATGGCGAGGTTGAAGAGGCCGGGCCAGCCCCAGCCGAGCCCGAACGCGACGAACGCGCCGGCCACGAACAGGCCGGGCTCGCCGGCCGCGAGCAGCGCGAAGCCCAGGGCGCCGGCCACCAGCAGCACGATCATCGTCGAGAACCCGTAGTCGCGCCGCCTGTCCGCGGCGTGGCCGAGGGCGATCCGGACCAGCAGGCTGGAGGCGCTGCCGGCGGCCGCCAGCGCGCCGGCCACGCCCTCGTGGATGCCGACGTCTACCGCGGACGCCACCAGGTAGGCGCCAAGCGAGTTCGGTCCGGCCGTGGCCAGGGCGGCGGCCGCGGCCGTGAGCACCAGCTTCCGGCTCGGCCGCGGAGCCGGCGGGCGCTTGGGCGGGGAGACGAACCGCGGAGCTGAGTGGCCCACCATCGCGGCGACCGCGAGCACGCCGGCGGCGCAGATCGCGAACGTCGGGCGCCAGCCGAGCGGCAGCGCGAGCACGGGAAGCGCAAGGCCGCTCACCAGCACGGCGGCGGGGATGGCCGCCTGCTTGATGCCGAAGGCGAGCCCCTGCCGATCGAGCGGGACCTGATCGGCCATGAACATGTTGATGGCGGGCTGGTTGACGGCGTTGGCCAGCCCGGCCACGGCGAGCAGGCCGTGCAGGGCCACCGGCGAGTCGGCCAACAGCGCGGCCAGGACCAGGCACACCGCCGTGATCACGACACAGCCGCGCATCGCGCGCAGCGCGCCGACGCGCTCGGCCAGCCGCCCGCCCGGCCCCGCGCCGAGCGCCCCGGCCGCGAAGAACACGGTCACGCCCAACGCGACCGTCCCCACGCTGACGTCGAGGTCGCCGCGGATCTGCAGCGCCAGCGCGCCGACCAGGAAGCCGGGCAGGACGGTTGCCGCCCCCGCGAAGATCGCGAGGACGGCCGGCCGGCGCAGGCTGGGCTCGAGCTCGCCGGCGCCGCGCCCGGCGGCTACGCCAGGCCGACCAGATTCGCCATCGCTATGACTCCGACCACGCATAGGACCGCGCCGATGATGTCGAAGACGGCCCCGGCCTTGATCATGCGCGTGATCGGCAACATGCCCGACGAGTAGACGATCGCGTTCGGCGGAGTGGAGACGGGCAGCATGAATCCGTAGTTGGCGCCGAAGATGGCCGCCAGCCCGGGGATCGTCGGATTGACGTCAGAGGCCGCCGCGATCGAGATCGCGATCGGCACCATGATCGCCGCGCTGGCGGTGTTGCTGGTGGTCTCCGACACCAGCACCGACACGATCACCACCACGATCGTGATGCCCACCAGGTCGGTGACGCCGAGCGAGTCGGAGAGCGACTCGCCAACCACCTTCGCCAGGCCGGTCTGGCTCAGCAGCGAGCCGAGCACGAGTCCGCCGCCGAACAGGATCACGGTCCCCCAGTCGATCTCCTTTGCCTGGTTCCAGTTGAGCGTGAACTTGCGCCGTGCCCAGTCGATCGGCAGCACGAACAGCAGGGAGGCCGCGACGATCGCCACGATGCCCTCGTTCGCGGCCTCGCTGACCTGCACGTAGGCGTCCGAGTCGTCGCCGGCGACGATCCCCACCAGGCCGGGCAGGAACCACCCGATCAGGGCGAAGGCCAGCACTAGCAGAGTGTTCTTCTCCCCGCGGCCGAGCGACCCCAGCTTGCGCCGCTCCTCGTGCACGTACTCCTCGACGCCCTCGACCTCCTTGACCTCCGGCCGGTTGAAGAGCGTGACGATCAGGACGACGGCGACGAACATCACCAGCGCGATCGGCAGCGCCATCACGAACCACTCGAAGAACGTGATCGGCTCGCCGGTCTCGGCCTCCAGCAGCTCGCGCCCGATCAGGTTCGGCGGGCTGCCGATCGGCAGCAGCAGGCCCCCGACCGTGATGCTGTAGGTGATCACGAGCATCAGCGCGGCGCCGAAGCGCAGGCGCTCGACGCGGTGCTCGCCGTCGGCCTGCTGGGCGACCATGCCGCCGACCACGGCCATCACGCCAAGCGCGATCGGCAGCATCATCGCCGCGCCCGCGGTGTTCGACATGACCGGCGACGTGATCGCACCGATCAGCCCGAACGCCAGGATGATCCGGAACGTGTTGCCCCCCACCCAGGAGAGCGACAGCACGCGGTAGGCGAGCCGGCGGTGCAGCCCGTGCACCACCATCGACTGGGCGATGATGAAGCTGCCGATGAAGAGCATCACCGTGTCGTCGGTGAACAGGCTGAAGACGACGTCCACGGAGCTGTCGCCCTCGGGCGGCGGCGGCGTGGCCTCCAGCAGCGCGCAGAGGGCGACCCCCAGCAGCGCGGTCATCGGGATCGGGATCGCCTCGGTGACCCACCACACGACCACGAAGGCGAGGATCGCCGCGAGCCTGTGCTGGTTCCCGTCCAGGTCGAACGGGATCAGCATCATCGCCGCGAACACGATCGGGCCCAGGAACAGGCCGACCGTGCGCCGCTGCCGCTCGAAGCGCTGCTCGGCCGTCGACAGGCGGCCCTCCTGCTCGTCGAGCGTCTTGTAGGTGCCGCCCCCGCTCAGGGTGTCCTCGGGCGGGCCGTCATGCGCGCCGCCGGGGGCGCGCTTCTCGGTGTCGATCCCCATTGGGCCTCCTCCCCCTCGGGCGCTCCGTACCCGTCTGGGACGAGATCTACGCCGAAAAGACGATCGCCTCGGCAGCGCTCACGCACGCCTCGACGCAGCCGAGGTCCACAGCCGCCGGCGTGTCGCTCGGCAGGTGGTAGTTCGGGAAGCCGCCGTCGCGCACGCTCAGGATCGAGATCGCCGGAATGCCGGCCAGGCGAGCGAGCACCGGATCGGTCCAGGCCCCGAGGCGCCAGCGCCGCAGCCCGGCGCCCTCCGCGCGCGCCACGTCCTCCTCGCTGTAGCGGACCGGCCACAGCGGGCCCTCGGCCTCGAGCACGACGGGCTCACCCGATCCGACGGTGTCGAGCCCGAGCACGAGCGTGGTCTCCGGGTCGAGCTCGTCGCCCGCCGCCAGCCAGGCGGCCATCCCGCCCATGCCGGACTCCTCGCAGCCGGGAAACACCGCCACGACCTCCAGCCCGTCCGGACGCCGGCCGGCGAGGCGCCCGACCAGGGCCAGCACGCCCGCCACCCCCGACGCGTTGTCGTTGGCGCCCGGCACCACGGGGCTGCGCGCCTGGTCGAGCACGAGGGCGAGCGCCGTGCCCAGCATGGCCGCGGGCAGCCGGCGCAGCCCCAGGGCGGCGGCCGCGAACGCGAGCTCCGGCAGCAGCGCGAGCGAGGCGCGCTTGCCGCTCTTGGCCGCCATGCGGTCGCCCAGCTGGCTCATGCGCGGGTTCCACATCAACCCGGTGCGGGCGGCGTCGTGGTGGGCCACCAGCACCAGCGTGCGCTCGCGCGGGCCGATGGCCGGCAGCCGGCCGACCACGTTGGTCCCGCTGCCGGCGGGCAGGAACCGCCGCAGCCACTGCAGCCGGCCCGAGTACTCCAGCTCGAACGAGGCCAGCGCCGCGGCGGCGACCAGGCGCCGGCCCGTGAGGGCGGCGAGCGCACCGACCGCGAAGTGCGCGCCCTGAGCGTGGGCGAACGTGCGCTGGTAGCGAAACGGCTCCAGCCGCACCTCTCGCGCGCCCTGCTCGCTCAGCCGCCGCGCGATCCACTCCGCGGAGCGCCGCTCCCCCGGCGTGGCGGAGCCACGCTCGATCGAAGCGAGCGCCTCGATGTCGCTCTTCAGCCCCGGTGCCACTCCACCGGCCCGGCCGTCAGCACATGGCTCCCGAGCGGCCGGCCAAGCACGTCCTGCGCCTCGCGCGCGCAGGCCACCAGGCGCTCCAGGTCAATGCCGGTCTCGTGACCCATCTCGTGGAGCATCGAGACGAGGTCCTCGCTGGCGATGTTGCCCGTGGCGCCCTTCGGGACCGGACAGCCGCCCAGCTCACCGAAGGACGACTCGAACGAGCGCACGCCGGCGCCCAGCGCGGCGAGCACGTTCGCGAGCCCCTGCCCGCGCGTGTTGTGGAAGTGGGCGGTCAGCTGCGCGCCCAGGTCGAGATCCTCGAAGAAGCGGGTCACCTGAGCGGGGTTGGCCATCCCGGTCGTGTCGCCGAAGCCGATCTCCTCGCAGCCGGCGTCCACCAGCCGGCGCGCGATCGCGAGCACCCGCTCGCGCGGCACCTCGCCCTCGTACGGGCAGCCGAACGCAACCGAGATCACGCCCTCGCAGCGCAATCCCTCTCCGCGTGCGCGTGCGATCACGCGCTCCAATCCGGCCAGCGACTCCTCGACCGAGCGGTTCACGTTCTTGCGGTTGTGCGTCTCGGAGGCCGACAGGAACAGGTTCACCTCCTGAAAGCGGTCGCGCACCTCGAGCGCGCCGTCCAGGCCGCGCTCGTTCGGGACCAGCACGGAGACGGCCACGTCGTCGGGGATGTCGGCCCGGCGCAGCACCTCGGCGCCGTCGGCGAGCTGCGGGATCACGTCGGCGCGCACGAAGCTGGTCACCTCCACGCGGCGCAAGCCGGTGCGCGCCAGCATCTCGACCAGCCGCACCTTGTCCTCGGTGGCGATCACCTCGGGCTCGTTCTGGAAGCCGTCGCGCGGACCGACCTCGCGGATCTCGACCTGCATGGCCTAGATCCTGGCAAGTCCTCCGCTCACGCCCAGCGCCTGCCCCGTGATGTACGAGGAGTCGTCGGACGCGAGGAAGGCGATAGCCGCCGCCACCTCGTCGGGCTGGCCGAGGCGGCGCAGGTTGGTGGAGCCGACCATGTTCTCGACGAGGCGCTTGCCGAGGTCGCCGAACGCCTCGGGCGCACCCATCAGCAGCGGCGTCTCGATCGGCCCGGGCGCAACCGCGTTCGCCGTGATCCCGTAGCGGCCGTTCTCGATCGCGAGCGCCTTGGTGAAGCCGATCACGCCGGCCTTCGCAGCGGAGTAGATCGCCGACCCGCTCGACCCCACGCGGCCCGCCTCCGACGCCGTGTTGACGATGCGGCCGCGCCGGCGCTCCTGCATGCCGGGCAGCACGGCGTGGGTTACGGCGATCACGCCGCGCAGGTTCACGGCGAGCACGCGGTCCCAGAGCGCCGGGTCGGTGTCGGTGAACCAGCCCCACTCGTCGTAGCCGGCGTTGTTGACCAGCACGTCGATCGGCCCGAGGTCCGCCTCTGCCGCCGAAACGGCGGCGGCGATCGAGTCCCCTGAGCGCACGTCGAGCTCATAGGCGGCGCCCGTGACCTCGTCGGCCACGCCTTGCGCACCCTCGAGATTGGTGTCGGTCACCGCCACGCGCGCGCCCTCTGCGGCCAGCCGTCGGCAAGTCGCCGCGCCAATGCCCGACGCCCCGCCCGTCACCAGCGCTGTGCGGTCTGCCAGTCGCAGAGCGCCAGCGTACCCATACGATGCCGGCCGTGCCCATACGCATCGGATACAAGGCCTCAGCCGAGCAGTTCGACCCGAAGTCCCTGCTCGAGTACTCCATCGAGGCCGAGCGCGCCGGCCTGGAGATCATCGCGATCTCCGACCACTTCCAGCCGTGGCGCCACACCGGCGGCCACGCCCCGGCGGCGATCCCGTGGCTCGGAGCGGCGGGCCAGCGCACCGAGAGCGCCGTGCTCGGCACGAGCGTGCTGACGCCTACGCTGCGCTACCACCCGTCGGTCGTGGCCCAGGCGTTCGCCACCCTCGCCCAGCTCACGCCCGGGCGTGTGTTCCTCGGGGTCGGCACGGGCGAGGCGCTGAACGAGACGCCGGCGACCGGCGCGGAGTTCCCCGGGCGCAAGGAGCGGCGCCAGCGAATGGCGGAGGCGATCGAGCTGATCCGCCGGCTCTGGACCGAGGAACGCGTCGACTTCGAGGGCACCTTCTACCGCACCCGGCGCGCGACGGTGTACGACCGGCCGGAGCAGCCGGTCCCGATCTACGTGGCGGCGTCCGGGCCGCTCGCCGCCAAGCTCGCCGGCCGCGTCGGCGACGGCTTCATCTGCACCAGCGGCAAGGACCCGGCGCTCTACGACGAGCTGCTCGCGAAGGTGGTCGAGGGCGCAGAGGCCGCCGGCCGCGACCCCGCCGACCTGCGCCGCATGATCGAGGTCAAGGTCTCCTACGACCGCGACCGCGAGCTGGCCTTCACCAACACCCATCCGTGGGCCGCGCTCGCGCTGGCGCCGGAGCAGAAGGAGGGAATCGAGGACCCGCTGGAGATGGAGCGGGTGGCCGACGAGAACCTCGACCGTGCCCACACGCGCTTCATCTGCTCGGACGACCCGGAGGAGGTCGCCGCGGGGATCGGGGTCTACGCGGAGCTCGGCTTCGACGAGCTCGTCCTGCACGCCCCGGGCCCGGATCAGCGCCGCTTCCTGGAGCAGTTCTCAGAAGACGTGTTGCCGCTTCTGCGAGCTCGCTGGGCGGACTAGGGTTCCCGCATGAGCCTCAACGGTCGTGTCATGTTCATGTCCGGCGGCAGCCGCGGGATCGGCCTTGCGATCGCCGTCAGGGCGGCCCGTGACGGCGCCAAGGTGGCGCTCATGGCGAAGACCGCCGAGCCCCACCCGAAGCTGTCCGGGACCGTCTTCACGGCCGCCGAGGAGATCGAGGCGGCCGGCGGCGAGGCGCTCCCGATCGTGGGCGACATCCGCGACGCGGATGCGGTCGAGGCGGCCGCGGCGCAGACCGCGGAGCGCTTCGGCGGCATCGACCTGGTGGTCAACAACGCCAGCGCGATCAACCTCGCTCCGATGCGCGACCTCCCGGTCAAGCGCTTCGACCTGATGCAGCAGATCAACGCGCGCGGCACGTTCGTGGTCAGCCAGGCCTGCCTCCCCTACCTGCGCGAGTCGAGCCACGCGCACGTGCTCAGCCTCTCGCCGCCGCTCTCGGCGGATCCGCGCTGGCTGCCCGGCCACAGCGCGTACACGCTCTCGAAGATGGGCATGACGATGATTACGCTCGGCCTCGCGGCCGACGAGGCCGAGGCAGGGATCGCGGGGAACTGCCTCTGGCCGCGGACGATCATCGCCACCGCGGCGGTCCAGAACCTGCTCGGCGGCGACGAGGCGATGGCACGGGCGCGGACGCCCGAGATCATGGCCGACGCCGCCCACGCGGTCCTCGTGCGCAACCCACGCGAATGCACGGGCAACGCGTTCATCGACGACGAGGTGCTCGCCGAGGCGGGCATCACCGACCTCGACGGCTACTCGGCCGAGGGCGCCGAACTCGCGCTCGACATCTTCGTGGACGGCTGGCCGGAGGGCGCGCCGGTCTGACCTCCGTGGTGCTGCTCTCCGGGGGGACCGGAGGGGCAAAGCTGGCCCGCGGGCTGCTGGACGAGGCCGACGGCCTCACCGTCGTCGCCAACACCGGCGACGACGCCGAGGCCTATGGCGTCCACGTCTCGCCCGACCCCGATCTGGTCGCCTACTGGCTCGCCGACCAGATCGACGAGCGCGGCTACGGGCTGCGCGGCGACACCTGGCAGGTGATGGACGCCCTGGAGGCGGCGGGCCGGCCGGCTTGGTTTCGGCTCGGCGACCGCGACCTCGCGATGTGCCTCGTGCGGACGGAGGCGCTGCGCTCGGGCCTGCGCCTCACGGAGGCGCACGGGCGGGTGGTGGAGGCGCTCGGCCTGGAGGCGCGCGTGCTGCCGATGGCGGACGAGCCGGTCGCGACGCACGTGCGCCACGGCGGGCAGACGCTGCCGTTCCAGGAGTACATGATCGTGGCCGGCGCCGCTCCGCCCGTGGAGGGCGTGGAGCTGCGCGGGCTCGAACAGGCGCGGCCCACCGACGACGTGCTGGCCGCGCTGGCGGAGGCGGAGCTGATCGTGATCGGTCCCTCCAACCCGGTCATCTCGATCGGCCCGATCCTGGCGCTGCCCGGAATGCGCGAGGCCCTGGCCGGCGCGCCCGCCCCCGTCGTGGCCGTCAGCCCGTTCGTGGATGGCCGCTCGGTGAAGGGGCCGAGCGAGCATTTCTGCGCCTGGGCGGGGATCGAAACCAGCGCCGCGGGGATCGCGAACGCCTACGCCGACGTGCTCGACGGCGTGGTCGCGGACGAGCCCGTGGACGGACTGCCCTGTCTCGTGACGGGCACCCTGATGGACTCTCCGGAGCGCATGCGGCAGCTGGCACGAAGAATCCTGGAGTTTGGGCGCTCCCTCGATTCGTGACGGCCCGCGGGGGTTGCGCACCGCTGTAGTCTCGGCGTCAGCCTGATCCGGTCAACAATGACCACGATCGCGATCCTTCCAGTCAAGAGCTTCGGTGCCGCCAAGCAGCGGCTCGCATCTGCGCTCGGCGCGGGCTCCCGGCAGGCACTGGCCCAGGCGATGTTCTCGGACGTGCTGGCCTCGCTGCGGCGCGTGCCCGGCGTGGACTCGGTCGTGGTCGTCACCGCCGACGGCGTGGCCGAGGCGGCGGCGCTCGGCGAGCGCGTGCAGGTGCTGCGCGACACCGCGCAGTCGGGCCAGACGTCGGCCGCCCTGATCGGGATCCGGCACGCGCAGGCGCACGGCTTCGACCGCGTGCTGCTGGTGCCGGGCGACACGCCGCTGCTCGATCCCGGCGAGGTCGCCGCGCTGCTGCGCCGCGGCCAGGAGGAGGACCTCGCCGTAGTGGTGGTCCCGGACCGCCACGGCGAGGGCACCAACGCGCTGCTGCTGAGCCCGCCGGACGCGATCGAGCCGGCCTTCGGCCCGGGCAGCCGCCAGCGCCACCTGGACGCGGCCGAGGCCGCCGGGGTGTCCGCCGCGGTCGAGGTGGTGCCGACGCTGGCGCTCGACGTGGACACCGGCGCCGACCTCGAGGTGCTGGCCGCGACCCTCGACGGACGGCGCGGCCAGGCGCCCTCCACCCGCGGCGCCCTGCGGCAGCTCGACCGCTCGCGCGCTTCGCGCACGCCGCCGGTCCCCGCCTAGCCGGCCGCACGCCTGAGTAGATTCGCGGCGTGCTCTCCCCCTCCGACGACCTCGTCGTTCGCGCGCTGCCCGCCCTGCCGGACGTGAGCCCCGGCGACGACCTCGCCGCGCTGATCGCCGATGCGGCGCCGGCCGATCTCGCCGACGAGGACGTTGTGGTGATCGCCCACAAGGCCGTGTCGAAGGCCGAGGGGCGCGTGCGCGAGCTGGCCCGCGTCGAGCCGGGCGAGCGTGCACGCTCGCTGGCCGCCGAGCACGGCAAGGACCCGCGGCTCGTGCAGGTCGTGCTGGACGAGTCGGCCGAGCTCGTGCGCACCCACGACGGCGTGTTCATCTGCGAGACCCACCACGGGTTCGTGTGCGCCAACGCCGGCGTGGACCAGTCCAATGCCACCAACCCGGGCGAGCTGATCCTCCTGCCCGAGGATCCCGACGGGTCGGCGCGGCGCCTGCGCAGCGGACTCGCCTCGGCGCGCGGGGTGCGCCCCGCGATCGTGATCGCCGACTCCTTCGGCCGCGCCTGGCGGATGGGCCAGACCGACGTGGCGATCGGGGTCGCCGGGCTCGTGCCGCTCGACGAGTGGAGCGGCCGCCCTGACGCCTACGGCCGCGAGCTGCGGGTCAGCTCGATCGCGATCGCGGACGCCGCCGCGGCGGCCGCCGACCTCGCCCGCGGCAAGGACTCGCGCCAGCCCGCCGTCCTGGTGCGCGGCCTGGCGCGCTACGTCACGGCGGACGACGGCCCGGGTGCCGCGGCGCTGCGGCGCCCGCGCGAGCAGGACCTCTTCCGCTGAGGTGTAGCGTTTTCGGGTGATGGCCACGCTCACGGACGTGCGCTTGCTGGACAACTACATCGGCGGCCGCTGGACGCCGGCCTCGGCGTCCGAGCAGCTGCCGGTGACGAACCCGGCGTCCGGGGAGGTGCTCGCCCGGGTGCCGCTGTCCTCGGCCGCGGACCTCGACGCGGCGGTGCGGGCGGCACGCGCGGCGCTGCCGGCCTGGCGGGCCGTGTCGGTCATCGAGCGCGCCCGGCGGCTGTTCGAGCTGCGCGAGGCGCTCGACGCCCGGCGCGAGGACCTGGCGCGCTCGGTCACCGTCGAGATGGGCAAGACGATCGCCGACGCCCGCGCCGAGGTGGCGCGCATGATCGAGATGGTCGAGGCCGCCTGCGCCGTGCCGACCACGATGCAGGGGCGCGTGCTCGAGGACGTGTCGCGCAACGTCGACGCCGAGACGGTGCGCCAGCCGGTCGGCGTGTGTGCCGCGATCGTCCCGTTCAACTTCCCGGCGATGGTGCCCTTCTGGTTCCTGCCCTTCGCGATCGCCTGCGGCAACGCGTTCATCCTCAAGCCCTCCGAGCAGGTCCCGCTGACCCAGCAGATCGCGTTCGAGCTGCTCGACGCGCTGGACCTGCCGCCCGGCGTGGTGAACCTCGTCAACGGCGGCCGCGAGGTGGTCGAGGGCATCCTCGACCACCCGGGGATCGACGCCGTCTCGTTCGTCGGCTCCGCGCCGGTCGCGCGCATCGTCTACGAGCGCGCGGCCAAGGCCGGCAAGCGCGTGCAGGCGCTCGGCGGCGCCAAGAACCACATGGTCGTCCTGCCCGATGCAGTGATCGACAAGACGGTCCAGGGGATCATCGGCTCGGCGTTCGGCGCCGCCGGCCAGCGCTGCATGGCCGGCTCGGTGGTCGTGACCGTGGGCGAGGCGCACGACCAGCTGATGCCGCCGCTGCGCGAGGCGGCCGAGCAGCTCAAGGTCGGCGACGGCCTCGACGAGCAGACCGAGCTCGGCCCGGTCGTCTCCGAGGCGGCGCGCGAGCGCATCCTCGGCTGGATCGAGCGCGGCGTAGAGGAGGGCGCCGAGCTGGCGCTCGACGGCCGCGCCGCCGGCGGCGGCCCGGGCTGCTACCTCGGCGCGACGATCCTGGATGGCGTGACCGCGGAGATGGATGTCGGCCGCGAGGAGATCTTCGGGCCGGTCCTGTCGGTGGTGCAGGCCGCCAACCTCGACGAGGCGATCGAGATCGTGAACGGCTCGCGCTTCGGCAACGGCGTGTCGATCTTCACCGAGTCGGGCGCGTCGGTCAGGCGCTTCCGCCACGAGGTCGAGGCCGGCATGATCGGCGTCAACATCGGCGTGGCCGCCCCGGTCGCCTTCTTCCCGTTCTCGGGCTGGAAGGACTCGTTCCTGGGCGACCTGCACGCCCACGGCACCGACGCCGTCGACTTCTACACCCGCAAGAAGACCGTCACCAGCCGCTGGTTCGGGAGCGGCCAGGGCACCGGGCCCTACTTCGTCGAGAGCTGAGCGGCGCCCCGGAACGGGCCGCTCACCTCGTAGATCGCCCCGGGGCCCGGCAGCGAGTCGCTTTCCGGGAAGGCCCGCTGCGACGAGAAGTACATGCGCGTGCCGCTGGGGTCGAACGTGACTCCGGTGAGCTCCGAGCCGCGGTGCTGCGGCCCGGTGACCGACAGGAACTTCGAGACGCTGCGGTCGGGCGCGATCAGGCCGATGTCGATCTCCTCGGTGGCGATGTCCTCGCACACGAACACCTCCCCCGCGCGCGTTCCGGTCAGCTGGTCCACGCGCAGCAGCGGCGCCTCGGCCGAGGCCAGGCCGTCGTAGATCACCCGGATGCGGCCGCCCCGTGTGTCGTAGGCGTGCACGCGGTGGTCGGCGGTGGTCGCCAGATAGAGCGTGTGGCCGTCGAGCCAGAGCCCCTCGCCGCGCGCGAACTCGCTGCTGCCGTCCACCTGGCGCCTGGTGCGCTCCCGGGCCGCCGAGGGGTCCGGCACCTCGATCCACTCGACCGCGCCGTCCTTGCCCACCCGCGCGATCTCGAGCAGGCCCTCCGAGAGCCGCGGCCAGCGCTCGGGAGCGAAGCGGTAGAGGCCGCCGTCGATCAGGTCCTCCGACAGGTACACGCAGCGCGCGCGAGGGTCCACCGCCGCGGCCTCGTGCTTGAAGATGCCCATCGCCGGGTGCGCCACCGGGTCCTCGCGACCGGCCGGGTCGCACTCCCACACGCGCCCGTCCTCCACCTCCTCGCAGGACAGCCAGGTGCCCCACGGCGTCCCGCCGCCGGAGCAGTTCTGGGTGGTGCCGGAGAGGATCCGGTAGGCGTCGCGCACCGAGCCGTCGGCGCCGAAGCGCAGCGCCGACGCGCCGCCGTCCAGGGTCTCGGCGTTCGAGACCAGCACGTAGCCGCCACCGCGCTCGGGGAAGGCCGCCATGCCGTCGGACCCCACGTGCCAGCGGTAGTCCGTTCCCGCCACGGCCTGCTCGCCGCGGGCGACGACGCGCGAGCGAAACCCTCGGGCAGGCGCACGCCGTTTGCGTCAGGCGCGCGCAGCGGGCCGTAGCCGGCGCCCGGCCGCAGCGGCCGCGACTCCGCGGAGCCGAACAGCTCGTCCCAGAAGGCCCCGCCCAGTGACACGGCCGCCACCCCTCCCAGGCCCAGGCCGATGAACTCGCGGCGCCGCATCGGGACGTCAGCTTGTCAGCGCGGGGCGGCGGCAACGGTGAAGAACGCGCGAAGAACCCGTGAAGCTGCTGTGACCGCCGCGCCCTACGCGGCGATCGGCAGCTCGTAGCGGCGCCGGATGCCGTAGAGCGTGTCCCGCTCGGCGGCGGGCCGGCCCGCCGCAAAAGCGGCCCCGATCAGGTCCTCGGGGTCGAGCCGGACCCCGTGCTCCGACCCCGCCATCCGGGAGATCGACTCCTCCATCAGCGTCCCGCCGAGGTCGTTCACGCCCCAGCGCAGCGCCTCGGTGGCGGCGTCGAGGCCCATCTTCACCCAGCTCGCCTGCAGGCTCGGGATCGACTTGCCGAGCGCCAGCCGGAAGGCGGCCGTGTGCTTGAGGTTCTCCTCGCGGGAGATCTCCTCGATCCCGTGCGTGCGGCCCAGCAGGGTGTGGAAGGGGATGAACGAGAGCGGCACGAACTCGGTGAACCCGCCGGTCCGCTGCTGCAGCTCGCGTACGACGCGCATGTGCTCGGCCAGCTCCCAGGGCTCCTCGATGTGGCCGAACATGACCGTGACCGTGGAGCGCAGCCCGGCGGCGTGGCAGGCCTCGATCACCTCGACCCAGCGCGCGGCCGGCAGCTTGTTCGGCGAGATGCGCTGGCGCACGCCGTCGTCCAGGACCTCCGCGGCGGTGCCCGGCGTGGAGCCGAGCCCGGCGTCCCTCAGCCGCGCGAACACCTCGGCGAGCGGCAGATCGCCCGCCATCGCGTCGATCTCCATCGGCGAGTACGCGTGCAGGTGGATGTCCGGCGCCTCGTCCTTGGCCACGCGCAGCCAGCCCTCATAGTCCGCCAGCCCCCAGTCCGGGTGGATGCCCGACTGCATGCAGATCTCGGTGGCGCCGAACTCGACCGCCTCGCGCACGCGGCCACGGAAGTCAGCCTCCGAGTGCTCGTACGCGTCCGGGGAGCGCCGGCCCTGGCCGAAGCCGCAGAAGGCGCAGCCGACAGTGCAGATGTTGGAGACGTTGATGTTGCGGTTGACGACGAACGTCACGGTGTCGCCGGCCAGCTCGCGGCGCAGCTCGTTCGCCGCCTGGCGCATGTCCTCGATCGCCTCCGGGCGCGTCTCCGCGAAGAGCGCCGTCAGCTCCTCGGGCGAGAGCGCCTCGCCGTCGCGCGCACGGGCGATCGCCCCCGGAACCAGCTCGCCGCGGATCGGGCGCTCCTCGCGCCGGCCCGAGCCGCGGCGCGGGATGAACGACCAGAAGCGCAGCTTCACCACGTCGAGCACGCCCTGCTCGAGCCACTCCGGGTCCATGTACTGCGGGTAGACGCAGAGCCGCTCGGTCAGCGCGTAGCCGCGCGGCTGGAGCTGCTTGCGCATCGTGTGCGCCGACGGGAAGGGGTGCTCGGGCGAGATGTGATCGCCGTTGGCCGAGAGGCCGCCCAGGTCCGTGGCGCCCTCGTCCACGAGCGGGAGCCACCAGTCGGAGAGGTTGGGCGGGATCTGGACGCCCACGTCCGGCATCAGCCGGCGGCACTCCCGCACCAGCAGCCGCATGTCGTCGAGCGAGATCGGATCGGCCCAGGCGGGCATCGCCGCCGGCTCGCCGTGGGTGTCCGAGCGCTGCGCGCGGTCGGCGATCTCGGCGGGCTCCGCCCCGTAGTAGCGCGGATGCGGGACGAAGTTCTGGAGGATCACCTCCTGGATGTGCCCGTGCTCGCGATGGACCTCGGCCAGCGCCTCCAGCGCAGCCACGCGGTGCTCCGGGGACTCCCCGATGCCCACCAGGATCCCGCTCGTGAACGGGATCTTCAGCTCGCCCGCGGCCCGGATCGTCCCCAGCCGCAGCGACGGGTGCTTGGTCGGCGAGCCCTGGTGCACGACCAGGTCGGGGTTCACCGACTCCAGCATCAACCCCTGGGACGCGGTCACCTCGCGCAGCCGCGCGAGCTCCTCGTGGGTGCAGACGCCGACGTTGGTGTGCGGCAGCATGCCGCGCTCCAGAGCACGCTCGCAGGCCCAGGCCACGTACGAGATGAAGTCGTCGTGGCCGTACTCGCGCAGCCGCGCGGCGACCTCCGCGTTGACCTCCGGCTTCTCGCCGGTCAGCACGAGCAGCTCCTTGGCGCCGCGCCGGTCGGCGTCGTCCAGCAGGCGCTCCACCTCGTCGGGCGCGTACAGGTGCGGCCGGTGCGTCGCAAATGCGCAGTACTTGCAGTAGCACTGGCAGGTCCGCGACAGCGAGAGCGTGAAATTCCGCGAAAACGTGACCCGCCGCATCCGCCCCGAAGTCTACGGAGGCCTAGGGTTCGGCACCGTGCGCGCGCTCCTCGTCCTCATGGCCGCAATGGCAGCGCTCGCGGCCTGCGGCAGCTCCGGCTCAGACCCCCGCGACCCGATCAGGCTGGCGCTCGACTTCCAGCCCAACCCGGCCCACGCAGGCATCTACGCGACCCTGCGCGAGGACCTGGACGCCGAGCGCGGGCTCGACCTCGAGGTGCTCGTGCCGTCGTCCTCCACCGACTCGCTCAAGCTGCTGGCGGGCGGCCGCGCCGACGTCTCCGTCGTGGACATCCACGACCTCGGGCTGGCGCGCGAGCGCGGACGCGACCTGGTCGGCATCGGCGCGCTCGTGCGGCGCCCCCTGGCCGCGGTGATCGCCGGACCCGGCGTCCGCCGCCCGCGCCAGCTCGAGGGCCGCCGCGTTGGTGTCACCGGCCTGCCGTCCGACGACGCCGTGCTGCGCGCCGTCGTCGAAGGCGACGGCGGCAACTACGGCAAGGTCCGCCGGACGACGATCGGCTTCTCCGCCGTGCCGAGCCTGGTCTCCGGGAAGGTCGACGCCGTGGTCGCGTTCTGGAACGCCGAGGGCGTGGCGCTGCGCGAGCGCGGCGTGCCGACGCGCGAGTTCAGGGTCGACGACTACGGTGCTCCCAGCTACCCCGAGCTGGTGCTGGCGACCGAGCGGCGCACGCTGGAGCAGCGGCGCGAGGAGATCGTGCGCCTGCTCGACGCGCTCGCCGCGGGCACGCGGGCGGCGCTGTCTCGCCGCGAGGCGACGATCGCCCAGCTCGTCGAGGTCTCCGGCGCGGACGGGCCGCTCGTGCGCGCCCAGCTCGGGGCCGTGGCGCCGGCGCTGCGTCCGCCGATCCGGGTCGACCGCGAGGCGCTCGAGGGGTGGGCGGACTTCGACGTGCGCTTCGGGATCCTGGAGCGCGTGCCCGACGTCGAGCGCGCCTTCCCGCCGCTCGAGCCCTAGAGCAGGCTCTCGACCAGGCTGGCCGCGTCGCGGTTCATGCGCGAGCGCGGCACGACGAGGGCGTAGCCGGCCGCCTCGGCCTTCTGGCGCGTGTCCTGGTCGGTGTGCAGGTAGTAGCCGACGGTCGGGACGCCAGGCGGCGGAGTGGGCACCTCGCCGAGCGTGAGGTCGATCACCGCAACCTCGCCGCCCTCCGCGCGAACGACCTCGTGGCCGGCCGCGCGCAGCGCCCCCTCTACCTTCGAGCCGAACAGCAGGTCCGGCGAGAGCAGGGTCACGCGAGCCACGGCTACTGGGCGCGGCGCTTGCGGAACTCCTCGCGCACGGACTCGGGCCGGCCCCACATGTGCGTGACCTCGACGCGGCCCGTGCGCCCCTCCCTCATGACCATCTCTCCTTCGATGTCCTGCCCGTCCAGCAGGCCCAGCGTGCCGTGCACCGTCTCCGGCGCCGCGGCGTGTCCGAAGTGGTGCGCCACCCGCAGACGCCAGTGCCAGTCGTGCTGCGAGTACGGCATCGCGTTGACCTGCACGAGCAGCGTGGCCGCATCCACGTAGCGGTCCTCGTCGAAGATGCGCAGGTCCAGCTCGAGGTGGGTCCAGTCGGGCGGCAGTGAGTCGACCACGGCCTGGAAGTCGTCGGCGAGCGCCATCGCCCGGAACCTTATCCCTGTGGGCTGCTGGTCACGGGTGCTCGACCCGCATCGCCTGTGCGAGCTGGTCCCCGAGCGCGTGGTCGCGGCCGTTGGCGCGCACCGTCAGCGGGCCGCCGAAGGGCTCACGGCGGACCAGCTCGACCTCGTCCCCGGGGGCGATGCCGCGGTCGGAGAGGTAGCGCAACATGTCCGGATTGGAGTCAGACACCCGGGCGAAGCGCCCGTGCTCGCCGGAGGCGAGCTCTGCGAGCGAGCGGGTCGGCGCCTCGTCGATCTCCCCGTCCGCCGTGGGGATCGGGTCGCCGTGCGGATCGTGGGTCGGGTTGCCGAGCTTGGCGGCGATCAGCTCGGACAGCGCCGGCGAGATCGCGTGCTCCAGCACCTCGGCCTCCTCGTGCACGCGGTCCCAGGACATCCCGAGCGCCTCGGCCAGGTAGAGCTCGAGCAGGCGGTGGTGGCGCAGCACCTCGAGCGCCACCCGCTCCCCGGCCGGCGTGAGCTGCACGCCGTGGTAGGGCTCGCGCTCGACGAGGCCCATCGACTCGAGCCGCTTCACCATCGCGGAGGCCGAGGCCGGCGACACCTCCAGCCGGTCGGCGAGCGCCGAGGTGGAGACCGGCAGGTAGTCGCGCTGCCCCAGCGACCAGATCGCCTTGGCGTAGTCCTGGACGGCGTTGGAGATCTCGGAGCGGACGGCCATCAGACGCTGATCAGGAGTCCGGTCGCGTACATGACGAACAGGCCGGTGACCATGCCGCCGGCGGTGAGCGGGCTGAGCAGCCGGCCGTCCCCGCCGCGGATCGAGGGCACGAGCTGCACGATCACCTGGGCGATCGCACCGGCGCCGATGCCGAACATGAGGGCGGCCACGCTCGGGTGGAAGGCCGAGGCGCCGATCCAGGCGCCCAGCACCGCGGGCGCGCCCGCGAGCAGGCCGAGCAGGGCGAGCCGCTTGAGCGAGACGGTGCCCTTGGCCGCCGGGGCCACGATCGCGAGGCCCTCGGTGGTGTTGTGAAGGGCGAAGCCGACCACCAGGGCCGCTCCCAGCGCCAGCGACCCGATCGCGTACGCCGACCCGATCGCGAGCCCCTCGCCCAGGTTGTGCAGGCCGATGCCGAGCGCCACCAGGAAGGCGGCCCGCCAGGCCGTCGTCTCCCCCCCGCTGCGCGCGCGCAGCCAGCCGTCGACGCCGGCCAGCGCGAGATAGGCGGCGATCGCCCCGAGCCACACCAGCGCCGCGCCGCCCAGCGCCGCGGCGCCCTGGCCGGCCAGGTCCGTGCCCTCCAGCAGGGCGTCGATTCCGAGGAACGCCAGCAGCCCGACCGTGAAGGCGAGCAGGAAGCGCATCCAGCGCGCGTCGGCGCTGCGGATCCAGGGCAGCCACAGCATGCCGATCCCCACCGGGATCACGCCCACGTAGATGCCGATCAGCGCCATCAGCCCGTAGAAGCCGAGGTCAGCGTTGGGCGTCTCGACGGCGACCTCGATCGGGGCGGTCACGGTCGCCCCGGTGGCGGTCAGCAGCGTCACGTCGTAGGCCTGGCCCTCGATCCAGGGGTACTGCACCCTCACCTCGGCGCCGCCGAGACGGCCGATCTCGGAGTCGGACTGCGTGAACGAGGCGAAACCGTCGTTGACGATCGCCTGCCTGATCTGCACGGGGTCCGCGCCGTCGTTGCGCAGATGCAGCTCGATCTCGCCCGGCCGCAGCACGGTCCGCTCGACCGCCAGCTCTTCCTGGGGCACGCCGAGGCGGTCGAGGCCGGGCGCGTCGAGCGCCACGAACAGGCCGATCGCCGCGGCGAGCACGATCACCGGGATGAGGCCGACGAGCCAGGCCGGACGGCGCCGAAGGGCAGAGGCGGCCTCCATCAGCCTTCGACCTCAGCGTCGAAGTCGTCAGGGACGGTCATCCGCGTCACTCGACGACCTCGAAGAAGCCCATCCAGCCAAGCTCGGCGAACTCCGAGACGTGGGCATGGAACATGTACTTGCCGGTGTATGGGAAGCGCATCTCGAGGATGCCGCGCTCGCCCTGCCCCTGGATCACCGTGTCGGTGAAGTCGCGCGGCTCGAGGCGCGTCCCGGTCGGGTAGTAGTCGAAGAAGTTGGCGTGCACGTGGAACGAGTTGAGGAGGTCGAACTCGAGCGCGTTGACCAGGTAGATGCGCACCAGCTCGCCGCGCTTGACCCGCACCGGCTCGTCCATGTACGCGAAGGCGACGGTGTTGACCGCGTAGACCTCGTTGGCGCGGTCGAAGTTGGTGTCGAACCCGTTCATGACCATCACGAGCTCGTGGGCGGGCTCGCGACCATCCTTGGGGTCGATGATGAAGGCGCCGTAGAGCCCCTTCGCGATGTGCTCCGCAAGCGGCGTGGAGTGGCAGTGGTAGAGGTGCAGCCCGAACGGGGTGGCGTCGAACTCGTAGACCGTGGAGCGTCCCGGCGCGATGTTGCCCGGCCCGATGCCGGGGATGCCGTCGCTCAGGTCGCGGTGGATCCCGTGGAAGTGGATCGTGTGCGGGTGGGTCGAGCCGTTGGTGAAGCGGATGCGGAGCCGCTCGCCCTCCCGGGCTCGCAGCGTGGGGCCCGGCACGCGCCCGTTGTAGGTCCAGGCCGCGTACTTGACGCCGGGCGCCACTTCGATCTCGCGGTCCTCGGCGACGATCTCCCACTCGCGCACGCCGCCGCGGACGACGCCCTCGTCGAAGTCGCGCAGGATCTCCTGGGGGTCGAAGCCGTTGCGCTTCGGATCGACGCGCCCGACGGCGCCCAGGTGCCCGGCGCCGCGGTGGGCCGCGTGCTCGTGAGCGACGGCGGCCTGCGCGGCGGACGTGCCGCCGTGGAGCCCCTGGTGCGGGACCAGCTCGTGCAGCACGGGCAGCACCGCGCCGGTCGCAGCCGCACCCCCGAGCAGCTTGCGCCGCGAGACTTTGCCTTCCCACAGCTTTCGCATAAGGCCGTATTGAAGCAGGTTTTAGTCGAGCCTAAAAATCCCGCAGTTCGGCCCCCGCGGGCGCGTGAGTACGATCGGCGTGTGATCGCTACCAGCGAGTACGAGCTGGTTACGGAGTCGGCGGGGCTCGTCGACCGCTCCGAGCGCGGCAAGTTCGTGGTCCGCGGCGGCGAGGCCGGCGACTTCCTCCAGGGCCAGGTCTCCAACGACGTGGAGTCCCTCGCCCCCGGCGAGGGCTGCTACGCCACGGTCCTCAACCACAAGGGCAAGCTGCGCACGGATCTGCGCGTCCTGCGCGGCGCGGACTTCTACTGGCTCGACACCGAGGCGATCGGCCACGCCGTGGTCCGCCACATGCTGGTGACGTACTCGCTCGGCCGCGACGTCCAGTGGGAGGACCTCACCGAGGACCACGCGATCCTGTCGCTGATCGGCCCCGCGGCAGACGGACTGGCCGGGCACTCCCCCGCTCCGGGAGAGCACTCGTTCGTCGACACCGGCGCCGGGCTCGTGGCCCGCACGGACCTGGGCCTGGACCTGCTCTGCAGCACCGCCCGCGCCGAGGAGTGGCGCGCCGAGCTGGGCGTGGAGCCGGTGTCCGAGGAGGTCGCGGAGTGCCTGCGCATCGAGTCGGGGCGTCCGCGCCTCGGCGTCGACATGGACGCGGAGACGATTCCCCAGGAAGCGGGCATCAACGAGCGCGCCGTGGACTTCGAGAAGGGCTGCTACGTCGGCCAGGAGACCGTCGCCCGGCTCCACTACAAGGGCAAGCCGAACCGCCACCTGCGCGGGCTGCGCCTGTCCGAGCCTGCCGAGCGGGGCGCCGAGATCCTGCTCGGCGAGAAGGTGGTCGGCCGGGTCGGCTCGGCCTGCGTCTCGCCGCGCCTCGGACCGATCGCCCTGGCGCTGGTGCGGCGCGAGGCCGCACCCGGCGACACGGTGCTCGTGGACGGCACGGAGGCGCTCGTCGCCGAGCTGCCGTTCGAGCGTGCCTGAGCGCCGCACCCCAGCCAGCCGCAGCGGCCTGTCGCGCGAGAGCACCCTGCTCGGGTACGACGCTCACGCCGGCGTGCTCGACATGCCGAGCGAGGCGGCGCCGAGCCCCGCCGCCGAGACCGACCTGCGCGAGTTGCGGGAGCTGGTGCCCGCAGCGGAGCCGGGCCGCGAGGTGGACGACTGGGGACGCTCGCAGCGAGTGTTCGACCTGGTCGAGCCGCTGCTCGACTTCTACTACCGCCACTGGTTCCGGGTGGAGGTCGAGGGGATCGAGCACGTGCCGGCCGAGGGCGGAGCGCTGATCGTGTCGAACCACTCGGGCGCGCTGCCTCCCGACGCCCCGATGATCATGCAGGCGATCCGCCACGAGCACTCCAGCCCGCGGCCGGTCCACATGCTCGGCGAGCACTGGTTCAAGGGCTACCCCGGCGTGGGCATGCTCGCCAACAAGATCGGCCTGGTGGCGGCCCACCCGGCCAACGCGCAGCGGCTGCTGAGCGACGAGGGCCGTCTCGTGCTGGTCTTCCCCGAGGGGCAGAAGGGGTCGCGCAAGCTCTACTGGCAGCGCTACCGCCTGCGCCGCTTCGGACGCGGCGGATTCGTGCGCACCGCGATGCGAGCGGGCGCGCCGATCGTGCCGGTCGCGGTGCTCGGCGCCGAGGAGGCGATGCCGATCTTCGCCCACGTGCCGCTGCTGCAGCGGCTCACCGGCCTCGTGTACTTCCCGGTCAACCACGCCTTCCCGCAGTTCGGTCTCGCCGCGGCGCTGATGTACCTCCCGGCGAAGTTCAAGATCCGCTTCCTGGAGCCGGTCGACCTGTCGGCCTACGCGCCCGAGGACGCCGAGGATCTCGCCCTCGTCCACGACATCGCCGAGCAGGTGCGCGGCCGCATCCAGGACGAGCTGGACGGCCTGCGAGCGTCGCGCCGCTCGGTGTGGTTCGGCTAGGGTGGCGGCGGGAGCCATGGGGGCACGAGGCCTGGCGACATTCGCGGCCGCAGCGGCGTTGATCGCCGGCTGTGGCGACGAGGACTTCGAGAATCAGCCGCGTCCGCCGGTGCCGCTCGAGCTGACCGGGGTGATCCAGGAGGACAAGGTCACCGTGTCGCCCTCGCGCAACATCGGCGCCGGCCCGTTCGTGATCACGATCTCGAACCAGACCAAGGATCCGCACACCGTCACGCTCGAGGGCGACCGCATCCGCCAGCAGTCTGGCTCGGTAGCGCCGCTCGACACCGTGACGATCCGCAAGACGCTCGACCCGGGCAGCTACGAGGTTCGCGCCGGGTCCGAAGCGGCCGTGCGTGAGGAGATCGACCCGGCGGTGCTCGACGTGGGCGCCGAGCGCAAGGACTCGAACTCCGACCTGCTGCTGCCCTAGCGCCGGAGCGCTCTAGAGCTCGAGCTGGTCGTCGGGCGGCGTCTCGCCGTCCGGCTCGTCCGCCGGGCGCACCAGCGCGTCGATCTCCTCGAGCTGGCCGCGCACCCGCCCGGCCATCGCCTCGACGAGCTCGTAGGCCTTGTCGATGCTGCTCTTGGCGCCGGTGAGCTGCTGCTTGACCTTGCGCTCGTCGGCCAGCGCCGCGAGGGCGCGCTCGACCGTGGCGCGCAGCGCGCCCGCGTCGATCCCGTCGCCATCGGAGCGCTTCATCAGCACGCGGGCGCGGGCCAGCCGGTAGCCGAGCTCGAGCGGCAGCGTGCCGGCGTCGGGGTCCAGCGCGATGACGAGCTTGTCGCCGTTGAACTCGCGCAGCGGCTCCAGCTTCGCCGGCAGCTCCTCCTCGGTGGGCACGACGAGGACGGCGAAGTCGGCCGAGCGCTCGGCCATCGCCTGGTCGAGCTCGGCCAGCGCCCGCGGCTTGGACAGCCTGCGGTCCTTGGCCTCGATCACGATCCGCCCGCGGGCCGGGCCGTTGCAGCCGTCGATGGCGACGACCACGTCGCCGACCTTGCCGGTCGCCTCGCGCACGTCGCCGACCGCCTCCGCGTTGTCGCCCTGGGCCAGCGCGATGCGGTCGACGGCCTCGAAGACGGCCTCCTCGAACGTGCGCCCCTTGGCCGTGCCCTTCTCGCGCTCCGCGTCGACCTCCTCGAGCTTCTCCTTCTCGTCGCGCAGCGCCTGCAGCTCCTTCTGGAGCTCGCCGAGCTTCTGCAGCAGCGCACGCTGAGTGGCGTCCGAGCGGCTGGCGGCCTCGTTGATGGAGCGCACCGCGGCAGTCTTGAAGTCTGCGAGCGGGTTGCGGTCGTCGGCCGTCGAGAACTGGCGCACGAGGTCCTCGCGCGACTTCGTCAGCGTCTCGGACACGGCCTCGCGCACGCGGTTCTGCACCGACACCGCGCTGCCGTCCCCGAAGCGCCGCTCCAGCTCCTTGGCGAGCTGGCCGTCGTCCTCGCCGAACACGTCGGCGAACTGCTTCTCGAAGAACTCGGCGATCGTGCGGGCCCGGTCGGCGAACTCCTGCTGGACGTCCTTCGACGCCTTCTCGAACTCCGTCTTGACGAACTCGGCGTTGGCGGCGGCCTGCTCGCGGTCGAGCACGCGGGCGCCGATCTCGACCGCGTCGCATACCGCCTTGACCGGATCGTCACCGGCCTGCTCGCGCTCGCGGACGAGCCGCACGGTGCATTCGTCGTCCATGACGAGGCCGTCGATCGCGAGGCGATCGCCGATCACAGTCACGCGGGGCTGCCTGAGGGGTGTGGCCGCTTCCATAGGAGTCTGGTCGCACCGTACGCGCACGACCTGACGGAACGGGATCAGCCCTGCAGCCACTCCGGCGGGAAGACCCGCGGCATGCGACCCGGGTAGCGGGGCGCGATGCGGCGCGCGTGCTCTGCGGCGGGGCGGCCGTCCAGCAGGGGCCGCACGTCCTCCAGCGTCGCCAGCAGCGCCGTGGTGGTGGCGATCTGGAAGTCCGCGACGTTGGGCTGCACGCCGCCGATCGTGCCCGCGCGCAGGAGCGCGTCCACGTGGTTGAACAGGGACGGCAGCGCCGCCAGGTCGCGGCGGACGTTGTCGTCGGTGGCGTCGTTGAGGCGGGCTGCGGCGCGGATGACGGGCGGCGCCGTGCGCGCCGCGAGCGGCACCGGGATGCCCACCCGAGCGTCCTCGAGGTAGGTCCGCAGGGTGGAGCGGTCGCGGCGCAGCGCGGCCCAGACGAGCCGGCGCGGGACGGGCTGGTAGGCCTCGTCCCCCCACGCCTCGGCCGCGACCACGGCGCTGCGCCGCTCCGGATCGGCGGGGAACAGCGGCGGGTCCGGCCTGAGCGAGTCGAGCGCGAGGGCGATCTCCCGGGTGCCCTGGACGCGCGTGCCGTCGAGCCGAAGTGCCGGGACGGTCTTCCCCCGGAAGCCAAGGCCGCGCAGCGCGAGGCGGTGCACGGCGGCCACCAGGTCGATGCGCCGGTAGTCGATCGCCTTGTGCCGGAGCATCAGCTCGGCGGCGAGCGATGGATGCGAGGCCGGCACGCCGAAGAGGGTCGCCTTCATCGCTGCATCCTATGCCCGCCACGGTTGGCAAATCAATGTTTGCGTGCAATACTTGCATGCATGCAAGCATCTTCCTCCTCTGCCGCCGCCCCGGCCGCTGTGGCCGCCGACCTCGGCGTCCTGCTCAAGCACCTGACGCGGTCGAGCAACCGCGACCTGTTCTCGGCAGTCGAGGAAGCCGGCATCACCTTCACCCAGGTGAAGTGCCTGGGCTTCCTCAACGAGACCGCTGAGCCGCTCGCCGTGAGCTCCCTCTCCGAGCAGCTCGGCCTGTCGGTGCCGGCCATCAGCCGCGCCGTGGACGGCCTCGTCCAGCGCGGCGAGGTCAAGCGCACCGAGGACCCGCGCGACCGCCGTTCCAAGCTGCTGACCATCAGCGCCAAGGGCCGGCGCACCTACGAGCGCTTTGCGGCGCTTCGGTTCGCCGGCGTCAAGCGCTTCGTCGCGGATATGTCGGACGAGGAGCGCGAGGCGCTCGCCGCCGGCCTGCGTCCGCTGGTCGGAAGGCTCGCCCCATGACCCGGCGCATGCGCCTCAACGAGGGCAACCGCCGCTGGTGGACGCTGGCGGCGATGTGCTTCGCCCTCTTCATGGTCATGCTCGACAACACGGTCGTGAACGTCGCGCTGCCGTCCATCCAGGACGACCTCGGCGCGTCGCTCACCGGCCTCGAGTGGACGGTCAACGTCTACACGCTCACCTTCGCCGTGCTGCTCGTCACCGGCGGGCGCCTCGGCGACATCTTCGGCCGGCGCCGCATGTTCCTCATCGGCGTCGTGGTGTTCGCGGTCTCCAGCGCGGCGATCGGGCTGGCGCCCGACCAGGGCTGGCTCGTGGCGGGCCGCGCGATCCAGGGAGCGGGCGCCGCGTTCATGATGCCGGCGACCCTGTCGATCATCACGGTCACCTTCCCGCCCGAAGAGCGCGGCAAGGCGATCGGCATGTGGGCGGGCGTCTCGGCGCTCGCGCTCGCGATCGGCCCCGTGGTCGGTGGAGCGCTGGCCGAGTACGTCTCCTGGCGCGCGATCTTCTTCCTCAACCTCCCCGTGGCGGTCGGCGCCGTGGCGGTCACGCTGTTCGCGACCCACGAGTCGCGCGACGAGAGCAAGCGCCACACCGTCGACTGGCCGGGCATCGTGACGCTGTCGGCCGGCCTCACCTCGCTGGTGCTCGCCCTCATCGAGGGCAACTCCTGGGGCTGGGGCTCGCCCGGAGTCATCGCGCTGCTGGCGGTGGCGATCGGCGGCCTCGTTGGCTTCGCGGTGATCGAGCAGCGCGTGCGCGAGCCGATGGTCGACTTCTCCCTGTTCCGCTCCAAGACGTTCCTCGGGGCGAACATCGTCGGCTTCATCGTGTCGTTCGCGATGCTCGCGATGTTCTTCTTCCTCGCGCTCTACATGCAGAACATCCTCGGCTACTCGGCCGTGGAGGCGGGCGTGCGCTTCCTCCCCTCCACGCTGATGATCGTGATCGTCGCGCCGCTCTCGGGCCGGCTCGCGGACCGAGTCGGCCCGCGCCCCCTGATGGTCGGCGGCCTGTCCCTGACGGCGCTCTCGCTGTTCCTCCAGACGCGCATCGACCTCGACACCGGCTACGGGCTGCTGCTGCCAGCCTTCGTGCTGATGGGCATCGGCATGGCGCTGGTGATCTCGCCCATGTCGACGGCCGCCATGAACTCGGTCTCGGCCGAGAAGGCCGGCGTCGGCTCGGGCATCCTGTCGATGAGCCGCATGGTCGGCGGCACCTTCGGGGTCGCCGCGATCGGGGCCCTGTTCCAGCACCTCGCGCGCAACGACCTCAGCCACGAGCTCGCCGGGACCGGCATGACGGCCGCCCAGCGGGAGCAGATCGTGCAGAACCTCGGGGCCGGGAACGACGCCGCCTCGATGTCGCCACAGGCGATCGAGGCCGCCCACAACGCGTTCATCCACGCCCTCTCGGGCGGGATGTGGCTGTCCGCGGGCGTCGCGGCCATCGGAGTGGTGCTCGCCTTCTGGCTGATCGCACCCAAGCTGGGCCCGCGGCCCGAGCCGGCGCTGCGGCCGGAGGCGGCCGTGGAGGCGGCGACAGCCGGATAACTGGCTGGCATCCGGGGCTCGCGCCCCGGATCGTCACCTCTGCCGGCGTCCCGCGTGCAGCTCGCGCTCGAGGTCGGCCACAGCCGCCTTCAGGTCGTGCAGGCGCTGCTCGACCGCCACCGCGCGATCGTCGTCGGGGTCGGCCGTCACCGCCGCTCGGGCACGGCGCTCCTCCTGCTCGCGCTCCCACTCCAGCTCGTGCGCCTCCTCCAGCGAGTTGATCACCACGCCGATCAGCAGGTTCAGCACCAGCAGGGCGGCGATCAACACGAAGGAGACATAGAAGGGCACGGCCCAGGCGCTCACCTCCATCCCCTGCTCCAGCGCAACAGGCAGGTTCTCGAGCGAGAGCAGCACGAACAGCGTCAGCATCGCTTCGCCGATCGAGCCGTAGTCGTCCGGGTAGGCGTCGCCGAACAGGATCCAGCCAACCATGCCGTAGACGTAGAGCAGCAGCACCGTCATCACGCCCAGCGCGGACACGCCCGGCACGCTGCGGCCGACCGCCACCACCAGCAGGCGCAGATCGGGCAGCACGCGGACTATCCGGATCACCCGCGCCAGGCGGGCCAGCCGCAGCAGGGTCGCGTTCTCGCGCAGCCCCGGCACGAAGGCCGCCGCGATCACCACGAAGTCGAACAGGTTCCAGCCCGAGCCGAAGAAGGCCCACGGCCGCCGGCCGCAGGCGGCGATCCGGATCACCAGCTCCACGACGAAGATGCCGAGGAACACGTCGTTGAGCGTGCCCAGCAGGTCGCCTGCGTCGCGCTCGATCGAGTCGTAGGTCTCGAGGCCCAGCACGATCGCGTTCGCCACGATCACAGCGAAGATGGCGAAGTTGAAGGCGCGCGAGTCGGCGATGCGGGCGCACGTGCGGGCCATCTGCCGGCGGATCCTAGGTACCGCCGGCCGGCCTGGCCTCCAGGTCGTACACCCTCAGATAGAGCGTCCGGGGGTCGCCGGGTGGGCTGACGCTGTCGGTGGTCGTCGACAGCTCCATGCGCACGGCTCCCCTCGCCGGCACCACCACTCGCCGGGTGAACGGCTCGCCCTCCGGCGTGGCGCGGATGCGCTCGGGCGGCCCGTCGTCGATTCGCAGGGTGGCGTCGTGCGCGTGCTCCTGGCCCGTGCCGAGCCTGCCTGACACCGTCATGGCCCGCGCCTCGTCAGACGCGCTCGCGACAGAGATCGTGGCCCGCGGTCGGGTGCTCCAGCGCCAGGCGGTGTCCTCGCCCTGCTCGGCCACGGAGAAGCCCTCGTAGCCGATCCCGCCCGGGAACAGCGCCTCGACGGCACAGGCCCAGTCCCGCTCGCTGAGCGCGTAGACGCTCACCGTGGTCTCCGCGAAGTCCCTGCTGGCCTGCCGGCGGAAGCACTCCCCGGGCCCCGCCCGCCGCGGGTGGCCGAAGACGCTGCCCTGGAAGATCAGGAAGACCCGCCCGCCGCGGGTGGCGGCGCGCCGCCAGGCCTGGTCCTGGTCCGGCCCGGTTGGGTAGAAGTTCTCCCGCGAGCGCTCGAAGTAGATCGACGCACCGCGTGCAACGGGACCCCCGGAGTCGAGGAACGAGATCGACGCGATGCTGTCGTCCGGCGTGACGTTCGCCTCGACGTAGCGGCCCACCTCGGGCCCGCTGCTGCCCCTCACCTCCTCGCCCATCGTGCGGACCGTTCCCACGCCCACCAGCGCCACGGCAAGCGCGCCCGCCGCGGCCCCCCGTCTGCCGCCCAGCGACGTCAGGGTCCCGCCGATCAGCACGGCCACAGCCGGGAGCGCGCAGGCGAGGTTGCGCGACAGGAAGATGTTCGTGCGCAAGGCCGAGTAGGCCGCCAGGCCGGCGGCCGGGACGGCGACGAGCAGCAGCAGTAGCGCCAGGCCGGGCGTCGGCCGGCGCTCGCGCCCGGCCAGCAACGCGATCAGCGCCGCCGCCAGCAGCACCGCCAGCGCGACCACGACCCAGGTCCCCGGCACGGTCGCCACGTCGCGGAATGGGTGTCCCGGCACGAAGTGCAGCACGCTTCCCCGCGCGGACCCGGCGGTGAACGGGCCCACTGGCGCCAGGGCGATCAGCGCCGGCCTGCCCAACTCGGTCGGGATCCAGGGCAGGTAGCCGATCACGGCGACCGCGGTGGCGGCCACGATCTCCCGCCACCTGTCGCGGTAGAGCCAGAGCGCCCAGATCGTCTGTGCGGCGACCGCCAGCGCACCCGTGTAGTGCGTGTAGAGCACGGCGCAGGCCGCCACGGCGTACGCCGCCCACCAGGCCCGCCGGCCGGTTTCCAGGGCTTCCAGCAGGAGCAGTGTCGAGAGCGCCACGAGCAGCACCAGCAGCGCATAGGCACGCGCTTCGGTGGCGTAGAAGACCGCAAACGGGCTGAGCGCGACGATGGCCGCCGCGACCAGGCCGGCGGCGCGCCCGAGCGTCCGAGACCCGAGCAGGTAAACGGCTGGCACCGCGGCGGTCCCCGCGACCAGCGACGGCAGGCGGATCCAGACCGTGTCGTCGCCGAGCTTGGCCGACAGCCACGCGAAGACGTAGAACAGCGGCGGGTTGTCCTCTGTCCCCCCGTTGCGCAGGTGGTCGAGCAGGCCCCCCAGCCCGCGGGCGTGGACGTCGTCGTAGGTGTACAGCTCGTCGCCCACGACGTCGTCGCCCATGCTCACGACGCGCAGCGCCAGCGCGGCAAGCGTCAGCGCCGCTACGGCCAGGCCGAAGCGGTGCTGCCAGAGCCGATCCGCCGCGCGTCCCGACCTCTGCGGCGAGGCCCTGTGGAGCAGGCCCGGTGGAAGCGGGCCGCCGTGAGCGCTGCCCGGCGTCGCGATTGTGACGTTTTACTCGAAGTCACCCTTGCGAGAGCCACTCGTGCGCCCGCAGGTAACCTGCACGCCATGGCCGTAGACGTGACGAAAGTGTCAGAACTGGACGTTGAGCCCGGCACGCTGCCGGAGACGATGGCCGCCTGGGTCATCCGGGAGGAGCGCCTGGGCGAGCCCAAGGACGCCTTCCAGCTCGAGGAGGTGGAGGTGCCCGAGCCCGGGCCCTTCGAGGTGATCGTGCGCGTGATGGCCGCGGGCGTGAACTACAACAACGTGTGGGCCGCGCTCGGCGAGCCGGTGTCCGTCATGCGCTACGGCGACCACCCCGAGTACGGCCACCACATCGGCGGCTCCGACGCCTCGGGGGTGGTCTGGAAGGTCGGCCCCGGCGTAACCCGCTGGAAGCCCGGCGACGAGGTCGTGATCCACTGCAACATGGCCTCCTACGAGGACAAGGAGGTCCACGGCCTCGACCCGCTGGCCGCGCCCAGCCAGATGATCTGGGGCTACGAGACCACCTGGGGATCGTTCGCCCAGTTCACCAAGGTCCAGGCGCAGCAGCTGCTGCCCAAGCCGCAGAACCTCACCTGGGACGAGGCCGCCTCCTACGGGCTCGTGTACTTCACCGCCTACCGCATGCTGATCACCCAGTGCGAGCTCCAGGCCGGCCAGCGCGTGCTGATCTGGGGCGCCGCCGGCGGGCTCGGCGTGTTCGCCACCCAGATCTGCGCGAGGGCGGGCGCCCACGCGGTCGGCGTCGTGTCGAGCGCCGAGAAGGGCGAGCTGGTCAAGCAGCTGGGCGCGGTCGACTACATCGACCGCAACGAGTTCGCCGGCATGATGCGCAAGGGCGGCGAGACGCCCGAGCAGGAGAAGGAGCGCTTCGGCGTCTCGCGCGCGTTCTCCAAGCGCGTCAAGGAGATCCTCGGCGAGCAGCCCGACATCGTCTTCGAGCACGTCGGCAAGGCCACCTTCCCGACCTCGGTGTTCACGGTGAAGCCGTTCGGCAAGGTCGTCATCTGCGCCGGCACCACGGGCTACGACCTCGACTTCGACGTGCGCTACCTGTGGATGCGCCAGAAGCAGATCCTCGGCTCGCACTTCGCCAACGCCTACGAGTGCAACAAGGCGAACGAGCTGATCGAGTCGGCGCAGATCCGCCCGGTCCTGTGGCGGACGCTCGGCTTCGACGGAGTGCCCGAGGCGCATCAGCTGATGCTCGAGAACAAGCACCTCGGGAAGATCGCGATCCTCGTCGGCGCCGAAGGCGAGGGCGAGGGCAAGACAGCGGATGGCCCAGGAGCGATCCGGGCGGAGGTTGGCGCATGATCCTGGTCCAGATCGAATGGCACATCAATCCCTGGCGCGGCGACAAGTTCGCCGAGGGCTGGCTGCCCACTGCCGAGGCCGTGCTCGACTACGGCGCCGTCTCGTGGGGCTTCTACCGCGCGGTGGATGGGCGGCTCGACATGATCCAGGAGGCGACCTTCCCCACGAAGGCCCACTTCGAGCGCTACTGGTACTCGGAGACGGTGGCGGAGAAGCGCGTGGAGCTGGCCGGCTACTACCAGGTGCCCCTGCTGCCGACCTTCTGGGAGGTCGTCGGCGAGGGCCGGGCCCTCAGCCTTGCTCCAGAGGAGCCATTGTGAGCCCGCGCCCGCCCAGCTGCTCCCAGTAGTGCTCCGCCAGCTCCTTCCCGCCTGACCAGACCATCGCCCGGCCGGTGTTGTGGATCTGGTTGGCCAGCGACATGCCGTTGTCGTAGCTGACGCCGGGGAGCACCGCCGACAGCGCGCTGGCCACCCCCTCGAAGGTGTTGTGGTCGTCGTTGAGCACGATCACTCGCCAGTGGCCGCCGAGCCCGGTGTCCCCCGGTCCGCCGACGCGCGGCTTCTCGACCGTCTGGCTCATTCCGCTCGCTTGCGCCAGTAGCGCGCCAGCCCCAGGTAGAGCTGGTCGGGCGGCGCCGCCTGCTCGAACGCCTCGACGGTGGCGGGGTCGGTCGCGTCGGTGAGCCCGGCCTCGACGCCGGCGATGAAGCGCTCCTCGCCGTCCAGCCGGGCGGAGTCGGCGGACTCGAGCAGGTGCGAGCGGACGCGGTGCAGGTGCTCCGCCACGTCCGTCACCTGTCCGAAGTGGGTGAGGCACAGCGAGCGCGGGTTCCACGCCGCGATCGCGTGCAGCGAGTCGAGCCAGACCTCGACGTCGATGTCGGGCGGCGGGGTCGGCGCGATCGTGTACTCGTAGGGCGGGATGCGCACGCCCGCCGTGTCGCCGACGTAGGCGTCGCCGGTCTCCTCGTGGAGGTAGCAGACGTGGTGAGACGCATGCCCTGGCGTATAGGCCACCTTGAAGCCCTCGACGGTCTCGCCGCCGCTGAGGCGGTGGATGCGCTCCTCCGGCACCGGCGCCACCTCTCCCCAGAGCTCCCACATGTCGTCGCCGTAGAGGCGCCCGGCGCTCTGGAGCAGCTTCGACGGGTCCACCAGGTGGGGTGCCCCGATCTCGTGGACGTACACCTGGAGGTCGGGAAAGCGGCGGCACAACACACCCGTGGCGCCGGCGTGGTCGAGGTGGATGTGGGTGAGCAGCAGCGCCCGAGGCTGGGTACGGCCGAGCCTGTCGATCAGGGTGTCGACACTGGACGCGGGACCGGGATCGACGATCACGCCATCAACCTCGTAGGCGCAGATCACCCGGTCGCGCCCGAGATGCAGGACGTCAATGGCACGGGACAAAGCGACCCGACCATACAATCCTCTGCGTGAGTGAGCATCGTCTCCCCGAGCGCGACCAGCCCTGGGTCATGCGTACCTACGCCGGCCATTCGTCGGCGAAAGAGTCCAACGAGCTGTATCGCAAGAACCTCAGCAAGGGCCAAACCGGGCTGTCCGTGGCGTTCGATCTGCCCACCCAGACGGGCTACGACCCGGACCACGAGCTGTCGCGCGGCGAGGTCGGGAAGGTGGGCGTCTCGATCGCCCACAAGGGCGACATGCACGCGCTGCTGGACGGCATCCCGCTCGACGAGATGAACACGTCGATGACGATCAACGCCACCGCCGCCTGGCTGCTGGCGCTCTACATGACGGTGGCCGAGGAGAACGGCGTCGGGCGCGGGGCGCTCCAGGGGACGACCCAGAACGACATCATCAAGGAGTTCCTCTCGCGTGGCACCTACGCGTTCCCGCCCGAGCCCTCGATGCGCCTGATCGCGGACATGATCGCCTTCACGGTCGACGAGGTGCCGAAGTGGAACCCGGTCAACATCTGCTCCTACCACCTGCAGGAGGCCGGGGCCACGCCGGTCCAGGAGATCGCCTACTCCCTCTCCACCGCCCAGGCCGTGCTCGACCGGGTCCGCGAGCGCGTGTCGGAGGAGTCGTTCCCGCGCGTCTTCGGCCGCATCTCCTTCTTCGTCAACGCGGGCATCCGGTTCGTCGAGGAGCACGCCAAGCTGCGCGCGCTCGGCCAGCTGTGGGAGGAGATCGGGCGCACCCGCTACGGCGTGGACGACGACCGCTACCTGCGCTTCCGCTACGGCGTGCAGGTCAACTCGCTCGGGCTGACCGAGTCGCAGCCCGAGAACAACATCATCCGCATCGTGCTCGAGGCCCTCGGCGTCACGATGGGCCGCAGCGCCCGCGCGCGCGCCCTGCAGCTGCCGGCGTGGAACGAGGCGCTGGGCCTGCCGCGGCCGTGGGATCAGCAGTGGTCGCTGCGCATCCAGCAGATCCTCGCCCACGAGACCGACCTGCTCGACTACCCCGACATCTTCGAGGGCTCCCGCGTCATGGAGGGCCTGGTCGACGAGCTGGTCACCGGGGCCCGCGCCGAGATGGCGGTGGTGGCCGAGCGCGGCGGCGCGGTGGCGGCGGTGCCCTACATGAAGACGCAGCTGGTGGAGTCGCACCGCGCGCGCATGCGCCGCATCGAGAC
>JAXDII010000097.1:0-4211 GCA_034664085.1 Thermoleophilaceae bacterium
GGGTCGCGCGACAGCACGGCCAGGTCGATCGGGTCGTCCGGCAGCTCCGGCACGGCCAGCCACTGCGCCAGCACTGGGGCCAGTCCGACCGCCGGGCCCGACAGGACCAGTCCGGCGAGCTCGTCTCCGTGGCGCTGCGCGTAGCGCGTCGCGATCAGTCCTCCCATCGAGTGGCCGACGAGCACCAGCGGCACATCGGGATGGTCGGAGCGGGCGATGTCGGCCACGCTGTGCAGGTCGTCCACGACGCTCTCGATGTCGGCGAGCAGCACGCGCTCCCCATCGGACTCCCCATGGCCGACGTGGTCGGGCGCGTAGACCGCGGCGCCGCGCTGCACCAGCGCGTCGGCCACGTGCCCGTAGCGCCCGGCGTGCTCGCCGTAGCCGTGCGCCAGCAGGATCAGCCGTGCGGGCGCCGGGTGGGGCCACACGCGCACGCTCACCTGCCCCCCAGCGCCGGCCAGCGAGATGCGTTCGACCGTGCTCACGCCCGGCATCCTAGGAGAACCGCGGCAGTACCTCGCGCGCGTACGCCTCGAAGAACGCCTCGTGGCCGCCGCCGATCTGCTGGATGTAGAGCTCGTCCACGCCCGCGTCGGCGTACTCCTGGATCGACTCGATGTGGCGGTCGAGGTCCGGGCCGCACGGCACCGCCTCGGCCACCATCTCCTCGGTGACCAGCGACGAGGCCTGCTCGAAGTGCTCCGGCGTCGGCAGGATCTGGGCCAACTCGCCCGGCAGCACCTCGTTGGGCCAGAGCCGGTGCGCCGTCCTGCGCGCCTCCGCCTCGTCGCTGCCGTAACAGACCTTTGTGCCAGCCTGCACGGGCCCCTCGCCGCCCGCGGAGCGGTAGCGCTGGATCAGCTCCGCGTCCGGCATCGTCGTCACGTAGCCGTCGCCCACCCGCCCGGCCAGGTCCACCGACTTGGGACCGAAGCCGGACACGAGGATCGGCGGGAGCTGCTCCGGCAGCGTGTAGATGCGCGCGTGGCGCACGCGGTAGTGCTTGCCCTCACGGCTCACCGCCTCGCCGGTCCAGAGCTCGCGAATCACCTCGATCGCCTCCTCGAGCATCTCGAGGCGGAGGTCGGCCTCCGGCCAGTCGTCCCCGAGGATCTGCTCGTTGAGCGCCTCCCCGCTGCCCACGCCGAAGTTGAAGCGGCCCGGCAGCATGGCCGCGGCGGTCGCCGCCGCCTGCGCCATCACCGCCGGGTGGATGCGGACCGTCGGGCACGTCACGGCTGTCGTGATCGGCAGCCGCGACGTGGCCTCGGCGAGGCCTCCGATCACCGCCCACACGAAGGGCGACTGACCCTGCTCGTCGTTCCACGGGTGGTAGTGATCGGAGATCCACAGGCCCTGGAAGCCCGCCTCCTCGGCGCCGCGCGCCTGCGCGATCAGCTCGGCGGGCCCGTTCTCCTCGGACGACAGGAAGTAGCCGATCTTCATGGGCCCGCTGGTGCCCCGGACCCGTGGGCGTCAATCAGCCGCGCGAGTACGCCACGCTCAGCCGCCACAGCGCCAGCGCTCCCACCATCAGGCCGAAGTCGCGCAGCGCGATGTCGTAGTAGCCGGAAAGGGTGAGCAGGTTGAAGATGATCCCGCCGAGCCACCCGGCCACCAGCAGGGATCCGAAGCGGGGCGCGATCGCCACGATCACGCCGGCCGCGATCTCGATCACGCCGATGGCGTACATGGCGTCCGCCGCGCTGCCGGGGACGATGTCGTTGATCCAGGGGGCCAGGTAGACGTCCCAGTCCACGAGGACGCCGGCGAACTTGTCGAGTCCGAACAGGATCGGGGCGACGCAGAACACCACCCGCAGCAGCAGGAAGGCCTGGTAGCCGGGCTCGGCGAGACGTTCGGATCGAAGGGTTGCGGTTGCGGTGGGCAGATGTGCGTGTGCGGTCATGTCGGTGTTGGCGTCGCCGGAGCGCGATCCCTTACGCGTAAGAACAAAGGCCGAGCCGACGCAGACCCTTTCGATGCTCCTCCCTCACACGACCCCGGCGGCCGAACTCGAGCGCTGGCGCCGCGAGCGCCTCGAGGGGGCCGGCTTCGACCCGCAGCTGGCCGCCGACCTGGCCCGCGGGCACAGCGACCTCCACGCGCTGCTCGAGCTGCGCGACCGTGGCTGCCCGCCCGACCTGGCGGCGCGCATCCTCGCCCCCGACGACCCCGCGTGAGCTCGGTGCCCCCCACCGCTGCTAGCGTCGGCCGGGTGGAGCTGAGCACTCCCTCCGCGGCTCCCGATGCGGCGTCCCGCGAGTGGCTCGACCAGCTGCGCGACTCCGGCCCTCGCCGCGAGGCCGCGGTCCGCCGGCTTCACGACCTGCTGCTGCGCGCCACCCGCTTCGAGGTGGCCCGCCGCCGGGCGGGGCTGCCGCACCTGCGCGGCGAGACCTTCGAGGACCTGGCCGCGCAGAGCGCCGACGACGCCCTCGTGGCCGTCTTGGCGAAGCTCGACGACTACCGCGGCGCCAGCCGCTTCACCACGTGGGCCTACAAGTTCGCCCTGCTCGAAGCGGCCGTGAGGCTGCGGCGCCTGAGCTGGCAGGCGCGCGAGGTGCCGCTCGAGCCGGAGGCCTGGCAGCTGCTCGCCGGCGACCGCGCCTCGCCGCACGCCGACGCCGAGATGCGCGAGCTGCTGGGCGCCGTGCAGACGGCCATCAACGACCAGCTGACGCCCCACCAGAGAGAGGTGCTCGTGGCCACCACCCTGACCGGCGTGCCGATCGACGTCCTCGCCGAGCGCCTCAACACCACGCGCGGCGCGCTCTACAAGACGCTCCACGACGCGCGGCACAAGCTGCGGCGCTGCCTCGCCGCCCAGGGCCTCGACGTGGAAGGCGGACACTCATGAACGCGGATCGGGACGTGCTGAAGGCTCTGCTCGGGCCGGCCGGCCCGGAACTGTCCTGCGAGCACTGCTTCGAGGAGCTCGACCGCTATGTCGAGCTGGAGCTCGCCGGGCGTGACGCCGACGGCGCCGTGCCCGGCATGCGCGCGCACCTCGAGGGCTGTCCCGCCTGCCGCGAGGACCACGAGAGCCTGCTGGCCTTTACCAAGCCCTAAACCGCCACTTGGACGGCGCTTGCCGCCCCTGGGCAATGCTCAGGTGAATGGCAAAGCAAGTGGAGGTGGACCGATGAAGAAGCTGATTGGATTCGTAGCCGTTCTCGCCATCGCAGTGACCGCGCTGCCGATGACGGCGGCCGGTGCCGGTGAGACCGCGAGCGCCGCGGCGCGCCAGTTCGAGGGGACCGTGGTGTCCGTCAACCGCGACGCCCGCACGTTCCGGCTGAATGACGTCGAGCGCGGCACGGTGCGCGTGAAGGTCACCCGCAACACCCGCTTCGAGCGGATCAACGGCCTCGCGGGCCTGAAGGCGGGCGCGAAGAACATCGAGACGACCGTGCGCCGCAGCGACGGCAAGTGGATCGCCCTCGAGGTCGAGCGCTCGGGCGGCGGCGGCGAGCACGGCGGTGGCGACGACCGCCGCGGCGCCGACGACAACCCGTCCGGCGACGACCGCTAGGACGGCAGCGGGCGGCTCCTCGCGTCGGGGAGCCGCCCGCCCACGCCGTCGGCGACGCCGTCGAGCCCGAACTCGGCCGCGATCAGCTCGTAGGAGCGGCGTCGCTCCGCGTGCTCGTGGGTGATGGTGAGCACCAGCACCTCCTCGGCGCCGTACTCGGCGGCGACCTCCTCCAGGCCGGCCCGGACCGTCTGCGGCGACCCGATCACGGCCCGCCGCCCGCCGCCGCCCGCTGGGCGCTCGCGCGTCTCGAGGTAGCGCAGCGCCTTCTCGACCGGCGGGATCTGGATCAGCCGGCCCTGCCGCAGCATCGACAGCATCATGCGGCTCGGCGCCGCGAGGCGCTCGGCCTGCTCGTCGGTCTCGGCGCAGATCGCGATCACTCCCACGGACACGCGCGGTGCGCCGAGCCGCTCGGAGTCGACGAAGCGGCCGCGGTAGTCAGCCGCCAGTGCCGCGCCTGCCGGGTTGATGAAGTCGGCGAACGAGTACGGCAGCCCCAGCTCGGCAGCCCAGATCGCGCTCTGCGGCGAGGAGCCGAGCAGCCACGGCTCCGGCGCCTCGGGCAGCCCCGGCAGCGTGGCCGCGTGCCGGGCGAACGGGTGGTTCGGCGGGAGCTTGCCCTCGAGCAGCCCCAGCAGCTCGGCGAGCTGCTGGATGAAGTCGTCGGCCG
>JAXDII010000022.1:0-44898 GCA_034664085.1 Thermoleophilaceae bacterium
CTCGACTTCTCCCGCGACCTGCTGGCGATCGCCCGCGAGCGCGGCGCCGACGGCATGGTCGAAGTGGACTGGATCGAGGGCGACGCGCAGGAGCTGCCGTTCGGCGACGCGGCCTTCGACCGCGTCCTCTCCACGTTCGGCCACATGTTCGCGCCGGACCAGGAGCGCACGGCGCAGGAGCTGCGGCGCGTGTGCCGCCCGGGCGGCCGGATCGCGATCGCATGCTGGACGCCCGAGGGCAACATCGGCGGGCTGTTCCGGGCGATCGCCGCGGTCAACCCGCCGCCACCGGGCACCCGGTCGCCGCTGCTGTGGGGCACCGAGGAGCACGTGCGTTCGCTGCTCGGCCACGACGCGACGCTCGAGCGCCACGAGGTCGAATGGCGCGACACCTCGCCGGAGTCCTACGCGGAGTTCATGGAGAACAGCTTCGGCCCCCTGATCGCGGCGCGCGAGCAGGCCGGCGAGGCCCTGCACGACACCTTCCTGGAGTTCCTGCGCTCGGTCAACGAGGCCGACGACGGAACGCTGCGCTTCCGCGGCGAGTATCTGGTGGCCGTCGCGCCCCCGGCCTAGGCGGCGGCCGTGCCTACAGCGCCATGCGCTCGAGCATGTCGATCTCCTCGAGCGCCTGACCCGCGCCGAGCACGACGCAGGTGAGCGGGTCGTCGGCCAGTCCTACCGGCACGTGGGTCTCGTCCTGGACGCGCTCGGCGAAGCCGCGCAGCATCGCGCCGCCGCCGGCGAGCAGGATGCCGCGCCGCGTCAGGTCTGCTGCCAGCTCGGGCGGCGTGTTCTCCAGCGCGTCCCGAATGGCGTCGATGATCTCCGACACGAGCGGCTCGAGCGCCTCGCGCGCCTCGGCGCTCGTCACCGTCGCCTCGCGGGGCAGGCCGCTGGCGGGGTCGCGCCCGCGCACCTCGGTCACCGCCTCGCTCGTGTCCGGCGCGCAGCCGCCCACCTCCAGCTTGACCGCCTCCGAGGTGGTCTCCCCCACCGCCAGGCGGTGGTGGCGCCGGATGTAGCTGGCGAGCGCCTCGTCGAAGTCGTATCCGCCGACCCGCAGCGAGCGCGACACCACGATCCCGCCCAGCGAGATCACGGCCACCTCGCTCGTGCCGCCGCCGATGTCCACGACCACGTTGGCGACCGGCTCGGCGATCGGCAGGCCGGCGCCGATGGCGGCGGCCATCGGCTCCTCGATCAGCTGGACGGAGCGCGCGCCGGCCGCGAGGCAGGCCTCCTCGAGCGCCCTGCGCTCCACGTCCGTGATGCCCGACGGCGCGCACATCACGAGCCGCGGGTGGGCGAAGCGGCTCTTGTGCACGCGCCCGATGAAGTGGCGCAGCATCGCCTCGGTCGTCTCGAAGTCCGTGATCACGCCGTGGCGCAGCGGCCGGACCGCCGAGATCGTGGCGGGCGTGCGCCCGATCATCCGCTGGGCCTCCTCCCCGACCGCGTGGACGTCGCCGGTGCGCGTGTCCATCGCCACCACGGACGGCTCGGACACGCGGATGCCCTCCCCGCGGAGGTAGGCAAGCGTGTTGGCCGTGCCCAGGTCGATGGCGATGTCTCGCCCGCCCAGACGGGCCCGGTTGCGGCGGCGTCGGCGCATGGAAGGGTCCCGCAGAGCCTAGGGACTGCGGCGCCCCGAACTCAGGCGCGCAAGAAAGTCAGCACCGCGAGCACGCGCCGATGGTCCTCGGGCGCGGGCGGGAGCCCGAGCTTGCCGAAGATCGAGGTCACGTGCTTCTCCACGGCCCGCTCGGTGACCACCATCTGGGCCGCGATCGCGGTGTTGGAGCGGCCCTCCGCCATCAGCGCCAGCGCCTCTCGCTCGCGCGGGGTCAGCTCCTCGAGCGGGTCCTCGCGCCGCGCCCGGCCGACCAGCTGCGCGACCACCTCCGGGTCGAGCGCCGAGCCGCCGTCGGCGACGCGCTTGACCGCGTCGATGAAGCGCTCCACGTCCGCCACGCGGTCCTTGAGCAGGTAGCCGACACCGCCGGCGGCGTCACCGACCAGCTCCAGGGCGTAGCCCTCCTCCACGTACTGCGACAAAACCAGCACGCTCGTCTCCGGGTGCTCGGCGCGGATCTGCAGCGCCGCGCGCAGGCCGTCGTCGGTGTTGGTCGGCGGCATGCGGATGTCCACCACAGCCACGTCCGGCTTGTGGGCGTTGACCTTGCGCATCAGGTCCTCGGCGTCGCCGGCCTGGGCGACGACGTCGAAGCCCCACTCCTCGAGCAGGCGCACCACGCCCTCGCGCAGCAGAACCGAGTCGTCGGCTACGACTACGCGCACGGGATCCTGGCCGTGATCTTCGTGCCTCTGCCGGGTTTCGAGTCGATGTCGAGACGGCCCTCGATCACCGCGAGCCGGTCGGCGAGCCCGCGCAGCCCGGTGCCGTCCTCGGGGTCGGCGCCGCCCACGCCGTCGTCGGCGACCTCCACCACGACGCGTCCGTTGGTCCGCTCGACGTTCACGGTCGCGCGCGAGGCCGCGGCGTACTTGGCCACGTTGGTGAGCGCCTCGGCAACGACGTAGTAGGCGGCCAGCTCGACCGCCTCGGGCAGCCGGTCGCTGGGCACGCCCTGGAGCTCGACCGGCAGCGGCGCGCGCCGGGCGAGCGTCTCGAGCGCGGTGTCGAGCCCGCGGTCGCTCAGCACAGCGGGGTGGATCCCGCGGGCCAGCTCGCGCAGCTCGCCGAGCGCCGCCTCCAACTCGTCGCCCGCCACGTCCAGCAGCGTCTCGGCGGAGTCCGGCTGGTCGCGCAGCCGCGAGCGCGCGAGGCGCATGTTGAGCGCCATCGAGACCAGCCGCTGCTGGGCGCCGTCGTGGAGGTCGCGCTCCAGGCGGCGGCGCTCCTCCAGGCCGATGCTCAGCATGCGCTGCCGCGAGGAGCGCAGCTCCTCGACCTTGGCGCACAGCTCGGCGTCGAGCCGCTCGTTCTCGAGCGCCAGCGAGGCGGCGGCGCCGATGGCGTCCACGTAGCCCGGGTACTGCTCGAGCAGCAGCCCGTCGTGCATGATCGCGGCCACGCAGACGCCGTCGCGCTCGACCCGGGTCACCGCGCGCCCCGCCCCGGAATCCGGCAGCGTGACGGGGAAGCCGCGCGCGTCGACGAAGCGCTCGTCGTCGGGCAGCCAGTAGACCAGCTCGAGCGCCGGGTCGCCCAGCGCGCGCGCCAAAGCGTCGCGCAGCTCGCCGCGCCGCGGCGTCTCGCCCAGGCGGGCCATCAGCTCGCCCACGGCGCCGCTCTGGATCATGCGCGCGCGGGCCAGCGTGAACAGGAAGACGTACGGCACCAGCCCGAACGGGAGCATCGCGGCCACCCAGACCACGTCGAGCGCGTCGTGGTTGAGCCCCCCGGCCTGGAGAGCGACCATCACGATCAGGAGCAGCAGGACGGCGACGCCGGCGGAGTAGACCGGCACGAGGAAGCGCCGCTGCGCGGGCGTCGCGCGGCGCCAGCGCCGCAGCAGGACGACCAGCACGACCCCCACCAGGCCCACCGCGACGACGTTGAGGATCGTCCCCAGCGTGGTCACGAGCGACTCGTTGGAGTCGATCAGCAGGACGTTCTCCGGGCAGTCGGCGCAGTCCAGCTCGGACGGGTCGGCGAACAGCCAGAGCGGGAACACGCCGACGGTGGTCAGCAGGTAGGCCGCCGCGACCAGGCGGCGCTCGCCGACGCTCTGCAGCCGCCCGCTCGGGAAGGCGAGCAGCAGGTGCATCACGACCGCGAAGAAGAGCGCCCCGAAGACCTGGCCGAGCGTGAACACCAGCGGCAGGTCCGAGAAGCCGCTGGCCGCGAGCAGCCAGGCGAACCCCGTGGCGGTCATCAGGATGCCCACGCGGTTGTCGGGCCGCCGGCCCCAGGCGTACAGGCCGACCCCGATGAAGCCCCAGCCGACCGCCAGTGCGCCGGTCGCCCAGGCGCCGGGGACCTCGATCGCGTCGTTGGTCACGATCAGGGCCAGTACCGCGAGGCCCATCGCGAGCCCCGCCCCGGCGAGCGCCCAGAGGGCGCCGCGCAGACTCCTCACAGCAGCGCCTCCAGCGCGGGCCCGGACAGCTCGGACTTGGGGATGAAGCCGCGCACGCCGTCGCGGCCGGCCAGGAAGCCGAGGTCCTCCACGTCGCGGCTGGAGGTCAGCACGATCGCCGGCGACGCGCCGTTGTCGGTCAGCCGGGACGCCACCTCGAAGCCGTTGATGTCCGGCAACTGGACGTCGAGCAGCACCACGTCGGGGGCGAGCCGGACGACCGCTTCCAGCGCGCTGATGCCGTCCTCCGCCTCGCCGACCACCTCGAAGCCCTCGCACTCGAGCAGCATGCGGGCGCTCGCGCGGAAGCTCGGGTGGTCGTCCACGATCAGGACAGAGATGGCCATCTGGCGGAATTGTCGTCGCGTCGACCCATTTCGCCAATACGGATAGCCACACCAGCGCCGAACGTATGATCCGGTCTCCCATGGAGAGCTCCGCCGAGCCGATCGCCGCTCCGCCCTCCGAACTGCCTCCGGAGCTGCGCGGACCGCCGCCGCCGCTGCACGGCGGACCGCTGACGCTGCTGCGCTTCATGCACCGCAACCGCATGCTGAACCTCAAGTACGGGCTGCTGCTGCTGCGGCTGGGCGCGTGGAAGCTGCGGCTCGGCAGACGCCTGCGGCTGGACGGGATCGCATTCATCGGGCCGGGCTGCCAGATCCAGGTCGGGCCGAACGCGGTGCTCGAGCTGGGCCGCTGGTCGTGGCTCGGCCACGGGTGCAAGGTCCGCTGCCACGAGGGCGCGGTATCGCTGGGGCCCAAGAGCGTGCTCGGCCAGGAGTGCACGATCTCCGCCTACCAGCACGTGTCGATCGGGCGCGAGTGCGTGATCGCCGACCGCGTAATGATGATCGACTTCGACCACGGGACGGTCGAGGTGGACCGCCCGATCCGGCTGCAGGGCATCTACAAGCGCGACGTGCGCGTGGGCAACAACGTCTGGATCGGCTACGGCGCGTGCGTGCTGCGCGGCGTCGCCATCGGCGACAACGCGATCGTCGGAACGAACGCGGTTGTCACGAAGGAAGTACCGGCGAACGCCGTGGTCGGCGGCGTGCCGGCGCGCGTGCTGCGCATGCGGGAGACCCCGCACCAGATGCGCTTCGACTGACGGCTCACAGCCCGACGATCCCCCGCAGCACCTCGTCCAGCTGGCGCGGGTCCACGCCGTGCTCACGCTCATACGCCCGCCGCGACTCGTCGTCGAACAGCGCCAGCACCAGCTCCTCGCGCGAGGAGCCGAAGCGGCAGGCCGCCGCGTCGAGCCCGCGCAGCGCGATGCCCTCAACGAACCCCTCCACCCCACCCACGGAGCGCCGGTCGCGGTCCTTGCAGGGGTCGCCGACCTGCACCGGCTCGTGCTCGAGCTCGCCTTCGGCGATCGCGTAGCCCGCGGGCACCGCCAGCGCGACCGCCAAGGCGCCGCCGACCACGCCGGCGCGTGCCGCGCCGCCGCCCAGCCGCGGCAGCAGCAGGAGCGCCGCCAGCAGCGCCATCCCGCCGGTCACCGCAAAGGCCGGGCTGAAGGCGGCATCGACCGCGGCGAGCACCACGTCGTCGAGGTCCGACGCGAGCGTGTCCATCTCCCGGCCCAGCTGGGCGGGCGACGACCGGCCGCTTGCGCCCTCGCGCAGGTCGCCCAGCAGGCCTTCCGCTCCGCCCCCCGTGCCGAGCAGCTCGTCCAGGCCGCGCGCCGCCTCGTCGAGGGTGCTGCCGTACTGGTCCTCGAGCCGCTCGAGCCGCCGCAGCAGCTCGCCGCCGCCGCCGAGCTGGCGGTCGAGGCGCTGGAGGCGGCTGAGCAGGTCGCGGTCCCCGGTCGTTACGCGCCGGCGCTCGCGCGCTATCCCCTGCGCCAGCGCGTCGCGCGGGTCCTCGGTCTCGAAGTTCGCGAACAGCCGCGGGGCGAGCTCGATCTTGTCGCTCGGCGGGAGGGCGGCGTCGAGCACGAGCGCGGTGCCGCGCTCGCGGGCCAGCTCCACCTGCTGGTCCAGCTCGGAGGCCACGAGCGGCGCGAGCGCCACGAGCGCCAGCGTGATCCCGGCGTGGCGCAGCGACAGCAGGGCCGCCGCCTGGCCGCGCGTGCGCTCCGGGAGCAGCTCGCCCGCGAGCGCGGGGAAGGCCATGCCAATCCCGAACCCGGCCAGCAGCTGAGGCAGGAGCGTCCAGAGCGCGGAGGCCTCCGGCAGCCACGCGAGGCCGCCGATGCCGCCCGCCACGAGCAGGCAGCCGGCGATCGCCCGCGGTGCGGGCGCGCCGCGCACCTGCGCCCCGGCGACCGCGGCCAGCGGCAGCACCGTGACCGCGGCGGCCGCGGCGAGCGGCTCCAGGCTCCACCCGCTGATCAGCAGCAGGACCAGCAGGAAGACGACCGCGGTGAGCGCGCCCGAGAGCAGCGCCAGGGCGACGCCGGCGAGCACGTCGCGAGGCGGCCGCGGCAGCGCCTCGCGGATGGTCGCGATCGGGCTGGCGAGCAGCGCCGGCGCCGCCGCCAGCGCGACCGGGGCCTGGGCGATGAAGATCGCGCGCCAGTCGAACAGCTCGGTCAGCAGGCCGCCGAGGGCGGGCCCCGCGGCGGTGCCCGCCACCGCTGCTCCCACCCAGATCCGGCGGCCCGTGGCGCCGCCGTCGAGCGCGTCGAAGGCGGCGGCCAGCAGCGCCGCGCCCCCGAGCGCCTGCAGCCCACGCATGACCAGCAGCAGCTCGAGCGAGTTGGCGCTCGCGCAGCCGATCGAGGCCGCGGCGAACAGCAGCGCCCCGGCGCCACCGGTGGCGCGGCTGTGCAGCGCCGCCGAGAGCGGCAGCGCCAGCGCCAGCACGGCGGTGTAGACGCCGATCACAGCGGCCACTCCCTCGACCGTCGTGTCCAGCTCGAGCAGGATCGGCGGCAGCGCCAGCGTCACGACCGCTGCATCCGCGAGCGCTAGCCCGGCGGCGGTCGCGATCAGGGCGCGTCTCACAGGCTCTTTCTAGCTCACGGGCCACCCCGGCGGTGCGGATATCCGCACCCGCGCCGGGGTGGAAGCCGCATTGGAGCGTCCTCCGCGCGGGCGCAGACTCACGGCCATGAGCACTCGAAGCGACACCAAGGCATCTGACAACCTCGCTGCGCGCGCCGGCCGCTGGAGCGCCCAGCACAGGAAGCAGGCGATCTTCGGATGGCTCACCTTCGTGATCCTCGCCGTCTTCATCGGCGGCTCGGTCGGCACGAAGACGCTGTCCGACAGCGACTTCGGCATCGGCGAGTCGGGCCGTGCCGACAAGGCAGTCTCCGCTCATTTCCCCGACAAGGAGAGCGAGAGCGTCCTCGTACAGAGCCAGAACGGGGCCGGCAACCGCGGCCCTGAGTTCCGCGAGGTGGTGCAGACCGTGGTGGCCCGGCTCGAGGCCACACAGCACGTGAAGAACGTGCAGAGCCCTTACGACGAGCGCAACGAGGGCACGCTGTCCGCGGACGGGAAATCAGCCCTCGTGACCTTCGAGATGCTCGGCGACGACACCGCCGACAAGGTCGGCCCCGCGCTGGCCACCGTCTCGAAGCTCGACTCCCAGGAGACCGGCTTCCGGATCGAGGAGTTCGGCGACGGCAGCGCCGACAAGGCGCTCAGCCAGGCGTTCGAGGACGACTTCCAGAAGGCGGAGGTCACCTCGCTCCCGATCACGCTGATCATCCTGATCCTTGCTTTTGGCGCGCTGCTGGCGGCCTTCGTGCCGCTGCTGCTCGCCATCACCGCGGTCGCGGCGGCGATCAGCCTGATCGGCCCGATCAGCCAGATCTGGCCGGTGGACGAGTCGATCAGCTCGGTCGTGCTGCTGATCGGCCTGGCGGTGGGCGTGGACTACTCGATGTTCTACCTGCGCCGCGAGCGCGAGGAGCGCGCCCGCGGACGCTCGGAGGAGGCCGCGCTGCAGGCGGCGGCCGCCACCTCCGGCCGTGCGGTGCTCGTCTCGGGCATCACGGTGATCGCGGCGATGGCCGGCATGTACTTCGGCGGCGCCGCGACGTTCGTCTCGTTCGCGACCGGAACGATCCTCGTGGTCGCGATCGCGGTGATCGGGTCCCTGACGGTGCTGCCCGCCGTGCTGTCGAAGCTGGGCGATCGGGTCAACAAGGGGCGCGTGCCCTTCCTGCGGCCCGAGAAGCGCACCGGCGAGCCGCGCGCGTGGTCGTGGGTGCTCGACCGCGTGCTCAAGCGCCCGCTGGTGTCGATCCTCGGCGCCGGGAGCGTGCTCGTGGTGCTCGCCATCCCGGTGTTCCACATCCACACCGCGGACTCGGGCGTCGACGGGCTGCCGCGCTCGATCGCGATCATGCAGACCTACGACCGGATGCAGGCCGCCTTCCCGGGCGAGCAGTTCACGGCCGACATCGTGGTCGAGGGCCGCAACCTCGACCAGTCGCAGATCCAGGCCGGCGCGGCGGAGCTGCGCCAGATCGCGCGTGACTCCGACCAGTTCCACGAGCCCGTGACGGTCGACCTGAGCCCGGACAAGCAGGCCGCCGTGATCGAAGTCCCGCTTGCGGGCTCCGGGACGGACGAGACCTCGATGGCAGCGGTCGAGGCTCTGCGCGGGGACGTCGTCCCGCAGATCCTGCCGAGCGTGAGCGGCGGCGACGTCATCGGCGTGAGCGGCTTCACCGCCGGCTCCGTCGACTTCAACGAGCTGATGTCCTCGAACATCTGGTACGTGTTCGCGTTCGTCTTCGCCGTCGCGTTCATGCTGCTGCTGGTCACGTTCCGCTCCATCGTGATCCCGATCAAGGCGATCCTGCTGAACGTGCTGTCGGTCGCGGCGGCGCTCGGGATCGTGACCTACGTGTTCCAGGACGGCCACTTCGAGGGCCTCCTGAACTTCGACTCGTCAGGCGCGATCTCGTCCTGGTTCCCGCTGATGCTGTTCGTGATCCTGTTCGGCCTCTCGATGGACTACCACGTGTTCATCCTCAGCCGGATCAAGGAGGCGGTGGACCGGGGCGAGTCGACCGAGGACGCCGTGAGCCACGGGATCAAGTCGACCGCGGGCGTGGTGACCGCGGCGGCGATCGTGATGGTGGCCGTGTTCGGCATCTTCGCGACGCTCCAGTTCATCGACATGAAGCAGTTCGGCGTGGGCCTGGCGACGGCGATCCTGATCGACGCCACCCTGGTCCGGGGCGTGCTGCTCCCGGCGGCGATGAAGCTGCTCGGCGACTGGAACTGGTACCTGCCGAAGTGGCTCGAGTGGCTGCCCAAGGGCCCCGCGCTCGAAGGCTCGCCCGAGCCCGTCGAGACGGACGAGCCGGACGAGCCGGAGCGCAGGCCGATGCGCCCCGACCCGAGGCCGGCCGAGGCGTAGGCCCCCGGCCGCCCCGAAGGACCCGGATGGCAGCCGGGGGCTCGCGCCCCCGGACCCCCGCTGATTCCTGGCCGGTTTGCTGTCCGCGCCGGGCTCGCGCCCCCGGACCCCCGCTGATTCCTGGCCGGTGATGGCAGCCGGGGGCTCGCGCCCCCGGACCCCCGCTGATTCCTGGCCGGTTTGCTGGCCGCGCCGGGCGCGCTTCCCCGGGCTCGCGCTGATTCCTGGCCGGTGATGGCAGCCGGGGGCTCACGCCCCCGGACCCCCGCTGATTCCAGGCCGGCCCGCTAGGGCGCAGGGCGCTCGCTAGGGGGCGGTGGTTAGGCCGCCGACCACGGCACCAGCCTGGTCGACCACCGTGCCCACCGCTGCTCCGGTGTCGCCGACCACCTCGCCGACTCCCGGTGCGACGCCTCCGACCGCGTCGCCGACCTCGTCGGTCGTGTCGTCCACGGTCTCGCCCGCGCCGCCGATCGGGTCGGGCGGGGTGCTGCCGGAGCCGCCGCCGGATCCCGTGCCGGGGTCCGGGCCCGGAGGACCGCCGGAGCCGGCGCCGGGCGCCGGACCGCTGTCGCTGCCCGTGCCCTCGGTGGTGGGCTCGCCGGGGCTGGCCGGGGGGTCCGCCGGCGCGACGCCGGGAGCCACCGACTGGCCCTCTGCGCCGGGAGCACCGTGGCCCGTCGGCGCGCCGGGGGCCACCGGGGCGCCGGCGTCCGGCGTGGCCTGGCCGTCGGCGCCTTCCTCGATCTGCGTGCGATCCGCCGCGCCGTTCTGCCCGCCCGCGGCACGCTGCCCGAGCACGCCGCCGCGACTGCCGTCGCCCACGCCGCCCTCACCCACCGGCGCCTCGCCGGGCGTGCGGCTGGCCGCGAGCTGCGCGGGGTCGGCCGCCTGGGCGGCCTCGCGCTGCTGGCGCAGCTCGATCTGCGAGAGCCCGTTGCTGGCGGTCTGGCCCGGAACGCCGCGGAACGCGACGATCGTGCTGCCAACCGTCAGCAGGAGGAAGAACGAGCCGATCAGAACCCCCGTGGTCCCGAGTCCGGCGATGTAAGCGCGGTAGGCCTTCAAGTTGGGTCTCTCGTTCCCAAAGTCCAATGTTATGGAACCTTGCGGGAGATTGCGCGGGTAAATGCCGCCAAAAGGTGAACATCGAGTGAGAATGATTCTCGTTTAGCCTTCCAGGGCGCAATGCCCTCTCCACTCGACGTAGCCGATCTCCCCTTCCTGCGCGAGGCGCTCCTGGAGGTGGTCCTGCTGGCCGCCGCCGGCGGCCTGCTGAGCGCCTGGATCGTGCTGCGGCGGCTTGCGTTCTTCTCCCACGCGGTGGGCTCCGCGACCTTCCCCGGGCTCGTGGCCGCGGAAGCGTCCGGGGTCAGCCCGATCGGCGCGGGGCTCGCCGTCGCGCTCGGGTACGCCGGCGGGGTCGAGCGCGCCGGCCGCGCGGGCCGCGAGCCGAGCGAGGCCACGGCGCTGCTGCTCGTGGCCGCACTCGCGGGCGGCGTGGTGCTGGCCAGCGACGTCTTCGAGTCGGGCGCCTCGGTGGATCGCCTGCTGTTCGGCACGCTGCTCGGCCTGGAGCCCGCCGACCTGGTGCTGTCGGCGACGACGCTCGCGCTGGCCGGCATCGCCACGCTGGCGCTCGGCCCGGCGTGGTCGGCGATCGCCTTCGACCCCGACGCCGCACCCGCGCTCGGCCTGCCCGCCAAGCGCGCCGACTTCCTCCTGCTGGCGCTGGTCGCGGTCGCCGCGGTGGCTGCGATCCCGGCGGTCGGGGCGCTGCTGGTCGCCGCCGTCTACGTGCTGCCCGGCGCCGCCGCCCGCCTCGTGGCCAAGTCGATCCCGTCGCTGCTCGGCTGGTCGGTCGCGTTCGCGCTCGCCGAGGGACTGCTCGGGCTCTACGCCGCATACTGGCTCGACCTCCCGCCCGGGCCGCCGGTGGCCGTGCTCGGCGCCGCGACCTATGCCGTGCTCGCGCTCGCCACGGCGGTGCGCTCGTGACCGAGCCGGCGGTGCGCACAGAGGACCTCTCCGCCGGGTACGGCGGCCGGGCCGTGCTGCGCGGCGTCTCCTTCGCCGCCGCCCCCGGGCAGACGGTCTGCGTGCTCGGGCCCAACGGCGGCGGCAAGACCACCCTGTTCCGCGCCCTGCTCGGCGAGCTGGAGCCGCTCAGCGGGGACGTGCGCGTGGCCGGCCGGCCCGCCTACGTCGCCCAGACGGAACGCACGCGGCTCGACTTCCCGGTGAGCGCCCTGGACGTGGCCCTCATGGGCGCGCTGGCCCACGGGCGCTGGTGGCTGCCGCCGCGCCGCGCCGACCGCGCGGCAGCGCGGACGGCGCTCGAGCGCGTGGGCCTCCAGGACCAGGCCGACACCCCGTTCGGCGAGCTCTCCGGCGGCCAGCGCCAGCGCGCGCTGCTCGCCCGGGCGCTCGTGCAGGACGCCCCGGTGCTGCTGCTGGACGAGCCGCTGGCGGGCGTCGACCCGGCCAGCGCCGGGCAGATCGACGCCCTGTTCGCCGGGCTGCGCACCGAGGGCCGCACGCTGCTGGTCTCGAGCCACGACGTGGAGAGCGCCCGCGGCTTCGACCTCGTGCTCTGCCTGAACGGCGAGCAGGTTGCCTTCGGGCCGCCCGCCGGTACGCTCGGACGCGCGACCCTCGAGGCCACCTACGGGCGCGAGCTGATCGTGCTCGAGGACGCCGGCGGCGGCCGTGCGGTGACCGTCCAGCACCACGGGCACGAGCACGGATGAGCGGCATCGAGCTGCGGGCCACGCTGGAGGTCGTCCTCGCCGGCGGCTTCTGCGGGGCGCTCGGCTTCTGGGTGCTGAGCGAGCGGCTCGCCTACGCCGCCGAGTCGCTCTCGCACGGGCTGCTGCCGGGGCTGGTGCTTGCGAGCCTCGTGGGGGCCCCGCTGCTGCTGGGCGCCACGGGCGGCGCGCTCGCGGCCGCGGGCCTGATCGCCCTGGCCGCCCGCGACGCGCGCGTCGGCCCGGACACCGGGACGGCGGTGGCGGTCACGGGCCTGGTGGGCCTGGGCTCGCTGCTGGCGCTCGCGCCGGATGCGCCGCAGCGCCTGGAGGAGCTGCTGTTCGGCGATCCGCTGGGCGTAACCGGCGCCGACATCGCCGCCGCCGCGGCGCTGCTGGTCCTGGGCGGGGCGGTCCTCGCTGCGCTGAGGCGGCCGCTCGCGGCCACCTCCTTCGACTCGGCCGGCGCCGGCGCGCTGGGCCTGCGCCCGGGCGTGGTGCGCCTCGCGCTGCTCGTCCTGATGGCGGCGGCGATCGCGGTCGCCGTGCAGGGCCTGGGAGCGCTGCTGGTGCTGGCGGTGCTGGTGGCGCCGCCGGTCGCGGTCCGGCGCCACGTGCGCACTCCGGACGCGGCGATGCTCGCCGGGGCGGCCGTGGCGGCCGCCGCCGGCGTGGCGGGCATCCAGCTCTCGGCCCTGGCCGGCACCGCTGCCGGAGCGTCGGTTGCGCTGGTGCTGTGCGCCGCGGCCGCCCTCGGCGCGCTGCTGCCCGCGCGCGCCGCCTAGGCGGTGACGGGGCGCACCGCGTTGCGGCGCGCCAGGACCAGGGCCGTGCCGCCGGCCAGCATCGCGAGGCTGAAGAGCTGAGGCACCGTGAGGCCCGCCACGACGGGGTCGTTGCGGCGAATGAGCTCCACGAGAAAGCGCTCCAGCCCGGCGAGCATCAGGTAGAGGCCGAACAGCATCCCGGGCGCCAGGCGGTCGCGCAGCTGCCAGAGCAGCAGCGTGACGAGGCCCATCGTGAGCGTCTCGTAGACCGGCGTCGGGTGGACCTCCTCGGTGGTCGGCACCGTGCCCTCGGGGTAGGCCATGGCCCAGGGCAGGTCTGACGGCTCGCCGTAGTCGCCGTCCCCCGACAGCTGGCAGCCGATCCGCCCGACCGCATAGCCGATCGCGATCGGAGCGGCCGCTGAGTCGAGCAGCTCCCAGCTGAGGAAGCCACGCCAGCGCGCCCAGATGATCACCCCGAGCGCCCCGCCGATCAGCCCGCCGAAGAAGACCAGTCCCGAGCCGGAGAAGATGTTGCCGAGCAGGTCGCCGGAGACGTCGTCCCAGTTCTGGATCAGGTAGTCGAGCCGGGATCCGACCAGGCCGCCGATCAGCGCCGCGAAGATCGCCTCGTAGGTCCAGTCGGGTGGCTTGCCGAGCTCGCGCAGGCGGCGGCCGAACACGGCGCCCGAAGCGAGGAAGGCGAAGGCGAAGCAGATGCCGAACGTCTGAAGGTCGAGCGGTCCGAGGCTGATCTCCGGCTGCATGCGCGGCGGAGGCTAGCCGAGCGTTCCGCCCCATATCCGGTCGAGTGCCGCGCGACTGCCTACGATGAGGCCGATGCGGAGACCCGTGCTCGCGATCTTGCTCTGCGCGGCGCCGCTGCTGATGGCCGCGCCCGCGCCTGCCTCCCAGCGCCTCGTGGAGCGCCAGGCAGTACGTGAGGCCCTGCGCCTCGAGGCCCGTTCCGCGGCCACCGGCGGAGTGGCCGCGCTGCCGCTGCCGGCGGCGGGCGCCCCGGCCGCATCGGTCGCCTCGGCCGGCGAGCTCGAGCTCGCCGAAATCGCCGGGCCGGTGCGCGTCCTGATCGGCGTGCGGTCGCATGCCGACCTCCCCGGCGTGGCGGGCGCGCTGGAGCAGCTCGGCGCCCGGCCCGAGGCATTCGAGCCGCTCGGCGTGCTCGCGGCGCGCGTGCCCTCCGGCGCGGCGCTGGCCGCCGCGCTCGGCGGGGATCCGCGCGTGGCCTACATCGAGCGCGATTCCGAGCTGCAGCTGGCGGCCGACCCATTCGACACCGTCGACCCGCTCATCGGGCTCAAGTACACCTGGTACTACGACGAGGTCAGGGCCGGCGAGGCGCTCGCCGCGGCGGGCGGGGGCTCGCGGCGGTCGATCGCGGTGATGGACACCGGGCTCGACGTGGGCCATCCCGAGTTCGCGGGCCGCATCACGCGCACCTTCGACACCGCCACACGCGGGTCGGACGTGACCGACGCGGTCGGACACGGGACCTTCGTGACCGGCCTGATCGCCGCCATCGACGGCAACGGCATCGGAATCAAGGGCGTCGCCGGCAACACCCGCGTGCTGGCGGTCCGCGGGTCCAGCGACGGCGGGTTCATGGTCACCGACCTGCTGCGCGGGATCGACTTCGCGATCCGGCGCGGGGCGGACATCATCAACCTGAGCCTGGCCGGCGGCGAGAACCCCGAGACGCCCACGATCGCGCGCGCCCTCGCCGTCGCCTTCCTCAACGACGTGCTTCCGGTGGCGGCGTCGGGCAACAAGGGCGACACCGCCTCCAATCCGCTCCAGTACCCCGCGGCCGTGCTCGGCGGGCGCCGCGGCAAGCCCGGCATCGGGCTGTCGGTCGCCGCGACCAAGCCGGACGGCCAGCCGGCCGCCTTCTCGACGCACAACAAGTTCGTCAGCCTGGCGGCGCCCGGGGCCGGCTTCGAGTGCACGTCGGGCGTCCTGTCGACGCTTCCGGCGGCGGGGGGCACCATCTGGGACGTGGTCGAGCCGGGTACCTGCCCGTCGCGGCTCTTCACCGACGGCGGCGCCCGCTTCGGCTACGGGGAGGGCACCAGCTTCGCGGCGCCGATCGTGTCGGGCATCGCCGCGCTGACCTGGCAGGTGGAGCCCCGGCTCGCCTCGGAGCAGGTGGCCGAGGTGCTGCTGCTCTCGGCGCGTCAGACCCTCGGCACGGGCTGGAACCGGTACACCGGCTGGGGCATCGTCGACGGGCAGAAGGCGGCCGAGCTGGCGCGCGCCTACGACGTGGTCCCGCCGCGCGTGAAGGGCCGGGCAAGCCGCAGCGGCCAGCTCGTCACCGTGCGCCTCAGGCCCACGAAGGACCGCACCGAGCGCGGCCGCGAGCTCGCCGGGCACGTCACCTACGGGCTGCTCGTGTCGCGCGACGGTGGCCGCGACTTCGACGTGCTGGTCAGCCGGCGCAAGCGGCCCTTCAGGACGGCGGTCGCGCTGCGCGGCACCCGCGCCAACGTGTTCGTCGCGACGGCGTGCGACGGGAACGGCAACTGCGGCGTCAAGCGCCTCGGGCGCTTCAGGCGCGGCTAGTGCGCGTGCCCGTGCTCCTCACCCGCTAGCGCGCTCGGCTCCTCGCCGAGCGCGAGCGCGGCCGCGAGCGCGGTGGTGAGCGGCACCGCGGCGATCAGGCCGATCGAGCCGACCAGCGTCGCCACCACCTCCTTGGCCACCAGCTCGGTGCCGAGCGCCTCGCCCAGGCCGAGATCGGCCGAGCTGAAGATCAGCAGCACCGGCAGCGACGCCCCGACGTAGGCGAGCACCAGCGTGTTGACGGTGGCGCTCACGTGGTCGCGGCCGACGCGCATCGCCATCGCGAACAGCTCGCGGAAGCGAAGGGCCGGGTTGGCGGCACGCAGCGCGAGGACGGTCGACGACTGGCTGACGGTCACGTCGTCGAGCACCCCCAGCGCGCCGATCACCATGCCTGCCAGCAGCAGCCCCTGCAGCGACAGGTTGGCGCCCGCCAGCTGCAGGAACGCGCCCTCCTCGCTGGACAGCCCGGTCAGGTGGGCGGCTTTGGTGAAAGCGAGCGCGAGCAGCGCCGTCAGCATCAGGCTCGCCGCGGTGCCGAGCAGCGCGGCGAGGCTCTTCGGACCAGTGCCGTGGGCGAGCGGGATCGTTATCAGCGCCACGGCGAGCGCGCCGACGATGGCCACGGCCAGGGGCGGCTTTCCGTCGAGGATCGCCGGCACCACGAACAGCAGGACGAGCGCGAGGCTGAACGCCAGGCCGGCCAGCGACAGCGCGCCGCGCATGCGGGCGAACAGCAGCACGATCGCGGCGAAGATCAGCGCCAGCACCAGCATCGGCTGGCCGCGCTGGAAGTCGTAGAAGGAGTAGGCCGGTCCGGCGATCCCCTCCTGGCCGGGCGGCGGCTCGGGCGCCTTGGTCACGCGGATGCCGTCGCCCGGGTCCAGATCGGGGTCGAGCCCGCTGGCGTTGAGCTGCAGCTGCGCGGTGCGGCCCTCCTCCGGGCCGCTCTCGATCCGCGCTGCGATCAGCTGGCATTTCTGTCCGCCGAGCCCGGGGCAGGTGGTCTCCCGGACCTCGACCACCTCGGCGTTCTGGCTCTCGACCGTGAGCCCGCCCCCGATGCGTGCCTCGGGGTCGCCTGGCCAGAGGATGGCGAGGCCCGCCGCGGTCGCCACGGCGAGGATCACCGCCACGGCGGTGAGGGCGCGTTTCACAGAGCTAGAGGTAGCCCATCGGGTCGACGGGCGACCCGTTCACGCGTGTCTCGAAGTGCAGGTGGTCGCCGAAGCAGTGCCCGGTGCAGCCGACGTAGCCGATCACCTGGCCCTGCGACACGTTGGCGCCGTTCGAAGTGGCGAAGCTGGACTGGTGGGCGTAGCACGTGGACAGGCTGCCGGTGTGCTGGACGCAGGTGTAGTTGCCGTAGCCGCCCACCCAGCCCATCAGCACGACGCGCCCCGAGTCGGCAGCGCGGATCGGCGTGCCGCTGCCCACGGCGATGTCGACGCCGGCGTGCAGCCGGCCCCAGCGCATCCCGAAGGGCGATACCACGGGGCCGTTCACCGGCCAGACGAGCTGCCCGGTGCCCTGCCTGATCGGCCCGCCGTCGGCAGGCGGGGCGACGTTCTGGAGGGCCGCCTGCACCCGCGCCTGCTCGGCTTCGAGCGCGCGCAGGTCGCCCTCGAGCTCGGCGCGGCCGGCCCGCACCTGACCGAGTGCCCCCCGGCGGTCGGCGCGTGCGGAGGCGAGCTGGCCGCGTGAGGAGACGAGCTGGCTCTGCGCCGAGGCGATCTGGTCGCGCTCGCGCAGGATCCGCTCGGCCGCGAGCTGCTCGCGCTCCTCGAGCTTGGCCAGCTCGGTGGCCTGGCCCTCGGCCTGGTCGCGCAGTCCGCGCACCAGATCGGTGATCTCGCGGTCCTGGTTGGAGATCCGCTCGAGGAACTCGGTGCGCTCGAGCAGGTCGTCGAAGCCGTCCGCCTCGAGCACGACCGTGAGCGCGTCCGGCGTGTCGGACTTGTAGATCTCGACGAGCCGCTCCGCCAGCACGCGGCGCGCGGTGGCCAGCTCGCTGCGCAGCCGCTCGAGCCGGTCGCGGGCCGCCTCCAGGCGGTCGCGCACCTCGAGCAGCTCGTTCTTCTGGCGGTCGAGGCTCTCCTGGGCGCGGTCGAGGCGGCTCTGGGTTGCCTGGATCTCGCCCTCGATGCTGTCGATGCGGGTGCTGAACGACTGGATCGTCGACGTCAGCACGCCCTCCTTCTGCTTCGCGTTGTCGATCTGGGCGCGCTTCTCCTGGATGCGGTCGGAGAGCGGCGCGGACAGGCCGGGCAGCGGCAGTACGAGATAGGCGCAGAGGCCCAGGGCGATGGGGAGCCAGAAGCTCTTCTTCATAGTTGTCGTGTCCCGCTCCTGCGCTTACGGGGTTAGCTGTCGGGCTCGCGGCTGGTGCCGCTAGGCCACACTCGAGGCGGCCATTCGCCCCCGGCCCGATGATGGACCACCGGTTCCCCCGGTTCCCCTTGCTATGCAGGGAAATTCAGCGCTCGGGACGCGGGCACTCTAGCACGGGTCCGTCGCTCCGGCCCCCACTTTTCCCCCTTCTGCAAGCGCGCATGCAGCGGCCCTCAGCCCGCGCCACACAGGTGATCGAGGACCGCGCCGCTGTGGTCGTCGCGCTCGATCCCGTGCGCGCACGCCTGTTGGCCGCTCAGCTTCCACGCCTATCTCTACGGCGACGAGGGTGCCGCGGTCGCGGAGCGCGAGCTACCGGCCTGGGAGGCCTGGATGGACGCCCGCTTCCCGCGCGCCGAGGCCGCCCCCGCGCCATGGGCGGCTCACTAGACTTCCGAACATGGCGGCGCGTTCACAGCGAGCGATCTTCCCCAGGGACCCTGGCCTGCAGGTCCGCATGCTGCTCACGATGTTCCTGCTGGGGCTGCTCTACGTCGCGCTCGTGGGCGCCCTGCTCGCCGCGGGCACCGGCATCACGCTGATGGTGGTCATCATCGCCGGCCTGAGCCTCGGCCAGCTGTTCTTCTCGGACAAGCTCGCTCTCGCCGCGATGGGCGCCAAGGAGGTCTCGCCGCAGGAGGCGCCGGGGCTGCACGCCATGATCGAGCGCCTCTGCATCCAGGCCGATTTGCCGAAGCCGCGCATCGCGGTGGCCGACACGAGCGTGCCGAACGCGTTCGCCACGGGCCGCTCGCAGAAGAGCGCGACCGTGTGCGCCACCACGGGCATCATGCAGGTGCTCTCCCCCAGCGAGCTCGAGGGCGTGATGGCTCACGAGCTGGCGCACGTGAAGCACCGCGACGTGCTGATCATGACCATCGCCAGCTTCTTCGCCTCCATCGCCGCGATGATCATGCAGTTCGGCTTCTTCTTCGGCGGTGGCGGCGACGACGACGACAACCCCAGCATCCTGGTCGTGCTGCTCGTCTCCTTCGTCGTCTACATCGTCTCCTTCTTCCTGATGCTGGCGCTTTCGCGCTACCGGGAGTTCGCGGCCGACCGCGGAGCGGCGATCGTCACAGGGCGGCCGAGCGCGCTCGCGTCGGCGCTCGTGAAGATCTCCACCGCCATGGAGCGCGTCCCCACCACGGACCTGCGCCAGGCCGAGCGCATGAACGCCTTCTTCATCGTGCCGACGAGCGTGAGGGGCGCGGTCCAGACGCTCTTCTCCACGCACCCGCCGATGGAGAAGCGGATCGAGCGCCTGCAGCGCCTCGAGTCCCAGCTCCAGGCCGGCGCCCCCGCCTGAGCGTGGGCTTCCTGGACGCGCTCCTCGGGGGCCGCGGCAAGAAGGTCAAGGCCGCCGCGCCCGACCGCCTGTTCGCGATGACGACGGCGCAGATCACCCTGGACACCGGGCTCGGGCTGAAGCACAAGGGCGCCGCCGCGATCGTCTTCCAGCCGCTCGGCACCGCGGACTTCGACGCCATCCTGGCGGAGACCGAGGAGCTGCTGCACGGGACCGCCGAGGACACCGGCACCGCCGTGGAGTCCTCGGAGGACGAGTACGGCTACCGCTGGCTGATCCTGCGGGACCCCGACTTCGACGACCTGGTGGTCGCCCTCAACACGATCTCCACCCAGCTCCAGGGCTCCGGCTACGGCGACCGCCTGCTCGCCGCCGTCTTCCCGTTCGAGGAGAAGGGCAAGCCGGTCTACTTCATCTACAACTTCAAGCGCGGCGCCTACTACCCGTTCGTGCCGGCGCCCGGCGACAACGCCCGCGACTCCGAGCGCGAGCTGCGCCTGAAGGCCCAGGTGGGAAGCGAGCTGCCCTTCGAGGAGGACATCACGCGCTGGTTCCCGCTCTGGGAGATCCCGCTGTAGCGGCACCGAGGAGCCCGATTCCGCGATCGCGGCCAACCTTTGCGCTTCGGCGTCGCGCTTAGCTCGTCGGGCGGTTGCTGCCTTGGGCACCCTCTCTAGCGTCGGCTTTGGGCCGAGACCACCGTGGCCGTTCCCACCGAGCTCATCTCCCCCGCGATCGGTGCCGTGAGCGGTGCCGGCGTCTCGCTGTGGACGTACCGAGGGTCGCTGTCGCACCAACGCAATCGCGAGGTTCGCGAACAGCTGCTTTGGCGCCGGCCGTGCCTCGCTTCGCCTTGCTACGAGGGCTTGATGTTGTTGTTGACCCGGAAGAAGTTGTCCGGGTCGTAGGCGGCCTTGACCTCGGCGAGGCGGCCCAGGTTGCGTCCGAAGGCGCTGTCCACGCCGGCGCTGGCCGGCTCGTCGGCCCGGCCGGTGAAGTTGAGGTAGACGTTTCCGTTGCCGAACTCGCTCACGTCGTCGAACGCCGAGCGCACCCACGCGATGTTGTCCGCGTCGTCCGCCGGGTCGGTCCACATGCCGTCGATCGAGACCATGTAGGCCGCGGAGCGCTCGGCGAAGGCCGTCTCCTCCGGCCCGATGTCGCCGATCGCGCCGCCCATGTGGAAGGTGTTGAACAGCGTCAGCGGAGCGGGCCGGTCCTGGGCCCTGGAGGCGATCAGGTCGATCGCTTCGTCGCTCAGCTCGTTGAGGTACTGGGACTTCCAGTACGCCCGCAGCTGGTTGCGCGGGAAGAGCGGGTCGAACCCGGTCTGGACCCCGGAGAACGGGGTCGGGCCCGACATGTCGAACAGCACGGTGCCGAGCTCGCGCAGCGGCTGCATCTCGCGCAGTCCCTCGTCCGGGTCTCCCGCGTAGACGCCGCCGACGATGGCGACCGGGCGGTCGTGGACCGCCTCCGGCATCGCGGGGTTGGCCGGGAAGGTGATCGTCACCACGGTCGCGGTGACCTCGTTTGGCGCCTGCTCGACGTAGGACCGCCAGCCGCGCATGACGTCGGCGACCTCCTCGAGCGGGTACATCGTGGCCGCGAACGCGACGATCGGGCCGAGCGGCTGCAGAGCGAAGGTGAACGACGTGACGATGCCGAAGTTGCCGCCGCCGCCGCGGATCGCCCAGAACAGGTCCGCGTGGGAGTCGGGCGACGCCGTCACGACCTCGCCGTCGGCCGTCACCACCTGCGCCTCTACGACGTGGTCGGACGACAGGCCGTGCTTGCGCCGCAGCCAGCCGTAGCCGCCGCCCAGCGTCAGGCCGGCGACGCCGGTGTCCGACACGACCCCGCCCGGCGCGATCAGGCCGAACGCCTGTGCCTCGCGGTCGAAGTCGGCCCAGAGTGCGCCGCCCTGGACGCTTGCCAGCCGGCGCTCCGGATCCACCTGCACGCCGTTCATCGGCGCCAGGTCGATCAGCATCCCGCCGTCGATCGACGACAGGCCGGCTATCGAGTGCCCGCCGCCGCGCACCGCGACGGCAAGCCCCTGGTCGCGTGCGAACTTCACGGCGTCCACCACGTCGGCGGTGCCCGAGCAGCTCACCACGAGCCCCGGGCTGCCGTCGTGCATGGCGTTGAACTCGGCGCGGACGTCCCCGTAGCCGGGATCCGCGGGAGTCAGGACCGGCCCTCTCAGTGGCGCGCGGAGCGCGTCCAGGGCGTCGTCTGCGAGGCCGGTCTCCGAGCCGGAGAGCGTCGATACCTGCGTGGCCATGAAGTCCCTTTCGTCCGATTCGGACCGAAGAACGAACCTAGCCGCGGTCGGACGCGCTAGTCAAGACGCGCGTCCGTGAGTTAGCTCACAGACTCGAGCTGGCGGGCACGCTCCTCGACCGCGGCGCGGATCTTGTCCGCCACCTCCGGCAGCTCGCGGGCGGTCTGCCGAAACGCCTGCCCGGTCATCACCACGGCGGTGACCGGCGAGGTGGCGATCACGGTGGCGTTGCGGCGCGCGTCCGACACCAGACCCATCTCGCCGAAGAAGTCGCCCGGGCCGAGCTCGGCGAGGAACTGGTCGCCCCGCCTCACCTCCGCGGTGCCTTCCTCGAGCGCGAAGAACTCGTACGGGAACTCCCCCTCGCGCACGATCTGGCGGCCTTCCGCGAGATCGACCTCGTCGGCACGCTGCGCCAGGGCGCGGCGTTCCTTGCGGCTGAGGTTCGCGAACAGCGGGATGTTCTTCAGCCGGGCTTCGTCCATCACCCTCACCTCCTCATCGGGGGTCAGGGCGATCGTAACTCAGTCCGGGATGAGCCCCTCGCCGGTGAACTCGCCCTTGGCCTCCTGGAAGGTGATGTCGCGCGGCGGCAGGATCACGTCGGACTCGACCAGCTCGTCGTCGTCGAGAGCGTTGCCGTCGCTCGCCACGATCTCGAGCATCTGAGACCAGAGCTCGTGGAAGCCGGTCTCGTCGCCCTGCTCCACGGCCGCGACTGCGCGGTTGTCGAGCTCGTTCAGCCGATCCTCGTCCTCGTCGGGCAGCCGGAACTGGCCCTCTCCGGAAACCCGAACTATCACGCGTTCTCCTTCCCCGGCTCGAGCTCGGGGGCGTTGCCGCCACCCTGCCCGAGCTCGGCCTTCATCTTGGTCAGCTCGTCGTCCACCTGGGCGCCGCTCGTGAGCTCGGACAGCTGGCGGTCGATGTCGTCCTGGCCCGAGCCGAGCTGGCTCAGGTCGTCGAACGTGCCCGCCTTCTCGAGCTCCTCCACCGCGGAGGCGCGCGCCCGCATCGTCTCGGTCTTGTCCTCGGCGCGCTGGATCGCCAGGCCGAGGTCGGCCATCTCCTCGCCCACGCCGTTGGCGGCCTCGGAGATCCGCACCTGGGCCTCGGCGGCGGAGTACTGCGCCTTGATGACCTCCTTCTTGGTGCGGAACTGCTCGATCTTCTGGCGCAGCTTCTGCTCGTTGGCGGTGAGCGCCTCCTGCTGGCCCTCCAGCTCCTTGACCTGCGTGTCGAGCGACTGCAGCTCGGTCTGCGCGAGCGTCTTGCGCTCGAGCGCCGTCCGGGCGAGGTCCTCGCGCCCCTGCGAGAGCGCCTGACGTGCCTGGGTGTCGAGCTTCACGATCTGCTGCTCGAGCTTCGATGACTGCATCTGAAGGCGCTTCTTCGACGTGACGACGTCGGCGATGCCCTTCTTGACGTTCTGGAGCAGCTCCACCTGCTTCTGGTAGCCGTAGTCGAGCGTCTCGCCGGGGTCCTCGGCCCGATCGAGCATTCTCGAGATCTTCGACTTGATGACGGTGGACATGCGCCCGCCGAGCCCTGGCATCCCGCCTCCTTGCGCTTCGTTCACCTGCGGCCGGGCACCTAGACTACCCGGCGCCGTGCAGCCGAGACCTCCCTCCACGTCGCGCTCCGAGCTCAGCCGCTGGATGGGGGTCGGCGACGCGAACAACGCCGGCAACGTGCACGGCGGAGTGATCATGTACCTCTGCGACGAGGTGGCGGGCATCGCCGCGGTGCGCCACTCGGGCTGCCGGGTCGTAACCGCCGCGATGGACCGGATGAACTTCATGCACCCCGTGTACGTCGGCCACCTGGTGACCGTGCGGGCTACGGTGAACGCCGCCTGGCGCAGCTCGATGGAGGTGGGCGTGCGCGTGGAGGCCGAGGAGATCCGCAGCGGGGAGATCATGCACACCTCCACCGCCTACATGACGATGGTGGCCCTCGACGAGGACGGCCGGCCCACCTCCGTTCCGCCCGTGGCCCCGGAGACGCCCGACGAGGAGCGGCGTGCGCGCGAGGCGCAGCTGCGGCGCGACAACCGCCTGGCCGAGCGCGAGCGGATCGAGGAAGGGCGCACCGGCTAGACGACCGGCCCGGCGTCCTCCGGTGGCTCGGCGAGCTGGCGCCACTCGGTGAACTTGCCGTCCTCGATCGTGTAGCGAACCCTCACGAGGCCGCTGCACGGGCCGCCCGGACCGGCGGCGAGGCTGAAGGTGGCAAACACCTCCTCGCCCTCGTCCTCGAGCGCCACGAGCTCGGCGCTGCACGGCAGCCCGGCGTTGAAGATGCGCGCCGCCTCGGCGTTGGGGAGCCGGAACGGCCGGCCCTGGTCGATGATCGCCCCGCGGGCGAAGAACGTGGCCGCCTGCCCGTAGTCCCCGCGCCTGACCGCCATCAGCCAGTCGCGGATCATGAGGCCCTCGGGCGAGCGCAGGCCATCCTTCGCCTGCGGCCGCGGTGCCGGCGCCGGCTCGTCCGCGTCGTTGCACCCGGCAAGCAGCGCCAGCGCCACCAGGGCGAGGGCCGCGCGCCGCACGGCTCAGCCCACCGCCGCCCGCTCGAGGCGGCGGCGCAGCTCGTCGCCGCGGCCGGAAGCCACCGCCCGGGCGGCGCGCCGCTCGCTCAGCTCGAGCCCGCGCGCGCTCGCCAGCTCCAGCAGCGCCTGGCGCTCGTCCGATTCACGCGCGGTCTTCACGAACAGCCACCCGAGCAGCAACACGGTGACGATGCTGCTCTCGATCATCATGATCGTGCCGGCCGCCGCCTGATCCTGCAGCGGGGTCAGATCCCAGCTCGCCTGGCCGGGCCGGTAGTCGGGGTAGAAGACGCTCTCCGACCACAGGAAGACGTTGCCGAGCAGCGCGCTCGTGAGGCGGACGGCGACGATGTAGAGCAGCCTGGCGCCGTTGCCGAACCACTCCGGCTGCGGCAGCGGGCCGAGCAGCGCGAGCCACATCGTGAAGCCGAAGAGCACGAACGTGCCGTGCTGGAGCGCGTGCACGGGCTCGGAGGTGAGCGCGGCCTGGTAGAGGCCGGGCAGGTGCCAGACGTAGAGGTTGACCGCCCACAGCACGAAGGCGACCACCGGGTGCGCCAGCACGCGCAGCCGGCGCGCGACGCGGGTGGCGAGCAGCGGCTGCAGCAGCGGCCCGGTCACGCCGAGCACCATCAGCAGCGCGGCCAGGTCGGCCATCATCACGTGCTGCGCCATGTGGGCGAGGATCAGCTCGCCGCCGATGTGGGCGACCGGCGAGACGAGCGCCGCGAGCATCAGCACGACGCCCGCCGCGAAGCAGAGCATGCGCCAGACCGGCACCGGCCGGCCCTGGCGCTCCAGCGTGCGGGCGCGCAGCCAGTAGGCGGCGAGCGCCGCCAGCGGCGGCAGCAGCTGGAGCGGCTCGAAGACGCCGCTCCCGACGTGCGCTAGCGGAGCGGTCACCGGATCGAGCATACGCCGCGGCGCGCGGCGCGCGGCCTAGCGGGTGGAGAGCGACGCCGCGGCGGAGCGCACCACGTCGCCCGGCGCGTTGCCCGGCGCCTGCTCCACGACGTCCACCGCGCCCTGGAGGCGCTGCTGGTACTCGGCCCGCTGCAGCCGGGCGATCACGAGCCGCTGCATCTGGGCCGTGCCCTCGAAGATCTGGTAGATCTTCGCGTCCCTGAAGTACTTCTCCAGGGGGCAGTCCGTGGTCTGGGCGTAGGGGCCGACCAGGTCCATCAGCGTGGTGGTCGCCCACATCGTGACGTCGCCGGCCTTCAGCTTCGACATGGAGCCCTGTCCGGCGGTGAGCGGGATGCCGTTGCGGCCCATCCAGGCGGCGCGCCACACCAGCAGGCGCGCGGCCTCGATCTCGGTCGCCACCTCGGCGAGCACCTGCTGCACGCGCTGCTGCTCCAGCAGCGGGGTGCCGTCCTCTTCCTTGCCCTCGAGGTACTCGAGCGTCCACTCGTAGGCGGCCTGCGCAATGCCGAGCGCCGAGGCGCCCACCAGCGGCCGCGTCAGCTCGAAGGTCGCGAGCGCGCCCGAGGAGCGGCCGGTGGACTCACCCGAGCGGGCTCGAGCCAGCTTCTTCTCGAGCTTCTCGTAGCCGCCCAGCAGGTACTCCATCGGGACGCGGCAGTCCTCCAGGATGACCTCGGACGTCTGCGAGGCGCGGATGCCGAGCTTCGACTCCTTCTTGCCCATGGACAGGCCGGGCGTGTCCTTGGGGACCACGAACGAGGCCTGGCCGCGGTGGCCGAGGTCGGGGTCGACGGTGGCGACCACGACGGTCACGTCGGCGATGCCGCCGTTGGTGATGAAGACCTTGGTCCCGTTGAGGACCCACTCGTCGCCGTCCTGCTTGGCGGTGGTGCGCAGCGAGCGCACGTCGGAGCCGGCGCTGGGCTCGGTGACCGCGTAGGCGCCCAGCTTGATCTCGTCGCCCATGCCGAAGCACTCGGGCACCCAGCGGCCGATCTGCTCGGGCGTGCCCGAGCTGGCGATGCCGGCGGCGGCCAGCGAGCCGCCCTGGATCGCCAGCGCGATGCCGGCGCAGCCCCAGTGCAGCTCCTCGGCGTAGATGCAGCCGAACAGCCCGTCGGGGTCGGTGCCCATCTTCTGGATGTGGTCCAGCCCGTGCAGGCCCCACTCGCGGGCGGCCTTGATGGCCTCCCACGGCACGCTCTCGTCGCGGTCGTGCTGGGCCGCGATCGGCCTCATCACCTCGCGCGCGAAGCGGCGGCAGTGAGCCTGGTACTCCAGCTGTTCGTCGCTGAGCCTGAAATCCACGGTGTGCGCCTCCGGGCCACGTTGACTGACGAGTCAATCATAGGCTACCCATCGGCTTTCCGGTCTATGCGTGGCTAATCTGCGCCGCCATGCGCCGCCTCGCTATCGCGCTGGTGCTTCCCTGCCTGATCGGCGGCTGCTCGCTCGGCGACGAGGAGACCCGCCCGCCCCAGCTGGGCGTGGCCGCCGACGAGGACGACGCCGCCCAGAAGCTCGGCTTCCCGGCCGCCGCGACGCGCAACACGGTCCGGGTGGGCGGCGCCGACGCGGTGTCGGACGCCGCCGGGGTGGCGAGCGCGCTGTTCCCCGCCACCGGCGAATCCGACCGCCCCACCGCCGTGGTGCTCGTGGACGGTGAGGACTGGCAGACGGCGATCGCCGCGTCGGTGCTCGCCGGCCCGCCGATCGGAGCGCCGCTGCTGCTCTCGGACGGGGACGACCTGCCCTCCGTGACCGAGGAGACGCTCGACCACCTCGAGCCCAAGGGCTCGGACCTCTCCAAGGACGCGCAGGTGATCCGCATCGGCCCCGACGTGGCACGGCCAGAGGGCTTCCGGACCGCTGTCGTCAGGGGCGACGACGCCTACGAGCGCGCGGCCGCCATCGACCGCTTCGTATCCGCGGCGCGCGGGCGGCCTTCGACCGACGTGGTGCTCTACTCCGGCGAGTCCGCCGAGTGGGCGATGCCCGCCGCGGCCTGGGCCGGGCGCTCGGGCGACGCGGCGCTGCCTGTCCGCGCCAACTCGATCCCGGCGCCGGTGCGGCGGGCGCTGGCCGGGCACGACCGCCCGAACGTGTACCTGCTCGGTCCCGAGCGGGTGATCTCGAGGTCGGTGGAGCGCCAGCTGCGCCGCCGCGGCCTCGCACGCTCTGTCCGCCGCATCGCGGGCCCCACGCCCGTCCAGAACGCGATCGCCTTCGCGCGCTACGAGCGCGGCGGCTTCGGCTGGGGCGTGGTGGTGCCGGGCTACAACTTCGCCGTCGCCAGCGCGGACCGCCCGCTCGACGCCGCGGCGTCCGCCTCGCTGGCCACGCGCGGGGTGTTCGCGCCGCTGCTGCTGACCGACGCGGCCGAGGAGCTGCCCGGACCGCTGGAGGCCTACCTGCTCAGCGTGCAGCCCGGCTACGAGGACGACCCCGGACAGGCGGTCTACAACCGGGCCTGGATCCTCGGCGACGACGAGGCGATCTCGGTGCGCCAGCAGGCGCAGATCGACGCGATCACCGAGCTGATCCCGGTGCAGCCGAACGCCCCGTAGGGCTGGAGCCGTAGGATCTGGTGCCTTGAGCGAGTACGAACGCCCCGACCGCTTCGAGCGTGAGCCCACGCTGGAGGACGTGCGCCAGCTGATGGGCGCGTCCACGCCGCACTTCGCGCTCCAGCTGCGCAATCGCATCAGGACGCTGATCGAGCGGCTGCCCGCCGGCCACCCCGCTCGCGTCGAGGGCGAGCGGGAGATCGAGCGGCTCGACGTGCTCGCGTTCGGGTCCGAGCGGCGCGGCCCGGTTCAGCCCCACGAGGAGGGGCTGCCGAGCCTGCAGGGCCGCGTCGATCTGCCCGACTGACGGCCTCGCGCGCGGCGCCGCCTGCCGCGCTACTCTCGTTCGTAGGAAGGAAGGCACGAGCAAGAGGAGGTGCCATGACCTGGGAGTTCCATGTCCTGGTCGTCGCGAACATGACCGCGACCTCCGACGAGCTGCTGGCGGCCCTGCGGGAGCGGGCGGATCGCGGTGCCTGCCGCTTCACCCTCCTGATGCCGCGTGAGGGGCCCGGGGCGGACTCGCGCCTCGACGAGGCTCTGGGCGCCATGCGCGAGGCGGGGCTGGAGCAGGTGACCGGTCACACGGGCAACCCGGATCCGATCGTCGCCGCGATGGAGATCTGGGACCCGATGAGGTTCGACGAGATCGTCGTGTCGACGTTCCCGACCGGCTCGTCCCGCTGGCTGGGCCTCGACCTGCCGCGGCGCCTGGAGAAGCTGACCGCGGCGCCGGTGCGCCACGTCGTCTCGCAGCCGCCCTCAGAGGTCCACCATTGGGAGCGCCCGCCGGAGCACGAGACCTACGGGCTGCTGTCGCCGCTGGCGGCGGCGCTGCAGCGGAGGAATCCCTAGGCCGGCGCGGCTTCCTTCGCCGCCGACAGCTCGGCCACCACCTCGCGGTGCTCGCTGGCCGAGCCCCACAGCAGCGCGTCGACCTTGGCGCGCTTGAGGAAGAAGTGGAGGTCGTGCTCCCAGGTGAAGGCGATGCCACCGTGCACCTGCAGCGACGACGCGCACACACGCCAGCCGGCGTCCGAGGCGTAGGCCTTGGCCATCGATGCGGCGAGCGCCAGGTTCTCGGGCTCGGCGTCCGCCGTCCATGCCGCCCAGTAGGTGGCCGAGCGGGCGCCCTCGGTCTCCAGCAGCATCTGGGCGCAGCGGTGCGACACCGCCTGGTACGCGCCGATCGGCCGCCCGAACTGCTTGCGGTCGCGCGCGTACTCCACGGCCATCTCCATCCCGCGCTGGGCGACTCCGGTCAGCTCCGCCGCCACGGCCAGCGCCGCGACGCTGAGCCCGGGCAGGTGGCTGCCCTCGAGCGCCTCGCCGGCCGTGGCGCGCACGCGGCCGTAGCGCCGGGTGGCGTCCATCGCCGCGACGATCTCGACCTCCGCGGCCGAGCGCTCCACGACGGTGGCGCCCTCGTCTGAGCACAGGACGATCAGGTCGGCGGAGTCGGCGTCGGGAACCAGCTTGGCCTCGCCGTTGCGCACGACGCCGACGGTGCCGCGCGCCTCGCCCGAGGCGATGCCCGGCAGCCAGCGCTGCTTCTGCTCCTCGGAGCCGGCCGCCTGCAGCACCAGCCCGGCGGCGGCGTTCGACAGGAACGGCAGCGGCGCGAGCGCGTAGCCCAGCTCCTCCATCAGGATCACCAGCTCGACAACGCCGAGCCCCTGGCCGCCGTGCTCCTCGTCGATGAAGATGCCCGGCCAGCCGAGCTCCGACAGCTCCTTCCAGGCGGCGTCGTCGTAGGTGCCCGACTCGGCCAGCTCGCGCACGCGCTCCATCTTGAAGCGGTCGGCGAGCAGGTCCTTGGCGGTGCGCTTGATCGCCTGCTGGTCGTCTGTGAAGTCGAAGTTCATTGATCCCTACCGCAGCTTCGGGAGGCCGAGCACGCGCTCGGCGATGATGTTCTTGAGGATCTCCGTCGTGCCGCCCTCGATCGAGTTGGCGCGCGAGCGCAGCAGGCGGTAGGTCCAAGGCGAGTCCCAGTACGCGCCCTCCTCGCCGAGGATGTCGACGGCGAGCTCGGTGAGCGCCTGGTTGATCTCGCCCCACTGCCACTTCGGCAGCGACCCCTCGGGGCCCGGCACGCCGCGCTTCATGATCTGCGTCAGGCCGCGCCACGAGTTGAGCCGCAGCAGCTCGACCTCGATCGTGAGCTGAGCGAGCCGCTGGCGGATGACCGGGTCCTCGTCGGCGCCGCGCTCGCGGGCGAGCTGCTTCAGCTCCTCGAGCGCGATCTTCACGCCCGCGGCCGATGCGGCGCCCAGGCCGGCGCGCTCGTTCATGAGCGTCGTGATGGCCACGGCCCAGCCGTTGCCCACGCCGCCGACCACGTTCTCGTCCGGAATCCGCGCCTCTTCGATGAAGAGCTCGTTGAACTCCGGCTCCTTCGTGATCTGGTGCAGCGGCCGCACCTGCACCTCTTCCTGCTCCATGTCCATGATGAAGTAGGTGAGGCCCTGGTGCTTGGGCACCTCCGAGTCGGTGCGGGCGACGAGCATGCACCACTTGGCCTTGTGGGCGTACGTCGTCCAGACCTTCTGACCGGTGACGATCCACTCGCCGTTCGACTTGACTGCCTTCGTCTTGAGCGACGCGAGGTCGGAGCCCGAGTCGGGCTCCGAGAAGCCCTGGCACCAGATCTCCTCGCCGGTGAGGATCGGCCTCAGCCAGCGCTCCTTCTGCTCGTCGGTGCCGTGGGTGATCACGACGGGACCGCCCATGACCATGCCGAGCACGTTCACGGGCTGGGGCGCCTTGGCGCGCGCCATCTCCTCACCGAAGAGCGCCTGCTCGACGAGCGTCGCGCCGCGGCCGCCGTACTCCTTCGGCCACGAGAAGCCGGCGTAGCCGGCCTCGAAGAGCTTGCGCTGCCATTCACGCCGGTGCTCGAAGGCTGCGTCGTCCCCGGGCGGGTCCTCGCCGGGGTGGTTCTGCGACAGCCACGCACGCAGCTCGTCTCGGAATGCCCCCTCGGAGGGCGAGAGCGTGAGGTCCATGCGGTGTAATGTACCAGGGCGTACACAATGGAGTCGGCCAGCCCTGAGATCCCTCGCCGGCTGCCGCGCGGCAGCCACGGACTCAACCGCGACGTGGTCGAGGCGTCGCAGCGAACGCGCCTGCTGGAGGCCGTCGGACGGGCGGTTGCCGAGCGCGGCTACGCGGCGGCGACGATCGACGACGTGGTGGGCGGAGCGGGCGTCTCGAAGAAGACCTTCTACGAGCACTTCGCCGACAAGGAGGACTGCTTCCTGGCCGCCTACGAGGCGGCCAGCGAGGAGCTGTTTCGGCGCGTGAGCGAGGCGCACGCCTCGAGCGCGGACTGGCTCGAGCGCACGCGCGCCGGCGTCACCGCCTACCTGCGCTGGCTCGCGGCGGAGCCCGCGCTGGCGCGCGTCTTCCTGATCGAGGTGGCCGCCGCCGGGCCGCGGGCGCTGGAGCGGCGCGAGCGGCTGCGGGACCGCTACGCCGAGCTGATCCGCGAGCGCCAGGACGAGGCGCGCGCGAGCGACGCGGCGGCGCCGAAGCTGCCGATCGAGGTCTTCCGCGCCGTCGTCGCGGCGGTCGACGACGTGGTCGTGCGCCACATCCGCGAGCACGGCGCCGAGAACCTGCCCGAGCTGGAGGGTGTTCTGCTCTACCTCCAGGTGGCGCTGCTGGCCGGACCGCAGGTCGCGGCGCAGTCGGCCGAGCTGGGCGCCTAGACCTCGAAGCTGGGGTCGGGCTCCACGACCATCTCCAGCAGCAGCGGCTCGCTGCGCTGGGCCAGGCCCGGCAGGACGGCGTCGAGCGTGCTCAAGAGCGTCCCGTGGTCCGTGATGCGCTCGGCGGCGCAGCCGAGCGAGCGCGCGAGGCCGGAGACGTCCACCGCCTCGAAGGCGGGCCACGGGCCGGTGCCGCCGGCCGACTCCGCGAGCCGGTCCATCACCGCATAGCGCCGGTTGGCGAGGATCACGAACAGCGCGCCCACGCCGTAGTGGGCCGCGCTCCACAGCGCCTGGATCGAGTACAGCGACGAGCCGTCCCCCACCACCGCCACCACCGGTCGGTCGGGCAGCGCCATCCGCAAGCCCGTAGCGCCGGGCAGCGCGAAGCCCAGCCCGCCCATTGCCGCGCTCACGAAGCCGAGCGGCGTGCGCGCCGGCATGCGCGCGTTGAGCTCGGGCCGGCTCGAGGGCGCCTCCTCGATCACGACGGCGTCGTGGGGCAGCCGCTCCTCGAGGGCGGCCAGCACGTGCCCGGCCCTCAGCGGGCTGCCCTGGGCGGGCGCCCGCGGCGGCGCGGGACGAGCCATCGGCTCCGGGGCCGGCCCCGAGCGCTCGGGCACCGCCGCGCCCAGCAGCTCGCAGGTGCGTGCCACCGGCGCGATCAGCGCCAGCTCGGCGGGGCTGCGGTGGGCCTCGCTCGGGTCGTCGGTGACGACGGCGACGCGGGTTCCCGGCTCCACGAACGGCCCCTCCTCGTAGGGGTACTGCCGGAACACGGGCGCGCCGACGGCCACCACCAAGTCGTGCGCGGCCAGCGCCGCCCGCAGCCGCGAGCGGGCCGCCGGCAGGTGGCCGGCGAAGTGCGGGTGGTCCTGCGGGAAGCCGGGTCGGGCTCCGAAGCACTCCTGCCAGACCGGGCAGCCGAGCCGTTCGGCAAGCTCCACGAGCGCGGCCCACGAGCGCTCGTCGGCAGCACCGGCGCCCACCACCAGCACGGGCGCGTCGGCCTCCGCGATCATGCCGGCCAGCTCCGCCACCGCCGCGGGGGCGGCGTCGGCCGCGCGCCGGATGACGGCCGGGGTCAGCTGCTCGTCGAGGTGGTCCGCCGGCGCCGCCCAGTCGTCCATCGGCACGATCACCAGGGCGGGTCCGCGGGCGGTCGCGGCCTCGTGCCAGGCGCGGTCGAGCGCCATCGGCACGTCCTCGGCGCGCGCCGGCTGCTCCACCCAAACCGGGTAGTCGCCGGCCAGCCCCTCGAGCCGGCCCGTGAGGAACGGCTCCGCCGCGAGGTGGCGGCGGTCCTGCTGGCCGACCAGCACCACCAGCGGCGCTCTGTTGACCCGGGCGGTCGCGAGCGCCGAGACGGCGTTGCCCAGCCCGGCGGTGGTGTGGACGTTGACCAGCACCGGGGCGCCGCTGCCGAGCGCGACCCCGGTGGCCATTCCCACCACGGACGCCTCGTGGAGCGCCAGCACGAAGCGAATGTCGGGGGGCAGCCCGGTGAGGAAGGCGATCTCGGTGGAGCCGGGATTCGAGAAGATCGTCGTCAGGCCGCGACGGCGCAGGACGTCGAGCGTCGCGTCTCGAACGGTGCGGTGCGCGTCCCCTGGACCGGCAGCCACGGCCGCAGTCTATGTGCGGGGCGAGCGGGCCGGGCGAGCGTCCGCGTCCAGGCCGCGCAGCAGCCGCGCCGCCACACCGCGCAGCGTCTCCTTCGCGTAGTCGTGGCTCGGGCTGCCGGTGCTCAGAATCGCCACCGACAGGCGCCGCTCGCCTCGCCGCAGCAGCGCCACCTGGTGGTCCACCGCGCCGCTGCCCGACCCCCAGCCGCCCTTGAAGTAGAGGCCCCACCCCGGCGGGCGGACGCGCGCGATGCCCCAGCGCTGCGAGCGCACGATCGAGCCGAGCAGGCGCAGCGCGGCCGGCCGATGGCGGCGCGGAACGTGGCGCTCGATGCGCAGAAAGAAGAGCGTCTGGTCGGCGGCGTCGATGCGCGACAGGCCCCAGATCGCCGCCGGCGCGAAGGCGCGCATGCCCACGCGCCGGGCGAGCCGGACCAGCCCGTCGTTGCCCACCCTGTCCCGCACGCGGGTGGCCGTGACGTTGTCCGACCAGCGCACCATCGGCTCGAGCAGCGCCCGGTCCGCGGGGTGCAGGGCGCGGCCGCGCACGTCGGGCTCGCGCAGGTAGGCCACCAGCAGCATCGCCTTGAGCACGCTCGCCGACGGGACCGTGCGGCGCACCTCTACGCCGTAGAGGCGGCGCTCGGTGCGCACGGCGAAGGAGATCGACCCGAGCCGCTGGCCGGCATAGGCGCGCGCGGCCTCGACGTCCGGCTTCCACGGCGCCGCCTGCGCGGCGGGCGCGACCGCGATGGCCGCGGCGAGCACGGCGAGCAGGAGCCGAAACGGGCGCGAGGTCGTCAGTAGCTCTTGGGGAGGCCCAGCGAGTGCTCGGCGACGTAGTTGAGGATCATCTCGCGCGAAACCGGCGCGGTCCGCGTGAGCCGCACCCCCCACCACATGTCGCTGAGCCCGTACTCCAGCGCGAAGCCGTTTCCGCCGTGCGTCTGGATCGCCCGGTCGACGCACTCGATCGCGGCCTCCGCCGCGGCGTACTTGGCCATGTTGGACGCCTCGCCCGCCCCCGGCGCGCCGGCGTCGTAGAGAGCGGCCGCCTTCTGGAGCATCAGCCGCGCCAGCTCGAGGTCGATCTTGGCCTCGGCGAGCGGGTGGGAGATGCCTTGGTGGGTGCCGATCGGCGCGCCCCACACGGCGCGCTCGTTGGCGTACGCCGCGGCCTTCTCGAGCGCCCGCCGCCCGGCCCCGCACGCCACCGCAGCGCCCATGATCCGCTCCGGGTTGAGGCCGTCGAACACGGGACCGAGGCCGCCGCCCTCCCCGCCGATCAGACGGTCCTCGTCGAGCTCGACGTCGTCGAAGAAGAGCGTCCACTGCTTGTCCGGCCCGATGTAGGGCATGGGGATCGGGTCGCGCGTGAAGCCCGGGGCGTCGACGCCGACGAGGCACAGCGAGGGCAGGCCGAGCTGGCCGTCCGGCAGGCGGCTGCGGGCCACCACGAGCACGGCGTCGGCGTGCTCGACGCCCGAGATGTAGGTCTTCTGGCCGTTGAGCAGCAGCCGGCCGTCGCGGCGCTCGAGCGACGTGGCCAGGTTGTGGGAGTTGGTGCCGGCGTCCGGCTCGGTGATCGCGAACGCCACCTTCGTGGTGCCCGCCGCGATGCCGCGCAGCCAGAGGTCCTTCTGGTCGTCGGTGCCATGGCGCGCCAGGATCGAGCCGACGATCGCGGGCGACACCACGATCAGCAGCAGCGACTTGCCGGCCCCGGAGATCTCCTCGCCGACGGTCGCGAGGCCCGTCATGCCGAGCCCGCCTCCGCCCCACTCCTCGGGCAGGTTGACGCCCAGGTAGCCCTTCTCCGCGAGCGCGTCCCAGAGCTCGGTGGGCGGCTCGCCCTCGGCGTGCTTGCGGCGCGAGTAGTCCTCCGGAAACGAGTTGCAGATGCCGCGCACGGCGGCGCGGATCTCGCGCTCCTCGTCGGTCGGGATCAGCTCGAGGCGGGCCATGCCGCCCGGCAGGCTACCCCTGCCCGGCCTTGCTGAGAGCCAGGTCGAGCTCTGCCTGCACCTTGTCGCGCTGGTCGTCCCAGGTGAGCCGCTTCTCGAGGTACGGGATCGCCTCCTCCGGACGGTCGGAGCGGTTGAGCGACTGGCCCAGGTTGAAGAGCGCGTAGGCATAGGCGATCTCGCGGCTGTCGGCGGGCCACGACGCGACGGCCTGCTGGAGGATCGGCACGGCCCCGGCGAAGTCGCCCTGCCCCATCAGCGCGAAGCCCTGGTCGTTCAGCTCCGAGCCGCGCGCCGGGTCCAGCGGCGCCGCGGCCTGCTCCTCTTCCCGCTTGGCCCTCTTGTCCTTCTTGTCCTTCTTGGCCTTTGGCTGCTTGCCCGCGTCGGCGTCCTGCGGCTCGGGAGCCGCCGCGGCCGGCTGCTCAGCACGCTCGTCCCCGCCCCCGCCGCCGCCGCTCAGCAGCACGGCGCCCGCCACGCCGGCCGCTGCGAGCGCCAGCAGGACCAGGGCCAGCACCGCACCGGCGCGCGACCCGCGTGCCGCGACGGCCGGAGCGGGCGCCGGCGTCGCAATGGCGCGCGTGGCCGCGGTCGGCGGCTCGCGCTGCTCCAGCGCCCGCGCCAGCTCTGCCGCGAAAGCTCCCGCCGAGCGCTGCCTGTCGGCCGGCTCGCGCGCCATGCCGCGGGCCAGCGCCGCGGCGGCGGCCGCCGGGAGGTCCGGCGCGTGTTCGCGCACGTCGGGCGGACCGGCGGTGGCGATCTGGTGTGCGATCTCCATCGGCGTCCGCCCCGGGCGCGCGCGCCGGCCGGCCAGCGACTCGAAGCAGACCGTGGCCAGCGCGTACACGTCGGCGGCGGGCCCGACGTCGCGCCCCTCCAGCTGCTCGGGCGCCATGTAGGCGGCGCTGCCGAGCACCGTGCCGCTGACCGTCAGGCGGGTGCGGTCCGCCGCCATGGCGATCCCGAGATCGGCCAGCTTGACCGCGCCGTCGCTGCGCAGCAGGACGTTGCCCGGCTTCACGTCGCGGTGCACGACGCCCTGGCCGTGCACGTGGTCGAGCGCCTCGCCGAGGCCGCGCGCGATGGCCGCCACGCGGCCCGACGCGATCGGACCGGCGCGCAGGGTGCGGGCCAGCGCCTCACCCTCCACGTACTCCATGACGATCAGCACGCCCTCGTCGTCGGCCTCGATGTCGAACACCGAGACGAGGTTCGGGTGGTTCAGCGACGCGCCGAGCTTCGCCTCGCGGAGGAGCCGCTGCTCGACGTCCCGGGGGCTGTCCGCGTGCATGCGCTTGACGGCCACCGGGCGGCCGAGCCGCTCGTCCTCGCACAGCAGCACCGTCGCCATCCCGCCGGAGCCGAGCCGCTCCAGCACGCGGTAGCGCCCAGCGAGCAGCGATCCCTGTGTGTGTACAGGCACGCTGGCGCTGTACCCGTTTTGCCGCCGATCAGACGCGCTGGATCAGCGTGCCCGTGCCGAGACCGCCGCCGCAGCACATCGTCACGAGACCGAACTCCTTGTCGGAGCGCTCGAGCTCGTGCAGCAGCGTGGTGATCAGGCGCGCGCCGCTGGAGCCGAGCGGGTGCCCGAGGGCGATCGCTCCGCCGTTCACGTTCACGCGGTCCATGTCGGGCTCCAGCTCCCGGCGCCAGGCGGCGACCACCGAGGCGAACGCCTCGTTGACCTCGAACAGGTCGATGTCGTCGATCGTCATCCCATTGCGCTCGAGCAGCTTCTGCGTGGCGGGGATCGGCCCGGTCAGCATCATCACCGGGTCCACGCCGACGGTGGTCTGGTCGAGCACCTTGGCGCGCGGCTTCAGCCCGAGGGCTTCCGCCTTCTCACGCGCCATCAGCAGCACGGCGGCGGCGCCGTCCGAGATCTGCGACGCGTTGCCGGCCGTGACCCGGCCGTCCTCGCGGAATGCCGGCTTGAGCTGCGAGAGCGTGTCGACGTTCGAGTCCGGGCGGATGCCCTGGTCGGTGACGTAGGTGTCCCCGTTGACGGCGAACGGGACGATCTCGCGCTCGAAGCGGCCTTCCTCGGTCGCCTGGTGAGCGAGCTGGTGGGAGCGCACGCCGAGCTCGTCGAGCTCGGAGCGGGGGATCTCCCACTTGTCGCAGATCATCTCGGCCGAGATGCCCTGCGGGACGATGTTGTAGCGCTCCATCATCTCGGGCGGCCAGGGCGAGCCGACGTCGTCGGCCCACTTGAAGCCGACGCCCATCGGGACGTGGCCCATGTGCTCGACGCCCGACCCGATCACGACGTCGTGGACGCCGGCGTTGATCAGCGCTGCGGCGAAGTTGACGCCCTGCTGTCCCGAGCCGCACTGGCGATCGAGTGTCGTCGCGGGCGTCTCGATCGGCAGGCCGGCCTGCAGCCAGGCGTTGCGGGCGACGTTGAACATCTGCTCGCCGTACTGCTGCACGCAGCCGTTGACGATGTCCTCGACCTCGGCAGGATCGATGCCGGTGCGCTCGATCAGCTCCGTGTAGGTCTTGCCCAGCAGCTCATTCGGGTGGGTGTCCTTGTAGTAGCCCTTCTCGACGTGTCCACGACCGATCGGCGTGCGAACCGCCTCTACGATGACCGCCTCGCGCCCGTTGCCATTCTGCATGTGAGCTGCACCCTCCGAAGTCCGTTTTGTGGTAAGCCTACTCCATTGACTGACCAGTCAACCAATGCCTGAGCTACTCGGAATAACAGGAAGCGGAGCGATCGCATGCGGCTTGGCAAGAGCCGCCGCGGAGTCGCACGACGTGACGCTGTGGGCCCGCAGCGACGGCTCGGCCGACCGCGCCTGCAAGCGCGTGGAGGACTCCGCCCGCGTGGTCACGGACCTGTCCGAGCTCGGCGGCTGCACCATCGTCGTCGAGGCGATCGCCGAGGATCCGGCCGCCAAGGCCGGGCTCTACGGGCAGCTCGGCGCCGTGCTCTCAGACGACGCGGTGCTGGCCACCACGACCTCCTCCCTGTCGGTCGCCGAGCTTGCCGCCGCGAGCGGCCGGCCGGACCGCTTCGGCGCGCTCCACGTCTTCAACCCGGTCGAGAAGATGAAGCTCGTCGAGCTGTCCTTCCCGGACGAGGCGACCGCGCAGACGCGCCAGGAGCTGCACGCCCTCTGCGAGCGGCTCGACAAGACCGCCGTCGAGGTGCCTGACGCCGCCGGCTTCGTCGTCAACAAGCTGCTCTTCCCCTACCTCTTCGACGCGGTGCGCCTGCTGGAGCGCAACGGGATCGACGCCAAGGGCATCGACACCTGCATGAAGCTCGGCGCCGGCCACCCGATGGGGCCGCTGGCGCTGCTCGACTTCGTGGGGCTCGACGTGGCGGCCGCCATCGGCGAGTCGATCGGCGCGGACGTGCCGGACCGCGTGCGCGAGCTGATCGCCGACGGCAAGCTCGGCCGCAAGGCCGGCGAGGGCTTCTACACCTACGGCTGAGCGGGCCCGCTCGCCGCAGCGGGCAGGTGGATGATCGCCGTCTTCGGCTGCCTGCGCGTGGGCGCCATGCCCGCCGCCAGGTCCCACACCACGTCGGCCTCGCCGATCCCCTGCGCGCGGGCCAGCTCGGCGACGCTGTCCCACGGCAGCGTGGCGTCGGGCAGGTCGTCCCAACGGGCCAGCGTGAGTGCCTCCAGCACCGCTGTCACAGCCGGACCGGGCTCGCACTGGGTCTTGACCAGCGCAAGCAGGGCATCACGCTGCGAATCGCTCAGCTTCACGCACCACATGCCCGGTGAACCTCCTCCTAGGACAAGCACCTGGCGCGAACGTTGAACCCCCCTACGGACGGAACGGCGGTTCCGCCGTGGCGGGGCGCTCGGGATCGGCCTCGATGGCCTCGTCCTGCGCCTCGGAGGGCTCCCCGGCGGCGTCCGTCCCGCGGCCGTTGCGCTCCGAATGGTGGTCGCGGATGCGCACCGCCTCGACGCGGTTCTCGCGCACCGACTCGACGCGCAGCGAATAGCCGTTGACTCGCACCATGTCGCCCCGCTTCGGCAGCCGCCCGAGCTGGGCGAACACGAAGCCACCGACCGAGTTGTAGGCCTCCGAGTCGGCCGGCAGCTCGAGGCCGTAGTCGGCCAGGTCGGTGATCGGCACGTGGCCGCGCACCCACCAGTCGCCGTTCGCGAGCTGGCGGACGCCGGCCACCGCGGGGTCGGTCTCGTCGGCGATCTCGCCCACGACCTCTTCGATGATGTCCTCGATCGTGACGATGCCGACCGTGCGGCCGTACTCGTCGACGACCACGGCCATGGAGGCGCGCTCGCGCTGGAGGTCCGCGAGCAGGTCGTCGAGCGGCTTGGTCTCGGGCACGATCAGCGCGTCCTTGACGCTGTCGGAGATCGGCGCACCGGGACCCTCGGTCATCATCTTGCGCGCCAGCGAGTTGACGTGGACGATGCCCTTGATGCGGTCCGTGTTGCCCTCCTCGGTGACCACCAGCCGGGTGTGTCCGGAGTCGACCGCGTGGCGCAGCGCGTTCTCCACGGTGTCCGACACGTCGACGGTCACCACCGCCGGGATCGGCGTCATCACCTGGCGCGCCTGCTGCTCGTGCAGGTGGAAGACGCCGGAGAGCATCCCGGCCTCGCCCGGGTCGAGCTTTCCGCCGTGCGCGCTGCGGGCGATGATCAGCTTCAGGTCCTCGGAGGAGGAGATGTCCTCGAACTCGGCGCGCGAGTCCACGCCGACGACCCGCAGCATGGCGTTCGACGCGGAGTTGAGCGCCCAGATCAGCGGGTTGAAGGCGATCCGGAACCAGTGCAGGGGCCTGGCCACGCGCAGCGCCGTCTGCTCGGCGTTCACGATCGCGTAGATCTTCGGCACCTGCTCGCCGACGGTGATGTGCAGCGCCGTGGTGATCAGGTAGGCGAGCGTGAGCGAGATCGCCAGCGACAGGTTGTGCGAGACGGCGTCGCCGAACAGGCGCTCGAGCAGGCTGGCGATGGCTGGCTCGCCCAGGAAGCCGATGCCCAGCGATGCCATCGTGATGCCGAGCTGGCACGCCGACAGGTACTCGTCGATGCGGTCGATCTGCTGCAGGACGAGCGTCGCGCCGCGCCTGCCCTCGTCGCGCATCTGCTCCACGCGGCTCTCCCGCACGCGCACGAGCGCGAACTCGGCCGCGACGAAGAAACCATTGGCGGCGACCAACAGGAGGACGCCGAACAGCAGGAGCAACTCGGTCATCGGGGACCGGCAGCTGTCAGCGGGCTACTTCGAGGGGGTTCGTCGTCGCTCATCGGGAGGACGCCGCGAGAGTAGCAAAGGCGTTAATTAGCCCGTGCGGGCATCCCGCAGCAACTCGGTTCGGCTATGCCGAACCCTCCAGCCCGTCGATACGTCCAGCTAGCTCGAAGTCGTTCGCGGTCAGGCCGCCCTCCGAGTGGGTGCTGATCGTGACGGTCACCTCGTTCCACGAGATCGCCAGGTCCGGGTGGTGGTTCATCTCCTCCGCGGCCGGCGTCAGGCGGTTCACGAAGTCCACCGAGCCCTTGAAATCGTCGAGCTTGAACCGCCGCTGGATCGCGTCTCCTTCGCGCTCCCAGCCGTCCAGCCCGGCCAGGCGCTGCTTGATCTCTTCATCGTTCAGACGTGGCATCCTCAGCTCCGTGCGCATCGCTTCCCTAGTGCCCTCCGCTACCGAGATGCTCTTCGCACTCGGGCTCGGGGACCGCGTCGTGGCGGTCACCCACGAGTGTGACTACCCGGTCGGCGTGGAGCAACTTCCCCACCTCACGCGCAGCATGATCGGCGAGGGCCTCGACGCCGCCGAGATCGACGCGGCCGTGCGCGAGCGCACCAGCCGCGGCGAGGCGCTCTACGCGCTCGACGAGGAGACGCTCGCGCAGGCCGACGTCGGCCTGATCGTGACCCAGGCGGTGTGCGCCGTATGCGCGGTCGCCTTCGACGACGTCCAGGCCGTGGCCAAGCGGCTGCCGAGCCAGCCCGAGGTGATCTCGCTCGATCCCTCGACGCTCGGCGAGGTGATCGCCGACATCCCGCGCCTGGCCGAGGCCGCCGGGGTCCCCGAGGCCGGCGAGCGGCTCGTGACCGAGACGGGCGAGCGGCTCGAGGCGGTGGAGCGCGCGGTGGAGGGCGCCCCCCGCCCGCGCGTGGCGGCGCTGGAGTGGCTGGACCCGGTCTACATCGGCGGCCATTGGGTGCCGCAGATGATCGAGCTGGCCGGCGGCGAGGACATGCTCGGACTGCCCGGCGAGAAGTCGCGCACCGCGGAGTGGAGCGAGGTCGAGGCGGCGGCGCCCGACGTCGTGGTGTCGATGCCGTGCGGCTACTACGCCGAGCAGGCGGCAGCGGAGACGATGAACCAGCGCGAGCGGCTCGCGCCGTTCGGTGCCCGCGTGATCGCGGTGGACGCAGCGGCGTACTTCTCGCGCCCCGGCCCACGGCTCGTCGAGGGAATCGAGCTGCTCGGCCACCTGCTCCACCCGGAACTGGTGCCGGCGCCGCCCGCGCGGCGCTCGATCGAGCTGGACCTGAGCGCTTAGCCGGAGACCACTATCGAGGCGACGACCGCCGCGGCGGCGATCGCCCCGCACACGAGCGCGGGCACGACCTCGGGCAGCCGGGCACGCTGGCGCATCTCGAGGAGCAGGAAAGCGGCGACGCTGCCGCCGACCAGGCCACCGATGTGCCCGCCGACGGAGATGTTCGGAATCGTGAAGGTGATCAGCAGGTTGAGGCCGATCCAGATTCCGAGGCCGCTCTCCATCAGGCTGAAGCCGCGGTTTCGCGCGACGATGGCGGCTGCGCCCATCAGCCCGAAGACGGCGCCCGACGCGCCCACGGTGAGGCTGTCCGGCGAAAGCAGCAGTGCGCCGAACGACCCGCACAGGAGAGACACGAAGTAGACGAGCCCGAAGCGCCACTTGCCCATCGCGGGCTCGATCATCGAGCCGAGGATCCAGAGCGCGAGCATGTTCGTGAGCAGGTGGAACGGGCCCGCGTGCAGGAAGCCGGCGGTGATCAGGCGCCAGTAGTCGCCGCCCGCGATCGTGGCCTGCGAGACACCGCCGTCATCGGTGAGCGAGCTGCTGTCGGCCCCGGCGCCTCCACCGAGCAGTGAGCCGATTCCGACCAGCACGTTGATCCCGATCAGCAGGTACGTGAGGACGGGCTCGTCGGTCATCGTCCGCATCGTGCGCACCTTGGTGCTCTGGCGCGCGCACTCCGGGCAGCGCATGCCGACCGAGGTCGAGGTCATGCAGTCCGGGCAGATCGGCCGGTCGCAGTTGGAGCAGCGCACTCCGGTCTCGCGCTTGGGATGGCGGTAGCAGACGTCCACGGCGCGGCTCACAATAGACACCGTCGCAGGGTGTGGCGAGTGGCTCGCAGGCGCGGCCTTCTACGCGCGGGCCTGAAGCGCCGCTAGCCGCGCAGGCGCTTCTCGATGTCGTCCGCGACTCCGCGGATCGACTTCTCGAGAGCGTGCAGCCCGGTGTCGTGGCGCTTCTTCTGCTGCTGGCGGGCGCGCACCAGCACAAGGCCGCCGGCGGCCACGCTGCCGACCACGATCGCGGCGGCGGTGGGCGCCCAGTTGCGCGGGTCGCGCATCGCCGACAGCTCCCAGTCGGCCAGCTCGGTGGCGGCCGCCTCGGTGAGCTCGGAGAGGCCGCGTTCGAGGCGGTCGCTGAGGGCCTCGGGCGGGTCCACCGGCACGAGGGCGGAGCGCAGCAGGCGCTCGACGCGATCGGCGTCAGTCATCACCAGCCTCCTCCTCGAGGCCCTGCTCCAATTGCTTGATGGCCCTGTGTATGAGCACCTTGGTGGCTCCCTCGGATCGCCCGAGCGCACGTGCGATCTCGCGGTTGTCCATACCCAGCGCAAAACGCATGATGAGCGCCTCGCGTCGATCCTCCGGAAGCTTCGACACGCCCTCGAGGACCTCCTTCACCTCTTCCCGCCCCTCCACGAGCTGCTCGGTGCCGATCGGCTCGGCCAGGATGCTCGTGTCGTCGAGCTGCGTGGTCGGCCTGCGCGAGCGGTCGCGGTAGAAGTTGGCGGCGAGGTTGTGGGCGATTCGGATCAGCCAGGGCCGCAGCGGCCGCCCGTCCGACTCGCGCTGAGCCCGCTCGAAGTGCCGGTAGGCCTGGAGAAACGTCTGCTCGGTCAGGTCCTCGGCGTCGTGGTGGTTGCCCACCCGGTAATACGAGTACGAGTAGACGTCGCGAAGGTGCGCGCGGTACAGCTCCGTGAAATCGCGGTCCAGTCGCTGCTTGTCGGCCACCTCCTCCACTCGCCATGGAGCCTAACTCCCGGTCTTAGGCCGCGTTGGTGCGGCGCCGTGCTGGGCGCGCCGGCCTGATGCTGTCGAGCCACTGCTCGGGGGAGGACTCGCCGTCGAGCACACGGCGCAGGCCATCCGTGACAGGAGCGTGGATGCCCTCGCGCTCGAACGCGAGCCCGAGCAGCGGGACGGTGGCGAGCGACTCGGCGGTCTGGTCCATCGAGGCCTGCACCTGTCCCGCGGGGACGCCGGCGCCGACCAGCTCACCCGCGCGCCGGTTGCGGCTGCCCTCGGCCAGGGCCGTCGCGACGAGGTCGCCCGCGCCCGCGAGGCCAACGAACGCCTCGCTGCGGCCGCCGCTCGCCATCGCGAGCTCGTGGACCTCGGCGAAGATCCGCCCGGCCGCGGCGCCGGCGAGGTTCGCGCCGCGCGGGGCGGCTGCCGCGCTCCCCAGCGCGGCGGCGTTCTTCGCACAGGCGGCAAGCTCGGTCCCGGTCACGTCATCGGTCGCGTGGACGGTGAGGCCGCCGGCCTCGAGCAGGTCGTGCAGCTGGCGGCGAAGGTCCGCGTCGTGGCTGGCCAGCACCACAGAGGCGCCCAGCTCGATCGCCTCGCGGGCATGAGCAGGACCGGCGAGCGTGGCCACCGCACGCGCTCGCACCCGCTCCGAGACGTAGGCGGCGGGCGTGCTGCCGAGCGGCGGGACCAGCCCCTTCGAGGTGACGAGCACGGCCGAGCGGTCGCCCATGCGGGCGCCGATCTCGCCGACGGCGGCGGGCAGGCTCGCGCACGGAACGGCAAGCACCACGAGGTCCACGCCGCCGAGCTCGATCTCGGGCACCGTCTTCACGTCGATCGCGGGATCGAGCTGTAGGCCGGGCAGGTAGCGGGTGTTCTCGGGGTCGGCGCGCAGTGCCTCGGCCTGGGCTCCGGTGCGGCAGCCGAGCTGTACCTGGAGCCCCGCGCGGGCGAGCACGACCGCGGCGGCGGTGCCCATTGAGCCGGCGCCGATCACCGCGGCGGTGCGAAGCGGCGGCAGGCCGCCGAGCCACTCCCACTGGAGACCGACGCACGGCCAGATGCGCTCGGTGACCTCGCCGGCGAGGAAGGGCGAGGGATCGTCGACGCGCGGGAAGGTGAGCGCCGGGCCGCAGCGCAGGTGCACCCTCACGGGCCTGATCCGGGCGCCGTGGCGGGCGTGCTCAGAGTTCGTGACCGCGATCGGCACGACCGGCTTGCCGCTCTGGAGGGCCAGGCGACCCACCCCACGCTTCGGCGCCGCCAGGGAGCCGGTGCGGATGCGGGTGCCCTCGGGGAAGATCACGACCGCCTGCCCGCGCTCGAGCAGCGCGAGCGCGGTGGCCATCGATTCGTCGTCGGATGCGCCGCGCTTGATCGGAAACGCGCCGAGGCAGTTGAGGATCCAGCCCATCAGGGGGTTCTTGAACAGCTCCTGCTTGGCCACGAAGTAGATCGGCCGGCCGATGCAGCAGCCGATCGCGAACGGGTCGAGGAAGCTGCGGTGATTCGACGCGAGGATCACGCCGCCGTCCGGAATGTGCTCGGTCCCGAGCCTGCGCAGCCGGAAGTAGACGAGGATCCCGGCCTTCAGCATCCAGCGCGCGGGCCAGTACACGAGCGAGTTCACACCGCGACTGCGCGTGCGCTCGTGGTAGAGCGATAGGGGGCGCGGGGCCATCATCAACAGCTACCCGGTACAGCCACTCGCGTTACGCTGCGCCCCATGGAGCTGCGGAGAACACTGAACGGCGCCCTGGCAGGGGCAGCGGCCGCGGGTGCCTGGGCCGCCCAGCAGCCGCTCGACAA
>JAXDII010000060.1:0-19300 GCA_034664085.1 Thermoleophilaceae bacterium
GCCATCCACGTGGGCAGGAAACGACCGACTTCAGGACGTTTGCTGCCCACCTGGCACAAAGCGGCGGGCGCCCGGGGGCGCGAGCCCCCCCGGCGCCGCAGCAAGCCGGCCAGGAATCAGCGGGGGACCGGGGGCGCGAGCCCCCGGCCGCCATCCACCGCCCAGGAATCAGCGGGGGTCCCGGAGCGCGGGCCTGCGCTCGCGCCGCAGCAAACCGGCCAGGAATCAGCGGGGGTCCGGGGGGCGTGAGCCCGGCGCGGCCAGCAAACCGGCCAGGAATCAGCGGGGGTCCGGGGGCGCGAGCCCCCGGCTGCCATCCCCCGGATGCCATCCTGACGTCAGCGCGAAGCGCTGCGGAACCCGTCGCGCCAGCTGGGCCAGCGCGGCGTCCAGCCCAGCTCGCGCTTTGCCTTGGCGTTTGCGGCGCCCGGCTGTGTGTTGATCACTGTCGCCATCGGCCCCGCCACCAGGCGGGCCAGCCAGACCGGGATGCGCAGCGGGCGCGGCGCGCCGATCGCCTCGGCGTAGGCGGGCAGCCAGTCGCGCATGGCGGCCGGCTCGTCGTCGACCACGTTGTAGGCGCCGGGCGCGCCGCGCTCGACGGCGGCGACGGTGGCCGCGGCCGCGTCTTCGACGTGGACGAACGAGAACACCCCGGCGCCGCTGCCGATCACCGGGAAGCGGCGCCTGCGCACCTCGCGCTCGGTGCCGCCGCCCTCGCCGTAGTAGGTGCCGGGCCCGTAGAACCAGCCGTAGCGCAGCACCACGCCCTCGAGCCCGTCCGCCTCGAGCACCTCGCGCTCCATGGCGGCGAGCGCCCGCACGACCTCGCCGAACGGCGGCGGCGCGTCGAGGGCGAGCGGCGCGTCCTCGTTCTTGACGTCCGGGCGCGCGCCGGGCGCGTACGCGAACGCGATGCTCTGGCACACCAGCCGCCGCGCGCCCGCCGCCCGGGCCGCCTCGATGAGGTTGCGCGTGCCCTCGGTTCGCAGCCGGTTGGTCGCGTCGTAGAAGTCCGTGCTGCGCGGGGCGAAGCGATGCGGCAGCGCGGTCAGCTCGTGCACCACGACCTCAGGTCGCGCCCCTGCGACGGCCGCGCGCAGCGCCTCGGCGTCGAGCGCGTCCACCACGGCGGCGGTGGCCCCGGCCGCGCGGATCGTCTCGGCCCGCTGCCCGGACCGCGTCGTGCCCGTCACCTCGTGGCCCGCGGCGACCAGCATGGGCACCAGCGGGCGCCCGACCGCGCCGCTGGCTCCGGCGACGAACACCCTCACGGCACCGGCTCCCGCTCGGCGTTGACCATCCAGGCCAGCAGCAGCGAGACGAGCACCAGCGAGGCGAGGTTGGCGGGCCCGAGCCACTCCGGGTCGGCCTCGCCGACGTCGATCAGGTGGTTGAACGCGTGCAGCGTGTTCTGCACGAACGCCAGCACCAGCACCGGCAGTCGCCAGGACACGCGCCGCACCGCCACGAGGGCGAGCGCCCCGAGCGCCAGGTACCAGGTGGCGAGGTCGCCCATGTAGTGGTCGTTGCGGTCGCCGTACGGGCCGATCTCGTCGTAGAAGAACCCGGGGGCCAGCCAGAGCAGCAGGCCGATCAGCAGTTGGGCGAGCGCGAAGAGGCCGAGCAGCGCCTTCATCGCCTCGAGGCGAAGGCGATGCCGTCGCCGACCGGCAGCACGCAGGCGAGCCAGCGGTCGCTGGCGACCAGGTCCTCGTTGAGCGCCCGGGCGGCCGCCAGCGACTGCGGCCGCCACGCCGTCTCGGCGTCGGGCGGGAGCGCGACCTCGCCCGACATCAGCAGGTTGTCGACGACGAGCACCGCGCGTTCGGACAGCTTCGGCTCGGCCAGCTCGATGTAGGTGCGGTACTCGTCCTTCGCCGCGTCCACGAACAGCAGGTCGATCGGGCCGCTGACGTCCGCGATGGTCTCGCGCGCGTCGCCCTCGATCAGCTCGACGCGGTCGGCCACTCCGGCACGGCCGAGGAGGTCGCGCGCCTGGCGCGCGCGCTCGGGATCGACCTCCAGCGTGATGACGCGTCCGCGCTCGAGCTGCTCGGCCATGTGCAGCGTCGAGTAGCCGATCGCCGTGCCCACCTCCAGCACCACCGGGTCGAGCGTGCGGCAGAGGACGGCGAGGAAGCGGCCCGTCTCCCAGTGCACGATCGGCACGCCGTCGCGCTCCGCCACCGCCTCCATCTCAGCCATGACCTCCGAGCGCGGCGGCCGCAGCTCGTGGAGGTAGCGCTCGACCTGCTCGTCCAGGATCCGCACCGGCCCAATGTACCCTGGACGGGTGGCCGGATCGGTTGAGGCAATCCACGTCTCCCCGCAGCGCGAGCTGCCGCAACCGATCGACGCGGTCGAGGTGACCGCCGAGGGGGTGATCGGCGACCGCTACGGGCACACGCGCGACCTCACGCTGATCGAGGCGGAGGCGCTGGACGGCTTCCGTGCCGACACCGGCCTGGAGCTGACCGCCGCCGAGTCGCGCCGCCAGGTGCTCACGCGCGGCATCCGCCTCAACGACCTGGTGGGCCGCCGCTTCACCGTTGGCGGCGTCGAGTGCGTCGGACAGGAGCTGTGCGAGCCCTGCAGCCACCTCCAGGCGGTCACGCGGCCCGGGGTGCTGCGGGGGATGGTGAACCGCGGCGGCCTGCGCGCCGACATCGTCAGCGGCGGCCGCATCGCGGTCGGCGACGAGGTCGCCGAACTGGCGTAAGCCGCCGCCCGCGGACCGTTATCCTCGCGGGCGATGGCCGACCTCATCGAAGTTCCCTCCGGCCTCGAGGGCGTCATCGCCTTCGACACGTCGATCGCCGAACCAGACAAGGAAGGCGGCGCGCTGCGCTACCGCGGCGTGGACATCGAGGACCTCGTCGGCGCCGTTTCGTTCGAGAAGGTCTGGGGCCTGCTCGTGGACGGCAGCTTCGAGCCGGGCCTGCCGCCGGCCGAGCCGCACCCGCTCGCGGTGCGCACCGGCGACCCGCGCGCCGACCTGCAGTCCGCGCTGGCGATGCTGGCCCCGGAGTGGGGACTGTCGGCGCTGATCGACATCTCCGACGAACAGGCCCGTGAGGACCTGGCGCGGGTGTCCGTGATGGCGCTCTCGTTCGTCGCGCAGTCCGCCCGCGGCGTCGGCCGGCCGCCGGTTCCGCAGCGCGAGATCGACAAGGCGACCTCGATCCCCGAGCGCTTCCTGATCCGCTGGCGCGGCGAGGCCGACCCCAAGCACGTCCAGGCGATCGACGCCTACTGGATCTCCGCCGCCGAGCACGGCATGAACGCGTCCACCTTCACGGCGCGCGTGGTGGCCTCGACCGGCGCGGACGTGGCCGCCGCCCTGTCCGCGGGCGTCGGGGCGCTGTCGGGGCCGCTGCACGGCGGCGCGCCGTCGCGCGTGCTGCACATGCTCGACGAGGTGGCCGCCGAGGGCGACGCCGAGCGCTGGGTCAAGCGGGCGCTCGACTCGGGCCAGCGGCTGATGGGCTTCGGACACCGCGTGTACCGCGCCGAAGACCCGCGCGCCCGTGTGCTGCGGCGCACGGCGCGTGACGTCGGGGCGCCGCGCCTGGAGGTCGCCGAGGCGCTCGAGCGCGCGGCGCTGGACGAGCTGAAGGCGCGCAAGCCGGACCGCGTGCTGGCGACCAACGTCGAGTTCTGGTCCGCCGTCGTGCTCGACTACGCGAAGGTGCCGCCCGAGCTGTTCACGCCGATGTTCTCCTCCGCGCGCGTCGGCGGGTGGGCGGCGCACATCCTGGAGCAGAAGCGCGAGGGCCGGCTGATCCGGCCGACGGCCAGGTACGTGGGCCCGGGTCCGCGGGCAGCGGACTCGGTCAACGGGGCCGCTCCGGCCTGATGGAAGCCGCCGCGCCCGGCGATGCGGGGCGGGCAGGCGGCGAAGCGGTGCTCTCGGAGCGCGCCAAGACCCTGGTCCTGGCCGCGGCGATCCTGGGCACGACGGTGGTCACGGTCGACTCGACCGTCGTCAACGTGGCGCTGCCGGCGATCGCGGAGGACCTGGGCGGAGGGCTGGCCGGGCAGCAGTGGACCGCGAACGCCTACCTGGTCACGCTCGGCTCGCTGCTGCTGATCGGCGGCTCGCTGGGCGACATCTTCGGCGAGCGGCGCGTCTTCGCGCTCGGGGTCGTGCTGTTCGGCCTCACCTCGCTGGTCTGCGCCCTGGCGCCGACGATCGAGATCTTGGTCGCGGCCCGCGGGCTGCAGGGCGTGGCCGGCGCGCTGCTGACCCCGGCGGCGCTCGCCGTGATCGTGTCGACGTTCCCGCCCGACGAGCGCGGCCGGGCGGTCGGCGCGTGGACCGCCTGGGGAGGGATCGGGACGGTGCTCGGCCCCGTCATCGGCGGGCAGCTCGTGGACGGCGCCTCGTGGCGCTGGATCTTCGCGATCAACGTGCCGATCGTGGTCATCACGCTCGTCCTCATCCTGCGCGTGGTCCCCGCCGGACGCGCGCGCGATCCGGACGCGCGCGTGGACGTGGTCGGCGCGCTGCTGTGCGCGCTCGGCCTCGTCGGGATCACCTTCGGGCTGATCGAGCAGCCGCTGCGCGGGTGGGACGACCCCGTCGTCGCGGTGCCGCTGCTGTCCGGCGCCGTGCTGGTCGCCGGCTTCCTGGCGTGGGAGGCACGCACCGCTCACCCGATGCTGCCGCTGAGCCTGTTCCGGCGCCGCAACTTCGCCTTCGGCAACCTCGAGACCTTCCTCGTGTACGCCGGCCTCGGCCTGCTGTTCTTCTTCCTCGTCCTGTTCCTGCAGCAGGTGGCGGGCTTCAGCGCCCTCGCGGCCGGCAGCTCGAGCATCCCGGTGACGATCGTGATGTTCCTGACGTCGATGCGCTTCGGGGCGCTCGCGGACCGCCACGGGCCGCGCTTCTTCATGGGCGTCGGCCCGCTGGTGGCTGCCGTGGGCATGGGGCTGCTGCTGTGGCGCGTCGACGCGGATGTGGACTACCTGACCGACCTGCTGCCCGGCCTGCTCGTGTTCGCGGTGGGGCTGTCGATGACGGTCGCGCCGCTCACCTCCACCGTGCTGGCCGACGCCGACGAGAGCAACGCCGGGATCGCCTCGGGTGTGAACAACGCGATCGCGCGCGTGGCCTCGCTGGTGGCCATCGCCGCGGTGGGCGCGGTCGTGGCAGCGGCTTTCGGCAGCCGGCTCGAGGACGAGGTCGGAAGCGCCGCGCAGCGGCCGGAGGTGGCGCGCGCGCTGGAGGAGGCCAAGCAGCGCCCGCTCGCCGCGGTGGCGGTTGAGGGCGTCCCCGAGGACGTGCAGGCCTCGGTGCGCGAGGCGGCCAGGGACGCCTCGGTGAGCGCCTTCAGGGTGGGCCTCGGGATCGCGACGGCGCTCGTCGCGCTCGGCGGGGTGCTGGGCCTGCTGGGCATCACCAACCCGCGCCGCCGGGTGGAGGCACACGACTGCCCGGGCGGGCAGCTGGTGGGCCACCCGAACGAGGGCGCGCGGCAGTCTCCCTGCGAATGGCACGATCAGTCCCGCCCGGAGAGGGCGCCGGCCTGATGGCCCTTGACCGGCGCTCCTTCATCGGGCTCGGCGCGGCCGGAGCGCTGGGCATCGCGCTTCCGCTCGAGGCGCCGGCGGTGGCGGCTCTCTCGGGGCCGGCCGCTCGGGCGCTGCGCGGCGCGGTGCGCGGGCCGGTCTTCTTCCCGCGCACGCCCGGCTACAACGCCGAGCGGCTGGTCTACAACACCCGCTACGACGGCATCCGCCCGCAGGCCGTGGTGCAGCCGCGCGACACGCGCGACGTCCAGGCCATCGTGCGCTGGGCGGACCGCTTCGGCGTTCGCGTGGTCGCGCGCTCGGGCGGGCACAGCTACGGCGGCTACTCGACCACGGCGGGCGGCGTGGTCGTCGACCTCAGCCGCCTGCGCGGCATCGCCGTCTCGGGCGGCCGCGCGACCGTGGGCCCCGGCGCGCAGCTGATCGACGTCTACTCCAAGCTGGCGGGCCGCGGGCTGCTGATCCCGGCCGGCTCGTGCCCCTCGGTCGGCATCGGCGGGCTGGCGCTGGGCGGCGGCCACGGCCTGTCCGGCAGGCGCTTCGGGCTCACGTCCGACAACCTGGTGGCGGCCACGATCGTCACCGCCGACGGCCGTGCGCGGCGCGTGGACGCCGACACCAACGAGGACCTCTACTGGGCGTGCCGCGGCGGAGGCGGCGGCAACTTCGGCATCGTGACGTCGCTCCGCTTCCGCGCCCACCGGGCGAGCGGGGCCGCGTGGTTCTTCGTCCGCTTCCCCTGGAGCCAGGCGAGCGAGGCGCTCGCCGCCTGGCAGGGCTTCGCGCCCGATGCCCCGCCGGCGCTCACGTCGATCTTCACGCTCGGCACCACCGGCGGCGCGGGGTCGCCGAGCGTGACCGCGCTGGGCCAGTACTTCGGCTCGGAGTCCGCGCTGCGCAGGCTGATCCGCCCGCTCGCGCGCGTGGACGGGGCCGCGGTGTCCGCGGGCAGCTCGTCGATGATGAGCCTGGCGCTGCGCTGGGCCGGCTGCCTCGACGAGGGCTTCCGGGCCTGCCACACCCAGGGCACGCGGCCCGGCGGCCAGCTCCCCCGCGCCTCCTTCTACGCCAAGTCGGACTACTTCGACGAGCCGCTGCCGGCGCGCGGGCGGCAGGTGATGATCGACTGGATCGAGCGCCGCCAGCGCACGCCCTCCCAGGGGTCGGGCGCGCTCATACTGGATGCCTACGGCGGCGCCTACAACCGCCCGGCGCCGGGCGCCACCGCGTTCGTGCATCGCGACATGCTGTTCTCACTCCAGTACGGGGCCTACTTCAGCGGCAGCGGGTCCGCGAGCGGCCGCTGGATCAACGGCGTCTGGCGGGCCCTGCGGCCGTACGCCTCCGGCCAGGCCTACCAGAACTACATCGATCCGCAGCTGAGCTCGTGGCAGCGGGCCTACTACGCCACGAACCTGCCGCGGCTGCGCGAGATCAAGAAGCAGGTGGACCCGGACTTCATGTTCCGCTTCCGCCAGGCCATCCCGCCGGCCGCCTGAGGGGGGCGTGCCACCATGAGCCGGTGGACCGCGTATCGCTGCGCAGGCTGCGCGCCCAGCCCGGCTACGTGCGCTTCGTCGGCGCGGCCACGCTGGCCCGCGTGTCGGATGAGATGTTCTCGGTTGGCGTCGTGCTGCTCGTGCTGGACCGCACCGGCAGCGCAGGGCTCGCCGGCCTCGCGGTGGCCGCGATCACGCTGCCGAGCCTGATCTCGGGCCCACTGCTGGGCGCCTGGCTCGACCTCACCGGCCGGCGCCGGCGCCTGATGGTCGCCGACCAGCTGCTGATCACGGGCATGCTGGTCGCGCTGGTGCTGGTGGCCGGCAACGGGCCCGACTGGGTGATCCCGCTGATCGTGGTGGTGGCCGGAGTGACCTACCCCCTCTCGTTCGGCGGGTTCACGAGCCTGATCCCGGCGTTCGTGCCGGACGACCTGCTGCCGCCGGCCAACGCGCTCGAGACGACCAGCTTCAACGGCGCGCTGGTGATCGGCCCGGCGCTCGCGGGCACGCTCTCCGCGGCCGCCGGCCCGGAGGCCGCGCTGCTCACCGAGGCCGGCCTGGCGCTGGCCGCGCTGGTCCTGATCCTGCGCATCCCCGGGCTGGACCGCGGCCCCGACCGGCGCGGCGACGGCCGCACCCTGCTGGGCGTGGCGCTCGCCGGCCTGCGCCAGATCGTGGCCGTGCCGGAGCTGCGCGGCATCACCGTCGCCGGCGGCCTGGGCCTGTTCGGCCTCGGCCTGATGACGGTCGCGTTCCCCCTGTTCGCCGTCGACCACCTCGGCGGCGAGCGCAGCCACGCCGGCTACATGTGGGCGGCCTTCGCGGCGGGCTCGACCCTGGGCGCCCTGACGCTCGTCCGGCTCCAGCGCCGCTTCCCGCCCGAGCGCATCGTCCTGGCCGGCTTCACGATCTTCGGCGCGCTGATGCTGACCTGGCCGCTGGCCGATTCGCTGCCGCTGCTGCTGGTGCTGATCGCGGCGGCCGGGATGGCCGACGGACCGGCGCTCGCGGCGCAGTTCGCCCTGCGCCAGCAGCTCGTGCCGCCGTCCCTCTACGGCCAGGTGTTCACGACGGCGGCGAGCATCAAGGTCGGCTCGTTCGCGATGGGCGCCGGCCTGGCGGGGCCGGTGGCCACCGGGCTCGGCTCCGCGGAGGCGATGCTGCTCGCCGCCGTCATGCAGCTGCTGGCGGCGGCAGCCGGCCTCGCGCTGATGCGGATGCCCGCTCGGGCGCTGCCTCAGGCGTCGGGTGGCTGAGGCTTCGATTCCTCGCCGCCCAGCCGCAGCTGCTCGCCGGGCTCCGGCTGGTACGGCTTGAACTCGGGCGGGGGCAGCGGCTCGGTCGGCTCCTCGCCGGCGGGCGGGCTCGCCGGCCGGCGACGCGGGGCGGCGTCCGGGGCCCGAGGCGCGCCCGTGGCGGACGGCAGGTCGTCCGGGGGCCGCTTGGCGCGCTCGCGGATCCCGGCGAGGACGAGGATCGCCGCGCAGGCGAGCGCCAGCAGGTTCTGGCCGAGCGGGCGGTCCAGCAGCCGCACGACGATCAGCACCGCCGCCCAGGCGCCGGCGGCGGCGATCACCGTGCCGTCGCCGAAGGGCAGGTGGAAGCGCTTGCCGAGCGCCCGCGCGCGCAGCAGCGCCAGCACGCCGAGCGCCACCAGCACCTCCGCGACCTCCACGAACGAGAACGGCCCGATCGTGCTGACGGCGAGCAGCGCGGCCCCGACCGCGGCGGCCCTCTGCTCGAGGTTCAGGAGCCGGAACAGGCGGGCGAGGTCAGCCATCCTCGAGCGGGCGGCGCCCGCCGAAGCCGGCGTCCGGCGAGTGCCAGAAGCCGATCGCCGGCTCCCCCTCCTCCCAGCACAGGTAGACCTCGACGCCGTCCCGCAGCGCCGGGAAGTCGACCAGGCCGCGATCCAGGTCGCGCAGGAGGATCTCGCGCTCCCGCAGCTCCAGCATCGACTCACGCAGCTCGATGAACCCCTCGGACACGGTCTTGCCGGGCTCCCCGCCGCCGTTGCTCTGCCCGACCGCCTCGAGCGCCGCGCGAGCGTCGGCGTCGCCCAGCCGGTCGCGGGCCGCGCGCATCTTCACGAGCAGCTCGGTCACCCGCGGCAGCAGGGCGGATGCCTCTTCGAGCGTGTAGTGGCGCTGGTGCTGCATCAGAGGGCGCGCACGGCGTCAGCGCCCGGGCTCACGCCGGCGCCGGCGCCGCCTCGCGGATCCGGCTCTCGAGCAGCTTCGAGTCGGCGTCGCCGACGGTGCGGAGCTGGCCCTGGAAGGCCAGATGCCAGTGCTCGGCGGGCCACTTGCCCACGTGCTCGAGCTCGCCGGCCAGCTCGACGGCGGGCACGAAGTCGTCCTCGGCGAGCACCAGCTCGGGCTCGGTATCGAAGCGCCAGGGGTAGGGATCGGCCTTGCCAGGCTTGCCCGGCCAGATCTTCTCGCGGTCCTCGTACATGTCGCTCGTGACGCGCACGATGCCGCCGAAGGCCTGCACCCCGGTGACGTAGAAGACGATTCGGTCGCCGGGCTCGATCTGCTCGGCCATCCGGCGGCGGCCCTCCTTGGCTCCGATGACCCGGAAGCCGTGCTCGCGAGTGGCGCGGAAGTTGTCGAGCGATCCGGTGAGCACCCAGGTCTTGGCCACGCCGAAAGCCTAGACCCCCGGGTGGGCGGCTACCCTTCCGGTCGCGCATGACTGAGGACGATCCCAACCTGATCGGGCCCCACGACACGGCTTTCCGGCTGGACCTCACTCCCGCCCAGCTGAAGATCACCTGGACCGCGCTCAAGTCGCTGCTCGACGACTTCGGCCACGACGAGCGCGAGGTGCACGACATCGTTCGCGAAGTGCTCCAGAAGCTGCCTGACGAGCACTCGATTCGGGCGATCGACATCACCAGGCGTTCGTAGCGGCTTGGGAGACGAGCTCACACGACGGGATGTGATCCGGGTTGGCGGGGCGGGCGCCGCCGGCCTGACGCTGCTCGGCACTGCCGGCTGCAGCAAGGAGGAGGCCGCCGGCCAGCCCAAGCCGGTGAAGCCGGCTCAGGCCCCGGCCGGGGCCATGAACGTCGTCGTGGTGGTGATGGACAGCCTGCGCGTGGACCACATCTACGGGCGGCGCGCGCGCACCCCGGCGATGGACAAGGTGGCCAAAGAGGCCCTTCGCTTCGCACGCGCCTTTCCGGAGGGCATGCCGACGATCCCCGCCCGCCGGGCGATCATGTCCGGCCGCCGCACGTTTCCCTTCCGCGGCTGGCATCCGTACCGCGACCTGCCGCCCCAGCCGGGCTGGGAGCCGGTCGACGGCGACGGCAAGATGTGGACCGAGGTGCTGCGCGAGCAGGGCTGGACGACGGGCTACATCACCGACAACCCGCACATGCTGCTCGGCGTGCACAAGCGCTTCCGGGGCAAGTTCGACCGCGTGCAGCTGGTCGACGGCCAGGTGCCGCTGCGGCGCAAGCCCACGCGCAGGGTGTCGGAGCGGGAGCTCAACAGCGTCCTGCCGCCGGCGCTGCGCGGCTCGCGCGCCGCGCCGCGCATGGCCGCGTACCTGGCCGCGAACCCGCGCGACCGCACCGAGGAGGAGTTCCTCGCCGCGCGCGTCTTCCGTGGCGGGATGAACTGGATCGAGTGGGCGCGCTCGCGCCAGCCCTTCGCGCTGGTGATCGACTCCTTCGACGCGCACGAGCCGTGGGACGCACCGGCCCGCCTCAAGGACCTGTACGGCCCGCCGTCGGCGGCGCTGGAGCCGATCCAGCCGTTCGCAACGCCGGCGGCGAAGTACCGCTCGCTCGGGCTCAGCCAGGGTCTGCTGCGGCGCATGCGCCAGCTCTACGCTGCCGAGGTCAGCCTGGTGGACGCGTGGCTCGGCAACTTCCTCGACCGGCTCGCCAACCTCGGCATGGCCGAGAACACGGTGGTGGTGCTGATCTCAGACCACGGCGTGCTGCTCGGCGAGTACGGCTGGGTCGGCAAGCGCTACTCCGAGATCCACACCGAGCTGAGCCACGTGCCATTCATGATCCGCCACCCGGCGGGCAAGGCGAAGGGCACGACGAGCAGCTACTGGGCCTCGACGCACGACGTCGGCCCCACGGTCCTGTCGGCGCTCGGCCAGGAGACGCCCGGGCACATGAACGGCGCCGACCTCTCGACGCTGCTCGACGGCAAGCAGCCAGCCCAGGCGCGGACGTACCGCACGGCCTCCTACAACGACCACGTGGCCGCCCGCGACGGCCGCTGGCTGCTGATCTCCGACAACCAGGGCCTCGACAAGCGCCTCTACTCGCTGCGCAACGAGCGAGTCGACGTGGCGGCGCGCAACCCGGCGGAGGTGCGCAGGCTGTGGGGCTACGTCGAGAAGGACGCGGGGCGCAAGCCGCTGCCGCGCTTCAAGTAGGCCACCGGCACCTCGTAGACCTCCTCGAGCAGCGCGTCCGCCAGCGCCTCCGCCGGGGGGCCGCACGACGCCAGCCGGCCGCGGTGCATCACCGCCACGCGGTCGGCGTAATCCGCCGCCAGGCCGAGGTCGTGCAGGACGGCCAGCACCGAGCGCCCCTCCGCGGCCAGCTCCCGCGCCACCGCGAGCACGGCGTGCTGGTGGCGCGGGTCGAGCGACGCGGTCGGCTCGTCCAGCATCAGGATCGCGGTCTCCTGCGCCAGGACCCGGGCCAGCGCGAGGCGCGCCTGCTCGCCGCCTGAGAGCACGCTGGCGCGCCGCAGCGCCAGCTCGCTGACCTGCGCCCGGTCCATCGCGCGCTCGATCGCCTCGGCGTCCTCGGTGCGCCCGCGCAGCCCCTTCCACGGGCTGCGGCCCAGCTCCACGATCTCGTAGGCGAAGAAGCCGAAGGGGCTGGCTGGGTGCTGGCGCATGACGGCCCGGCGGCGCGCGAGCGCGCGCGGCTCGAACGCCGCGAGCGGCATGCCGTCGAGCTCCACGACGCCGTCGCTCGGAGGCCGCTCGCCGGCGAGCAGGGACAGCAGCGTGGACTTGCCGGCGCCGTTGGGGCCGGCAAGGGCGAGCAGCTCGCCGGCGCGCAGCTCCAGCGTCACGCCGTCCACGATCGGATCGGCGCCGCGCCGCGGGCGCCAGGCGACGTCGCGGCAGGCAAGCACGGCGGTCATCGCCAGCCCCCGTGCTCGGAGCGGGTGCGGTGCAGCAGCCAGAGGAAGAAGGGGCCGCCGACCAGGGCGGTCACCACTCCCAGCGGGACCTCCTGTGGCAGCGCCAGCGTGCGCGAGGCGAGGTCGGCCAGGGCCGTGATGGCGGCCCCGCCGAGCGCCGACGCCGGCAGCAGGAAGCGATGCCCCGGGCCGGCGGCGAGGCGCACCAGGTGCGGAACGACCAGCCCGACGAAGCCGATCATGCCGGCCACCGCGACCGCCGCGCTCGTGATCAGCGCGGCCATCGCCACGGCGATGACGCGCAGGCGCTCGACCCGCACGCCGAGGTGCTCGGCCTCGAGCTCGCCGAGCGCGAGCGTGTCCAGGCCGCGGGCCAGCCATGGCGCCGCGAGGCAGCAGGCGATCGCCGCCGGCCCGGCGAACATGACGCCCGGCCAGGTGGCCCCGGCGAGGCTGCCGAGCGTCCAGAAGCTGAGCGTGCGCAGCTCCTCGTCGTCGGCGAGGAAGGTCATCAGGCCGAGCACGCCGAGCGCCATCGCGTTGATCGCGATGCCGGTGAGCACCAGCGTCACGATCTCGGTGCGGCCCTCGTGGCGGGCGAAGCCGTAGACGAGGAAGACGGTTGCGACCCCGGTGGTGAAGGCGGCCAGCGTCACGGTGCCGAGCCCGGCCATCGAGATCAGCTCGGCGCCGGACACGATCGCCACGCTGGCGCCGACGGCGGCCCCGGCGGACACTCCGATGATGCCGGGGTCGGCGAGCGGGTTGCGGAAGACGCCCTGAAGCAGCGCGCCGGCCAGTCCGAGGCCGGCGCCGATCGAGAGGGCGAGCGCGAGCCGGGGGATGCGGATCTGCCACAGCACCTCGCGGCTCTGAGCCGGAGGGGGGTCGCCCAGCCCGGCCTTCCACAGCAGCGTGCCGACGACGTCGCCGACGGGGATGTGGACCGCCCCGATCGCCGCGCCGAGCAGCACGGAGACGACGAGCAGGATCCCGATGCCACTCGCGACGAGCAGCTGGCGCGCGCGGCGCGGACGCCGGCGCGCGGCGGGAACCGGCGCCACCTGGCGCTCGGCCCCCGCCAACACGCTGGTCGCGGTCACCTTGCGGTGCCGAGGCCCTTGATCAGCGCCTTGAGCGCGTGCGGAGCGCGCGGGCCGAGGCCCAAGAACTCCTGGTCGTCGAACGCCAGCACGTTGCGCTGGCGCCCGGCGGGCGTCTGGGCGATGCCGGGCAGCTGGAGCAGCCCGTTGACCCCGCCCACCGACTGCAGCGACGCGCTGAGCGTCACGATGTGGTCGGGCTTCAGCTCGACCAGCGCCTCGGGGGAGAGCGGGCGGAAGCCCTGGATCCCCGCGGCGCGTCCCACGTCGAGCCCGCCGGCGGCGGCGATCATGGCGTCGGCGCCCGATCCCTTGCCGCCGATCTGCTGGACCTGCTGGCCGCGCAGGTAGAGGAACACGACGCGCGGCTTGCGCTTCGCGGTCACGCTGCGGCGGGCGCGGCGCAGGCGCACCTCGACCTTGTTGGCGAGCTTCTTCGCCCGCGCGGGTCCGACGCCGCCCAGCGCCTTGCCGATGCGCCGGATCTTCGGCCCGATGTCGACGAGCTTGGTGGCCGTGGGGTGGATCCGCACGTCACGGCCCGCCGCACGCAGCTGCTCGATCACGGTGGGCGGCCCCGCTGACGTGGAGCCGAGGATCAGCGTGGGGTTGAGGGCGAGGATCGGCTCGGCGGCGAGGCTGCGCTGATAGCCGATCTTGGGCAGCCTCGCGGCCGCCTCGGGATAGGTGGCGCTGGTGTCGACGCCGACCACGCGCTTGCCGAAGCCGAGCGCGAAGACGACCTCCGTGAAGTCGCCGTTCAGCACGACGACGCGGGAGCTGTCGGCACTTGCGGTGGTGGCCGGAACGAGTGCCAGCACCGCGGCCAAGACCGCCAAGACGGCGGCCCTCCGACGGTTGATGCTCATCTGGTGAGACCTCCTGAGACAGGGTTGGGATTAGGGTGACCTAATAAAGCCCTATCACATCGGTCGGGATTTGTTAGGGTGGCCTAACAATGATGATCACCGTGATGAACTGTGTAACCGTCGATCCGGAACGCGCCGAGGACTTCGAACGCGCGTTCCTCGAGCGTGAGCGCCTGCTCGACCAGGCGCCGGGCTTCCGGCGCTTCGAGCTGTTGAGGCGAGACCGCGGAGCCGAGTACGTCGTGCTCACCACCTGGGAGTCGGAGCAGCACTTCCGCGACTGGGTGAAGAGCGACCTGTTCGCCAAGTCCCACCGCCGCGACGGCGAGCGCGGCTTCGGCGGCCATTCCGAGCTGCGCTCCTACGAGATCCTCGACAGCGAGGAAGCGGTGGCGCCGGCCTGACATGACCCGCCGGATTTGGCCCGCCGGCCTCGGATCAGCACTGCTCCTGCTCGTCGCCGCCTCGACGGCGGCGGCGAGCGGCGTCTCGCTGCAGCTCCAGGGGAGCACGCAGCCGGTCGTCGTCACCGCCGAGCAGCTCGGCGGCCTGGCCGACGTGCCGGCCACCCGCTACCGAATCCGCGACGAGCCGGGGCGTCGCGCCGCCATGGTTACGCGCTCCGGCGCTCGGCTGGCGACGGTGCTGCGCGCCGCCGGCGTCGATCCCGCATCCGTGCCCACGCTCGAGATCACGCGCGCAGACGGCTCGATCCTCTACCTGCCACGACACGAGGTGGACCCGGCCAGCGGGGCCCCGCCGCTGCTGTACGTGAGCGGGCGCTCGGTCGGCTTCGTGCGCGACAGCACGGCCCCCGATGACGTGAACGCCGACGACGCCTTCGTCAGCTCGAGCGGCACGCCGATCCGGATCACGGTCAGCCCCTCGGCAGTGCTGACGGTGCGCGTGCGCGCCGCGCATACCGAGGTCGCTCCCGGCCGGCGCGTGCGCTTCAGCGCGGAGGTGGCGGGCGCGCTGCCGGACGAGGCGCTCGCCTATGAGTGGCGCTTCGGCGACGGAAGCACCGCCACCACCACCGAGCCGGTCCACCGCTTCGCGCGCCGCGGCCGCTACGCGGTCGTGCTGCAGGTGACTGGCGACCGCGGGTCCGGCGGCAGCTCGGCACCGGTGGAGCTGCGGGTCGGCAGGCCCGAGCAGCAGCGCCGCCGGGGGCCCGAGGGCGCCGGGCGCTCGGAGACGCCGGGCGCGCCCGCCACCGGTCCGGTCGCCGGCTCGGACGCAGGCGGGGGAGCCCAGGACACCGCGCCGGCCGGCCAGCCGGCCGCTCCGAAGGCCGAGCGGCCCCGGCGCAAGCCGCGCAAGCGTTCGCACTCGGACGGCGACAGCGGGCCCGGCGTGCTGAGCGGGACGGTGCTCGCCGAGCGGGCGCCGGCCGCGCAGCCGCCCCGCACCGCCTCGGCGGCGCCGGCTGCCGCCCGCGCCGGCGCCGAGCAGGGCGAGCCCGCGCCCGGCTGGGTCGCGGGCGTCGCGGCCTGCCTGCTGCTGTTGGCGCTGGGGGCGGCGGGCGAGTGGCGTGCCGTGCGTGCCCAGCGGGTTCGCGCGCTCGGGGCCGGCCGGTGAGCCTCGAGCAGATCCTGCTGGACGTGGCCGAGGCGCTGCGGGTGCCTGTCTTCCTGGCGGCGCTGCTCGCCCTCGCCGCGGTCGTCTACGAGGTGGGCGCCTTCGCGGTCGAGCTGGTCCGCCGCCGCCAGCGCGACTTCGACCTGCTCGAGCGGGCCACCGGCGACGCGCGCGCGGCGCTCGACCGCAGCGACCCGCCCGCCGCCCGCCGGTCACTCGCGACCGTGGCATGGAGCCCCGCCATGAGCGGCGTGCTCGCCCTGATCGTGGCCCAGCGTGGGGCCGCCGGCGCGGGCGAGCGCGTGGCCAAGGCGCTGGCCGACTTCGACCTGCGCTCGATGCGCCGGCTGGAGCGCACGCGCATGCTCGTGCGCGCCGGCCCCGGACTGGGGCTCATGGGCACGCTGATCCCGCTGTCGCCGGCGCTCGCCGCGCTCGGAGCGGGCGACGTGGGCGAGCTGTCCGAGGGGCTGCGCGTGGCGTTCGGCGTGACCGTCGTCGGGATCCTGATCGGGATGGTGGCCTTCGGGCTCTCGCTGGTCCGCGACAGGCTCTACTCCCAGGACCACTCCGACCTCGAGTACGTGGCCGCCCGGCTCTGGGACGAGCCCGCCACGCCGCCGTGAGGCCCGCGGTCACGCCGCGGGCGCGGCGGCGCGACGGCCGCGCCGGCGACCCGCTCGACGGGCTCGTGAACCTGTTCGACCTCGGCATCGTGCTGGCGCTCGCGTTCCTGCTGGTGGCGCTCGCGAGCCTGGAGCGCGATCGCTCCGCCGCGGCCGAGCGGATCGCGCCGGACAGCGTGGTCGTCAGGCCCGGCGAGCGCAGCCGTCCGCTGCCCGAGCGCGGAGCCAGGGCGGTGGGCCGCGGCGAACGCGTAGGCAGCGTGTACCGGCTGCGCGACGGACGGATGATCTACGTAGAGCGCCGGTAGGCCGCCGTCCGCAGCCAGTCCTCGACGTCGGCGGCGTTGCGGTCCGGCGGGAACACGGGGTAGAAGACCTTCTCGATCCTCCCCCGGCGGGCCACGAACGTGAGGCGCCGGTAGAGGGTCGTGGCGTGGATGTCGAAGGTGGGCAGGCCGAGCTGATCGCGCAGGGTCAGCGGGCCGTCGTTGAGCAGCGGGTAGGGCAGCTGCTCGCGCTCGCCGAAGGCGGCCTGCTCGGCGGGGTCCATCGCGCTGATGCCCACCACGGTGGCGCCGAGCCCGGCCAGCGCCGAGTGCCGGTCGCGGAAGGCGCAGCTCTGCGGCGTGCAGCCGCGGGCGCCCGGGATGTCGTCCCAGCCCGGCACGAGCGGCTGCCCCGGAGTGCCGGTGCGCGGGTAGACGAAGGCGACCAACGTGCCGATCGTCGCCGCCTCGCGCAGGTCGAACCGCCCACCCCCGGGGACCGCGAGCGGGAGCGCCGGCAGAGCCATCCCGGCGAGGTGCTCGGCCGCGCCGTCGTCCTCCGGCACCGGCAGGTTGGGGGGCAGCGACTCGTAGCTCGCGGACATCAGTCGATCGGGATGTTCTCGACCTCGGGCTCGCGGCGGGGGCGGTCCAGGCGCTCGAGGTACCAGTCGATCAGCGAGCGCAGCGTGAGCAGGAACTCGCGGATCAGGTCGGTCAGCTGGCCCTGCAGCTCGCGCGGCGCCGCGCGGCGCAGGCCGTCCAGGAGCACGAACAGCGCGGAGGGGTCGAACGGCCGCCCGTGCGGCGGGGGCGGAGGGGGAGGCCCCGCGGGCTCGTCGTCGTGCAGCGGCTCAGTGTGCATCGTGCTTGCCCCAAGCGCCCGGCTTGGCCGGGTGCGCAGGGTTTGTCTCTTTCTCGAAGCTGATCTCGAGCGTGCCGTCCTCGAAGCGGGCGCCGCTGGCTGAGTAGGCGGCGAGCGCCGGCGGCAGCATGATAGTCCGCTTCTGCGTCCCTACGCGGACGATCACCTCGATGCCGATCTTCTTCAGGCTCAGGTCGCCCTTCTCGGCGAACGGGACGCTCACGCGCAGCGTCGCGGACCCGTTTGCGGTCACGAGCTCCTGGGCCAGCTCGGCGTGCAGCACCGCCGCAGGATCGAGCTCGCCGAAGGTCTCGTCGGCGAGCCGGTCGAGCATCTCCGGCCCGACTACCTCGCGCTCCATGTAGCGCGCGGTGAGCACCGGAACGGGCTCGAAGGCCGAGCGCACCAAGGCGAGCTGCTCCGCCTGCACCTCGCTCCACGCGGCGAAGTAGCCCTCGGCCGGGAGCAGCCGGTTGACCACCACGGCGTCGGTGAGGTAGCCGTACAGGTTGAGGTAGGTGAACGTCCGCATCGCCTCCTTGACGACCATGCGGTCCGGGTTCATCACCAGCCGCACCGTCGTGCGCGAGTGGTCGCGCAGGATGCCGTTCATCGCCACCAGGTTGCGCGCCAGGCGCTCCACGTCGTCGAACACGCCGTTGCCGGGCAGCGGCAGGTCGAACAGCGTGCGCGCGAACGGGGCCAGCCGCCGCTGCGACGGCAGGATGCGCTCGAGCCACCAGGTCACGACGTCGGGGAACGAGAGCAGCCGCAGCGTCTCGCCGGTGGGCGCGCAGTCCACGATCACGCAGTCGAACTCGCCCTCCTCGTGGTGGCGCTTGATCTGAAGCAGCGAGAACAGCTCGTCCATCCCCGGCGGCACGGTCAGCTCCTCCGCCGCGATCCGGTCGACCCCGCGCTCCTCGAGCATCGACCCGAGCCAGTCCTGGACGGACTCCCAGTTGCGCTCCATCTCCTCCTGGGCCTGGACCTCCTGGCCGAACAGGTTCGGGCTCACCTCCGTGGGCTGCCCGCCCAGCTCGGCCTCGAGCGAGTCCGACAGGCTGTGCGCCGGATCGGTCGACAGGATCACGGTGCGCAGGCCGGCGGCGGCGCAGCGGCGCGCCGTTGCGGCGGCGACGCTGGTCTTGCCGACACCGCCCTTCCCCGTGTACAGGATCGTGCGGGGCGCCATGAGCGCATCGATCCTACGGACTAAGGGGCCGGCTTGACTTCGATCTCTGTGGCGGCCTTGTCCTTCTTGCCCAGTCCGGTGCGCAGCTCCTTGGCGCCCAGCCGCACCGTGAACAGGCCGGGGCCGCGCGGGCGCCAAGCGAACGCGCCGACGCCGCGCCGGAAGGTCGCTAGCCGCGTGAACACGAGCTTGCTGCCGCGGTAGACCTTCGCCTCGACGGCGGAGAGCTTCGAGACCTCGAAGCGGATCGGCGTCAGCTGCTTGGCCGTTGTCAGCAGCGGGCCGGTGTAGGTCAGCTCGGGCGGGTCGACCTGATAGCCGCGGTAGCGCTCGGCGTACTCGCAGTAGAGCGGGCCCAGCCGGCGCGTGCACATCGAGGCGAGGAACTCGCGCAGCAGCTCGTGGTAGTCGCCGTTGGACTCGGCACCGGCGTAGGAGTAGCGCGACCAGTCGCCCACGTCGGACCGCGGGATCTCCTCGCGCGCCTCGGGCTCGGCCTCCGCGTACAGCTTCGTCGCCCGCTCGTCGGCGGCCATCCGCCCGAAGTCGTGCAGGCCGATGAGGGACTGCAGGAAGGCGTTGAAGATGTACAGCCGCGGCGCGAACGAGTACTGGAGGTAGTGCAC
>JAXDII010000078.1:0-63504 GCA_034664085.1 Thermoleophilaceae bacterium
GGACGCCGACTGGCTCGAGCCCGAGGAGCGTGACTTCCTCGAGCAGGAGGTCGAGCGCGAGCGGGAGCAGCGCGAGGCGCTCGGTTCGCAGCGGATGCGCGACGCGCTTGTGAACGGGCGGGTCTGGCTGCTCGGGCTCGTCTACTTCGTCCTGCTGGCGGCCGGCTTCGGGCTCACCTTCTTCGTGCCGGACCTCGTCCAGGACCGCACCGGCTACAGCGACTTCGAGGTCGGGGTGCTCTCCGCGATTCCCTACGGCTTCGCGACCGTTGCGATGGTGCTCGCCGCGCGCCGGGGCACCGGCCTCACCGTGCCGATGCTCGTGGGAGCCGCGGGCACGCTCCTCACCGCCTACGCCCAGTCCACGCTCCTGCTCACCTTCGGCATCACGCTGGCTGCCGTGGGGATCCTGTCGGCGCTGCCGCGCTTCTGGGCGATGCCCACGTCCTTCCTGAGCGGCACCGCCGCCGCTACCGGAATCGCCCTGATCGCCGCGGTGGGGAACCTGGGCGGCTTCGTGGGCCCCGCGTTCACCGGCATCGCGGAGGATTCCACCGGCGGGTTCGAGATGCCGCTCGCCGTGCTCGCCGGCGTCCTGCTCGTTACAGCGGGATGTTTCCGTGCTTTCGCTTCGGCGTCTCCACCCGCTTCGTCTTCAGCCGCTCCAGTGCCCGAATCAGCTTCGGACGTGTCTCGTGCGGGATGATCACGTCGTCGATGTAGCCGCGCTCGGCCGCTGAGTACGGGTTGGCGAAGCGCGCCTTGTAGTCGCCGATCAGCTTCTCGCGTCGCTCGTCTGGCGTCGGCGAGCTCTGGATGTCGCGCCTGTGGATGATGTTGACCGCGCCCTCCGGCCCCATCACGGCGACCTCGGCGGTCGGCCAGGCGAAGACGAAGTCGGCCAGCATGTGCTTCGAGTTCATGACGTCGTAGGCGCCGCCGTACGCCTTGCGCGTGATCACGGTCAGCTTGGGCACCGTCGCCTCGGTGAAGGCGTACAGGAGCTTCGCGCCGTGGCGGATGATGCCGCCCCACTCCTGCGAGGTGCCGGGCAGGAAGCCGGGCACGTCCATGAGCGTGAGCAGCGGGATGTTGAAGGCATCGCAGAAGCGGACGAACCGCGCCGCCTTCTCGGAAGCGTTGATGTCGAGCACGCCGGCGAGCTGGGCGGGCTGGTTGCCGACGATGCCCACCGGCCGCCCGTTCAGGCGCGAGAAGCCGATGATCATGTTGCGCGCGAAGTGCTCCTGCACCTCGAAGAACTCGCCGTTGTCGACGAGCCGGTTCACCACGTCGCGCATGTCGTACGGCTTGTTGGGGCTGTCCGGGACGATCCGGTCGAGCTCCTCGTCCATGCGCTCGGGGTCGTCGCCGGTGTCCATGCGCGGCGGCAGCTCGAGGTTGTTCTGCGGCAGGAACGACATCAGGTAGCGCGCGTCCTCGAGGCAGGTCTCCTCGTCGTCCGCTGCGAAGTGGGCCACGCCCGACTTGGTGTTGTGCGTCATCGCCCCGCCGAGCTCCTCGAACTCGACCTCCTCGCCGGTGACCGTCTTGATCACGTCGGGGCCGGTGATGAACATGTGCGAGGTCTCCTTGACCATGAAGATGAAGTCCGTCATGGCCGGGGAGTAGACGGCGCCGCCGGCGCAGGGGCCCATGATCAGGGAGATCTGCGGGATCACGCCCGAGCACTGGACGTTGCGCACGAACACGTCGCCGTAGGCGCCGAGCGAGACGACCCCCTCCTGGATGCGCGCCCCGCCGGAGTCGTTGATGCCGATGACGGGACAGCCGATCTTGGCCGCCAGGTCCATCACCTTGACCATCTTCTCCCCCATCACCTCGCCGAGGGAGCCGCCGAAGACGGTGAAGTCCTGCGAGAAGACGCAGACGGGGCGGCCGTCGATCGTGCCGTGCCCGGTCACCACCGCGTCGCCCCAGGGGCGGTTGCGCAGCATGTCGAAGTCGGCGGTGCGGTGGCGGACGAAGGTGTCGAGCTCCTCGAAGGAGCCCGGGTCGAGCAGCTTCTCGATCCGCTCGCGCGCCGTCAGCTTGCCCTTGGCGTGCTGCTTCTCCTCCGCCTGCGGGTTGGTGTGCGCCGCCTGCTCGCGCAGCTCCTGGAGCTGCTCGAGCTTCTCGTCGTAGGTCTCTGGGGACTTCTGCCTCATGCGGCAGCCCAGGTTATCCGAGCGTTGTGTCCACTCACGCCCTAGCGGCCCTGGTCGTGGTCCACGCCCTCGTAGTAGGGCAGCGAGCCGCCGGCGCGCCTGCGGACGATCGCGTGCAGGCGGCGCACCACGTCCGGGTGGCGGTCCGCGACGTTGGTCGTCTCGCCCGGGTCCTTGACCTTGTCGTACAGGTGGTAGCGAAACGGCCTGTTGCGCGCCCACAGCGCCCAGCGGCGGGTGCGGATGAAGAACGAGTTCCCGTAGCCCCCGAAGGCGTACTCGCGCTCGGGCAGCTCCTCGTCGCGGAACACCCGCGACATGTCGACCCCGTTCATCGACTCCGGGGCGGGCACGCCCAGCATCGACAGCAGCGTGGGCGCGAGGTCGTGGGTGGAGGCGAACCAGTTGCTCGACTCCCCGGCCTTGCGCCGGGCCGGGTCCACCAAGATCATCGGGACGCGGGTCAGCGCCGGGTGCAGGGCCGTCGAGATCTTCCCGGTCCAGCCGTGCTCGCCGAGCAGGATGCCGTGGTCCGACACCAGCGCCACCACCGTGCGGTTCTCCAGGCCGAGGTCGTGCAGGCGGTCGAACAGGACGCCGAGCCAGCGGTCGGTCATCGTGACCTCGGCGGCGTAGAGCTCGCGCAGGCGGCGCACCACCGGCCCTCGCTCCTCGGGCCGCAGCCAGTTGCTGACGCGCCCGTAGCGCGGCATCGCCGGCTCGGGGCCGCGCCACTTGCCGTACATGTCGGTGTAGGGCGGGGGCGGGGTCCAGGGCTCGTGCGGCTCGTAGGTGTCCACCACGAGCGCGAACGGCTGGCGCCAGGCGGCCACCTCGAGCGTCTCGACGGCGTCCCGCATCACCTTGGAGGCGAAGGAGCGCCGCTCGTTGCGCCACGCGCGGCTGTTGGCGAGGTAGAGGCCGACCCGCTTGCGCTTGTCGGGCGAGATGGCGGGGTGGAGCCAGTGGCGCAGGACGTCGTCGGGCACGCTCGTGACCGGGTGGGCGCCGCCGATCTGCCCGCCGGTGCGCACGAAGCTGTTGAAGCTGCGCCGCAGCGGCGCGTATGGGGCCGCGAAGCCGATGAACGGGTTGTCGGTCACATATGCGGTGAACCAGCCCGCCCGCCGCAGGACCGAGGTCAGCGAGTTGTCCACGTCGCGCAGCGGCGCCCAGCCCGGCGAGGAGAGCAGGCCGCGGTAGTCGTGCCAGCCGCGGAACGGAAAGGTGCGCCGCCCGCCGAGGATGGAGTTGCGCGCGGGGACCGTCGGCATGGCCTCCGGGAATGCGCTCGTGAAGTGGACGCCCTGGCGCATCAGCTCGTCCATGTTGGGCGTGCGGGTGGCGCGCTCGTAGACGGCGTCGGCCCGCAGGGAGTCGACGATCACGAGGATCAGGTTGGGGGCGTCGGGCCGCTGTGCGAACGCGCTCAGGTCGCCGAGGGCGGTCCCGGTGGCGGCCGCCGCTGACGCCTGGAGGAAGCGGCGACGTGTTGTGGCAGGCGGCACCCTTCTAGTGGTACACGCCCGCTGGGCAGCCGGCGACTATCCGCGCGAGAAGGGTCGGTGATGGGCCGAGCCGAGCGCCTCGAGGGCGCCCTCCAGGACGGCCTGGGCACTGTCGGCGTCGAGGTGCGGGGTGGGGTCGGGCTCGGGCTCGGGGGCCAAGGTCGGCTCGGCCGGGGCCGGCTCCTCGATGGCGGGCTCCTCGACTGCGATGGGCTCCTCGACTGCGATGGGCTCCTCGACTGCGATGGGCTGCTCGACTGCGATGGGCTCCTCGACTGCGGCGGGCTCCTCGCCGCGCTTGACCTCCCAGCCGAACAGCCAGGCCATGAAGCCGCGCTTGCGCTGCGCGGAAGCGGCAGGCTTGGCGAGCCAGGCCGGCTCGGGCTCGGGCTCGGGCCCAGGCTCGGGCTCCACCTCAGCCGCCGGCTCGGGGGGTTCCTGACGTTGGTCCAGTATCTCTGGACTTTCGTGCGGAACCCCCTCGGGTTCCGGCGGCGCCGGCGGCTCGGCGTCGATGCGCGCGGTCATCGTGACCTTGGTGCCCCAGCCCGACGGCTCGATCGACACGGTGCCGCTTGCACCCTCGCCCTCCCAGGCAACCCTGCTTTCCGGGTCGAGCTTCGTGATCTTGATCTCGCCGAAGGCCCCGAGGTGTCTCGCCAGTCGCTCGACCTCGCTCAGCTCACTCCAGAGCTCGGGAGGTGACTTGACCAGCGTCCGCTTCGCGGTTAGGTCGTGCATCGCCTCCCGGGTTCGGCCGTGCCGCGCCGACTCCTGCGTCACTGGACTACTTGAACGAACCCCTTCAGGGCGCGTCTCGACGGCCTGACGCCAGGGCTGCTTCACTGGCGCCCGTGCTCGGCGCCGATCTCGCAGAACTGCTCGGGGAGCGCATCCCGGGGGACCACAGCCGCAAGGTGCTCGCTGACGACTACGCCGCCCGCTACCTCTCCCGTCCCGCCCGCCCGCCCGCTCCGCGCGTGCTCGACCTCGGCTGCGGCGCCGGCGCGTCGGTCGACCTGTTCCGGTCGCTCGAGCCGAAGACGCGCTGGACCGGCGTCGACATCGAGCACTCACCGGAGGTCGCCGAGCGCACGCGGACGGATGCCGAGTTCGTCACCTTCGACGGCGAGCACCTGCCGTTCGCGGACGCGAGCTTCGACCTCGTCTACTGCAAGCAGGTCCTGGAGCACGTGCGCCGCCCGCGGCTGGTGCTGGGCGAGGTGGCACGCGTGCTGGCGCCGGACGGCTGGTTCGCCGGCTCGACCTCGCACCTCGAGGCCTTCCACTCGCGCAGCTTCTGGAACTACACGCCCTACGGCCTGATGGCGCTGATGGAGGAGACCGGGCTCGACCTGCTGGAGGTGCGGCCGGTGATCGACGCCTTCACGCTCGTGACCTGGCGCGCGCTCGGCACGCCGCGCAGCTTCTACCGCTGGTGGGCGCGCGAGTCGCCGCCCTACCGGGCGATCTCGCTGCTGGCCCGGCCGGCCCGCTGGGACCACCGCACCGTGAACACCGCCAAGCTGGTCCTGAGCGGGCAGTTCGCGTTCCTCGCGCGGCCCCGGCCGCCTCACTCGCTCCCTGCGGCCGTCGCTGCGCTGCGCTAGGCCTCAGGCTTCCGAGTACTCGCCGTACTCGTCGCGCAGCACGCCGCAGACCTCGCCGATGCTGGCCCGCTCCTTGAGCGCGGCCCGCATCGGCACGAGCAGGTTCTCGGTCCCCGAGCAGGCGCGGCGCAGCTCCTCCAGCTGCGCGCTCACGGCCTCCTGGTCGCGGTCCGCCTTGAACTCGGCCAGGCGCTCGAGCTGCTGGCGCTCCGACTCCGGATCGACGCGCAGGATCTCGACCTCGTCGACGCTGTCGGTCACGTACTGGTTGACGCCGACCACGATGTCCTGCTTCTGGCGGTAGCGCTCCTCGTAGCCCCAGGCGGACTCCTCCACCTCGGCGCGGATGAACGGGATGCAGTGCACCGACCCGCCCATCTCGTCGACCTTGTCGATCAGCGCCTGGGCGGCCTCCTCGATCTCATCGGTCAGCGCCTCCACGAAGTAGGAGCCGGCGAACGGATCGGCGGTGTCGGCCGCGCCGGTCTCGTGGGCGAGGATCTGCTGGGTGCGCAGAGCGATCCGGGCCGCCCGCTCGCTCGGCAGCGCCAGCGCCTCGTCGAAGCCGTTCGTGTGCAGGGACTGGGTGCCACCGCAGACCGCCGCAAAGCCCTGCAGCGCGACCCGCACGATGTTGTTCTCGGGCTGCTGCGCCGCCAGCGTCACGCCGCCGGTCTGCGTGTGGAAGCGGATCTTCATCGAGCGCTCGTCCTTCGCGCCGAAGCGCTCGCGCATGATGCGCGCCCACATGCGGCGGGCGGCGCGGAACTTGGCCACCTCCTGGAAGACGTTGTTGTGGCCGTTGAAGAAGAACGCCAGCCGCGGCCCGAACTCGTCCACCTCCAGGCCGGCGTCGATGGCGGCCTGCACGTAGGCGATCGCGTTGGCGAGCGTGAAGCCCACCTCCTGCACGGCCGAGCAGCCCTTCTCGCGCATGTGGTAGCCCGAGAGCGAGATGGTGTTCCACTTGGGGATGCGCTCGTGGCAGTACGCGAACAGGTCGGTGGTCAGCCGCATCGCCGGCTCGGGCGGGTAGATGAAGTTCCCGCGAGCGATGTACTCCTTGAGGATGTCGTTCTGCGTCGTGCCGGTCAGCTGTTCGGCGGGCACGCCCTGCTCCTCGCCGACCAGCTCGTAGAGCAGCAGCAGCGCCGCCGCGGGCGCGTTGATCGTCATCGAGGTGGAGACCTCGCCCAGCGGGATCGACTCGAACACGCGGCGCATGTCGTCGATCGTGTCGATGGCCACGCCGGTGCGGCCGACCTCGCCCAGGCAGAGCGGGTCGTCGGAGTCGCGCCCCAGCTGGGTCGGCAGGTCGAACGCCATCGACAGGCCGGTGGAGCCGTGCTCGATCAGGTAGCGGAAGCGCTCGTTGGTCTCCGCCGCGGTGGCGTAGCCGGCGTACTGGCGCATCGTCCACTTGCGACCCCGGTACATGTCGGGATGGATGCCGCGGGTGTACGGATATTCGCCGGGCTCGCCGAGCCGTTCCTCGAGTCCCGGCCCGACGTCGTCCGGCCCGTAGCGGTGCTTGATCTCGATCCCGGAGTCGGTGAGCTTGCGCGGGTCGTCGGGGCCGACGACGGGCGCGATGCTTGGCTTCTGATCTGGCGTGGTGGGCACTGAGGGAAGGATACGGTTCGGCGAGTGAGTGACACGGCAGCGACCAGCGGCGACTCGCGCCGCACCGCGATCCTGGTCCTGTTCGCCTTTGTCGCGGTGATGTGGGTGCTCGAGGTGGTCGACGTGGCGCTCGACCACCGGCTCGACCAGTACGGGATCGCCCCGCGGGAGGTGGACGGCCTCGACGGCGTGGTGGCCGCCCCGTTCCTGCACGTCGGGTTCGGCCACCTGCTGGGCAACACCGTGCCGTTCGTGGTCATGGGCGTGGTGATCGCGCTCGAAGGGCCGTGGCGGCTGATCGGCGTGACCGCGATCGTCGCCCTGGTGAGCGGCTTCGGCACCTGGCTGGTCGCCACGGAGGGCACGATCCACATCGGCGCCAGCGGCATCGTGTTCGGCTACGCGACCTACCTGATCGCCCGCGGCATCTTCAACCGCCGCCCGTCCGAGATCGCGGTCGGGGCCGCGGTGGCGGTGGTCTGGGGCGGGGCGCTGCTCGGCGGGCTCGAGCCCAAGCGGGGCATCTCCTGGGAGGGCCACCTGTTCGGCGCCATCGGCGGCGTGGTGGCGGCGCGGGCGCTGGGGCGCCGCCCGCCCCGGCGGACGGCGGCCCTGCGCCCGTAGCATCTGCGTTGTGGAGGTAACCGTTCGCCTGTTCGCGATGCTGCGGGAACGCGCCGGCTCGGGCGCGGTCACGCTCGAGCTGCCCGAGGGCGCGCGCGTGCGCGACGCGCTCGACTCGCTCGCCGGCCTGGCCGAGGGGATCCCGCTGGTGATGGCCGTGAACCGCGAGTACGCCAACGAGGAGCAGGTGCTCGACGCGGGCGACGAGCTGGCCCTGATCCCGCCGGTGAGCGGCGGGTCCACGCGCGAGGTGCCGTGGGCGCGGGTGAGCGAGGAGCCGCTCTTGCTGGATCCCCTCGCCGAGCGCGTGCGCGACCCGCGCGCGGGCGCAGTCGTCACGTTCTCCGGCGTCACCCGCGAGGTGGATCGGCTCGAGTACGAGGCCTACGCGGAGATGGCCGAGGAGCGCATGGCGGCGATCGCGACCGAGGCGATGGAGCGCCACGGGCTCTGTGCCGCCGCCGTCGAGCATCGCACCGGCGCGGTGCCGCTCTCGGAGCCGAGCGTGATCGTGGCCGTGTCGGCGCCGCACCGCGGCGAGGCCTTCGCGGGGGCCCGCGAGATCATCGACCGCGTCAAGGCCGAGGCCCCGATCTGGAAGAAGGAGATCGAGGGGCCCGAGGGCCGCTGGGTCGAGGGCACCCAGCCCGGCTAGAGCGGTCCGCGCCGCCAGGGGCCGGTCACGGCGCAGGTCATGCCCTCGACGGGCTCGCCGCCGGAGATCGAGGCGCCGAAGATGTTGAAGAAAAGCGTGCGTCCGCTGGGGCTGAAGCAGCAGCCCGCCAGCTCCGATCCGCTCAGCACGTTGACCGCCAGCTCGAACGCGTTGCCGCGCCGGTCGAGGCCGATCACGCGGTTGACGTTCTCGATTCCGGGCGCCAGCGGGTGCGTGTCCACGTGCGCCGACGAGGCATCGTCCTCGCACATGATCAGACCGCCGCGTGGCGTCACGGTCAGGTTGTCGGGCGAGTCGAGCACTGCCGCCGCGGGCGACTCGTAGACGAGCCTCAGCGCGCCGTCCCCGTGGCCGGGGCGGTACTCCCAGACCTGCCCGAAGCCCTCCGCGTAGCCGTCGGCGTTGACGTCGCCGTTCTTGGCGTCGCCGCCGCTCGTGGACACGAAGAAGATGCTGCCCCCGTCCTCCCAGCAGCCCTCGAGCCGGTTGAAGAGGGCCCCGCCCTTCGCGAAGCCCTGGCTGAACGTGCCCCTGGGGTCGTTGACGTCGGTCTGCGCGGGATCGGGGTCGTCGATGTCGACCCAGGCAGCCTCCAGGCGCCGTCCCGGCTGCTGGCCCTCGCGCAGGTCCACCTGCGGCTGGCCGCGCACGGCGAGCATCTGCAGCCGGCCGCCCTGCGTGAGCCGGTGGGGGTCGTAGGGGACGTAGCGGTAGAAGCCGGCGCCGCGGCCCGAGCCCGGGTCCTCCGTCTCGTACACCACGCCGGTGCGCTGGTCGACCGCGGCCGCCTCGTGGGCGAAGCGCCCGGCGCCGCGGATCGGCTCGCCCTTCTCGAGCTGGCCGGGGCCGCGCCGGACCGGCACCTCGAACAGGTAGCCGTGGCGCTCGGGGAAGCGCTCGAAGTCGACGGTGGCCTCCGGGCCGCGGACGGTCTCCTCGCCGGTGAGCCAGCTGCGTGCGCAGTAGCCGATGCCGCCCGCGCAGTTGACGGTCGTGCCGTTGAGGCTGACGAAGTCGTAGACGAGGCTGCGCCGGCGCTCGTCGTACACGAGCGTGGTGGTGCCGCCGCCCGCCTGCGGGTCGTACTTGGCGGCCGGGTCGCCGCCGACGCTGCCTCCGCCCGGGCCGTTGCGGTCCTCGCTGTTGCGCACGAGGCGCACGAGTCCGTGGTGTCCCCCGTGGAAGGCCCCCATGCCGTCGAGGGCGAGCGGCGTGGTGTTGCCGTCCGCCATCGGCGACCCGGTGTGGCCGAACGTCACGTAGTCAAAGCCGGCGGGGAGGGCGAGCACCTCAACGCCGCGCTGGTCCGGCTTGCGCTCGAGCGGGCCATAGGAGTCGGCCGGTCCGTGGCGGCGCCCGGCCGCGGCGTCGCGCAGGGCGAGGCGCTCGAGCGCGCCAACGCTCACCAGGGCGCCGCCGGCGGCGGCGCCGCGGACGAGGAAGGTGCGCCGGTTCAGCGGCGTCGTCGACATGCGGCTCCTCTCTCCGTTTTGCGGACCGTTGCCCGGGGCGGGGGAGCGCTACACCTGTTGGGGAGCTCAGCCGGCGAGCAGGTCGTCCGCGCCGGCCGCCGCGAGCGATCCGGCGAGGGAGCCGAGCAGCAGGTCGCGCAGCTCGCCGCGGTCGAGGTCGCCGTGCTCGAGCCAGTCCAGGATCGCGCCGTCCATGAACCACAGCCACGCGCGCGCCGCGGCGCGCAGCTTCGGCGGCGGGCCGGGACCGGCGCCGAAGCCGTCGAGGATGCGCGCGGAGGTGCGATCGCGCACCTCGGCGACGAGCGCGCCCACCTCGGGCTCGCTGCCGGCGCTCTCGATCAGCTTGCGGTAGGCCAGCGCGTTCTCCTCGACCCAGCCGAGGAACGCGTCCAGGCTCTTCGCGAGCGCCTGCGCCGGCGTCAGGCCGGGGTCGGGCTCGGTGAGGCGGCGCACCTCCGCGGCGGCCTCCTGCAGCGTGGCGACGAACAGGTCGTGCTTGCTCGGGAAGTAGTGGTAGAGCAGCGCCTTGGAGATGCCGGCCTCGCGGGCGATGCGGGCCATCGACAGCTCCGCAAACGAGTGGCGGGCGAACAGCTCGGTGGCGAGCTCGAGCAGCTGGCTGCGCCGCTCGTCGACCTGCATGCGCGTGTAGGCCGGCTCTGCCACGCGTGGCACGCTAGCTGCGCGCTAGGGCGCGAACTCCGCCGCCTGGCCCCCGGCGAGGGCGCTGGGGTCGGGGCGCGGGGCCGGGGCGGGCGGCGCGGCGGCGGCGGACGCCGGCGAGGGCGCGACCGGTGCCGCGGTCGGCCCGAACTCGTTCGCCGGGTCCGGCGGCGGTGGCGGCTCGGGCGGCGGCGGCTCTGGCACCGGCGAAGCGGCCCGCTCCGTGGCCGCTGGCTGTTCGAGCGCCACCGCCGGCGGAGATGGGTCTGGCGCGGCAGCCGGGTCCTCGGGCGCGGGCGCTTGGCTTTGCGCGGCCGCGGCCGGGCGCTGCGGGGGTCCGCGATGGTTGGCGAACTGGTCGACCGCCGTGCCGCCGCCGGCGAGCGCCACCGCGCCCGCCGTCAGAGCGGCGACCTTCTGGCCGGTGATCAGCTCCGCCGCCGTGTGGGCGCGCTCGCCGAGCACGGCCGCCTTGTGCTGGCTCGCTCCGATCAGCCCCTCGACCAGGCCGCGCAGCCCGCCGCCCTGCGGATCGGCGGCGAGCAGGGTGACCGGCGGCAGCAGCGCCGCCACGCGCGCCGGCGTCGCGCGGAACTCGCGCAGCCGCGCCCGGCAGGCGAGGCAGGTGCGCATGTGCGGGCGCAGCACGGCCAGGTCCTGCGCGCTCGCCTCGCCGTCAGCCAGCGCCGACAGCAGCGGCGCCAGCCGGGCGCATTCGATGCCGCCCTCGATCCCGGCCATCTGCACGGTCAGCGCCTGGCGCCCCTCGGTCAGGCAGCGGTTGACCTTGGTGTAGCTGAAGCCGGTGGCGTCGCAGATCTCGCGGTAGGAGAGCCCGCGCGCCTTCAGCACGAGGCAGCGGATCTCCTGCGGCTTGAGCCGCCGCAGCGCCTCGGCGCCCTGACGCAGCCGCTCGTAGCGCTCGGCCTGGTCGTGGGTGGCCGCGGCCGCGGTGCCGCGCTCGATGGCCTCGCCGTCGCCGGTCACCGGGGTGACGCGGTCGCGCTGGCGGCGCAGCGCGAAGGCCTCGTGCTTGATCACGGTCTTGAGCCACGGCATCAGCTCGTCCTCGCGCGTGGTCGGCGCCTTGGTCAGCAGGATCTCGAGCGCGCGCTGGTAGGCATCCTCGGCGTCCTCCGGGCTGGCCGCGTAGCGCCGCGCGGTCGCCAGGATCTGGGCGCCGTGGCGTGCGAGCAGTCCGAGGGCCGCCTCGTCGATGTCCCCGCGTGGGGGCCGCGTACGCCGCTTGTGCATCAGCACCGAGTCGAGTCAGATCCTCCACCCGCTCGCCCCCGCGCGTGGGCAAGAAGTGCGCAAAATGCGCGCAATTCAGCGCGCGGCCCGGGCCTGGCGGCGGGCCTTCAGCGCTTGGCGGAGTACTGCTTGTCGGCGCTGCAGAGGCCTTCGATCTTCACCGACCCGGAGACCGACTTGCCGCTGAAGCGGCCCGTGACCGTGCGCTTGTCGTCCTCCACGTCCGGCGAGCCCTTGAACACCGCCCGGAAGCGTCCGTTCTTGATCTTGGCCGAGGTGCCCCTCTTCGCGCCGGCCGGCGGATAGGCGACGGTCAGCGTCAGGTTCGAGAGGCCGCAGGACGCGTACACGTGCGCCACGAACTTGGTCACGCGGTTGTCCTTGACCTTCACGACGACGTTCTCGCTGTCGTCCTTCGCCGAGCCGCGGTAGGTGCCGTTGCCGGCGGCGAACGCCAGCGGAGCGGCCAGGAGGGCCAGGACGAGGAGCGCGGCGAGCGCGTGACGGAGACGGAGCATGTGCATCCCAGCTTGTCACGACAGCGCCATGTGCCCCGTCCCCGCTACATTCGCCCGGTTCACCTGTTTCACTAGGTGTCCTTCGGAAGCCGCCGTGCCTGAGGGTTTGATCAAAGAGCTGAGGGAGGTCGAGCCGACCGTCCCATTGCCCAACCGCGACGTGCGCGCGGGCAAGCCGCTCGTTCTCGGCAGCATCCTGCGCTTCGGCACGCTGCGGGCGCTCGCCCGGATCTCGGTGCTGGTCGCGCTCGACCTGGCCGGCCTCGTCCTCGCGATCTACACGGCGCTCGTCCTCAAGACGGCCATCGTGGCGCCGGAGCAGCTCGACCAGATGTGGGCGCAGGCGAAGGACTACGCGCCGCTCGGCGGCCTCGTGATGCTGCTGCTGTTCGCGCGCTCGGGCCTCTACCGCGACCGCGCCCAGCGGCCCGGGTTCGCGCGCGTGATCGCCTCGCTGTTCCAGGTCACGCTCGTCGTCCTGATCTACGCCGAGATCGAGGGCGAGTCGTTCCAGTCGTACTACATCTTCTACGCCTCGCTTTTCTTCGCGCTGGTCTACCTGTCGGTGCTGCGCTGGGGGTTCGAGCGCGTGTCCGGGATCGTGCTGCGCGCGGCCGGCTACCGGCGCCGCGCGGTGCTGGTCGGCTCGGGCTCGAACATCCGGGCAGTCGCGCATGCGCTGCACGACTCGAGGGAGATCGAGCCGTACGGCTTCGTGACCCGCTCGCCCGTGGCGCTGATGGACGGGCTGCGCGACTTCCGCTCGCTGGAGCAGCTCGAGCGCCACTTCGACGCGATCGACGAGGTGCTGATCGCCGACCCCGACTTCCCCCAGGCAGAGGCCGTCGAGCTGGTGGACCGCTGTCACCAGCACGGCGTGCGCGTGCGGGTGGCGCCCTCGACGATGGAGATCCTGATGGACCGCGTCGAGTTCGTGCCGGGGCAGGCGCTGCCCCTGTTCGAGCTCAAGCCGCCGGTGTTCGAGGGCGTCGACTTCGCGGTCAAGCGCACGTTCGACTTCGTCGGCGCGCTGCTGCTGCTCGTGGTGCTCGCCCCGCTGATGACGATGGCCGCGCTGGCGATCAAGCTCACCTCGCGCGGGCCGCTGCTGTACCGGTCGATGCGCCCGGGGATCGGCGGCAGGCCGTTCCCCTGCCTCAAGTTCCGCACGATGGTGAAGGGCGCGGAGCACCTCCAGGAGCGGCTGGAGGAGCACAACGAGGTCGGGGGCGCGCTCTTCAAGATCCGCGACGACCCGCGCGTGACGCGCGTCGGCCGCCTGCTGCGGCGCTGGTCGCTCGACGAGCTGCCGCAGCTGTTCAACGTGCTGCGCGGACAGATGTCGCTGGTCGGTCCGCGTCCGCTGCCGCAGCGCGACTACGACCGGCTCGAGGACTGGCACCGCAAGCGCTATCTGGTGATGCCCGGGATGACGGGTCTGTGGCAGGTGTCCGGCCGCTCGGAGCTCGACTTCGACGAGCTGGTGCGCCTCGACTTCCTGTACCTCGAGCGCTGGTCGGTGTTCCTCGACCTGACGATCATGCTGAAGACGATCCCCGCGGTGTTCCGGACGCGGGGAGCTTGGTGAGCGAGCCCTACGACCCTGACAACCTGCTCGACCGCCGCTCCGACCCGGCGACGCTGCAGGTTCACTACGACCAGGAGCACCGGCGCGAGCGGGAGCTGCTGCAGGCTTGGCTCGGCCTCGCCGGCGGCGACGTGCTGTCGGTTGGCTGTGGCTGGCAGCCGGGCCGGCACCTGTTCCCGCGGCCGGCCTGGCGCATGACGGGCGCGGACCTCAACTCGGACATGGTCCGCAGCCTCGCCGCCTCCGGCGAGATCGACGCCGCCGTGGAGGGCCGTGCCGGGGAGCTGCCGCTCGACGACAGCTCGTTCGACGTGGTGCTGTACCGGCTGGCGCTCCACCACATCGCCTACCAGGGCCCGCTGGCCCCCTGCTTCCAGGAGGCGGCGCGGCTGCTGCGGCCGGGCGGCGCGCTCGTGGCGATCGAGCCGGGCCTCTGGCACCCGGTCGGCGCCGGGCTCGCGCTCGCCAACCGGGCCGGACTCGGCGTCCGCACGCACGGGACTCCCGACGACATCCCGCTGTCGCCGCGAGCGATGGTGCGCGAGTCGCGGGCGGTCGGCCTGCGGCCCGAGCTCCACACCGTCACGTTCGGCTGGCGCCGGCTGCCGCGATCGGCGCAGCGAGCGCTGCACCGGCTCGACCGCTTCGGCTCACGCCCGCGGCTGGCGCCGCTGGGTCACACGCTGCTGTTGATCGCCCGCCGGTATTCGACCACGGGCAGGCCGAAGTCCGGCAGCACGAACGCCGGGCCCTTCGCGGCCCAGCCCTCGCGCTCGTAGAAGCGCCGCGCCCGCGCCTGGCCCGCAGGCGTGAACACGCGCATGGAGCTGAAGCGCCGCTGCTCCGCCTCGCGGACCGCCGCGGCGTGCAGCTCGGTCGCGAGCCCGGAGCCGTGCCACGGCGACCGGATGAACAGCTGCCAGAGATGGGCGAGCTCCGGCTCCGACGAGCGGACGGCGGAGGTAGCCGCGGGCCGGATCGCCACGTGCCCGAGCAGGGCGCGGTCGGCCTCCGCAACCAGCCACCAGACGTCTGCGTTGGCCAGGCCGGCGCGGATCAGCGCCAGCTCGCTGTGCGGCGGGGGCGGCGACCAGCCGCTCGGGGCGAAGGCTCGATAGCCCTCGAAAGCCTCGGCGACGACGGCGGCGATCCGCTCGGCATCGCCGGCGGCGGCAGGGCGGAGCGACCAGCTCATGCTCGGATGGCCCAGGATATGGGCCGTGGCAAGCCGCTATGACGACGAGCTGTGGGAGCTGGTGCCCGCCGAGCCGGGCCCGCCGCCCGCTCACCTGGCCGCGTTCGTGCGCGGGCTGGGCCGTGCGGAGCGTGTGCTCGACCTCGGCTGCGGCGACGGGCGCCTGACCGGTGAGCTGGACGCCTCCGAGCTGACCGCGGCCGACGTGTCGGGCGTCGCCCTGGTGCGCGCGGTACCGCGCCTGCCCGGGGCGCGGCTGGTGGAGCTGGACCCGGACGCTCCGCTGCCGTTCGCGGACGGCAGCTTCGACCTCGTGCTGGCCGCCGAGACCGCCGAGCACGTGCGCGATCTCCAGTTGTTCCTGTCGGAGATCCGGCGCGTCCTGGTCAGTGGTGGTGAGCTGGCGCTCACCACTCCGGCGAGCGCTCCGCTCGTGCGCCCCGGGCAGCCCTTCTCGCCGCACCTGCGCCGCTTCACGCGCCGCTCGCTGGAGCGGGCGCTGGACGACCTCGGCTTCGACGTGCGCTCGCTGCGGCGCCGCTCGGGCACCCTGCTGGCCCGCGCGAGCCGCTAGCGCGAGGCGCGCACGCGCTGCTCGCGGGCCCGCGCCCTGGCCTCGAGGAACAGCACGCGCGTCGGGTGCGAGCGCGGATCGAGGAAGAGCGCGCCGCGCACCGTCCGGGCCGCCTCGACCGGCTGGTCGAGCGTGCCAAGCTGGAACGCGGCCAGCCGGTACCAGGTCGTCGGATCGCCCGGGAATTCGAGCACCGCCTCCTCGAGCGAACGCTGCGCGGCGGTCTCGTCTCCCGCGTCGGTCTCGATCGCGGCCCGGATCAGAAGCGGCTCGGAGCTGAGCGGGTTGGCGGCGGCGGCGTCCTCGGTCTTGGCGATCGCGGCGCCGAACTCGCCGGCGTCCGACAGCTCGATCGCGTCGACGGTGGCGCGGTCCGCGGCCTCGGGCTGCCAGATGGCCCAGGCGACGAGGATCGCCGCCACCAGCACCGCCGAAGCGGCCAGCAGCCGCGGCGGCGCGATCTCGCGCTTCTCCGCCGCGGGTTCCGCCGCCGGCTCGAGCGCGCCTCCGCGGCCGGCGACGAAGCCGGCGGCCACCAGTGCCATCGCCGTGGGTCCGGGCACGAACCAGGTCCAGTCGAGCGCGGACTGCAGGCCGAACACGACGGCGATCAGGCTGAGCGACACGAGGGCGATGCGCTCCGCGTCCCAGTCGCGCCGCGGCCGCGGCGCGCCGTCGCCGCGCCGGAACGGCAAGCTGCGCGGATACAGGCTTGTCGCCCGGGCCGCCGCCAGCAGCCAGGCCAGCAGCAGCGCCGTGGTCACGGCCAGGCCGGCGATGCCGAGGTCGGCGATCGTCTGTGGCACGAAGCCGTGCGCGTGCCGGGTGACGGTCGTGTCGGAGCGGTGGCGCAGCCGCGAGACGGCGAAGTTGCCTGCGCCGAGGCCGACGGCGGGCCGGTCCTCGAACACGTGGCCCGCCTCGCGCCAGTACTTGCCGCGCGTCGACGACGAGGCGGTGAAGCGGCCCGCCCCCTGCTGCACCGGGCCGGTGTCGGCCTCGCTGGTCAGCTCGTCGACGCGGTCCGAGATGGCGCCGCCGATCCCGCGGTCGCTGAACGCGACCGAGGTGAACGCGGCGAGCGGAATCGCGCAGGCAAGGACCAGCGCGACGATGCCGATGCGCCGGCGCACCCGCGGCGACGGCACGCCGCGCGTCAGCCCGACGTTCACGGCGATGCCGGCGGCCACCAGCAGGAGCGCCATCAGCACCAGCAGCAGGCCGAACTCGCCCGCGACGCTCTCCTTGGAGGCGAGCGGCTCGCCCGCCACGGAGAAGGCGTCCTGGGAGAGCGCCCAGGCGGCCACGGCCCCGGCGCCGATGCAGGGCAGCACCAGCACGGGCAGCGTGCGCAGGCGCAGCGGGACGATTGCGAACCACGCGATCGCGCCGATCGCGGCGGCGGCGAGCGCGCCGCGCGACTGCGTGAGGAGGATCGCGAGCACCGCCATGCCGAGCGCCGGATAGGCGAGCACGCGGCTCGCCACGCTGCCGGTGGTGCGCGCGCCCAGCCAGAGCAGCCCCGGCACAGCCAGCGCGGCGGTGGCCCCCACCGCGTTCCAGTACTGGAAGGGCTGCCCGATCCGGTTGGAGATCTCGTTCGCCCCGAGCGCCCCCGGCCAGACGCGCGCCGCGAGCGCGTACAGCACGACTGCGATCGCCGCGAGCACGACGCCCTTCGCGACGACCGGGGCGCAGCGCGGCGCAAGCCGCGCCGCCGCGACGCCCGCGGCGAAGACCGCGAAGTAGGCGAATGTCCGCCCGGCCTCGATGTACGCCAGCGCCGGAACGACCGCCCACATCACCGACAGCGCTGTCAGGGCGGCCAGCGCCCCGAACAGCAGCACGCTTGCGGAGCCGTAGACCGGGCCGCGCCGGCCCCAGGCGACGGCGGCGGCCACCACCACGGCGCCGGCCACCACCATCAGCACCTCGACGATCGTCGTGCGGGTCAGCTCACTGCCGCCCGCCGCTCCGAAGGCGACGCCCGCGAGGGCGCCGCCGAGGATCACTTCAGCGACGCGAGCGTGGGAACGGAACACGCGGGGCCGGGATCTTGGACAACAGCGGGATCCGACCCAGCAGCGGGATCCGGCTGCGCAGGGCGACGAGGCCGCCCGTCAGCGCGAGCAGAGCGAGGGCGATCAGCGCCACGAGCAGCGGCGCGGGCAGGTCGTTGCTGGCGCTGGCGAGGTCGAACAGGCCATCCGAGCCCGGCTCCACGGTCTCCCCGCCCACCTCCAGGGTGGGTGCCGGCGGGTCGCCGCCGCCGTCCGCCGTGATCGCCGACAGCTCCTGGGTGTCCTCGCTGCGCTTCGTCTGCTCGCCGCCGGACAGCGGCTTGCCGTCCGGCCCGGTCTGGCTGGGACGGCCGTTGCCCCTGTCGGAGCCGCTCTGGATCGCGCCGCCGATCACCTCGCGGCAGTTGCCGTACTCGTCGGAGTCGGTCGGCAGGTTGTCGAGCGCCTTGCGCAGCTCGGAGTTCGAGTAGCTGCGGTCGAGGTCGTTGTCACGGGTGCAGTCGCCGACCGGATCCGCCAGCGCGGCGGCCGGGAAGGCGAGCAGGGCGAGAACGCCCAGCAGAAACAGGTGTCGTACGGCTCGGGTCACAGTGAAGAATTTCCTCCTCGAAGCAGGGGCGGCGCGGGAGGAAAGGATGCGGATGCGGACAGGGCGTGCACCTCCCACACCGCGCCGGGCAGGCTAGCAATCGGTACGGCTGCCCGGCGATTCGGTGTTCCAGCGGGTGGTTTTGCCCGGGTCGACGCCATCGCTAAACGCTTGCGACCCGGCCTTTGGTGCAAAGTTGCGGTGTGCCGGTGCGGTCCGCCATCCTCCCGCCGGTCCCTGTGCCATACCGCGAGCCGCTGTTCGAGCGGCTCGCCGCGCGGGGCCGGATCGAACCTCGCGTGATCTATCTCGCCGGGGCCCAGCCCGGCTGGGACCAGCGCCCCGAGTGGTTCGGCGCGCGCGGCGGCTACGAGAGCGAGGTGCTGCGCTCCTGGCAGCGCCGCCGGCCCGGCCGCACCCCTGTGATGCTGGCGCGCGGGCTCGAGGGAGCGCTGCGCCGCGCGCAGCCGGACGTGGTCGTCAGCTCGGAGTTCGGCCCGGCCACCTGGCGTGCGCTGGCCTGGTGCCGCATGCGCCGGCGCCGGCTCGTGGTGATGAGCGAGCTGACGCCGTGGAGCGATCCGATGCTGTCGCGGCTCCAGCGCCGCATCCACCGCCTGCTGGCGCCGCGCGTGGACGGCTTCGTGGTGTTCAGCTCGCAGGGCGTCGACCGGCTCGAACGGATGGGGGTGGCGCGCGAGCGCATCCAGGTGAGCGTGCAGAGCGCCGACCTCGAGCCGCTGCGCCCGGTGGCCGGGCAGCGCGCCGCCCGGCCGGAGGGCCGCCCGCTGCGGGTGCTGTGCGTCGGCCGGCTCGTGCCGGACAAGAACCTCGCGCTGCTGATCGAGGCGTTCGCGCAGGCCGGGTTCGCCGCCGGCGAGGCGGAGCTGGAGCTGTGCGGGACCGGGCCGCTGGAGTCCGAGCTGCGCGCGCTGGCCGCGCGGCTGGACGTGCCGGTGCGCCTGCGCGGGTACACGGCGCCCGAGAGCCTGCCGGAGGTCTACCGCGACGCCGACGTGCTGGCGCTGGTGAGCACCTACGAGCCCTTCGGCGTGGCAGTGCGAGAGGGCGCGGCGGCGGGGCTGCCGCTGATCTGCTCCGTGCGCGCCGGCGCGGCCGGTGACGTGGCGGTTGCGGGCGAGAACGCGCTGCTGGTGGACCCCGAGAGCCGCGACGCGGTCGCCGAGGCGCTGCGCCGGCTGGTGCGCGGGCCCGACCTGCGCGAGCGGCTTGCGGCCGGCAGCCTGGCCGTCACCGATCGGCATCCGCTCGAGGCCGACGCCGAGGCTTTCGAGCGCGCCGTGCTCAACGCGGCCGCGCGCGGCTAGCCCAGCAGGCCCGGCAGCAGCTCGTCCGCGACCGTGCGCTGGACCGCCTCGGGACGGTACGGCTCGAGCAGCGCGGCGGCCCGCGCGCGATAGCCGCGCACCCGCTCCTCGGGGAGCGCGAACGCGGCGCGCAGCGCGGCGGCGAGCGGATCCGGCGCCACCGCCTCGGCTACCAGCTCCGGCGCCAGCTCGCGGGCCAGCGACAGCGCCTCGAACGGGCCGCCGGAGGGGACAGTCGCCAGCAGGGCGCCGTCCGCGAGCGCCTCGAGCGGCGCCTGGCCGAAGTCCTCCCAGCGCGCACCGCCGAGGTAGACCCGTCCGCGGCGCAGGGCGCCGCGGAACTCGTCCGGCGGCGTCTTGCCTCGGAACTCCACTCCCTGGGCCAGCGGCGTGCCGGTGCGGCGCAGGTGGGCTAGCGCCTGGTCGCGCTCCACGCCGAACACCTCGAGGCGGGCGTCCGCGTGGCCGGCGGCGGCCCAGGCGCCGCACACCACGTCGAGCCCCTTGGCCTTCACGTCTGGCGTGTAGGCGACCGCGAGGCGCTCGCGCGTCGCCGGCGGCTCGCCGGACGCGGTGATCGGCGGCGGCACCACGATCGCCGGCGCGGTGTCCGCGGGCAGCTCGGCGCGGGCGGCGTGGCTCCAGGGCAGCACCAGCCGCGCGCGGGCGAGCGCGCGCCGCTCCAGCGCGTGCACCGCCGCGTTGTGGATGCCGGGGCGGTTCATGCTCGCCGGTGCGTCCAGGCGCACGGCGCAGGGCAGCTCGCCCCAGTCCGCCAGCAGCGCGGCAGTGGTCGTGGAGATCACGACCGCGCGCGGGCGGTGGCGGCGCAGCGCCGCGGCCAGGGCGCGCCGCGCGGCGAGCGCCTCGACGAAGTCGGTCACCGGATAGGCCCGGCGCAGCCCCCCGCTCGCCCCGACGCGCACGGTGGCCGCGGCCGTGGCCGCGCCGGCGCGCTCGATCTGGTCGAGGAGGATCGAGTCGGCCACGCGCCAGCCGAGCGTGGTGCCCAGCGAGAGCAGCAGGACGTCGGGGCGGGCATTCACCGCGCGGCCACCTCTCGCAGCGCGCGCAGGTAGCCGTCGACCATCGCCTCGCCGCTGAAGCGCGTGCGCTGGCGCTCGCGTCCGCGCTCGCCCATCGCGCGGGCGCGCTCGGGACGGGCGGCCAGGTCGGCCAGCGCCGCGCCGGCGGCCGCGACGTCGCCGGGCGGAACGACGAAGCCGGTGTCCCCGTCGGCCACGGCCTCGCCCGTCCCGCCCACGTCGCTCGTCACCACCGGCCGGGCCAGCGCCATCGCCTCGAGCAGGCTGATCGGCAGCGCCTCCGCTTCGCTCAGCAGGCAGAGCGCGTCGGTGGCGGCGATCAGGCCGGGCACGTCCCCGCGCGAGCCCAGCAGCTCGACTCCCTCGTGTTCGGCCGCGAGCCGCTCCAGCCGCTCGCGCTCGGGCCCGTCGCCGGCCACCAGCCCGCGCAGCCGCGGTACCTGGGCGCGCGCCCGCGCGACGGCTTCGATGAAGGCGTCCACCCGCTTCTCCGCACGCAGGTTGGCCACGCACAGCACCGCGAAGTCGCCGCCGTCGAGACCCAGCGCGCGGCGGGTGGCGGCGGGGTCGGCGTGGGTCGCCACGTCGCCGTCGAACAGGCCGTTCGGCACCGCCACGATGCGCTCGGCGCGGTACCCGAGGCGCTGCAGCGGCGCCGCCTGGCGCGCGCTCACGGCGATCACGCGGTCCACGCGCGGCGCCACCAGCCGCGTCAGCACGCGCTGGTGGGGACGCATCGCCAGCAGGTCGCCGGCGGGCGTGAGCGGGGTGTGCTCGTTGAGCACGTGGGCGGCGCCGGCGGCGCTCGCGATCGCCTGGCCGACGAGCTGCGGGCTGACGCCGCGGGTGACGACGGCGTCGGGCCGCCCGCCGGCCTCGGCGAGGGCATGGCGCAGCGCGGGCAGGTCGCCGCGGCCGCGCAGGTGCAGGCACGCCGTGGGCACGCCGGCCGAGCGCACCTCGTCGAACAGCGGCCCCTCGCCGTTGAGGCAGAGCAGCCGCACCGCGGCGCCGCGGCGCCGCAGCGCCGGGATCAGCGTCGCCCAGTGGCGCTCGGCCCCGCCGCGCTCCATGTCGGGCGCCACGAACAGGAGGCGCATCAGCCGCCCGCTCGCCGGTGCGTCGCGACCACGTCGCCCGCGCGGGCGGCGGGCAGGTGCGGGTGGCCGGCGAGGAAGCGCGCGGCCTCGGCCTGGGCGTCGGCGGCGCTGTAGGAGGCCCCCACCGTCGCGGATTCGTGGCGGACGGGCGTGGCGTCGACCACGCCCAGACGCCAGCCGCGCTCGGCGGCCAGCGCGGCCCAGTGCAGGTCGAGCCCCCAGCCGAAGCGCAGCTCGGGAAACGGCACCAGCTCGCCCGCGGCGCGCCGCCCGAAGGCGGTCAGCGGACCGATCTCGACGAAGCGCGTCTCGCGCACCAGCGAGGCCGGGCGCCGCCGCGTCACGCGCCAGGCCGAGTGGCTGCGCTGGCTCTGGGCCGGCTGGGCGAGGTCAAGCCGGAAGTGGCTGCAGAGGGCCACGAAGCGGTCGAGGAAGCGCGCCGGCACGAGCAGGTCGTCGTCCACGGCGAGCAGCCAGTCGAACTCCGCCGGGCCGGCGGCCGCGAGCACGCGGTTGAGGTTCTCGAACTTGCCGCCGTCGAGGTGCTCGGCCACCGTATGGGCGGCCAGCCGCGGGTCGGCGGCGCCGGTCGCGCCGAGCGCGAGCCGCACGTCGTGGCGCTCGGACGCGAGGCGCTCGAGCGCGGCGGGCAGCAGCGAGCCGTCGCGGTAGACGCCGATCGCCACCACGCGCTGGGGTGCCTGCGCGCGGGCGAGGGCGTCGGCGCGCGCGCCGACGCGCACTGCGCGGTCCGCCGCGCCGAAGGCGACGTCCGCGAGCGTCCGCTTGGCGCGCCGCCACGGGTGCGTGACGTCGCCGGCGTCACCGGACAGCGCAGCGGCGGTCACGGCTCCTCCCGCGCCGGGCGCGGCCGCAGGGTCTCGACGACGCGGCCGGCGGAGTGCGCGCCCATGATCACGCCCTGCGGGCACGCGCGCCGGAGCGTGTGCCAGCCGCAGCCGGCCAGCACGCGCAGCTCGCCGGCCAGTGAGGGCTGCCGGCCGCGGCGGCGGTCGCTGGCGCGCGCGCCGCGGCCGCGGGCGTAGGCGGCGCGGGCGAGCGGGCGCAGCCGCGCGTCCTCTGCCGTGCGGCGATGGTCGAGCCCCGCGCCGGCGAGGTAGACGATGTGGCCGCCGGCGGCCCGCAGGCGCTCGAGCCACTCCTCCTCGTCGCCGTGGGGCCGCACGATGCCCTCGTCGAACTGCCCGATGCGCTCCACCGCGGTGCGCCGCACGGCGAAGTTCGCTCCCCAGGCGCGGTCCGCCTCGCGGTCCACCGGGCCGAGGTCGAGCGTGGTGATCGGCGGCTCCTCGCGGCCGCATCCGCGCGGGGCCCGGCCCTCGAAGCGCGCCCGGATCGGGCCGCCGAAGGCCTCGGCGCCGGGATGCCGGCTCGCGCCCTCGGCCAGCGCCTCGAGCCAGCCGGGCGGAACGAGCACGTCGTCGTCCACGAAGGCGATCAGCGATCCGCGGCTTTCGCGCACCCCGGTGTTGCGGGCGACGTTGAGCCCCCGCCGCGCGCCGTGGGGCACGTAGCGCACGCCCGGCCGCGCGGCCACCGCGTCCGCCGTCGCGTCGCCGACGCCGTCGTCGTCGACGACGATGATCTCGTGTGCGATGCCCCCACGCTGCGCGAGCAGCGAGTCGAGCGTCACCTCGAGGTACGCCGCCCGGCCGCGCGTGGGCACCACGACTGACACCACGGGCGGGTCCATCGGGGTCGATAGCGTAGCCCGGCCCCATGCACGCACCGGGCCACCCTCGCGTCCTCCTGCTCCACAACCGCTACCGCCTCGAGGGCGGAGAGGAGCGTTCGCTGGCGCTGCAGCAGCAGGCGCTGACGAACGCGGGCGTCGAGCACCGCCTGCTTGAGCGGCACTCCGCGCAGGCCCGCCGCGTGCAGGCCGCGGCCGCGCTGCTGCGCGGCGGGGCGGGCGAGGAGGAGATCGCGGCCGCAGTCCGCGAGCTCGGGGCCGGGATCGCCCACGTCCACAACATGCAGCCGCTGATCGGCCCGCGCGGGCTGGCCGCCGCGCGCGACGCGGGCGCCCGCGTCGTGCTCCACCTCCACAACGCGCGACTGTTCTGCGCGATCGGGGTCGCCGCCCGCGACGGCGCGCCCTGCTTCCGCTGCCGCGGACGCAACACGCTCCCAGGGCTGGCGCTGAACTGCCGCGGCTCGCTTCCCGAGGCGGCCGTCTACGCCGCCGGGCTGGCGCGACACCAGCCGCTCGCGCTCTCGGCGGCGGACCGCTTCGTGGCTCCCAGCCGGTGGGCCGCCGGTCAGCTCGCTCGCCTCGGCGTGCCGAGCGCGCGAATGGAGGTGCTCCCGCACTACCTGCCGGCGGACGAGCTCGCGGCGGGCTCGCGGGCGCACGACGGCCGCTACGCGCTCGCGGCGGGGCGGCTGTCGCCGGAGAAGGGGCTCGACGTGGCCGTGGAGGCGGCGGCCCTCGCGGGCGTGCCGCTGCGGATCGCCGGGGACGGCCCCGCCGCCGCCGAGCTGGCGGCGCAGGTGCGCCGCCTCGGCGCCCCCGTCGAGCTGCTCGGCCACGTCTCGGGCGCCGCGGTGAGGGAGCTGCTCGCGGGCGCCGCCGTGCTGGTGCAGAGCTCGCGCAGCCACGAGTTCTCGCCGTTCTCGGTACTGGAGGCGATGGGCGCCGGTGTGCCGGTCGCCGCCACGCGCAGCGGCGGGGTGCCGGAGCTGGTGGGGGACGAGAGCTGCGTGCCGCTCGGCGACGCGCGGGCGCTCGCGGAGCGCCTGCGCGCGCTCTGGAGCGAACCGGCACGTCGGCGCGAGGAGGGCGAGGCGCTGCTGGCCCGGGTGCGTGAGCGCCACTCCGAGGCGCGCTACCTGGGCAGCCTGCTCGGGCTCTACGAGCGGCTGGTGAGCGACAGCAGCGCCAATACCGCGGCCCAGTAGGCGCGCTGCGCCGCCGCCAGTGGCGCGACCTCCGCCAGCGGACCGAGGTAGGGACTGTCGAGGTCGGCCGTCAGCCGGCGCGCGAACTCGGCGGCGCCCACGGTGCGCTGCGCCTGCACGGCCCTGCGGCGGGCCAGCATGCGCGGCAGCGCGCGCACCACTGCTGCCTGGGCGCGCAGCTTCGCCGGCAGCCAGCCGCCGCGCCACGCCACGGCCAGCAGCGCCAGCTCCGCGCCGATCAGCGCCGGGGCAAGCAGCACCAGCAGCGGACCCGGGTAGTCCGCCAGGATCGTCCACCAGCGGTTGCGCTCGAGCAGGAACCATTTGCGCCCGCCCTTCTCGAAGTCGTAGTCGTGCTCCACGCGCGCGGCGGGGGCGATGCCGACCCCCCAGCCGCTCAGCCACAGCCGCAGCGACAGGTCGAGGTCCTCGCAGTACATGAAGTAGCGCTCGTCGAAGCCGCCCACCTGGTCCCAGGCGGAGCGTCGCACCGCCAGGGCGGCGCCCGAGGCGAAGGGCACCTCGGCCGGCGCGTCCGGCGCCTCGGACACCGGCCGCCCGCAGCGCCCGGCCCAGCCCATGCCCAGGAAGTGCGTCACGTTGCCCGCCGTGTTGATCGCGGTGCCGCCGTGCATGGTCACGAGCGCCTGCCAGGCGCCCCAGTTCGGGCGCTCCGGGGCGATCCGGCGCAGCTCGGCGAGGCAGCCGGGGGCGGGCTGCGCGTCGGGGTTCAGGAACAGCAGCAGCGGCGCGGAGGTTGCCGCCGCGCCGGCGGCGGCCCCCCCGGCGAAGCCGCGGTTGTCCTGCTCGATGACCCGTGCGCGCCGTGCGGCGGCGCGCACGGCGTCCGCCGTGCCGTCCCGGGAGCCGTTGTCCACCACGACCAGCTCGTCGCCGGGACGCAGCTGTGGCGTCAGCGCCGCGAGCGCGCCGCCGACGTGGCCGGCGCTGTCGTGCGTGACGATCACTACGGCGATCGCGTCGGCCGTCACCGCGCGGGTCCGAGCTCCTTTCGCCAGGCATCGAGGGCGTCCGCCACCGTCCGCTCCAGCGGGATCTCAGGCGTCCATCCGGTGGCGGCGCGCAGCCGCTCGGCGGAGCCGCGCACCTCGGCCACGTCGTGCGGCCGGATCCGCTCCGGGTCCACCTCGTGGCGCACCGGGATGCGCGCGGCGCCGCGCACCAGCTCGATCAGCTCCCGGACGCTCACCGCGCGGCCGCTCGCGACGTTGTAGACGCCAGCGGGCAGGCCGGGCGCCGCGACGTAGGCGCGCGCCACGTCGCGCACATCGGTGAAGTCGCGTGCGGACTCGGGGTTTCCGGTGAGCACGAGGGCCTCGGCGGCGCCGGCCAGCTCGGCCTCGGCCACCTGGCGCGTGAGCGTCCCGATCAGGAAGGGCGCGCGCTGCCCCGGGCCGGCGTGGTTGAAGGCCCGCATCCGCACCACGTGCAGGCCGTGGGCGTCGGCGTACTGGCCGCCGAGCAGATCGGAGGCCGCCTTCGAGACCGCGTAGGGGTTCTGCGGCCTCAGCGCGGCGTCCTCGTCCACGGGCAGCCGCTCCGGCGGGCCGTAGACCTCGCCCGAGCTGACGATCACCACGGTGGCCTCGGGCGCTTCGAGCCGCACCGCCTCCAGCAGGTTCACCGTCATCGCCGAGTTCGCGGTGACCGTCTTGGCGGGCGTCTCCCACGAGCGCCCGGCGGACGCCAGCGCCGCCAAGTGGAAGACCGTGCCGGGCCGGGTCTCGCGGACAGTCGCGCGCACGGCATCGGCGTCGAGCAGGTCGAGCTCCTCGTGCGAGGGAGCTACGGCGCCCGGGAGGAGGGCGACGAGGTGCCGCCCCGCGAAGCCCCTGCCGCCCGTGACCAGGGCGGGTTCACGCACGCCGGGGTGCAAGCTCCTGCTCGCGCAGCCACTCGACCGTGCTCGCGATGCCCTCGCGCAGGCCGATCTGCGCCTCCCACCCGAGCAGCCGCTTGGCCTTCTCGACCGAGGGCCAGCGCCGCTGCACGTCGACCTCGAACGAGGGCAGGTGCTCCAGCTCGAAGGCATCCGGGTCCTCGCCGCACGCCTCCCAGATGATGCGGGCGATCTCCGCGACGGTGCGCTCCTCGGAGGCGGACACGTTGAAGTCCTCATTCTCACCCGCCCGGTGCGCCATCGCCGCCACGACCCCGGAGGCGATGTCGTCCACGTGCGTGAGCGTGCGCGTCTGCTCGCCGGACCCGAAGATCGGCAGCGGGCGGGCGCCGGCGAGCACCTTGCGGATCACGTCGGGGACCATGTGCGCGATGCCGGGCTCGTCGTCGGGCATCTCGCCCGGCCCGTAGGCGTTGAAGGGACGGCAGATCGTGTAGGGCAGGCCGTGCTCGTCGTGCAGCGCGCGGCAGTAGACCTCGCCCGCCAGCTTCGAGAAGCCGTAGGCCGAGTGCGGCGCGGGGCACGCGGCCAGGTGCTCCTCGGCGGTCGGGAACTCGGTGGCGCGCTCGAAGACCATCGAGGACGAGACGTACACGAGCCGCTCGACCGGCTCGTCCAGCGCCGCCCGGAAGACCGCGTTGTAGAGGCCGTTGTTCACCTCGAGCAGCGTGTGCGGCAGCTTGTGGAAGTTCGCGATGCCGCCGACGATCGCCGCCAGGTGGATCACGTGCGAGCAGCCCCGCATCGCCGAGCGTGCCTCGTCCACCGACAGCAGGTTGCCGGTGTGCACCTCGCAGGACTCCCGCATCCATGCGGGCGCCTCGCGCTGGTCGGACACGCGCACGTCCCACGCGGGATCGCCGACCAGCCGCCGCACGACCGCCGCGCCGATCGTGCCGGCGCCGCCTGTGACCAGGACGCGGCTCACTCGACCGCCGCGCGCTCGCGCACCGTTCCGAAGACGCGGCCCGAGCCGGTGACGTTCCAGGGATCGACGAGCAGCACGCCCTCGGGCAGGCGCGGCAGCAGGTCCTCGAAGCCGGAGTGGTTGGTCGCCACCACCACGGCCTCGGCGCCGTCGAGCGCGGCCTCCAGGGGGTCCGAGCCGGCGGTCACGTGCGGGTCGTGGCGGGCCACGTGGGCCAGCTCGCGCTCGAGCAGCCGCACCAGCTTGTAGGAGAGCGAGTCGCGCACGTCGTCGGAGTCGCGCTTGAAGGTGAGCCCGAGCACGGCGACCTTGCGGTCGCGCAGCGAGCCGCCCAGGCGCGCCTTCAGGCCCTTGACCAGGAACAGCGGCACGGTCTCGTGGACGCGCGACACCGCGAGCAGCATGCCGGGCGAGCTCGAGCGCTCCTCGGAGAAGGTGAAGTCCTTGCGCAGGCAGGCGCCGGCGGTCAGGCCGGGCCGCGCGATGCCGCCGCGCGGGTAGTCGCGGTTGATCAGGTCGATCACCTCGAACACGTTCGCGTCGTACTGCTCGCTCTCCATCATCAGGAGGTTGGGCAGCGCGAACTGCGTGTAGCGCAGGATGTTGGTCCAGATCTTGGCCAGCTCCGCCTGCACCGGCGTCGTCTGCACGATCTCCGCCCCGAAGGCCTCGAACAGCTCGGCCGCCTTCGCCCCGGAGCCCTCGCCGACGCCGCCGACGATGCAGGGCAGCGTGGCGATCTCCTCCAGGAAGTGGTTCTCGGCGATGCGCTCGGGGACGTGCGCCACGAACAGGTCCTCGCCCACCCGGAAGCCGCGCCGCTGCTCGATGTAGCCGGCCACCCAGTCGGTCGTGCCGGGCGCGACCGTCGAGCGCAGGATCAGCGAGTGCCCCTCGCGCAGCACCGGCAGCAGGTCGTCCACCGCCTGCCTGATCTGCGACATGTCGATCTCGATGTGAACGTGCGCGGGCGTGCCGAGCGTGAGCACGATGTGGTCGGCGCGCGCCGCGTCCTGCACGGAGCGCGTGCCCTCGAAGCGATTCGCTTCCATCACCCGCTCGAGCAGCTCCTGGGTGCCGGTCTCCCTGAAGGGCATGCGCCCGGCGGCCACCTGCTCGAGCACCGCGGGCTCGCGCTCGACGCCGATCACGTCAAGGCCGCGGTCGGCGAACGAGAGAGCGAGCGGCAGGCCCACTCGGCCCAGTCCGACCACGGCGACGCTCCTTGACATGGCCGGGAGTGTACGGCGCAGTGCAGCGAGCCAAGCGCATGTTCACCCGGCAGGTCGCGCTCCGGCGCCGCGCTCGCCCGCTGCGCATGGCGGCGTGCTTCGCGCGCGGCTTCCTGCGGGCATACGGCAACTGCGACTACGACCCCGAGACCAACGGCGAGCGCCGTGTGTTGCAGGTCCTCGGCCGATTCGCCCCGCGCTGCATCTTCGACGTGGGGGCGAACGTGGGCCAGTGGACGCAGCTGGCGCACGGGGCCTCGCCCGACGCCGAGATCCACTGCTTCGAGATCGTGCCGGACACCGCCCGGATCCTCGAGCGCAACGTGGCCGGGCTGCCGGGCATCACGGTGAACGCGGTGGGGCTGAGCGACCGCAGCGGCACGGTTGACGTGCGCTTCTATCCCGACGCGCCGAAGCTGTCAGGCATCGACCCGCTGGGGCAGGGCCTGCCTTCGGAGACGCGCCAGGCCTCGGTCACCACCGGCGACGCCTACTGCAGCGAGCGCGGGATCGACAGCGTCGACCTCGTCAAGGTCGACGTCGAGGGCGCCGAGGGGAAGGTGCTGGAGGGCTTCTCCCGGATGCTCGGCGAGGGCAGGATCGCGTCCGTCCAGTTCGAGTACGGCCTCGTGAACATACGCACCCACCTGTTGCTGGCCGACTTCCACGAGCTGTTCGAGTCCGCCGGCTTCAGCGTCGGCAAGGTCTTTCCGAACGGTGTGGAGTTCCGCTCCTACGAGATCGGGCGCGACGAGGACTTCGCCGGGCCCAACTACCTGGCGGTCCGGCGGGACCGCCAGGAGCTCATCGACGCCCTCCGCGGCGACGGCTGAGGTACTGCCGGGCGAACGCGGCCACGAAGCGGGGGTTGGTGGTCAGGTAGCGGCGCAGCAGGCGGCGAGGCTCCTGGAAGGTGCGGTAGACCCACTCGAGCCCGCGCTCCTGCATCCAAACCGGCGCCATCGAGACGCGCCCGGAGTGGAAGTCGAACGCGGCGCCCACGCCGCACATCACGGGCACGTCGAGGCGGTCGCGCATGCGCGCCATCCACTTCTCCTGCTTGGGCACCCCGATGCCGACCCAGAGCACGTCGGGCTTCGCCTCGTTGATCTGGCGCACGACGCCGTCCTCCTCCTCCGGCGTCAGCGGCCGGAAGGGCGGCGAGTAGCCGCCGACCACGCGGATGCCGGGGTGGCGGTTGCGCATCGACAGCGCGAGCTGCACGAGCGAGCCCTGGTCGCGACCGCCGTAGAGCCAGACGCGGTGGCCGCGCTCCGCGGAGTGGTCGGAGTAGCGCAGCATCAGCTCGGGGCCGTAGACGCGGTCGGAGAGCTGCTCGCCGAGCAGGTTCGCGGCCCACACCACCGGCATGCCGTCTGGCACCACCAGCGTTGCGCCGCGCAGCGCGGCGAGCATCTCGGGATCGTCCTGGGCGACCATCAGCGCGTGGACGGGGGCGACGCAGACGTACCCGCGCTCGCGCCTCTCGATCAGCTGGTCCATGACCGCGATGGCGCGGTCGTAGTCCACCATCGCCACCGGCACGCCGAGTACCTCTCGTGTGCTGACGTCTGCCGCCGCCGCCGCTGCGGGCGGAAGCGGCTCGGGGTGGCGTGAATGCATGGGCCGATGGGAGCGTAGCCGGGCGGACGGGGGATCCGCTCGCCGGGGAGGCGAAAGCCTGCGCAGGCGGCCGAGCCGCCTGCTTGGCGAACGGCTCGAAAGCCTGCGCAGGCGGCCCAGCCGCCTGCTTGGCCAACGGCTCCCGTAAGGTCTAAACCCGTGCGTCCGGCCGGGGTTGCGCAGTCCGAGGAGGGTGCGCCGGGGCCCGGCGAGGCCCGCCTGCTCGCGTCTGGAGTCCTGCTTCAGCAGGTAGCCCAGGGCGCAGGGCTGCTGGTGCTGCTCGCGATCGTGACGATCCTGGCGCGGCGGCTCTCGGTCGCCGAGCTGGGCGCATACGGGCTGGTCGCCTCGCTGGCCGGCTACCTGCTGGTGCTGCGCAACAGCGTCGCGAGCTCCGCTGTGCGCGCGATGGCCGGCGCGGTCGACCCGGCGGAGCGCGGGCTGGTGTTCTCGGCCGCGGCGGCGCTCTACGCGGTGGCCGGCCTGGCCACCGGGCTGCTGATCGCCGGCGCGGGACTGCTGATCGCCGCGCTGATCCTCGACGGCGAGCTGGCGCGCGACGCGCGTGTGGGCGCGATCGGCCTGGGCGCGCTCACGGCGACGGGCGTGGCGGCGAGCGTCTGGCTCGACGCCCTGCGCGCGGAGCGCCAGTTCGTGCGTGCGGCGGGCACCGAGATCGTCGCGGTGCTGCTGTACCTGGCGACGATGCTCGCCCTGATCTTCGGCGGCGCCGGCCTCGGCGTGCTGATCGCCGCCAGCGGCGCGCTCCCCCTCTACAGCGGCACGCTGTCGGCCCTGGTGGCTCGCCGCGCCGGCCTGGCCCTGCGCCTGCGGCCCGGTGCCGCCAGCCGCGGGCGTGTGATGGCGATCGTGCCCACCGCGGGCTGGCTGCTGGTGGTCGAGCTGTGCAACGTGGCGATGTACGCCTTCGGACGCGTGATCCTGGGCGCCTACCGCACCCCGACGGCGGTCGGGCTGTTCGAGGGGCCGGTGCGCGCCCACAACCTGCTCTACGCCCTCGGCGGGGCGCTGGCGGTGCCCGTGGTGCCGAGCGCCTCGCGCTACGTCGCCACCGGCGACCAGCGCCGCCTGCGCGACCTGGCCGTGCGCGGCACGCGCTACACGCTGGCGCTATTCGTCCCGGTCTGCGTGACCCTGATCGTGCTGGCCGGGCCGATCCTCGAGGCCTGGCTGGGCGACCGCTACGCGGACGGCGAGGTTGCGCTGGCGATCCTCGTCTCCTACTGGCTGCTCTACGGCGGCCTGATCGTGACGCCGGGGTTCCTGGTCGGCGCCGGGCGCGCCCGCGAGGTGGCGCGCATCATGGTCGTGGTGGCAGCGGCCAACCTCGCCCTGTCGCTCGCGCTCACGCCGGAGCTGGGGCTCGAGGGCCCGGCGCTCGGCACCGCCGTGCCGTTCGTGCTCGCGTTCCCGTTCATGCTCCGGCTCGGGCTGCGCGCGTCGGGCGCCCGGCTGGGCGAGCTGGCTCGCCACGCCTGGGCGCCGAGCTACCTGCTGGCCGCGGCGCTGGCGGTGGGCTTGCTCGGCGGTCGCGCGCTGCTGCCCATGGACGAGACGGTGGCCGTGATCGCCCTGGCCGCCGGCGGGGTGCTGCTCTATTGGGCGATCTTCTATCGCCTGGTGCTGAGCGCCAGCGAGCGCGGGCTGCTCAGCCGCCGAGGCTGAGCTCGCTCAGCAGCGGGGCCTCGCGGTCGCGCTGGGAGACCTGGGCCTCGACGTCGGGCCACTCGATGCCGACCTCGGGGTCGTCGAAGCGGAAGCCCGACTCGGCGGCCGGGTCGTAGTAGCTCGAGACCTTGTAGGTCACGTCGGCCAGCTCGGAGACGACACAGAACCCGTGCGCGAAGCCGTCGGGCACGTAGAGCTGGTGGTGCGTCTCGTCGTCGAGCGTGAACGCCTCCCAGCCCCCGAACGAGGGCGAGCCGGGCCGGATGTCGACGATCACGTCGACGATCGCGCCGCGCGCGCAGCGGACCAGCTTCGCCTGGCCGGGCTGGAAGTGCATCCCGCGCAGGACGCCGAGACGCGAGCGCGAGTGGTTGTCCTGAACGAACTCGTCGTGCACGCCCAGCTCTGCGACCAGCCCCTCGCGGTAGGTCTCCACGAAGAAGCCGCGGGCGTCGCCGTGCACCGCCGGCTCGAGCAGGACGGGTCCGTCGAGGCGTGTCTCGAGGCGGCGCATCAGTCCAGCCCGGGCTCCGCGCGGTCGGCGATCAGGCGGGCGAGGGCAAGGGAAGACGTCGCGGCGGGCGAGGGCGCGTTGCGCACGTGCAGGGCGCGCTCGGTCTCGGAGACGACGAAGTCGTCCACGAGCTTGCCGTCGCGGCCCAGCGCCTGGGCGCGCTTGCCGGCGAAGCCGCCGTCGAAGTCGCCGGGGCCGATGTCGGGCACGTAGTCGGCCGCGGCGCGGGCTAGCGCCCTGCGGCTGGCCGCGTGGCGGATCTCGGTGATCCCGGTTCGCCACCAGCGGCGTGCCATGCGCAGCGTCCCCGGCCAGACCAGGTCGCCCGGCGAGCGCGGGGCAAGCAGGGCCGTCGGGCCGAGCGAGACCTGGCCGTCGATGTGCCGGCTCAGGTGAACGCCGAGGAACGGCAGCGACGGATCGGGCACGGGGTAGATCAGCGATCGCACGAGGTCGCGGCGCTCGGGACGCAGGTAGAGGTAGGCGCCGCGGAACGGCACGATGCGCGGGTCGGGCGGCGCGCCCGCGGCCACGGCCAGGCGGTCGGAGCCCACGCCGGCGCAGAACACCGCGAAGCGGGCCTGCGTCTCGCCGCGAGTGTGCGAGAGGCCGACGCGGCCTGGGCGCGAGTGGACGTCCTCCACGCCGCAGCTGGTGACCACCGGCGTGCCGGAGGCCTCGAGCTCGCGAGCGAGTGCCGCGGCCACGTCGGCGAAGTTGACGATCCCGGTGGCCGGCGAGTGCAGCCCGCCCACGCCGCGGCAGTGCGGCTCGATCTCGTTCAGCTGCGCCCGGGAGAGACGGCGCAGCCCGGGCACGCCGTTCGCGTGGCCGCGCCGCTCGAGCTCGTCCAGGCGGCCCAGCTCGCTCTCGTCGCGCGCGACGATCACCTTGCCGCAGCGCTCGTGCTCGATGCCCTGCTGCTCGCAGTACTCGTACATCTCGAGCGCGCCCTCCACGCACAGGCGCGCCTTGAGGGAGCCGGGCACGTAGTAGATGCCCGCGTGGATGACGCCGCTGTTGGCGCCGGTCTGCCCGGTCGCGATCGTGGCCCCGCGCTCGAGCACGACCGCGCTCAGGCCGGGCCGGCGGCGCGTCAGCTCGCGCGCGACCGACAGGCCGACGATGCCGCCGCCGACCACCGCCAGATCGCACTGCTCCGGAACGTCTGCCATCTCAGCCGGCTTGCTTCTGCGGGACGCCGCGTGCCAGCAGCTCGAGGTCCGAGTCGACCATCAGCTTGATCATGTCCTCGAACGAGGTCCGCGGCTCCCAGCCGAGCTGCTCGCGCGCCTTGGTCGTGTCGCCGATCAGGTGCTCCACCTCCGCCGGACGCAGGAACTTGGGGTCGACCCGCACGTGGTCGGCGGGGTCCAGGCCGACGTGGTCGAACGCCACGTCCACCAGATCGCGCACCGAATGGGCCTTGCCCGTGGCGATCACGTAGTCGTCCGGCTCGTCCTGCTGGAGCATCAGCCACATCGCCTCGACGTAGTCCCTGGCGTAGCCCCAGTCGCGCTCGGCGTCGAGGTTGCCGAGGGCGACCTCGCTCTGGAGACCGAGCTTGATGGCGGCCGCCGCGTGGGTGACCTTGCGGGTGACGAACTCCAGGCCGCGGCGTTCGCTCTCGTGGTTGAAGAGGATCCCGCAGGCCGCGTAGAGGTCGTATGACTCGCGGTAGTTGACGGTGATGAAGTGCGCGTAGCACTTCGCCACGCCGTAGGGCGAGCGCGGGTAGAAGGGCGTGGTCTCGGTCTGGGGGACCTCCAGCACCTGGCCGAACATCTCGGAGCTGGACGCCTGGTAGAAGCGGGCTTTGGGGTTGGCCTCGCGCATCGCCTCGAGCATGCGCGTGACGCCCACGGCGGTGAACTCCGCGGTGAGCACGGGCTGAGACCACGACGCCGCCACGAACGACATCGCCGCGAGGTTGTAGATCTCCTCCGGCTGGCTTTCGCGCAGCACGTCGACCAGCGACCGCTGGTCGAGCAGGTCGCCGGTGTGGAGCACGACCGAGTCGCGGAAGCCCTCCAGGCGCTGGAAGGTTTCCGTTGACGAGCGCCGCACCATGCCGTGCACCTCGTACCCCTTCTCGAGCAGCAGCTCGGCGAGGTACGAGCCGTCCTGGCCGGTGATCCCGGTGATCAGTGCGCGCTTGCCGTTCGACACTCGGGGCGGGAGCTTACGTGGCGTGCGGGAGGGCAGCCATCACGGCACTCACCGCCTCGGGCAGGGCGGCGTGGACCGCACCGGCCCCGTGACGGCGCAGGAAGTCGGGATCCCGCTGCCCGGTGCCGACCGCCTCGAACGCCACGCCCGCCTGCACGGCGGCGCGCAGGTCGGTCTCGCTGTCGCCGATCATGCCGCGGGCACCGAGCCGAGCCAGCTCATGCGCCTTGCCGGCCACCGCGTCCGCGGGCGCGACGACGGCGACCCGATCGACGTCCAGCCCCAGCCGCCGGACCTGCCGCCGCACGCGGTCCGCGTGCCGGCGCGCGGTGAGCACCACGGGGGCGAGGCCGCCGGCCCTCACGCTCGCTAGCGCCTCCGCGGCGCCGGGCAGCGGTCGGTCGAGCACCAGCCAGCGCTCCTCCTCCACCTGCTCCATCCACGCGGCGGCAATGGCGGCGGGATCGTTTGCGCCCTGTGCGGCCAGCGCGTCCGCCGTCGTCGCGCCGCTGCGCTTGGCGCTCCAGAAGGCGTCCTCGTCCAGCGGCCCGGCGACGTGCACCGCCACCGCGACCTGGCGGGCGCGGCAGTCGATCAGCGTTCCGTCCAGGTCGAGCGCAAGCGTGGTCAAGCCGGGTACCGCAGGATCTCCTCGTAGCGGCGCACCACGAACGGCTCCCCCTCGAAACGGCCGAGGAACGGCTCGGGGTCCTCGCCCCAGAGGTCGGCCAGGGCGGCGGCCGTGACGTCCACGCCGGCGAGGGCGCTCATCGGCGTGCCGGCTCCCGGCCGCGGGTTCAGGTCGGTGACCTCGTATCCGTCCGGGCCGCGCATCGCCTGGACGCAGAGCACGCCCGCGTGCCCGAGCTCGCCCGCGATCGTCCGCACGACGTCCGCCAGCTCGGCGTCCTCGAACAGCCGCGCCTTGGTGCAGACGCCGGCCTTGACCTCGAGCCGCTCGCGGCACACCGACCGAAACAACGCGCCGTCGCGCGACGCGAACGCGTCCACGGTGATCTCCGGCGGGCGGCAGCGGCGCTGCGCGACGGCGTCCTCGCCGCGTTCGCGTGCCCGCCCCAGCTCCGCTTCCGCCGCGATCGTCTCCACGCCGTGGCTGCCCTGGCCCGAGCGCGGCTTCACGACCACCCCCTCGGGCCACCAGCGCGCCTCCGCGGCGCTGACCGTGGGCGGGGCGGGAATCCCGTGCGCCTCCATCCAGCGGGCGGCCTCCAGCTTGTCGGCGCACAGGGCCGCCGCAGCTGCTCCGGGGCCGACCAGGGACACGCCCAGAGCCTCGGCGAGGCCCGCGGCCAGCACGATCTCCGCCACCAGCAGCGGGAAGTAGGTGTCCACGCCGTGGGCCTCGAAGCCGTCCCGGAGGGCGCGGGCGAGGCGGTCCGCCTGGGCGACCGGCGGTACCACGACGTGCGCGTCGGCCAGCTCCGAGGCCGCGACGAGATGGGCGGGGTTGATGTCGGCGGTGACCAGCCGCACCCGGTCGCCCCAGTGGGTGCGCAGCGAGCGGGCGATGCCGTATCCCGTAGCCGTGCCGGCCGCGCCTATCCAGACGGTGTGCATGCGGCGGGTGGCAGGCTACCCCAGCGAGGCGCCGTGGCGTCGCTAACGTGCCGCGCCCGATGGCGCCATCCGTGCTCTTCCTCGCCGACCCGCGCGAGGACTACGTGGCCGACAGCCTCTTTCACGGCCTGCGCAGCGTGTTGGGGGACCGCGCGGTGGACTTCCCCAAGCGGGAGTTCCTCTACTCGAGCTTCCCAGCCGAACAGCGCGAGCGGCTCTACGGGCGTGGCTTCTCGATCTACGGCCAGCTGGAGGACATCGAGGTGGACCGCGACCGCCCGCTGGAGCGCATGGCCGCGGGCGAGTTCGACCTGGTGGTGGTCGGGACAATCTGGCGCGACTGGCACTGGTGGCGCGACGTCCGCGCAGGCGCCCCGTCCGACACCCGCCTGGCGGTGGTGGACGGCGCCGACGTCCCGTGGATGTATCCCTACGGGCCGACCTGGTGGCGCTCGCCGCGCGGCTGGCTGCTGCCCCGGGCGCACCGCCGCGCTGCGTACTTCAAGCGCGAGTGGACGCCGGCCACGGGTCGCCTGCGCTGGTACGGCCTGGCCCCGGGGGCGGTAGCGGACCGGCTGCCGCTGCACGAGATCGCCATCTCGTACCCGGAGGAGAAGCTGGCGTCCGAGGCGCCGCCCAAGCGCCAGCAGTTCCCGGCGCACGTGGTCGACCCGGAGCTGGCGGCACGGCTGCCCGACGCGAGCAGCGGCTACGCGTTCTCGGACGAGGCCGCCTACACCGACGACCTGCGCGCCTCGCGCTTCGGGATCACGACGCGCAAGGCCGGCTGGGACGCCATGCGCCACTACGAGTTGGCCGCCAACGGCGCGGTGCCCTGCTTCCGGGACCTCGACGAGAAGCCGGCCCGCTGCGCGCCCCACGGCCTCGAGCCGGGGCAAAACTGCCTCTCCTACCGCGACGCCGACGATCTGCTGGCGCAGGTCGAGGCCGTCACCGGCGAGCGCTACGGTCAGCTGGTGGAGGGAGCCCTCCAGTGGGCGTCGGGGAACACCACTCGCCGTCGAGCCGAGCAATTCCTGCAGACGCTCGGCCTGACGGCGTGATCGAGCCCGACGTCCTCGATACCGGCCGCGCGGGCGGCCTGGCGATCCGGGGCGGGCTGCTCCGGACGGTCGGCTACGTCGCCGCGCTGATGCTCAGCCTGGTGTCGGTGCCCTTCATGACGCGCCACCTCGGCGTGGTCGACTACGGGCACTTCGTGACGGTCTCGTCGGTGGTCTTCATCGTGGGAGGCATCACCGAGGCGGGCCTCACCAACCTCGGCACGCGCGAGTTCGCGGTGCTGGAGCCGTCCGAGCGGGACGCGTTCCTGCGCAACCTCGCGGGGCTGCGGTTCGTGCTGACGGCGGTGGGGATCACCGCCGCCACCGCGATCCTGCTCGTCACCGGGGCCGAGCGCGTCGTGGTGGAGGGCAGCTTGATCGCCGGGCTGGGGCTGCTGCTCTCGCTCACCCAGCAGACCTACGCGATCCCGCTGTCCGCACGGCTGCGCCTGGGCTGGGTGACCACCCTCGAGCTGCTCAAGCAGGCGGTGCTCACCGCCACGATCCTGGCCCTGGTCGTCGCCGGCGCCGGGCTGATCCCCTTCTTCGGCACCACCATCGCCTCCGCGCTGGTGGTGCTGGTGCTGACCCTGCTGGTGATCCGCCACGAGGCCCCGCTCATGCCGGCAGCGGACCTGGCCGCCTGGCGGCGGATCCTGCGCGATGTGCTGCCCTACGCGGCGGCCGTGGCCGTGGGAATCATCTACTTCCGCGTCGCGGTGATCCTGCTGTCCTACATCTCCTCGGACTACCAGACGGGCATCTACTCCACCGCCTTCCGGGTGGTCGAGACGGTCGGCGTGGTGCCGTGGCTCGTGGTCTCTGCCGGCTTCCCGATCCTCGCCCGGGCCGCGCGCGACGACCGCGAGCGGCTGCGCTACGCGCTCCAGCGCCTGTTCGAGGTGGCGCTGATCATCGGCGCGGCGTTCGCCCTGGCCCTGGCCCTCTCCGCGCGGTTCGCGATCGACGTGATCGCCGGCCTGCCCGAGTTCGAGGACTCCGTGCCGGTGCTGCGCCTGCTGGCGCTGGCGGCCGTCTCGGCCTTTCTCGTGGCCACCTCGTCGTTGGCCCTGCTGTCGCTGCGCGAGCACACCGCGCTGCTGGTGTGCAACGCCGTGGCCGGGGTCGTCGCGATCGTGGGGACGGTGGTCCTGGCCGGGCAGTTCGATGCCATGGGGGCCGCGGTCGCCACGTTCGCCGCCGAGGCGACGCTGGCCGTGGCCTACCTCTTGGCCCTGGCGCGCCGCCGGGAGGGGCTCGCACCGCAGATCGGGGTGGTGCCCAAGGTCCTGCTCGCGGCGGCGGCGGGGGCCGCGGCCGCCCTGCTGCCCGCCCATCCGCTGGTCCAGACGTTCGTGGGGCTGACGGCGTACGCGGCGGTGCTGTTCGCCACCCGTGCGGTGCCACCGGAGTTGCTCAACGCGCTGCTGCGCCGCGATCCCTAGCCTCACCGCCCCATGGGAGATCGTCCACGCGTGGTGATGCTGTCGAACGCTCTCGGGCTCGGCGGAACCGAGAAGGGCCTCGAGTCCTTCGCCCGGGAGCTCGACCGCAGCGCGTTCGACGTCGCGGTGGTGGCGGTGGACGAGACGGGACCGCGGCAGGCGCGGCTGGAGGCGGCCGGCATCCCCGTGGCCTGTGCGGACGGGGACGAGGACCGCCTCGCCGAGCTGCTGGCGGACGCGGACGTGGCCCACGTGTTCCGGGCCGGCGCGACCGAGCCGATCGTCCCGGCCGCCAGCGCGCGCGCCGGGGTCCCGCACCTGGTCGAGTCGAACATCTTCGGCCAGCTGGACCGCTCGGCCGACGAGGCCCGTTTCGACTGTCATCTGTTCGGGTCCCAGATGTGCCTGATGCGCTACCGGCAGCGCCTGGGCGGCGCGGGGGCCGGCTTCCACGCGCGGCACCGGGTGCTGCCCTTCCCGATCGAGCACGACGAGCTGCGCCGCGACGCCCCCTCGCCCCGGGATGCCCGCCGCCTGCTCGGCCTGGATCCCGACCGGCCGGTGGTCGGGAGGGTGGGACGCGCCGCCGATCTGAAGTGGCGCGACCTGCTGGTGGACATGGTGCCGCCGCTGCTGCGACTGGTGCCCGACGCCCAGGTGCTGTTCGTGGGGGCGACCGAGGCCAAGCGGGAGCGCCTGCGCCGCCTCGGCGTGCTCGACCGCTGCGTGCTGGCCGAGCCGACGCTCGACCCCACGCGGCTGGCCGCCTATTACGCCGCCTGCGACGTGTTCGTGAGCGCCGCCGAGATCGGTGAGTCGCAGGGGATGTCGATCGGCGAGGCGCTGGCGCTCGAGATCCCCGTGGTCACGTGCTCGACGCCCTGGGTCGACAACGCCCAGGTGGAGTTCGTCGAGCACGGCCGCAGCGGGTGGCTCGCGAGCCACCCGGCCAGCTTCGCCGAGGCCGTGGCCGACCTGCTGCTGGACGACGAGCGGCGCCGGGCGTTCGGCGCCGCCGGTCGGGCCGGCGTCGAGGACCTGCTCTCGGCGGGCCCGCTCACCCGGCGGCTCGAGAGCCTCTACCGAGCGCTGCTGTGCGGCGCCGAGCTGGCCGATTGGAGCCCGTCGCCCGCCGAGGTCGAGGCGTTCGAGGGCGACTATCCGCGACGCGCGGCCGCCGAGTTCCGGCCCTTGAGCCGGGCGGAGCGCGCCCACGTCATGGAGGACCGCGTCCGCGAGCGCGCGCGTCGCACCTCGGCGGCACTGCGCCATCGCGGCGGGGCGGCCGTCCGCGACCGGCTGCGCGAGCTCACCGGCCGGGGCGCCGCGGCCTCGGACGGCAAGGGCGCCCGTCTCTCCGACCGCCTCAGCCGCCTGGAGTCCGGCGGGCTGGCCTTCCGAGTGGCCTACAGCTCCTACCTGAAGGCGCACCGCGCGGCCGAGCGCGCCGGGCTGCATGTGGTCCGCGCCAGCTACGACTCGCCGATCCCCGTGGTGCACCGGCTCCCCGACGACGTCTTCGGCCGCGCCAACCCGATGCGCGGCGTGGACTGGCAGCCGGCGCGCCAGGCCGCGTGGGTCGAGCGCGAGCTGGGCGCCTTCCTGGCCGAGTTCCGTCCCGAGGTCGACCCGGACGCGCCCGTCGGCGTGTTCCGGCTCGGCAACAACACCTACGACCAGGTCGACGCCGAGCTGCTCTACGCGATGCTGCGCCGCCTCAAGCCGCGCCGGTACGTGGAGCTCGGCAGCGGCTACTCGACGCTCGTGGCGTGGGAGGCGCTGGAGCGCAACCGTGCCGAGGGACATCCGGCGAAGATCGCCTGCTACGACCCCTTTCCGTCGCCGCACGTCCTGGCCCGCCCGGAGCTGGCCGAGTGCCTGGCGCCGGTGTCGGCCGAGCGCCTGCCCGAGCAGGTCGTGGCCGGCCTGGAGTCGGGCGACGTGCTGTTCGTCGACACATCGCACACGGTCAAGCTGGGCGGCGACGTCAACCGCATCGTGCTCGAGCTGCTGCCCCTGGCGGCCCCCGGCGTGGTCGTGCACTTCCACGACGTCTTCCTCCCGCGCGACTACTTCCGCTCGCACGTCGACGGCGCCCACTACTGGACCGAGCAGTACCTGCTCCAGGCGTTCCTGTCCGGCAACGGCGACTGGGAGGTGCTGGCCGGCGCCCAGGCGGTCGCGCTGGAGGCGCCCGAGCTGCTGAGCCGGCTGATCCCGAGCTACCGCGAGGGCGTGGAGCCGGGGGCGTTCTGGATCCGCCGCCGGGCCGGCCAGCCGTGACCGGCTTCCAGCACACGGCCGACCCTGGCTACTTCGAGAACGAGCGGCGCGACCTGGTGGCCAAGCTGCCGCGGCCCCTCGGCCGGGTGCTCGACGTGGGCTGCGGGGCGGGCGGGGTGGGCCGCGCCCTGCGCGACGCCGGGGCCGCCGATCTCACCGGCGTGGAGCAAGACCCCGGGGCGGCCGAGCGCGCGCGATCGTTCTTCGGCGAGGTGCACGAGGGCACCGTCGAGCGGGTCCTGGCCGAGGGGCGCCTGCGCGGGCCCTACGACACGGTCGTGCTGTACGACGTGCTCGAGCACCTCGTGGACCCGGCAGAGGTGCTGCGCGGGCTGCGGACGCTGTGCGCGCCCGGCGCGCGCGTCCACGTGTCGGTGCCCAACGCGCGCCACTTCTCCCTGCTCGGCGACCTCGCGCTACGCGGGACGTTCGGTTACACGGAGTGGGGGCACCGCGACGCGAGCCACCTGCGCTGGTTCACACGCAGGGACGCCGAGCGACTGTTGGAGGCCGAAGGGTTCGGAGTGCTGCGCTCGGACCCGGCGGTGCTGGGGCGCGGGCGGACCGTCGACCGGCTCACGCTCGGGCGGCTCACGGAGTTCCTCGCCCTCCAGTGGCACGTGCTCGCCCGGCGCGACGGCTAGAGCGAGCCGACCGCGTAGATCTCGGCGGCGTTCTCGGGGAACTGCTCCCCGAGCGCGTAGAAGCCCTGCTCCATCTCCGGGGTGAACCACTCCTCGATCTGCGCGTTCGTCAGCACCTTCAGGAACACGCCGCCGGAGGTCTCGACCGTCCAGCCGGCGCGCTCCAGGTCGGCGCGCAGCGCCGCGGGGTCGTACACGCGCCGGTGGCCGAGGCTCTGGTCGCGCTCGTTGAGCTCGTGGGGATCGCCGAGCAGGCCCATCTGCACGGCGGCCAGCCGGTGGATCGACAGCGCGTTGGGCACCGCCACGACCAGCCGGCCGTCTGGAGCTGTCCACTCGCGCGCCCGGTCCATCACCGTGACCGGGTCCTCCACGTGCTCGAGGATGTGCGTCGCGACGACGGTGTCGAAGCGGCGGTCGGATGAGTAGTCCTCGAACAGCGACTGTTCGACGGAGAAGCCGTCGCGCCCGGCGAGCCGCTCGGCAACCTCGCGCACGTAGGTGGGCGAGCCGTCGACGCTGTTCACCTCGTCGAACTCGCCCAGCAGCATCTCGGTCATCTGGCCGTCCGCAGAGCCCAGCTCGAGGCAGCTGCGTCCGGTGAAGTGGGGCCGCAGCGCCTCGAAGGAATAGCGCACCAGGCGGCCGTTGAAGCCCTCATAGGCGCTGAACCAGTCGGCGACCTTCTCGAGGCGTTCGGTCTCGTTCGTCATCGCCGGTAGTACAGCAGTTGGCCCGGCCGGTGGCCGTCAGCGGCGGGGGTATGGTTCCCCGCGTGAGCGACCTTCAGACCCCGGCCACGGACCCGATGCCGGGTGAGGAGAGCCGTCCGGTCGGGGTGGGCGACTGCCGCCTGATCGACTTCCCGGTCATTCCCGACCGGCGCGGCAACCTCACCTTCGTCGAGGGCATGCGCCACATCCCGTTCGAGATGAAGCGGGTCTACTACCTGTACGACGTCCCCGGGGGCGAGGAGCGCGGCGGTCACGCGCACCGCCAGCTGGAGCAGGTGATCATCGCGATGTCGGGCAGCTTCGACGTGGTGCTGGACGACGGAGCCGAGCGGCGCCAGATCACGCTCAACCGTTCGTACTTCGGGCTGTACGTGTCGCGCCTCGTGTGGCGCGAGCTCGTGAACTTCTCGTCCGGCTCGGTCTGCCTGGTGCTGGCCTCGCGCCCGTACGAGGCCGACGACTACCTCTACGACTTCGACGAGTTCGCGGCCGAGACGCGCCGCCGGTAGCCGGAGGCGAGCGCCCGCGCGAGCCGCGGCGCGCCCCCGCTGGCCGCCGCGCGCAGCCCGGAGCGGATCGCACGCCGGCGCCGGCCCGCGCCCCAGTCGCGGCGGGCCTGGCCGAGCAGCAGGGCGCAGCGCATCCCACGTACCGCGCCGGCGAGGTGCGGGTAGCGGGACTGGGCGAGGTCCATCACCGCCATGCCCTCCTCGTAGCCGTAGCGGGCGGCCGCCGGGTGCTGCGTCACATTGCCCGGGTGGCGCCGGTAGCGCGCCAGCGGCTCGTCGATCGCCACGCACGGTCCGTTCACGAAGACCTCGATCGTGAAGAGCCAGTCGTTGGCGTAGCGGAGGTTCTCGTCGAAGCCGTGGCGCGGCCACGCATCGGCCCGGAACATCATCGTGGAGGGGAGCATCTTGTAGGTCGGGTCGAAGAGCAGCTCCACTCCGCCCTCGCGCACGCCCGGCGTGCCGTTGGCGAACTCGGAGAAGAGCCCGATCGTCGCACCGTCGGAGTCGAACACCTCCGCGTCGTGGAAGCAGGAGACGGCGGCCGGGTGCCGCTGGAGCGCCTCCACCTGGCGCTCGAGCTTGCCGGGCATCATCAGGTCGTCCCCGGCGAGCCAAGCCAGGTAGTCGCCGCGCGCGGCGCGCAGCAGGCGGTTGCAGTTGCCCGAGATGCCGGCGTTCTGCTCATTGAGCAGCAGGCGCACGTTCGCGTGGCCCGCGGTCAGCTCGCGCAGAGCCGCGGCCGTCCCGTCCGTGGAGCCGTCGTCGCTCACCACGATCTCCACGTTCGGGTAGGACTGCGCCAGCACGCTCTCGACCATCTCCGCCACGAAGGCGACCTGGTTGTAGGTCGCCACGAGCACGCTGACCAGGGGCCGGTCCATCGGTCAGGCAGCGGCGCGGACCGCGGCGATCACGAGCGCGGCCTGCTCGTCGGTCACGTGGGGGCCCATCGGCAGGCTGAGCTGCTCGTCGGCGATCCGCTCTGCGATCGGCAGCGAGCCCGGCCCGAGCCCGAGGTCCGCGTAGGCGCCGCACAGGTGCGGCGGCACCGGGTAGTGGATCAGCGTCTCGACGCCGGCGTCGGCCAGCCGCGATTGCAGCCGGTCCCGCTGCGGGTGGCGCACCGCGAACAGGTGCCACACGGGGTCGGCCCAGTCCGGCACCGCGGGCAGCGCCAGGCCGTCCAGCTCGTCGAGGTACCGCCGCGCCAGGGCGCGACGGCGCTCGTTCCAGGTCTCCAGCACCGCCAGCTTCACGCGCAGCAGCGCGGCCTGGAGCTCGTCGAGCCGCGCGTTGCCCCCGCGCGCGTCGTGCCGGTACTTCTCCGTGGAGCCGTAGTTGCGCAGCTCGCGCACGCGCTGAGCAAGCTCAGGGTCATCGGTCACCACCGCGCCGCCGTCGCCGAGGGCGCCGAGGTTCTTGCCCGGGTAGAACGAGAAGGCCGCGGCGTCGCCCAGGCCGCCCGCCGGCCGTCCGCGGCTGCGCGCCCCGTGGGCCTGCGCGGCGTCCTCGACCAGCGCGAGGCCGCGGGCGTCGGCCACGGCGCGCAGGGCGTCCATGTCCGCGATCTGCCCGTACAGGTGCACGGCCACGATCGCCCGGGTGCGCGAGCCGGCGGCGGCATCGACGCGCGCCGGGTCCAGGTTGAACGTGTCCGGGAGCACCTCCACGGGAACCGGCGTCGCGCCGGCCTGCGACACGGCCAGCCATGTCGCGATGAAAGTGTGGGAGGGCACGATCACCTCGTCGCCGGGACCCACCCCGCGTGCCTGGAGCACGAGCCGCAGGGCGTCCAGGCCGTTGCTCACCCCGACGCACTCGCGTACGCCGCACAGCGCCGCGAACTCGCGCTCGAAGGCCGTGCATTCCCCGCCCAGGACGTAGCGGCCAGAGTCCAGCACGCGCTGCCACGCCGCGTCCAGCTCGGCACGCAGCTCGGCGTGGGCGGCGCCGAGGTCCAGGAACGGCACGCTCACGGCCGGCGCGCGTAGCAGCCGTCGATGAAGATCGCCGTGCCGTCGGGCGTGGTCAGCGGCGCCGAGACGTTCACCAGCTCGAAGCCCGCGCGGGTCATCTCGGCGTGCAGCGTGTCGAAGGTGGCGTCGCCGTCGTACTGGGAGAAGAAGTTCATCTCCAGCAGCACCGCGCGCGTGCGGGTGAGCGCCCGCTGGCCGCCCTGGAGCACGTCCAGCTCGGCGCCCTGGACGTCGATCTTCAGCACGTCGACCTCGCGGTCACCCACGAGGTCGTCGAGCGAGAGCGTCGGGACGTCGACCTGCTCGACGACGTCCCAGCCGCCGCCGATCGCCTCCTGGCTCCCGGCCAGCGGCGCGCGCAGCGACGAGTTGTGGTCGTGCGCCGTGAGGTTGAAGGTTGCGCTGCCCGACGCGCGCGCCACGGCCGCGTCGAGGATCTCGACGTTGGGCCGGCCGCCGATGCGGGCGCGCAGGCGCTCGCGCGGCGCGGGGCCGGGCTCCACCGCGACGATGCGGGCGTTGGGGGCGATGCCGAGGAAGCCGGCGGAGAACAGGCCCTCGTTGGCGCCGATGTCGACCACCGCGGCGTTGCGCAGGTCGATGTCGGCGGGCAGCAGGTGGATGCGGGCAAGCCAGGCCTCGAAGGCCGTGCGCAGCGTGACGTCGTTCAGGCCGCGCGCGCGGAACATCCGCCGCGCCTCGAGCCCGCGCACGACGCCGATCGGCAGCGCCGCGTGGCCCGCCATGCGCGCCGTGCCGACGAGGCCGCGCACGCGGTCAAGCATCGGGCGTCCAGAGCTGGCGGATGTTCACGTCGGTGCGCTCCAGCTCGCGGGAGCTGTAGCGGTTGCGCCGCAGCAGCTCCTCCACGTCGGCCGGCGAGACGCCCGCCGGCTGCCAGGTGTGGTGCAGCTCCAGCAGGACGGCGGGGCGGTGCTCGTGAAGCGTCCGCTGCATGCCCTGGAGCACGAACAGCTCGGCCCCCTCCACGTCGATCTTCACCAGCGTCGGACGCAGGCCGAAGGCGTCCACGAGCGCGTCGATGGCGGTGGTGGGCGTCCCCTCGCCGCCGGCGGCGGCCGCGAACTGCGGGTGCCCGCCGGGCGGGTGCGACACGGTCACCGGCTGGCCGTTGCCGGCCGGCGACTGCAGCGGCTGGAAGGTGCGCCCCGGGAATGCGCGGGCCGCCGCGGCGAGTGTCGCCTGGAGCTCGGGGAAGGCCGCCGGATCGGGCTCGACCGACAGCAGCGTGTCGCCCGGGCGGCTCTTGGCCGCGAGCAGCACGGAGTACCAGCCCTCGAAGGCGCCGACGTCGATCACGTCGCCGCCCGGGTAGGCGGCCAGCGCCGTCTCCGACTCGGCCCGCAGCGCGGCGAACGACCCCCAGATGCGCGCGAGCCGCCAGAGCCGGAAGGGGAGCACTCGCGCACGGCCGTCCGGCAGGCGCACGCGCATCGGCAGCGCATCCAGCAGCGCGCCGGCCGTCGGCCGGCCGCGGACCTGCTGGAACACGGCGGAGGCGAGCGGCATGCGGGCGCTCAGGATAGTCCCCGCCTCCGCGCCACCGCGCGGTCGTAGACGGCGGCGGTGCGCTCCGCGGCGGCGCTCCACGAGAACTGCTCGGCGCGCCGGCGGCCGGCCTCGCGCAGCCGCTCGAGCTCGGGGCCACCGGCGAGCGCGCGGCGCAGGGCGCCGGCCACCGAGGCGGGCGCGAGCGGGTCGACCCACAGCGCCGCGTCGCCGGCCACCTCGTGCAGCACCGGCAGGTCGGAGCAGACGACCGGCAGCCCGCGCCCGAGCGCCTCGAGCACGGGCAGGCCGAAGCCCTCCATCACCGAGGCCGTCACGACGACGCCGGCCGCCGCGTAGAGGTCCTCCAGCTCGTCCACGCCGACAGCGCCCAGCAGGCGCACGTCGCCCTCCACGCCGAGCGAGCGCGCCCGTTCGGGCAGCGCGCCGGCGTCGGTGCCGTGGCCGGCCAGTGCCAGCAGCGGCCGCTCCGCGGGCTCGACCAGCACGAGCGCCTCCAGCAGCACCGCCAGGTTCTTGTGCGGCAGGTCGGAGGCCACGCTCAGCGCGATCGGGCGCTGCCCGGCCGCCAGCCGGTGCCGGGCCGTGGCGGCGTCGCCGCCGCCGCGCGGCGGGGTCCAGCCGTTCGGCACGACTTCGACGCGCTCGCCGGCGATCCCGAGCAGCCGGACGATTTCGTCCCGCGAGGCGCGCGACACCGTGATCACCGCGTGAGCGCGCCTGGCGGCGGGCACCACCAGCGCCTCGGTGCCGAGCCGCATGGCGCGGCCGAGCAGCTCGGGATGGCTGCGGAAAAGCACGTCGTGCAGGGTCAGCACGCGCGCGAAGGGCCCGGCGACCGGGCCGAAGTTGGCGGGCCCGTGCAGGACGTCGACGCGGGCACGCGCCGCGGCGGCCGGCACCCCGGCCAGCTCGGCCAGGGCCCACGCCGGCCGGGAGTGCGGTGACAGAGGCAGCCGCACGACCCGGCCCGCCTCGCGCCAGAAGCCGTCGTGCGCCGCGGTCTCGCGGTTGACGAAGCTGACCAGCTCGATGTCCGGCCGGGCCGCGGCGAGCGAGCGCACGAGCTCGCGCACGTGCGTCTCCCGGCCGCCGGTCTGGCCCGGCACCAGGAAGGCCAGATCAAGCCCGACGCGCAGGGTCAGCCGAGCCGGCCCGCCTGCTCGAGGCGCGGTTCGGTCTCGGCCGCCTCGTATTCGGGCACCTCGACCTGTCCCTGGCGCTCCTCGAGCAGCGCCAGGCGCTGGGCCAGCACCTTGGTCTGGTCCGCCAGGCGGGACACCGCGATCGAGAAGTGGAGCAGGAGCACCAGGACGAAGGCGAAGGCGATGAAGAAGAGCGCGTTCGGGGGCGAGGCAATGCCCATCGCCTGGGCGATGTCCTCGAGCAGCCCCTTCCAGACCGCGAGCGCCAGCAGCACGATCGCGCTGAACAGCCACAGCAGCGCGTAGCGCTCGAGCAGGCGGCGGCGCCGCACGAGCTCGAGGATCACCACCAGCAGCCCGCTGCTGCCGATGATCGCGACGATGCGGACCTTGGTCTGGGCGTCCATGGCTAGATGCCCTGCGCCGCTGCCACCGGGGCGTCGTCGCCCGGCTCGGGGACGGGCCGCGCGCGCGCCAGCCCGATGAAGATCGCGAGCAGCACCTTGATCATGTAGTAGGCCGACTTCCCCGAGCGGATCGAGGACACGCCACCGCCGCGCTGGAGCATCTGCACCGGCACCTCGCGCATGCTCAGGCGGTGCCAGTGCACCATCAGCACGGCCTCCACCTCGGGATAGTCGTGCGGGTAGTCGCGCGCGAACAGGTTGATCGCGCGGCGGTTGTAGAGGCGGAAGCCCGAGGTGGGGTCGCTCACACGCTGGCCGACGATGCGCGACAGCAGCACGGCGAACAGGTGGATCCCGGTGCGCCGGCTGATCGGCGCGGGGTACCCGTTGTCGGTGAGGAAGCGCGAGCCGCAGACCATGTCGACCGAGGGGTCCTCCTGCATGGCGGCCATCAGCACCGGCAGCTGGTCGGGCCGGTGCTGGCCGTCGCCGTCGATCTGGACCATGTAGTCGTAGCCGTTCTCACGCGCGTACTGGAAGCCGGACTGCACGGCGCCGCCGATGCCGAGGTTGAATGGGTGCCGCAGCACCGGCACGCCGGCGCGCACGGCGATCTGCGCGGAGCGGTCCGTGGAGCCGTCATCGATCACCAATACGTCGAACTTGGGCGCATCGTTTCGGATCGACTGGATCACGCCGCGCAGCGTCTGCGACTCGTTGTAAGCGGGGATGACCGCGAGGTAGCGCGCGTTGGTGCTCATGTTTGACCGCAGGTAGAAGGCACCACGGGGACGGAAGTTGCGGCGCGATCGGGATCATAGAGCCCGTCGCGGGCAGAGCCCGCTCAGCCGGGGGCCCGGTCCACCACCGCGAAGACGCGGTTGGTGCGGGGCCCGGGCGACTCGTCGAGGCGCGTGTCGGGCCGGTGCGTCAGGCGGGTCGAGCCGAAGCTCCAGAGGGCGGCGGGCGTGGGCCGCCGCCGCGCCGTGACGATCCGCTTGAACTGCTCGTTGGTCGTGCGGAAGTCGCCGTGGTAGCGCAGGAACCAGCGGTCGCCGGGCGCCGCGGCGGCCGCGAGCCACGCTTCCAGCTCCGCCTGCGTGGGTAGCCCGTTCTCCAGGTGTTCGGTCAGCCACGGGTGGTCCGCGCCGGTGAGGCCGCGGTGCCAGTCCTGCATCTCGCGCTCGGCCTGGTCGTGGTCCGGCGTGCCGAGCGGGCAGCAGAGCACGAGCCGGCGGCGCGTGACGCGCACCAGCTCCGCCACGAAGCCGGCCCGCTCGGCGGGCGGCACGTGCTCGAGCGCGTCGAGGCTGGTCACGACCTCGATCGAGCGGTCGGTGAAGGGCAGCCGGCCGGGCTCGACCAGCAGATCGGCGGGCTCGGCGATGTTGGCGGCCACGACCGCCGCGCCCCCCAGGAACGAGCTGAGCTGGCCCGGCAGGCCGCCCACGTCGACCACCTGCCGCGGCGAACCGGCCAGCTCGGCGACGACTAGGTGGCGCTCCCAGGTGTCGGCGGCGGTGAGCGCGCGGTTGCGCGCCAGGGCCTTCGCGCGGCCGGCGAGGCTCACGCCCGCGCTCCCAGGCGACCGCGGCGGGCGTCGCGGAAGCCCTCCAGGACGGCGCCCAGCGAGCGCCGCCAGGGCCGCCGCGGGGGCACGAGGGCCAGGTAGCTGGCGAGGATGGCGGCGCGCCGCAGCGCGGTGCCGAGCCGCCCCAGCGGGCGGTGCCGCTCGCAGACGACCACGGTGTTGCGGACGCCGTAGTAGAGCGTGTGGGTGGAGCCGTACTCCCCGCCGGTCGAGCCACCGACCGCATGCCAGGCGCGGGCAGCGGGCACGAACAGGACCTCGAAGCCGGCGGCGCGCACGCGCAGGGACCAGTCGACGTCCTCGATGTACGCGAACAGGTCCTCGTCCAGCAGGCCGGCGGCCCCGGCCGCCTCGCGCGAGACCGCCATCAGCGCCCCGGCGGCGCGCTCGATCGGGACCACCTGCGCGTAGCGCGGGCCGTCGGGCTTGCCGTAGCCGCGCGGGCGCCCGGAGTAGCCGAGCGTGGCGTTGAAGCGCTGTCCGGCGAACCAGACGCGGTCGGGCGGCTCGGAGAAGAGCACCTTGCCACTGAGGATGCCCGCCTTGGCGTTGGCGCGGGCGGCATGCTCGAAGGCATCGATCGCGTCCGGCGCGATCGTCGCGTCGTTGTTGAGCAGCACCACCCAGCGCGCCCCGTGCGCGAGCGCGTGCCGGATGCCCACGTTGTTCCCGCCCGAGTAGCCCAGGTTGGCGCCGTTCTCGATCAGCTCGGCCTCCGGGTGTGCGCTGCGCACGGCGTCCGGCGAGCCGTCGGTGGAGCCGTTGTCGACGCAGACGACGCCGACGTCCTCGCGATTCAGGCGGGCGACCGAGTCGAGGCAGGCCAGCGTGTCGTGCCTGCCGTTCCACGACAGCACCACCACCCACCACTGCGCATCGGCCAGGGCCATTCGGGCGGGCAGCGTATATACCCTGCCGCCCGGTGCCCTCCCGGAAGCGCGTACCCGCGCCCCTCGCCTGGCTGCTCGTCGCAGTCGCCCTGCTGGGCTTGGCGTGGGCATTCCTGACGCCGGCCTGGCAGTCGCCCGACGAGAACAGCCACTTCGCCTATCTCCAGAGCCTCGGCGAGCGCTTCGACCTGCCGGGGGACCCGGAGCGGGAGTCCTACTCGACCGAGCAGTGGCAGGCGATCCAGGCGGTCAACGCCGACCAGGTGGCCGCCGTCCTCGCGACCGATCCGGAGTGGAGCGAGCAGGCCTACGAGCGCTGGCGCAAGAGCGAGGACGAGCTATCTGGCCCCAAGCGCCAGGACGGCGGGGGCCCCAACCCGGCCACCGCGAACCCGCCCCTCTACTACCTCTACACGTCGCTGGCATACCGGGCCGCCGCCAGCGGGGACATCTTCGACCGCATCCTGGCGGCGCGCGTCGCGGGGCTGGTGTGGCCGCTCCTCGTGACGCTGGGCGCGTGGCTGCTCGCCGGCGAGCTGTTCGGCCGCGACCGGACACTCCAGTTCGCCGCGGCGGCGCTGGGTGGGCTGATGCCGATGACCTCGTTCATCTCGGCGTCGATCAACCCGGACGGGATGCTCTACGCCACCTGGACGATCTTCCTCTGGCTCGGCGTGCGCGCCCTGCGGCGAGGCCTGGACGTGCCCACCGCGTTCGGGCTCGCGGCGGTGACGGGGATCGCGTTGGTCGTGAAGGCCACCAGCTACGCGCTGTTGCCCGCACTGGCCCTCGTGTTCGGCGTCGGACTCTGGCGCGCGCGGCGCAGCCCGCCGCTGCGCATCGCGGCGACCGTCGGCGCGGCGGCCGCGGCGCTGGCGGCGACCGGGGGGATCTGGACCCTGATCGCCCGCGGCCTGAACCGTGCGGCGAGCGGCCAGCTGGCCACTCCCGGGGCGGGCTCGGGGCTCGACTTGGTGCAGCTCGCCAGCTACCTGTGGCAGTTCTACCTGCCGAGGCTGCCGTGGCAGGACCCGTTCCCCAACTCGACCGGCCTGCCGGCCTTCGAGATCTTCGTGAAGGGCGCCTGGGGAGCCTTCGGCTGGCTGGAGGTGAAGCTGGCCGAGCCCGTCTACGTCGCACTCGGCGCGCTGACGCTCGCGACCTTCGTCGCCGCCGGCGTCGCGCTGTGGCGCACCCGGCGCTCGTTCGACTGGGCGGTCGCCGCGTTCCTGGCGCTCGCCACCGCGACGCTGCTAGCCGGCCTGCATTGGACCGAGTACCACTTCGTCCTCTCCGGCAACCCCAACTTCATGCAGGGGCGCTACCTGCTGCCGCTCGTTGGGATCGGCGGTTTGGCGCTCGCCAAGGCCCTGACGCTGGTGCCGCCGGCGTGGCGCATGACGGCGGTCGCGGGCATCGCCGGACTGCTCGTCGCGCTCCAGCTCTACGGCCTCGGACTCGTGCTCCAGAGGTACTATGCGTGACCGTCCCGAGCTGGCGCTCGCCGCCGTGCTCGGGCTTGCGCTGGCGGTGTTGCTCACGGTCGGGCTGACCGACCGGCGCGACGAGGCCTTCACGCTCGGCGTGCAGCCGGCCGGCGTCGTGGAGCTCAAGCCCGGCGAGCGGGCATGCCAGGAGGGCATCGACGTGCCCGCGGACTTCTCGAGCGTGGAGCTCCAGGTCGGCACCTTCCGTCGGGAGGGATCGCCGCTGGAGGTGACCGTCCACGAGCGCACCGGCTCCGGGCGGCTGCTCGGACGCGGCGTGCTGGCGGGCGGCTACCCGGACGTGTCGCGCCAGCGGGCCGACGTCGGCCGTGTGGAGGCCGGCCAGCGGGTCGCGGTGTGCGTCGAGGCGCGCGGGCCGCGCAAGGTCGGCCTCTACGGAAACGTCGCCCGAGCGGCCCCGGGGAGCACGCTGCGTGCCGAGGGCCGGCCCGTGGACGCCGACCTGACGCTCGTCTTCCACGGAGATGAGCGGTCGGTGCTCGGCGAGCTGCCGGACATGCTCAGCCGCGCCGCGCTCTTCAAGGCGGGCTGGGCCGGCGCCTGGACCTTCTGGCTCCTGACGCTCGCGGTGGTGGCGCTCGTGCCGCTGGCGCTAGGGCTCGCGGTGCGCAGCCTGCGCCGCGATTCCGGCGGCTGAAGCAGGCTGGGGCTCGCGCTCGCGCAGCGCCTGGCGCAGCCCCGCCTCGACCTGCTGGGCGGCGGTGTCCCACGATGCGTCCGCCGCGAACTCGAGCCCGGCCACGGAGCGCATGCGCCAGCGCTCCTCGTCGACGAGCAGCGCTTCGATGGCGTCGGCCAGCGCGATCGGATCGGGCTCGGCCAGCTCCACCGGCCCGTCCTTGCCGAAGACGGCCTCGGGGCAGCGGCCGGCGAGGTCGACGCACGGCAGGCCGCAGGCCATCATCTCCTGCGGGATCAGCGAGTAGTTGGTCATGGAGAGGCATAGCCCGACGGTCGCCTCTCCGTAGCGCCGCGCCAGGTCGTCGGTGCTGACGATCCCCAGGTGCTCGTGGGGGAACGTCGTGTCCGTGCGCTCGGCCTCGCCGAAGAGCACGATGCGCACGTCCGGGCGGCGCCGCCAGAGCTCGTCCAGCGCCAGCAGCCCAAGCGGCACCGCGCGCCGCGGCGTGACGTCCCGCGCGTAGAACAGGACGGTGTCGCGCCGGCGCTCCACCGGCAGCGGCCGGTACACGTCGTGGTCGACCCCGAAGCGAAACCACGTCCCCCGGCGTCCGTAGCGCTCCTCCATCAGGTCGCGCAGCCAGGTGCTGCCCGAGATCGGGAAGAGGTCGAACGAGTAGGTGCGCTCGGCCCACAGCGACTGCGCCGACGTGGCGAAGAACTCGGGTTCGTGGTCGTGGACCAGGTAGGCGCGGGCGCGGCAGCTCTCGAGCAGCATCACGGGGTAGGCCGTCTCCCAGCCGGTGGCCACGACGACGTCGGCCCCGTACCAGTCGTCGAAGCCCTTGAACACCGGGGCCGCCACGGGCGCGAACTCCTCGACCACGCGGCGGCGCATCACGGCGGCGCCCTCCTGGGCATGCAGGCCGAGCGGGTCGTAGACCCAGATCGAGCACGTGTGGCCCATCTGCTCGAGGCGCAGCAGCATCTGGAAGATCGAGTTGTGGCCGCCACTGCCGCGTGTGAACGGCGGGATGACCATCGCGATGTGCAGGCGTTCGCGCGTGGAGGTGCCGGCGGGCGGGTCGAGCAGCGGCGCGGGGCCGCGGCGGCTCAGCTCGGCGACCTCCGCGAACAGTGGCCGGTCGAGCGTGGGCGGCGCCTGGGTGTCGTTGCCGGCGCGGCGCTCGAGCGAGAGCGCCCGCTGTACGGGGCCCGGCAGGCGCTGCGCGCGCGACCCGAGCGCCGAGAAGATGCCGCGCCCGGTGTGGTGGACGGTCGAGCGCGCGGTCCAGCGCGCCCGCTCGGCGGGCCCCCAGCCGCGCGCGCGCATCCAGCCGCGGTCGCCGGCCACCTGGCGGCGCACGTTGCCTGCGAGGCCGCGCGGCGAGATCGGCTCCACGTGGCCGAGTGTCTCGCGCAGTCCGCGGTACTCGTCGAAGTAGCGGCGCATGAACTCGACCTGCCCGTAGTCGTGGGCGTGGTAGACCGCCGCGGCGGGGTTGTAGACCTTGGCCCACCCGGCCTCCAGCATCGCCACGGCGAAGGCCTGGTCCTCGGCGTAGTCGACGTCGGGGAAGCGGATCTGCTCCCAGCAGGAGCGGGCGTAACAGGCGTTCACGTTCGAGAGGAAGGTGTGGTCGCCTTGGCGGTGCACGGCTGGGCTGCCGTTGGGCGAGAACCCGGCGAAGAACTCGGTCAGCTCGCGGGCGATCATCGGGCTCGTGTCCCCGTGCGGCAGGTGCGGGCCGAACGCGGCGCCCACCCGCTCCCCCAGCTCGAAGGAGCTGCGCAGTGCGGCGAGCCATCCGGGCGCCGGCACGGCGTCCTGGGTGAGGAAGGCGATCAGGTCGCCGGAGGTGCGCTGCGCGCCCAGGTTGCGTGTGCGCCCGTGGCCGAACTCCTGCGGGTCGATCTCGATCAGCTGGGCCCCCGCCGCGCGCGCCAGCTCCCGCGAGCCGTCACGCGAGCCGGAGTCGACCACGACCAGCTCGTCGGGGCCCTGCGCCTTCACCGCGTCGAGCACGCGCTCGAACAGCGGGCCCGCGTCCTTCACGGGTATCACGACCGAGACGGTCGTCACCGGCGCTCGAGGACGTACACGTCGGGGTCGCCCTCCAGGTAGAGCGCGATCCGCCAGTCGGGCGTGGAGCTGGCGAGCAGCCAGGCGGGGCTTGCTCCGGCGGACGCGTCGCCGGCGACCACCAGGCGCCCGCCCGGCGCGATCGTGCCGTGCAGCTCGGCGAGCCGCGCGAGCGCCGCGGCGGCGTCCTCGGCACGGTGTTGGACGAGCTCGGGGTGCGCGGCGGCCAGCTCGCCGCCGACCTCCGCCGATCCGGGGCCGATCGCAAGGAAGGCGTCGCCCCCGTGCGGCCGCAGCCCGGCCCGGTCGAGCGCCGGCACCACCTGCGCGCCGGGCAGCACTCCGGCCCGCGCGCGCTCCTGCTCGACCACCCGGCGCGCACGCGCCAGTCCGCCCGGCAGCAGCTTGGCCGCTTCGCGCAGCCGGTTGCGCGTGTCGTAGAGCAGCCGGTACACCGCGCGGGCTGCCCGCAGCGCCGTGCGCAGCTCGCTTGCCCCGCGTCTGCGCATGAGCGCGTTCAGGTCGAGGTTCCAGCGGTCCAGCCAGTAGCTCCTGTCCTGCGCCGCGGCGACGGCCGCGTTGGCGCGCGCGATCTCCTCGCTGCGCTCGCGCTCGAGCGCCTCCACCCGGTCGTCCATCTCAGAGATCCTCCGCGATCCGGGGAGCCTCGCGCATGAAGACCCACAGGCCCAGGGCGAAGGACCCGACGACGACTGCGAGTGGCACGAGCAGACGGACGCCGCCGCCGATCGCCTCCGCGGCGGTCGGCGCGGTGGGGTCGATGAGCGAGTGGCGCATCTGCGTCAGCACGGCGGTGATCGGGTTGGCCATCGCCTTCCGCTCGATGTTGTCGGGGAGGAACTCGGTCACGTAGATCACGGGCGACGCGTAGAAGAGCATCTGCAGCACGACCTCCCAGATCGGCTGCACGTCGCGGTAGCGGACGAAGAGCGCGGACAGCAGCATCGTCAGCCCCGTCGCAAAGACGACCACCACGGCGACGAGCGGCACGAGCTCGAGCCAGGCGACGCGCGGCTCGATTCCCGAGGCCAGGACGAACACGAAGACGACCACCAGGTTGAGCCCGAGGTTGAACAGGGCGTGCAGCGCCACCGAGAGCGGGATCACCATGCGCGGGAAGCGCACCTTGCGGAGCAGGTTCTCGCGCTCCACGAGCGAGTTAACGCCGCGGGCCGTGGTCTCCGAGAAGAAGGTGAAGATGACGATCGCGGCCAGCAGGTAGACCGGATAGTTCTTGATGTCGTCGCCGAACCGCACCACCTCGGTGAACACGAAGTAGAGGACGCCGAACAACAGCAGCGGTCGCATCAGCGTCCACAGGTAGCCGAGCGCGGAGCCGAAGAAGCGGAGCTTGAAGTCGGTGGCCGCCAGCGTGAACGTGAGGCTGAGGAAGCGGCGCAGGCCGCCGCCGAGCGCGGACGGGCCGCGGGAGCGCGCGGTGGTCGCCTCCACGCTCACGCGCGCTCCACCTCTACGGCGAAGGGCATGTCGATCACGCCGCCGGTGTAGTGCGGGGCCTGCACGATCACGGCGGCGAGGTCCTCGGCGTAGGCGTGGGCCTCGTGGCTCAGGTCGCGCTCGCCCACCGCGGGCGTGATCGTGTAGCGGCTCGGCCCCAGCCGGTTCTCGAAGGCGAACCGGACGGTGGCGCGCTGGCCGGCGCTGAAGCGGCCGGTGGGCTCCTCGCGGATCTGGGTCGAGGCGACGAAGATCGTGTGGCGCGCCTCGTTGCGGAACGTCAGGGTGAAATCGGGGTCCTCGACGTCGCGTGAGAATGCCACCTCGACGCACACGGCCAGCTCCTCGCCCTGGCGGGATACCGTGGCCCGCTCGCCGTCCCCGGTCTCGCACCAGGCCGCCAGGATGCGGGCCGCTCCCTCGCGCGCCGGTTCGTCGGTGTCCTCCACCGCCTCGGTCAGCTGCCCGAAGTTGAGCTCGGCGTAGGTCCTGGTGATCTGCTCGGGCGCACCCATGTCCACGATGCGGCCCCGCTCCAGCACGAGGCCGCGGTCGCAGAACCGCTCGACGCTGCCCATGTCGTGGGTCACGAAGAGGATCGTGCGGCCTTCGGACTTCATGCGGTCGAACTCGGCGAAGCACTTCTGCTGGAACGCGGCGTCGCCCACGGCGAGCACCTCGTCCACCAGCACCACCTCGGCGTCCACCTGGATCGCCACCGAGAAGCCGAGCCGCACCCCCATGCCGGACGAGTAGTTCTTGAGCTTCAGGTCGACGAACTCCTCGAGCTCGGCGAAGGCGATGATCTCGTCGAACTGCGCCCGCGCCTCCTTGCGCGACAGGCCCAGCATGATGGCGTTGATCATCACGTTGTCGCGCGCCGTCAGGTCGGGGTTGAAGCCCACCCCGAGCTCGATGAACGGCGAGACCCTGCCCGCCACCCGCAGGTCGCCTCGATCGACCTGGTAGATGCCCGCCAGGCACTTGAGCAGCGTGCTCTTGCCGCTCCCGTTCCGGCCGACCACCCCGAAGAACTCGCCCTGCTTGACCTCGAAGCTGACCTCGCGGAGCGCCCGGAACTCGTCGTAGGTCCGCGATGCGAAAGGGTGAAGCGCCCGCTCCTTGAGGGTCGAGTAGACCTGATGGGGCAGGCGAAACGTCTTGCTCACGTCCTGCACGGACACGGCAGCCGGCGCGCGCTCGAGCGCCCTCGCCCGTGCCTCCGAGGGATTCGAGAGGGTGGCCTTCAACAGCCTCGGAACGCTAGCAGTGGCACCGGGAGCGGAATCCGCGCCGCCGGAAGCACCTCCTATATTGCCTGCGAATGTCGAGCCCCCCCACGCCGTTCCCCTGGGACGTGCCTCCCCGCGGCTCCGCAGTCGTGTGCATCCCGGTGTACAACGCCTACGAGCTGTTCGCGCAGTGCCTCCACAGCGTGCTGGACACCGTTCCACGGGAGGTGCCCGTGCTGGTGGTGGACGACGCCAGCGAGGATCCTGCGATCGCTCGGCTGGTCGAGGAGGTCAACGCCGTGCGGCCCGACCGCCTCCCGGTCGGGTACCGCCGCCAGCCTGAGAACGTGGGCTTCGTGCACAACGTCAACGACGCGCTGCGCGTGCTCGCACCGGCCGACGTGATCGTGCTCAACAGCGACTGCGTCGTGCCCCTGGGGTGGTACGAAGGGCTGCGGCGGGCCGCGTACTCCGACAGCCGCGTGGCGACGGTCTCGCCGCTCACCAACCACGGCACGATCGTCTCCATCCCCGAGCGCAACCAGCCGGTTCCCAGCCTGCCCCAGGAGTGGTCGCTCGACGAGGCCGCCAAGGCCGTGCGCTCCCATAGCTCCCGCCTGCACCCGACGCTTCCCGCCGCGGTCGGGCACTGCATGTACCTGCGGCGGAGCGCCCTCGACCTCGTCGGCGACTTCGACGAAGCGTTCGCCCCGGGATACGAGGAGGAGGTCGACTTCTCCCAGCGCTGCATCAGGCACGGGCTCACGCATCTCCTCGCAGACGACGTGTTCGTCCTCCACCACGGCGGCGGCTCGTTCAGCGCGAACGGCGCCGCCGCGGCCCTGCGCGAGGACCACCACCGCATGATCGCCGCCCGCTACCCGTACTACGACGAGTGGGTCACGGAGATCGCCAACTCCCAGGAGACGCCGCTCGCGCGCTCGCTCGCCGAGGGGCGCCGGGCGCTGAAGGGCATGGCGGTGACGATCGACGGGCGCATCCTCACCCGGTTCATCACCGGGACGCAGCTGCACGTCCTGGAGATCATCGCGGCGCTCCACGATGCCCATGACGTCCCCATCCGGGTAATCGTCCCGCCGGATCTCGGGGACTACGCGGCCGGGGTGCTCGGCGACCTCGAGCGCGTTCGGCTGATCACCGAGGAGCAGGCCGAGCACGAGGCGCCCAGCGACGTGGTCCACCGCCCGTACCAGATCTCCTCGTACCGGGATCTCCAGCTGCTGTTCCGCGCGGGCGAGCGGCTCGTGATCACCCAGCAGGACCTGATCGCCCTGCAGAACCCGGCCTATCACCCCGGCTACGACGTCTGGCACGAGCACCGCTCGCTCACCCGGGTCGCGCTCTCGGCGGCCGACCTCGTCGTGTTCTTCTCGCGGCACGCCCGCCGCGAGGCGGTGCGCGAGGAGATCGTGGAGCCGGAGCGGGCCAGGGTCGCCCTGCTTGGGACCGACCACCGCCTCACGACCGTGCGTCCCGACAGCGCGCTCCCGCGCGGAGCCGATCGGCTGGCCGAGCGGCCGTTCCTCCTGTGCCTGGGCACGGACTTCCTGCACAAGAACCGCGCGTTCGCCATCCGCCTGCTGGGGGCCTTGAGGGAGCACCACGGGTGGCAGGGGCAGCTGGTGTTCGCCGGCCCCCACGTGGCGATCGGCTCGTCGGCCGGCAAGGAGGCCGAGACGCTGGCCAAGAGCCCGGAGCTCGGCCAGAACGTCGTCGATCTGGCCGCCGTCGACGAGGCCGGCAAGCGGTGGCTGATGGAGCACGCCGCGGCCATCGTCTACCCAACCACGCACGAGGGTTTCGGGCTCGTGCCGTTCGAGGCCGGCGAGTTCGGGGTGCCCTGCTTCTTTGCTTCCGAGTCATCGCTCGCGGAGCTGCTGCCCCGATCCACGGCGCTGCTCGTCCCGTGGGACGCCGCAGCCAGCGCCGAGCGCTGCGCCCCGGTGCTTGCAGACCCCGAGCTTCGGCGTCAGCATGTGGCTGAGCTGCGCGGGGCCGCAGCCTCTCTGACATGGGCCAAGACCGCGGAGGAGCTGCGGCAGATCTATGCGGACGCGATCGCGGCGCCCGCACGAGACGCGCCGGGACTGCTCGCCGAGATGGTCGATCTGAAGGTGAGGATTCAAGAGATGACCGACGCGGCCGGCTACGACTCCTACTCGATGGCGCTGGTGGGAACGCAGGGCGCGCTCCCCGAGAACATGCTCAGGCCGCTGCTCGCGGTGGCCAACCGCCGGATCCTGCGCGCGATCGTGTTCCCGCCGCTGAGGGGGCTCTACGCGGTGTTGCGGCTGCTGTCACGGCGCTCATGACCGCCACGGGGCACGATCCGATCCGCTGGTTCGAGGAGCATTTCCACCAGGCAGCGGACGAGATCCTGGACTTCCTCGGCGGCGACGGCATCTCGCTGGAGGGCCTGCGCGTTGCCGACATCGGCTGTGGCGACGGGATCATCGACCTCGGCGTTGCGCTCAAGGGCCGGCCCGCTGAGCTGGTGGGCTACGACCTCGTGGACGTGGACACCGACGGGCTGCTGCGCGCCGCCAACGCGGCGAACGTGGCCGACGCCCTGCCGGCCGGCCTGCGCTTCGAGCGCTCGGAGCCGACCGCGCTGCCCGCCCCGGCGGACCACTACGACATCGTCTTCACCTGGTCGGTGTTCGAGCACGTTGACGACCCGGTAGGGCTGTTGGCCGACGTCCGGCGCATCATCAAGCCCGACGGCTGCCTGTTCCTCCAGCTCTGGCCCTTCTACGACTCCGAGCACGGCGGACACCTGTGGCCGCACTACGACGGCCCGTATCCGCAGCACCTGCGCCGGGACGAGGAGATCCTGGCTGACGTCCGGGGGGCTCGGGCCACCGACCCCCGCCGGTCCGCCGACGACGAGTACATGTCGCTCAACCGCATCACGCTGGACGATCTCCACCGCGCCCTGCTCGTGAACGGGTTCGTGGTGGCCAAGCTCAAGCTCCTCGCGCAGGCGGTGCACATCCCCAGGGCGCTGAGCCACCGCTCGCTCGCCGACCTCGGGGTCGGCGGGGTCGAGCTGCTCGCGATCCCGGCCTAGCCGCGCCGAGTCGCGCTCGCCGCCGCGCGCAGCGGAGCCGTCAGGCGCCAGCTGCGCCCGGCGTACACGCCCTCGAGCTCGGCGCGCACCCCCGCCAGCTCGTGCTGCAGGCGCTCCGCATGCTCGGCCTGCCCGCGCGCCTCCCACATGAGCAGGTCCAGGTTGCGGGCGAGCGCACGGGCCTCGCGCGGATCGGATGGGTTGGGGCGCGCCAGCTGCTCGGCGGTCACCTCGCCCGCCTGCCGCCGCAGGACGATCCAGCCGTGTCCCTCGGCGCCCCTCCAGGTGTCGCGCGCGCGCAGCTCGGCGATCTCGAAGCCACGGCCCCAGTGCTCGCGCAGCCACCACTCGGAGTGGAAGACGTTGGGGCCGCCCTCGTCCCAGGAGCGGGCCGGCAGCGTGACGAGCATCCCGGTCTCGTCCTCCACCCACTCAGCGTGCGTGCCGGCGCCGAACGGCTGCCAGAGCGCCTCGCCGAGGAACGAGAAGATGCCCAGCCCGCCAGGCTTCAGCAGGCGGTGCACCTCGGCGAGCCACCCGCTCCAGTGCTCCGTGAGGTGGGTGAAGACCGAGACCCCGTAGATCAGATCGAACGAGCTCGAGGGCAGGTCCAGCGGCGGCTCTTCGCGGTTCTGGACGAACGTGAACTGCGGCAGGTTCGCGCGGGCCCACTCGAGGCTCTCAGCGTGGATGTCGCAGCCGACGAACTCGGCCTCGTCCGCCTCCGCCGCGAACTCGGACAGGGTGCGGCCCGGCCCGCAGCCGAAGTCGAGGATCCGCTTGCCCTGCCACGACCAGTCCGCGGGAAGCAGGGAGCCGATGCGCTCGCGATGGAACTGCGCGATCTCGCGGTAGCCGTCCGCCGAGCCCCCCACGCGGGTGGCGAGTCGGTCCGGCGGCTGAGTGGTGCTGGAGGCGGCCACGGCCCCGATCGTATCCGGCCCAACGGAAGCCAAAGACGCTGGTCGGGCCGCTACCCTGGGCCGGCCATTCCGACGGACAGCGTGCACAGCCCGCAGCCTCCGGCTCTCCCACGGCCGATGCTGGAACGACTCGGCGACTCGGCGGCCCAGCTGAGCTCGCTGCGGCCGGCGAACGTCCTGCTGCGGCGCGGCCTGTGGGTCACGGTCGCCGCGCTGATCGTCGGCTGCGTCGCGCTGGCGGTCGCCGCCGCGGTGTTCAGCCTGCCGGACTTCAAGTGGCGCCTCAACGTCGCCTGGCTGCTGGCGGCGATCGCCGCCTTCGCCGTGCTGCACCTGTCGCACGCAGCTCTGTGGCACGGGCTGCTGCGGTCGCTCAGGCAGCACGTCGACCACCGCCGTACGCGTTCGATCTGGTGCACCTCGGGGCTGGCCAAGTACACGCCGGGCAGCCTGCTGCTGCCGGTCGTGCGGGTCGCGTTGAGCGAGCCGGAGGGCGTGCCCAAGCGGATCTGCCTGGCCAGCATGATCTACGAGGTCGCCCTGCTGCTGACCGGCGCCGTCGTGGTCGGCGCCTACGCGGTCGTGAGCGCCCCCGACCTCGGCGGCCACGCGATCCGCTACGTGGTCCTGGTGCTCCCGGTGCTCGCGATCGTGGCCCTCCACCCCCGGGTCTTCCGCCGGCTGGCCGACGCGGCCCTGGTGCGGCTCGGCCGGGAGCGCCTCCCGGTGACGCTGCCGATGGGCACCCTGGTCGGCTTCGTCGCCCTCTACAGCGTCACGTGGGTGCTCGCCGGCTTCGGTCTGTACGCGCTCATCCACGGCGTCCACCCGATCGAGCCGCACGACCTGCTGATCGTGATCGGCGCGCCCGCGGTCGGCTACCTGGCGGCGGCGCTCGCCTTCATGCTGCCGGGCGGCCTCGGCGCGCGCGAGGGCGCGGTGGCGGTCGTGCTCAGCGCGACGCTGCCGGTCGGCGTCGGGGTGGCCGCGGCCGTCGCGCTGCGTCTGCTCCAGATGGTCGTCGAGCTGGTCTCTGCGGCGATAACGCCCCTGCTGGCCCGGAGGGCGAAATGACCCGCGTCCTCGTGCTGGGAGTCACCGGGATGCTGGGCCGGATGGTTCACGGGGTGCTCGCGGACGAGCCGGACCTGGACGTGGTGGGAACCGCCCGCGACCGCTTCGACGCGGGCCGCGACGACCCCGGTCAGCTGATCGACGCGGTCCGCCCAGACTGGATCGTGAACGCGATCGGCGTGATCAAGCCGCGCATCGACGAAGGGAGCCCCGGCAGCGTTGCCGCGGCGGTGGACGTGAACTCGCGGTTCCCCTACGCGCTCGCCGACGCCGCCGAGCGGCACGACGCCCGGGTCATCCAGATAGCCACGGACTGCGTCTACTCCGGACGCGCGGGTCGCTACCGCGAGGACGCCCCGCACGACGCGCTCGACGTGTACGGCAAGACCAAGAGCCTCGGTGAGGTGATGGCACCGAGCGTCACGCACCTGCGCTGCTCGATCATCGGCCCCGAGACGCCGCCGGGCAGCTCGCTGCTCGCATGGGTGCTCGGTCACCCGCAGGGGGCCACCGCGCCCGGCTTCACCGACCACATCTGGAACGGCGTGACCACGTGGCACTTCGGCAAGCTCTGCGCGGCGATGGTGCGCGACGAGCTCGACCTGCCTCAGCTGCTGCACGTGGTCCCGGGGGACACCGTGACCAAGGCGGAGTTGCTGGCCGCGATCGCCGGCGCCTTCGATCGCGACGACCTCGTGGTAGAGCCGGGCCAGTCGGCCGCGGCCGTCGATCGCTCGCTGGAGACGCTGCACCCGGACGCGAACCGCCGCCTGTGGCGAGCCGCCGGCTACGACGCTCCGCCCACCGTGGAGCAGATGGTGCACGAGCTGGCCCGTCACGCGGGAGGGTGATGAATACGCCCGTCGCATCGGCGAAGCCGCACGTCCTCCTGGTCTTGGGCATCCGTCCCGACCTGATCCGCGCCAGCCGGGTGATACACCTGCTGCGCGAGCGGCCGGAGATCGAGCTCACCCTGCTGTGGTCGGGGCAGCACTATGCGGACAACCTCAAGGACGTCTTCATCCGCGAGCTCGGGCTACCGCGACCCGACATGGAGCTCGGCGCGAGCGGTGACTCCGACGCCGACGTCGTGGCCTCGGTGATCGCGCGCATGTCGCCGGTGCTCGCCGACATGC
>JAXDII010000085.1:0-16654 GCA_034664085.1 Thermoleophilaceae bacterium
CCGCTATGCGGAAGAAACTCGACAAGCGGTGGCCGGCTGCCGGGTACCGGCCAGGAATCAGCGGGGGTCCCGGGGGCGCGAGCCCCCGGCTGCCATCCACCGGCCGGCCAGGGATCAGCGGGGGCCCGGGGAAGCGAGCCCGGCGCGACCAGGCTGCCATCGCCGGCCAGGAATCAGCGGGGGTCCGGGGGCGCGAGCCCCCGGCTGCCATCCGGCTGCCATCCCCGATCTACTTGATGACGGCGATCGTCTCCCCGGTGGCAATCGAGCCGCCTTCGGACACGCCCAGCTCTTCGATCGTGCCGGTCGACGGGGCCGTGATCTCGTTCTCCATCTTCATCGCCTCGATCACGCAGATCAGGGCGCCCTCTTCGACCTGGGCGCCCTTCTGCACGGCCACCTTGAGCACCGTGCCCTGCAGCGGCGAGACGAGCTGGCCGGGCGCGCCGCCTCCGCCGCCGCCGGCCTTGCGCTCACGGCGTGGCGCCTTCTTCGCCACGCCGGCGGGTGCTGCTCCGTTGGGCCCGAACGGCGCGCCGATCACCTTCACGTCGAACTTGCGTCCGGACACCTCGACGGCGTACTCGCGCTCGACCGTCTCGTCGGGCTCCTCGGTGCTCTTCTCCACGGCGGGGAACGCCAGCTGCTTGAGCCAGTCCCTGTCCTCGACAAGGTCGCGGCAGGTTTCCCCGTTGCGCCACTGGTCGGTGGCGAGGAGCGCCGTGTGGAACGGGATCAGCGTCTTCAGCCCGGCGATCTCGTACTCGCCCAGCGCCCGCAGCATGCGCCGCGTGGAGGCCTCGCGATCGACGTCCCAGACGATCAGCTTGGCGATCATCGGGTCGTACAGCGGCAGGACCTCGTAGCCCTCCTCGGCGCCGGAGTCGACCCGCACGAACGGGCCCGCGGGCTCGCGGTAGCTGCCGATCGTGCCGGGCGCGGGGGCGAAGTTCTTCGACGCATCCTCGGCGTTGATGCGGCACTCGATCGCGTGGCCGCGCAGCACGACGTCCTCCTGCGCGTAGGCGAGCGGCTCGCCCGCGGCGATCTTGACCTGCTCGCGCACGATGTCGATGCCGGTGACCATCTCGGTCACGCAGTGCTCGACCTGCACGCGCGTGTTCATCTCTAGGAAGAAGTACTCGCCGTCGGCGAGCAGCCCCTCGATCGTGCCCGCGGAGCGGTAGCCCACGGCGCGTGCGGCTTCGGTGCCGATCTTGCCGATGCGCTCGCGCAGTTCCGGGTCGACGGCCGGAGCCGGGCTCTCCTCGATCAGCTTCTGGTGGCGGCGCTGGACCGAGCAGTCGCGCTCGAACAGGTGGATCACGTTGCCCTCGCCGTCGGCGAGGATCTGCACCTCCACGTGGCGCGGATCGGGCAGGTAGCGCTCCACGTAGACGGTCGGGTCCGAGAAGAACTTCTCGCCCTCTCGCGACGCGCCCTCGAAGGCCTTCTCCAGCTCGTCCTCGGATTGGGCCACGCGGAAGCCCTTGCCTCCGCCGCCGCCCGCGGCCTTGATGGCCACCGGATAGCCGATCGACTCGTCGATCACCCGCCGCGCGTCCTCGACGGACGCGACCGGCTCGGTCGTGCCCGGCACGATCGGCACGCCCGCGTCGCGCATGATCTCGCGCGCCTTGGTCTTCGACCCCATGGCGTCGATGGCGCTGGCCGGCGGGCCGATGAAGACGATCCCGGCCTCCTCGCAGGCGCGGGCGAAGCCGGCGTTCTCGGCGAGGAAGCCATAGCCCGGATGGATCGCGTCGGCACCCGCCTGCTTGGCGACCTCGAGGATCTTGTCGGCGTTCAGGTAGCTCTCGGAGGCCGGCCCGGGGCCGAGCAGGTATGCCTCGCCGGCGCGCCGGACATGCGGCGCGTCGCGATCGGGCTCGGAGTAGACCGCCACGCTCTCCACGCCCAGCTCTTCGAGCGTACGGATCACGCGGATGGCGATCTCACCCCGGTTGGCAACGAGTACTTTGCTGAACATCGGGGCGGGGGAGGTTATCGTCGAGCCATGACGCGCGGCCGCAGGCTGGCTGGGCTTGCCTTGGCGGCCGTCGTATTGGCGCTGCCGGCGCCCGCCCAGGCGGCCCTGCGCTTCCACGACTGCCGCGGCCAGTCCTGCGCGCGCCTTGCCGTCCCGCTCGACCGCAGCGGGTCGGCCTCCGGCCGGGTCTCGCTCTACGTCGAGCGGCGCCGCGCCGCACGGCGGCCGCGCCGCGGCGTGACCCTGCTGCTCGCCGGCGGACCGGGCCAGCCGGCGACGCTCGCCTACGGCGGCCCCACACCGGAGCAGAGCTACCGCGAGTTCGCCGCGCTGACGCCGGCCAACGACATCGTCACCTTCGACCAGCGCGGCACCGGCCGTTCGGGGCTGCTGCGGTGCCCGCGCCTCGAGCGGGCGAACCTCGCGGACGCGGGAGCGGAGGCGGCCGACTGCGCCGCCCGCCTCGGACCGCGGCGCGCCTTCTACCGCACGAGCGACACGGTCGACGACATCGAGGCGCTCCGAGCGGCGCTCGGGGCGCGCAAGCTGACGCTTGTCGGCGTCTCCTACGGGACACTCGTGGCCCAGGCGTACGCCGCGCGCCATCCCGATCGGGTCGAGCGCGTGCTGCTCGACTCCGTGCTCGACGTGGCGGGATGGGACCCGCTCTACGGCGACATCTTCCGCGCGGTGCCGCGCGTGCTGCGGTCGGTCTGCCGCCGTGGCTGCGCGAGCTTCACGAGCGATCCCGTCGCCGACGCAGGGCGGCTGGTGGCAGCCCTGGCGAACGCGCCGCTGCGCGGGCGGGTGACGCTCCCCGACGGCCGGCGCCGGCGCAGCTCGCTGAGCCGCGAGGAGCTCTTCTTCACGCTCGTGGCGGGCGACCTGGACCCCGTGTCGCGCTACGCCTACCCCGCCGCCGTCACCTCCGCGCTCGCCGGCGACGCCGCGCCGCTGCTGCGCCTGAAGCGGCGGGCGGTGGTGTCCGAGAGCTCGGGCACGCCGCGCGAGTTCAGCACCGCGCTCTACGCAGCCACGGCTTGTGAGGAGATTCCCTTCCCGTGGGCGCGCTTCTCACCGCCCGCCGAGCGTCCCGCGGCGGTCCTGGCCGCGGCTGCGGGGATCCCGCCGGCCCAGCTGTTTCCGTTCGACGCCGCCACCGCGGCCGGCAACGACTTCATCCGGCTCTGCGAGCGCTGGCCCGAGGCGTCCCCGCCGCCCGCTCCGCCGCCGCCGCCCGGCTCGCTCCCGGACGTGCCGGTTCTGATGCTTGCCGGGGAGGCCGACCTGCGCACGCCCGCCGAGGCGGCCAGCCGGGCCGCGGCGGACTGGCCCGACGCGCACGCGCTGGTGGTGCCCGACACCGGGCACTCGGTGCTGACCGCCGACCTCACACCCTGCGCCCGGAACGCCACGCGCCGGTTCTTCCGCGGCGGCTCCGTGCCGCAGCGCTGCCGGCGCCAGCCCTTCTTCGTCGCCACCCCGCCGCTGCCGGCGTCGCTGGACCTCCTCCGCCCCGTGCGCGGCGTTCCGGGCGCCCGCGGACGCGTCGTGCGCGCGGTGGAGCAGACCCTGTACGACGTCGCGGAGGACTTCGTCGCCTCCGTTCTGACCGGTGGCGCCGGCCTGCGCGGCGGCGGCCTGCGCGGCGGGCGCTGGCACTTCGAGCTCGGGCATGGCCGGCTGCTGATGCGTCTGGAGCGGGTGGAGCTGGTGCGGGGCGTGGAGGTGAGCGGGACGATCCGGCGCTTCGGGGAGCGCGGCCAGCGGGCGCGCCTGCGCGTGTCCGGCGAGGCCGGGCCGGGCGGCACGCTGCTCTTGCGTGCCAACCGGGTCAGCGGGCGGCTGGGCGGACGCAGCGTGCGGGCGCGGATCGGGATCGGTGTGGTCGAGGACGCCGCAGCGGCGGCCGCCGCACCGAGGTCGCTCGCCGGGCTGTTGCGGGTCGGGCGCCGGCTGGCGCAGCGACCGCGCATGCGCTGAGCCAGCCCGGACCGCTTCGGGGGGCCGATCCCCATAATGGGGGAGTGCGCATCGCCGCCGCCTTGCTCGCCTCCGCGGCGACCTCGCTCGCGCTCCTGGCGCCGCCGGCGGACGCGGCACTGCGGTTCAAGCGCTGCGGCGCGTTCATGTTCGCCTGTGCCCGGCTGAGCGTCCCGCTCGACCGCAGCGGCGCCACCCCCGGACGCGTGTCGCTGTTCGTCAAGCGCATCCCGGCGCAGCGGCGTCCGCGCCAGGGCGCGCTGTTCGTGCTCGCGGGCGGGCCGGGCCAGTCCGCCACCCAGGCATTCGAGGGCGATGGCCTGGGTGTGCTCTCGCCCGCCTTCCGCCGGCGCGACCTGATCGTCTTCGACCAGCGCGGCACCGGGCGCTCCGGGCTGCTGCGCTGCCGCCCGCTCGAGCGCGCCAACCTGTTCGACGCCGGACGGGCGGCGGGCCAGTGCGCGCGCCGCCTCGGCCCGCGCCGCCACCACTACACGAGCCGCGACTCGGCCGAGGACATCGAGGCGCTCCGCGTCAACCTCGGCCTGGACCGGATCGCGCTGTACGGCACCTCCTACGGGGTCAAGGTGGCCCTGGGCTACGCCCTCACGTACCCCGCCAACGTCGAGCGGCTGGTGCTCGACTCCGTGCTCGAGGCGGACGGTCCCGATCCGTTCTACCGGCCTACCCTCGAGGCGGTGCCGCGCGTGCTGCGCACCCTCTGCAGTGCGGGCTGTCGCTCGTTCACCGCCGATCCGCTCGCCGACCTGGCCCGGCTGGTGCGCCGCATGGCCACGCGGCCCCTGACCGGCCGCGTGATCGACCCGAGCGGGAGGCCGCGGCCCGCCCGCATCACGCGCGGCGAGCTGTTCCTGATGCTGATCAGCGGCGACTTCGACCCTGCGCTGCGCGCTGCCTTCCCGGGCGCGGTGCGGGCCGCGCTCGACGGCGACCGGGCGCCGCTGCTGCGCCTCGGCCGGCGCTCGTTCTCGGTCGAGGGCGAGCCGCCGCCGCCGCGCCTGATCAGCACGGCCCTGTTCACGGCGACCACCTGCGAGGAGGTCCACTTCCCCTGGCCGCGCACGGCTCCGCCCGATCCGGCCGAGCGCCACCGGCTCGCCGCGGCCGCGGCCGCGGCGCTCCCCGACAGCGTCTTCTTCCCGTTCGACCGCGCGACGCTGCTGGAGAACGACCTGCTCCAGCTCTGCGACCGCTGGCCGGCCTTCCCGGTCGAGAAGACCTTCGGCCCCGGCCCGCTGCCCGACGTGCCCGTGCTGATCCTCGAGGGGGAGGACGACCTGCGCACGCCCGCGGAGAGCGCCCTGCGGGTGGCCGCGCAGTTCCCGCAGGCCAAGGTCGTCGTGTCGCCCGCGACGGGGCACTCGGCGCTCGGCTCGGACCTGTCGGGGTGCGCGGAGCGGGCGTTCGCCAGCTTCTTCCGCAACCAGCCGGTGCGCACGAGCTGCCCGCGCCGCCGGCGCCTGTTCGTGCCCACGCCGCCGCCGCCAACCTCGCTGGCCGAGGTTCCGCCCGCCCGCGGACTGCCGGGCCCGCGCGGCCGGGCGATCGCCGCGCTGGCGCTGACGCTCCGCGACGTGGAGGAGGACGCGCTGACCCGCTTCATCATCGACGAGGACGATCCCGACCTGGCCCGCGGCGGCGGCCTGCGCGGCGGCCGCTACCGCATCGACGGCGAGAACACGCTCCACCTCGACCGCCTGGTCTTCGTGCCGGGCGTGCGCGTGACCGGAGCGCTGCGCAACTTCGGCACGCGCCGGCAGCGCGGACGCGTGCGCCTGAGCGGGCCTGCGACGCCCGCCGGCGCGCTGTCGCTGCGCGGCGTCACGGTGAGCGGCCGGCTGGGCGGCCTCCGCGTGCGCGGGCAGCTGGCGCCGCGCGCCGGCGCCGCCGAGCGGCGGGCCGCCGCGGCACGGCTGCCCGGACCGCGCTAGGCGGCGCCCGCGCGGGTGCGCAGGCCGGCGAAGAACGTCGCCACCATCTCCGGGTAGAGGCCGTCGGGCACGGCCTCCGGCTCCAGCAGCCGCTCGAGCGCCACGCCGTTGGTCATCGCGAACGTCATGGCTGCGATCTCGTGCGGCGGGATGACCGGCTCGATGCCCAGCTGCTGCGCGCGCCGCTCGAGCAGGTCGGCGATCCGGCCCCGCAGCGCCCGGTAGCGCTCGACGAGCTGTACGCGGAACTGCTCGTTGCGGGCCGCGTAGACGGCGAACTCGAAGAAGAGCCGGTCCCACTCGGGCTCGGTCGCCAGCGCGCGCATGAAGCCCTCGGCCGCCTCGCGCGCCTGCTGGTCCGGGTCGGCCTCGGTCGACAGGATGCGGTCGAGCTCCTCGAGGCGCGCGGCGAAGTGGGCGTCGAGCATCGCTAGGAAGAGGTCCTCCTTGCCGGCGAAGTTGGCGTAGACGGCGCCCTTGGTGAAGCCGGCGTGCTCCGCCACCTCGTCCAGCGATGCCCGCTCGATGCCGCGCCGGGCCGCCACCTCGGCGGCCGAGTGCATCAGCCGCTCCCGGGTGTGCGCCTGGCGCTCCTTGCGCGTGAGCCGCTGCGCCATCAGGCCGCGGCCGCGACGGGCTCGCGCAGCGCCCGCCGCTGGGCCACCACCTCGCCGCCCCGCTCGGGCACGAGGGTGATCGCGCGCCGGGTGATCCGCTCGGGCCGTGCGTCGGCGGGCCGCAGCTCCAGCCGGCGGACCAGCTCGCGGAGCACGATCCTCATCTCGAACAGCGCGAAGGTGGCGCCCAGGCAGCGGCGCACGCCGCCGCCGAACGGGATCCAGGTGTACGTGCCGGCCGGCTGCTCGAGGAAGCGCTCGGGCCGGAAGGCGAACGGCTCGGGGTAGACGTCCGGGCGCCGGTGCACGAGGTAGATGCAGGGCGCCAGGTTCACGCCGGCGGGCAGCAGCCGTCCGCCGATCTCCATCGGCTCGGTCAGGCGGCGCAGCACCAGGGCCAGGATCGGCCGCAGCCGCAGGGTCTCCTTGCAGACGGCGTCTAGGTACTCGTCGCCGCCGGCGTCCACGTCCTCGCGCAGCCGTGCGAGCACCTGCGGGTTGCGCACCAGGCGCTCGACGGACCAGGCCAGCGACGAGGCCGTCGTCTCGTGCCCGGCCACGAGCAGCGTCATCAGCTCGTCGCGCAGCTCCTGGTCGGTCATGGCGCTGCCGTCCTCGTGCCGGGCACCGAGCAGCAGCGACAGCACGTCGTCGCGCTGGTCGAGGTCGGGCGCCTGGCGGCGCTCGCGGATCTCGTCGTAGATCAGCTCGTCGGCGGGCTCGCGCACGCGCCGGAACATCCGCGCCCGCTCGACCCGGTGCGGGCCGAGCATGGCCAGCATCGCCATGCGGCGCGGGTCCGAGCCCCACTCGAGCGCCCCGGCGAGCGTCCGGCGCAGGCGTTCGCGGCGCTCGTCGTCCTGGACGCCGAAGACCGTGCGCATGATCACCTCGAGGGTGATGCGCTGCATCGCTGGGCGGACGGCGAACGGCTGCCCCGCGGGCCAGCTCTCGATCTCGGCCCCCGCGACCTCGGCCATCGTCTCCTCGTAGCTGCGCATGCGCTCGCCGTGGAAGGACGGCAGCATCAGCTTGCGCTGCGACATGTGCTGGGCCTCGTCGAGCAGGAGCACGGAGTGGTGGCCGAGCATCGGCAGCAGCACGATGTTGGCCTCGCCGGCGTGCAGCACGCGCGGATCGCCGGTGAAGACCTGTTTCACGGCGTCGGGGTGGGCGAGGAAGACCCAGGTGCCCTCGTGGGCGATGCGCAGCGTGAACATGTCGCCGTAGCGGCGCCGGCAGTCCTCGAGCATCGGGCCGGGCCGGTACATCCAGCGGACCGTCTGCCGCAGGCGGGAAGCGGACGGGCCGGGCGGGACCGTGGCGTTCACATACCGGAAGGTATCCGAATACCGTCAGGTATGCAAGCGAGCTTGCAAAATCAGCGAATGGCCGCCCGCGCCCGCCGCTGGCGCACCATCGTCACGACCAGCAGCGCGATCACGGCGACGGGGAAGGGCACGATCACGGCGACCGGCAGGTCGAGTCCGGCCTTGATCAGCAGGGCGAGGCCGGCGCCGATCAGCACCACCGCGAGCGTGGTCCGCAGCACTGCCGGCTGCACGCGCACCGACCAGTGGCTGCCGAGCCACACGCCCGGCACCGAGCCGAGCAGGATGGTGCCGACCAGCCCGAAGTCGACGTTGCCGGCCAACACGTGCGCCAGCCCGGCGGCCCACAGCAGCACCGCTGCGTGGAACACGTCGGTCCCCACCACGCGCGTGGGCGTCAGGCGGAACAGCAGAATCAGGCCCACGGCGATCAGTGCGCCGCTGCCGGCGGAGGTCACGCCCAGCACGAAGCCCACCGCAACTCCGAGCACCACGGCGGCGATCTTGTGGCGGCGCTCCAGCTCGATCGTGTCGCGCTCGCGCTCGTGCATGCGCTTCAGGAAGGCGCGCACGAGCGTGGCCGCCCCCGTCAGCAGCAGGGCCACGGCGAGGATCGACAGCAGCAGCTCGTTGAAGTCGCGCCCGGCCAGGTCCTCGAGCAGCCCCAGCACGTACACGCCGCAGATCGCGGCCGGGACCGAGCCCAGCGCCATCCAGCTCGACAGCCGGACGTCCACGGTCTGCTGGCGCCAGTGCTTGTAGCCGCCGACCGTCTTGGTGACGGCGGCGTAGGCGAGGTCCGTGCCGATGGCCGTGATCGGCGTGACGCCGAACACGAGGATCAGCATCGGCGTCATCAGGGAGCCGCCCCCGATGCCCGTCATGCCCACCAGCACGCCGACACCGAGGCCGAACGCGATCAGCGCGTAATCCACGATCGGCGAGCCTAGCTGGGCTAGAGCACCATGCCCGCACCGACGGTGTCGTTGGTCGACTCGTCGATGAGGATGAAGCTGCCGGTCACGCGGTTGCGCCGGTACTCGTCCACGAACAACGGCGACGACAGCCGCAGCCCCACGCGGCCGATCTCGTTCAGCTCCAGCCCGGTCGCATCCTTGTCGCGGTGCAGGGAGTTGACGTCGATGCGGTAGCGCACCTCGTCCACCTTGGCGAGCGCCGTGCGGGTCGTGTGCTTGATGCGGTAGCGGCCGGAGCTGGACAGCGGGCGCTCGGACATCCAGCAGATCATCGCGTCGATGTCGCGCGCCTCCGTCGGGCGGTTCTCCGGACGGCAGATCATGTCGCCGCGCGACACGTCGATGTCGTCCTCCAGGTGGATCGTCACCGAGAGCGGCGGGTAGGCCTCGTCGAGCTGGCCCTCGAAGGTGTCGATCGAGGCGATCCGCGTCGTGCGCCCCGACGGCAGGACGACGACGTCGTCCCCGGGGCGCAGCACTCCGGACGCGACCTCGCCGGCGTAGCCGCGGTAGTCGTGGTGCTCGTCGGACATCGGCCGCACCACCCACTGGACCGGGAAGCGGGGATCGCGCAGGTTGCGGTCGGACGCCACGTGAACGTGCTCTAGGTGGTAGAGCAGCGACGTTCCCTCGTACCAGGGCATGTCCTCGGAGCGCGAGACGACGTTGTCACCGCGCAGGGCCGAGATCGGAATGAACGTCACGTCGTGGATGTCGAGCTTCGCGAGCCAGCCCGAGAAGTCGGACGCGATGCGGTCGAACACCGACTGGTCGTAGTCGACCAGGTCCATCTTGTTCACGCACACGACCAGGTGCGGGATGCGCAGCAGCGACGCGATGAAGGCGTGCCTGCGCGACTGCTCGAGCACGCCCTTGCGGGCGTCGACCAGGACCAGCGCCAGGTCGGCGGTGGAGGCGCCGGTGACCATGTTGCGCGTGTACTGCTCGTGCCCCGGCGTGTCGGCGATGATGAACTTGCGCCGCGGCGTGTGGAAGTAGCGGTAGGCGACGTCGATCGTGATGCCCTGCTCGCGCTCGGCCCGCAGGCCGTCGGTGAGGAGGGCCAGGTTCACGTAGCCGTCGCCGCGCAGCTTCGAGCTGCGCTCCACGTGCGCGAGCTGGTCCTCGAAGATCGACTTGGTGTCGAACAGCAGGCGGCCGATCAGGGTCGACTTGCCGTCGTCGACGGAGCCCGCCGTCGCGAAGCGGACCAGCTCCGAAGTAGCGGCCGCAGGCGGATTCCCATTCGTGGCGGCCCCGGCCGCCACCGCTAGAAGTACCCCTCCTTCTTGCGGTCCTCCATGGCCGCCTCGGAGATGCGATCGTCCGCGCGCGTCTCGCCGCGCTCGGTGATGCGCGTGGCCGCGATCTCCGCGACCACCTCCTCCAGCGTGGCGGCCTCGGAGGCCACGGCGCCGGTGCAGCTCATGTCGCCGACGGTGCGGAAGCGGACCGACACCGGGAAGGGCTCCTCGTCGGGCAGCATCTCGAGGAAGTCGGAGGCCGCGTAGAGCATGCCGTCGCGCCGGAAGACGTCGCGCTCGTGGGCGAAGTAGATCGAGGGGAGCTCGATGTCCTCCTCGGAGATGTACTGCCACACGTCCAGCTCGGTCCAGTTGGAGAGCGGGAAGACGCGCACGTGCTCGCCCGGCTTGATGTAGCCGTTGTAGAGGTTCCACAGCTCCGGGCGCTGGGCCTTGGGGTCCCACTGCCCGAAGTCGTCGCGGAAGGAGAGGATGCGCTCCTTCGCGCGGGCGCGCTCCTCGTCGCGGCGGGCGCCTCCGAAGGCAGCCTTGAAGCCGTGCTCCTCGATCGCGTCCAGCAGCGTCACCGACTGGAGCCGGTTGCGCGAGGCGCGCGGTCCGGTCTCCTCGACGACGCGGCCCTTGTCGATCGAATCCTGGACATGGGCCACGATCAGCTCCGCGCCCACCTCCGCCAGGATCTGGTCGCGGTACTCGATCACCTCGGGGAAGTTGTGCCCGGTGTCCACGTGCATGACGGGAAAGGGCAGTCCCGCGGGGCTGAAGGCCTTGCGCGCAAGATGCAGCAGGACGGCCGAGTCCTTGCCGCCAGAGAACAGCAGCACGCAGCTCTGGAGCTCCGCGGCCACCTCGCGGATCACGTGGATGGCCTCGGACTCGAGCGCCCGCAGATGTGAGATCTCGTAGGTCATCTTGTCGCCGCGCGAGTCACGCGGACTGTCGAGCACGCTCATACGTGCAATCCGCACTCCGTCTTCGACTGTCCGGCCCAGCGGCCTTCGCGGCCGTCCCCGGGCAGTGTGCAGGGGGCACAGCCGATCGAAGCGTACCCCTGGTCGTGGAGCGGATGGTAGGGAAGGTCATGCTCGTGCACGTAGCGCCACACGTCCTGGGTGCTCCAGTCGGCGAGCGGGTTGAACTTCCATACCCCGCGGGCGGCCTGGAATTCCAGCTTCTCGGCCTCCGCGCGGGTGGCCGACTGCTCGCGCCTGATGCCCGTGATCCACGCCTGGGCGCCGGACAGGGCCTGCTCCAGCGCGTCCACCTTGCGCTGGCCGCAGCAGTTCGAGGCGCCCCAGGGCGTGCCATTCGGCGGCGTGGCGTCCATCACCTCGACGTGGAGGCCGTAGCGGTCCTCGATCTTGCGCCAGGTCTCGTATGTCTCGGGGAACAACACGCCGGTATCGATGGTGAACACGCGGGCGCTCGGCTCGATGCTCATCAGCATGTCGATCAGGACCGACTCCTCCTTCTGGAAGGAGCAGGCGAGGACCAGGCTGGGGTGGTGGCGCTCGACGGCGGCGGCGAGCACCTCCTCCGCGGTTGCGTCCTCTAGACCGCGCATTCGCCCTCGCCCCGGATGACCTGGAAGGCCTCATTGCGCTGCCAGTCGATGAAGTGGCTCATGTTCTCGAGCGAGAACTCGATCGGCAGGGCCAGCTCGCGCGCCTCGTCCTCGAAGCGCGTGGTGCCGACCCGCAGGGCGAAGGCGTTGAACTCCTCGCCGTCCTCGCGCTCGGCCTCGTACATCCGCAGCCAGCGTTCGACCGCATCCGGCACTCGCTTGGCCGGCAGGCGCACCTTGAGGCGCGCGCCGTACGCGACCTCGCCGCCCTCGTACTGGCCGCCGATGTGGGCGACGTACGCGGGGACGGTGTGCTCGCCCACCTTGATCGAGGCTCCGTAGAACCCGATGTTGGCGATGTGGTGCTGGCTGCAGCCGTTCGGGCAGCCGGACATCTTGATGTGCACCCTGCGCGTGAGCGGGTCCTCGATCTCCATCGACTCGACGCGCTCGCGCACGGCGTGGTTGAGCCCCATCGAGCTGGTGATGCCGAGCTTGCACGAGTCGGTGCCGGGGCAGCTGATGACGTCGTTGATCTCGTCGACGCCGGCGTCGCCGAGCCCCAGCTCGCTGAGCGCCCGCCACACCTCGTAGACGGTCTCGTCGCGCACCCAGCGCAGCACCAGGTTCTGGTGCACGGTGGTGCGGGCGTACCCGCCCGAGTAGTCGCGCATCAGCTGGGCCAGCCCGCGGAACTGCTCGGGCGTCAGGTCGCCGCGGACCACCTTGATCTGCACGGTCGAGAAGCCGGCCTGGCGCTGGGGCTCCACGCTCGTGGCGCGCCAGCGCTCGAACGCGCTCCCGTCGCCGTTGGGGCTCGCGTAGGTGGACGGGAGGCCCGGGGCGCCCGCCTCCTCGTCGTCGACGAACAGCAGCGGCTGCGGGTCGAAGTCGCGCTCGGCGACCCAGTCGCCCTTGAGCTCCTCCTCCACCTGGCTGCGCAGCTCGTCGATGCCGAACTTGTCGACGAAGACCTTGAGGCGCGCCCGCGCGCGGTTCGCGCGCAGCCACTCCTGGCGGTCGAAGATGCGGAACACCGCCTCGGCGACCTTCAGGTACTCGCCGTCGTCGGCCCCCACGAAGTCGTAGAGCGTCGGAGCGATGCGCGGCATGATCGACGTGCCGCCGCCGACGCGCAGCTCGAAGCCGCGGACGCCGTCGCGGACGCGCGGGATGTAGGCGATGTCGTGGATGCCGGTGATCGCGCGGTCCTCGTCCGTGGCGGTGAAGGCGGTCTTCACCTTGCGCGGCATCAGCTGGGTCGTGGGGTGGCGCACGAAGTAGCGCACGTAGGCGCCGACGTACGGCGTCGGGTCGAACAGCTCGCCCTCGCACACGCCCGCCCACGGGTCACCGGTGACGTTGCGGACCGTGTTGCCGCAGCCCTCGCGGCTCGACAGGCCGGAGTCGGACAGCTCGCGGATCGCCGCGGCGGCGTCGCGCAGCGGGATGTGGTGCAGCTGGATGTTCTGCCGCGTGGTGATGTGGCCCTTGTTGAGGGGCGCGTACTTCTCCACGACCTCGGCGAACGACTCCATCTGCTCCGGCGTGATCCCGCCGAACGGCAGCTTCACCCGGATCATCTGCACGTCGGCCTGGCGCTGGCCGTAGACGCCCTGCTTCAGCCGGAAGCCGATGAACTCGTTCTCGGGCGTGTCGCCGGCGAGGTACTTCTCGGCCTCGTTGTCGAAGTCGTCGAACTCGCGCTGGAGGATCGGGATGATGTGCCCGGGGACGTCTTCCAGGACCTCGGGGTTTTCGAGCGAGCCCTTGCGGCCCTTGCCTGTCTTGGTCCGCGACTCGGTCGAGGTGGGTTCCATGGTGTCTGCAGTCCTCCGGGATCGGGACCTACTGCCGGCCAGCCTCAAAAACTACCAAAACCCGGTCGAGTTTCCGAAGATAGCCCGTGCTAGGGGCCCCAGCGCTCGCCGTCGCCCCACGGGGACGGCGCTGCCGGGTCGCGCTTGGTGCCGGCGAACAGCCCCGCGCGCAGCCATGGGCTGATCGCCGGGCCGGCGGTCGCGGGCGGGGGCGCGGTGTCGCGCAGGAACTGCTCGATCGCGGCGGCGATCGCGGCGGCCTCCTCGGGCGAGGGCGCGCTGCCCTTCAGCTCGATGCGTGGCCGGCCGGGGTGCTGCTTTCCATTGCGGCTCACGGCCTGAGTAGCGTACCGGCGGTGCCAGAGCTGCCCGTATTCAGCCAGGAGGACGTCTTCGCCGCCATCTCGCCGGCCGACGCGATCGAACGCGTGCGGGAGGGTTTCGTCGAGTACGCCGCCGGCGACTGGGAGATGCCGCCGAAGGTCTACCTCGACGCGCGGCCACACGGCGACTTCCGTGCGATGCCCGCCAAGGGCGCCGGGGTCGCGATCCTCAAGTGGGTCACGTCGTTCCCGCGCAATCCCCAGGCCGGGCTGCCGGTGGTGATGGGGATGATCGCCGTCTCCTCGGCCACCGACGGGGCGCCGCTGGCGCTGATCGACGTGCGCTCGGTGACCGCGCTGCGCACCGGCGCGGTGGCCGCCCTGGCCGCGGAGGAGCTGGCGCGCGAGGACGCGGCCAGCGTAGGCATCATCGGCTGCGGCCTCCACGGCGCCTGGGCGGCGCGCTGCCTGGCCGCCGCCGAGTACGGCCCGGGCGTCTGCTTCGACCCCGACCCGGAGGCCGCCGGGCGGCTCGCCGGCGAGCTCGGCTGGGAGGCCGGCAGCCGCGAGGACGCCCTGGCCTGCGACGTGGTCACCTGCGTCACCCCCGGCTACGAGCCGGTCGTGCACGCCCAGGACCTGCACCCCGGCGTGCACCTGAACATGCTGGGCGCGGACGGCCCCGGCAAGGCCGAGGCCGACATCGACGCGGTGACCAGGGCCGAGCTGTTCTGCGACGAGTGGAAGCAGGCGAGCCACGGCGGCGAGCTGACCGGCGCGGTCGAGGCCGGCCTCGTGAGCCAGGCCGCCGTGCGCCAGCTCGGCGACGTGCTGACCGGGGCCGTCGGGGGACGATCGAGCCCCGACGCGATCACCCTGTTCGACTCCACGGGCCTCGCGATCCAGGACCTCGCGATCTGCCTCGCCGTGCTCGACGCTCACCGCGCGGGACGCGTGAGCGCCGGCAGCGTCCGCCTCTAGCGGCGCCGACTGTAGACCGATCGGTACCCCGCCGATACGAAGCTCGATGTCTCGCATACTTCTAGCTCTCACTGGACTGCTGACCACGATCGCCCTTGCCGCCGGCTGCGGCAGCGACGGCTCATCCTCCTCGGGCGCCGCCTCGCTCGCGCCCGCCGGATCGCTCGTCTACGGCGAGGCGACGCTGAACCCCGATGACGACCAGAAGGCGTCCATCGACGCCCTGATCGAGAAGTTCCCCGGCGAGGGAAGCGCGGGCGACCGCATCCGCGGCCTGCTGGAGGAGGCCTTCTCGGGCTCCGAGACCGGCCTCTCCTTCGCGGAGGACATCGAGCCCTGGCTCGGCGACGAGGCGGGCTTCTTCGTCTCGAGGATCACACCCGCCGGCAGTGGCAGCGCCGTTCTGCTGGTGGCCGCCGAGGACGAGGGCAAGGCCCAGGACGCCCTGGAGAAGGCCGCGAAGGGCAAGGGCAAGGTCGCCTCGTACAAGGACCATGGCTACTACGCCTTCACCGGCGACGGTGCCGCCGGCGTGGTCGACGGCTGGGTCGTGCTCGGCAACACGGGCGGCTTCAAGGCCGCGGTCGACACCGCCGAGGGCGGCAAGCCGATCGAGGACGACGAGCGCTACACGAAGACCCTCGAGGACGCTCCCGAGGAGCGGCTCGGCTTCGTCTACTTCAACACCCCCGCCTTCGTCGACCAGCTCCAGAAGGCGGGACCGGGCGCCGCGCTGGGTCCGTTCGGGGATCTGTTCAAGGACCCGGTGGTGGCCACCCTGAACGCCAACGAGCACGGCGTCCGCCTGGAGGCGACCCTGCCCGAGTCGCTGCGTTCGGCCTTCCCGATCCTCTCGGAGGGAAGCGACCTCGCCGGCGAGCTGCCGGCCGACTCCTGGATCGCCCTGGCGCAGCCCGACCTCGGCAAGTCGATCGACCAGTTCGTCGGCATGTTCGCCGACGCGGCGGGCGGTCGCGGCGTCCTGGCGCAGCAGCTCAAGGCCGCCACGGGGCTCGACCTCGACCGCGACGTGATCGCCTGGATGGGCGACTGGAGCCTGTTCGTGCGCGGCACCTCGATCGCAGAGCTGAACGGAGCCCTGATCATCGAGACCAGCGACGAGGCCGCCTCCGGGCGCTTCATCGACGCCATCGCCGGGCTGGCGCGCAAGACCGTCGGTCCGGACGAGAACGTCCGCCCGCTCGAGCTCGACGGCGGCGGCGAGGGCGTGACGCTGCACACGGCCCAGGTGCCGGAGCCGATCCACCTGCTCCAGCGCGACGGCAAGGTCGTCCTCGCCTACGGGGACGCCGCCGCGGAGGACGCTCTGGGACCGGCCGAGAAGCTCGCCGACTCAGCGGGCTACAAGGACGCCCAGGAGGCGCTCGGCGGCGACTACGACCTGTCCTTCTACCTGGCCTTCCAGCCGATCTTCTCGCTCGTGGAGTCCCTGGGCGTGGGAGACGACGAGGGCTGGCAGAAGGCCAAGCCGTACCTGGAGCCGCTCGGCGCGCTCGTGGCGGGCGCCCGCAAGGACGGCGACAAGCTGCGCTCGGCCTTCGGCATCACGGTGAAATAACCGAGCCGCTAGAGCGGGATGTTCCCGTGCTTGCGCTTCGGCGTGTCGACGCGCTTCGTCTGCAGGGTCTCGAGCGCGCGGATCAGCTTGGGGCGCGTCTGGTGGGGCACGATCACGTCGTCGATATAGCCGCGCTCGGCCGCCGAGTAGGGGTTCGCGAAGCGCGCCTTGTAGTCGCCGATCAGCTTCTCGCGCCGCTCTTCCGGCGTGGGTGAGGTCTGGATGTCGCGGCGGTGGATGATGTTGACGGCGCCCTCGGGGCCCATCACGGC
>JAXDII010000001.1:0-78560 GCA_034664085.1 Thermoleophilaceae bacterium
AGCCCGAACCACCAGAGCTGGTTGGAGTCGCGCTCGGCGAAGGCCTGCACGATCCAGAAGAAGCCGACGACGAGGAACAGGAAGCCCAGCACGTCGGCTACCCCGGCGAAGGTGTCCTCGGGGTTGAACAGGGCGATCACGCCGGCGATCAGGAGCAGCACGCCGAAGATCATCAGCACCCAGCGCAGCCAGCCCTGGATCAGCCCGGCGATCGCGAGCTGCTGAAAGCCGGAGGCCAGGAACATCGCGCCGATCAGCACGCCGACGGTCGTGATCGAGGCTGCGTCGAACTGGAGCACGATCAGCGAGATCGCGATCCACGCGAAGCCGAACACCAGCCACAGCCACCAGAGCCTGCTGAGCCTGAGCCCGGCCTCCTCGAGAGCGGGCGCGACCGGCGCCGTGGTGGCGCCTCCAACGGGGGCGGAAGAAGCTTCCATGCGGCCTCCTTTGCGGGAATCCGCACACAGGATTGCACGCTCGCTCAAGCCGCGGGAGACGGCGCGCGCACAGACAGGTGGCCGGCCAGCAGCGTCGCCACCGCCAGCAGCCCGCAGACGCACGCGAGCGCGCCGCTGAGGCCGATCGCCTCGGCCAGCAGGCCGATCGCGGGCGGCCCCGTCAGCAGGCCGGCGTAGCCGACGCCCGAGACCGCGGCCACCGCGGGTCCGGCCATGGCGGGGTCGTAGCCGGCGGCGCGCAGCGCGAGCGGGAAGATCGCCGCGAGCCCGAGGCCCATCACCGCGAAGCCTGCGATCGCCCCAGCCGGGGTGCCCAGCGCCAGGGCCACGCCCAGGCCGGCCGCCGCGAGCAGCCCGCCGGCGCGTCCCACCTGGGCCGAGCCGAAGCGCTCGGAGAAGCGGTCTGCCGTGAGCCGGCCGAAGCCCATGGCGAGGTTGAAGGCGGCCAGGCCCGCGGGAGCCAGGCCGAGCGAGGCGCCCGCCTCGCGCGCGAGGAAGATCCCGCTCCAGTCGAACACCGCCCCCTCGGCGAGCAGAGCGCAGAAGGCGACGGCGCCCAGCGCGACGAGGCGGCGCGACGGTCGTGCGACACGCGGGCCCGCGGAGCGCGGCTCGGCGTCGGCCGGGAGCAGGCCGCGCGAGGCGACGGTCGCACCGGCAGCGCCCACCGCCGCGACGATCGCAAGATGGATCGAGGGCTCGAGGCCCGCCGCCGCCGCGGCACCGCCCGCCGCCGCGCCCGCGAGCGCGCCGAACGAGAAGGCGGCGTGGATCGAGTTGAAGATCCGCTTGCCCCCGACGCGCTCGACGGCGAGGCCCTGGACGTTCATGGAGATGTCGAGCACCCCGTTGGCGGCGCCCACCACCAGCGTTGCGAGGGCCAGCGTGACCACGTCCACCGCCAGCCCGGGCAGCACCACCGCCGCAAGCCACAGCGGCGCGGCGGCCACGAGCGGACGCGACCCCACCGAAGCCACCAGCGCCCCGGCGAGCGGCTGGGCGAGCAGCAGGCCGACGGGCGCGCCGAGCAGGGCGAGCCCCAGCTCGCCGGTGCCCAGGTCGAGCCGATCCTGGATGTCGGGCAGGCGCGAATACCAGGAGCTGAAGACCAGCCCGTTGAGGAAGAAGACCGCGGTCACCGCGGCCCGAGCCCGAACGACGTGGGGCAACACAGCCCCTACACTCTGGCCCGTCTCCCGGGCGCGTAGCTCAGTGGGAGAGCGCTCGCCTCACACGCGAGAGGTCGCTGGTTCGAACCCAGCCGCGCCCATCGGACTCGTCATAGTCTTCCCATGGCTGTGCGCGGCGACATCGCGGACAGGGCCGACTGCGAGCGCCTCGTCCGTGCCTTCTACGGACGGGCGCTGTCGGACCCGCTGATCGGTTACATCTTCGTGGACGTCGCCAAGCTCGACCTGGAGGCGCATGTCCCCGTGATCGCATCCTTCTGGGAGACGGTCCTCCTCGGCACCCGGTCCTATGGCGGGGGTGCGTTCGCCCCCCACGCGGCGCTGCACGCGCGGACTGGCCTGCGGGCCGAGTACTTCGACCGTTGGCTTCAGCTCTGGTTCGCGGCGGTCGACGAGCTGTTCGCCGGCGAGCGAGCCGAGCTCGCCAAGGCTCATGCGCTCCGGGTGGCCCGGGCGTTCCATGCGCGCCTGCAGGCACTGCCCTCGCCTGCCGATCCCACCCCGGCGCCCGGCGCCACCCCGCTGTCGATCACCCATCACGGGCCGGCGCCCGCGCCGGCCCCAGGCAACTGAGCACCCTGTGTGAACGTCGGCTGAGCCGTCCGGCGGACCAGGACGTTGCATACCCTCCGCCTCCCGCGGGCACCGGCAGGGCTGTCGCCTGCACTGCCCCGGTCCTGCCTTGACTCCGCACCCCGATCGCCTGCTCCAGTTCGCTGCCGAGCCCGGTTTCTCAGCCGGTGCTCCACACGCGATCGCGCTGCTCTTCCTCGGGCTGGCTTTCTTCGCCGCGGTGGCGGCCCTGTCGCACGAGCACGAGCGCGCGTTCTCCGCGAGCCTCATCTATCTCACCCTCGGCATCGGGGCGGCGGCGGTGATCGACCTGCTGGACGTCGGCTGGCTCGACCCGATCGAGGACGCCGACCTGCTCGAGGCCGTGAGCGAGCTGGCGGTCGTGATCGCGCTGTTCGGCACCGGCCTGAAGCTCGACCGGGCCATCGGCCTGCGCTCCTGGTCAATCGTCTGGCGGCTGCTGGGAGTCGCGATGCCGCTCACGATCGGCGCGGTGACGCTCTTCGGGGTCCACGCGATGGGCCTGCCGCTCGGCGTGGCACTGATACTCGGCGCGATCCTCGCGCCCACGGACCCGGTGCTCGCCGGTGACGTCGGCGTCGGTCCGCCCGGCGAGGAGGATGAGAGCGAGCCCAACTTCTCGCTCACCGGCGAGGCCGGCCTCAACGACGGCCTCGCATTCCCGTTCCTCTTCCTCGGCGTCTACGTAGCCACTCACGACGGCCGGGACTGGATCGGCGAATGGCTTGCCGCCGACGTCCTCTACGCGGTGGCCGTCGGGCTAGCGATCGGGGCGCTCGGCGGGTACGGCATCGCCGCCGCGGCCGTATGGCTGCGCGACCGCGAGCTCTTCTCGCCGGACTTCGACGGTTGGCTCGCCGTCCCCGCCGTGCTCACCGTCTACGGGCTGACCGAACTGGTCGGCGCCTACGGATTCCTCGCAGCCTTCGCCGGCGGCGTGGCCTTTCGGCGCTACGAGCACACGCACGAGCACAACCGCCGGGTGCACGACGGCGCCGAGGTGGTCGAGAAGTTCGGGGAGCTGGCCGTCATCCTCCTGATCGGGAGCATGCTCAGCCTGGACGCGCTCGACGCGCCCGGCCTGTCGGGCTGGCTGCTCGTCCCGGTGCTGCTCCTGGTGATCCGTCCCGCCGCGGTGCTGATCTCGCTGGTCGGCTCACAGCGGGACTGGAAGGAGCGCGCGTTCGTTGCCTGGTTCGGCGTCCGCGGCATCGGCTCGCTCTACTACGCGGCGGTCGCCGTCGGAACGGGCGTGCTCGCCGGTGACGCGGTCGTCGTGGTGTGGACGGCCCTTGCGTGCGTCATCGTGTCGGTGGTCGTGCATGGCGTGACGGCCACGCCGATTTCGCGCCGGGTCTCGCCATGAATCGAGCGAGCTCGCGCGTGGCGACGACCCCGCCGGCGGCCAGGAGTGGCACTGCCGGGATGAGGTAGCGCGGCTCGAAATGGCTGAACGCCGAGCCGACGAGCAGCGCGAGGCCCGAGCCGGCGAGGAGCATGATCTCGGGGGCGTGCTCGATCCGGTCGCGCGTGCGCGGCACCAGGCGCGCAACCAAGGCGGCACCGCTTGCGACCAGGAACAGGCCAAGCAGCCAGCGCGGTGCGTGAACCAGGCGCTGGTAGGAAGGGAGCGCGCTGGCCTTCCCCTCCGGGGGAGGGTCGTAATCGGGTGCGTACACGCGGCGGGCGCCTACGCTGGCGGGCGCGAGTGGTCGCGACCGCTCGGGCAGCGTTATCGGGTCGTCCAAGTTCGGAAGCGGCGACATCTCGCCTGGGATGAAGTAGCGGCCCGTGTCGCGCAAGACGATCCCGGCGAAGGCGAGCGGGCGGTCGACGATGACGCCGCGCGCGAAGGCGCCGAGGCGGTCGTTCGCAGCCAGCCGCTCCGCTGCCGGCAGTGCGTAGAGGTCGCCGATCTCGCGCTGGAGCGGGGAGCGCGGCGAGAAGAGGGAGTACGCGTAGGGATCAGGCCAGCCTTCGGGCCGGTCGGAGACGGGCGGGCAGAGGGGTCTGTCGCTCGCCGGCACGCTCCGTCCCGGGCAATCGCCGATTTCGGCGACGCGCCCGTAGATAATCCATCCGTCCATCTGGTTGAAGCCCCGGCCCCCGACGCTCGCGTCGTGCCACGTCGCGTAGGCAATGATCCCAACGATTACGACGGCCACGGCGCCCACGCGCGACCAGCGCTCGCGGTAGGCCCACAGCGCATAGGCGATCCACACGGGCACGACGAATACGGCGACCGATCGGAGCGCAATCGCCCCAACCAACAGGACGGCCGCCAGGGCCGCGAAGGCCGGCGACCGCGGCGCCGTGGTCGCCACGACGGCCCAAAGGACGAGCGCGAACGTGAAGAGGGCCTCGGCGAGCACGTGCTGTTCCAACGCGATCGCGTACCCGTCGAGGAGCACGATGGCGGCAGCCAGCGTGGCCAGAGTACGACCGCACCCGAGTCGGCGCAGGAGCACGTAGAGCAGCACCCCGCCGGCGAGGCCGAGGACGTGCTGGATCGCGGTGACGGCGCCCAGATGGCTCCCGGTCCCCATGACGTGCAGGAAGGCGGGGTAGCCGTTCGGCTTGTCCGGCAGGAAGTCGCTCGAGTACCGGATGCCATCCAGGTATTGCCAGGAATCCGTCCACATCAGCGCCGGCGCGTAGGTGAGCGCCGTGGCCAAGCGGAGGAGCCCGGCGACCGCGAGCAGCGCGACGAGCGGCCAGTGGCGGCGGACGCCGGCCACGAGCGTCCGAATCTTCACAGGCGCACCATGGCAGAAGCGCAAGGCGCACGGGCCGGGCGCGTCCTGGGCGCGGTGCGCCGGCGACCTCGCCTTAGAGAGTTCCCCTGAAACTCGGGTGATGCGCGACGTGCCATGGAGTGAGCAGCCGTTTCGCGAGCACGACGAGGTAGAACAGCGCGATCCCCATCACCGTCAGGTAGCCGACTCCAGCACAGAGCAGCAGCGTGTCGAAGCCACCCGACGCAACGATCAGCAGGTGTCCCAGCCCGTCCACAGATCCGACGAACTCCGCGATGACTGCACCAACGACCGCAAACGCGGCCGCGAGCTCGAGTCCCGTGAAGACATTCGGCAACGCATCGGGCAGTCGTATCTTCAGGAAGAACTGAAGTCGACTGGCACCCATCGACGTTCCGAGATGCCTCTTTTCGGTTTGCAGTGAGCGCAATCCCGCGACGGTGTTGATCACGATCGGAAAGAACGCAGTCAGGAAGACGATCAACAACTTGGACGTGAGGCCGAACCCGAGGACCACGATGATCATCGGCGCAACGGCTATCAGGGGAGTTACCTGAGTTGCGACGATCAGCGGGTAGACGCTCCTCTCGAAAGGGCGCCAGGTGACGATGCCGACTGCCAGCGGCAGCGCGAGGAGAATCGCCAATCCATAGCCGAGCAGAATCACCCTGAGCGTGAGCAGAGCTTCCGGCAGCAGCGTGGACCGCTCTTTGACCATGGCCACGGCAACGTCGGAGGCGGACGGGAACCTGTACGCCGGCACGTCTCCAAGCCAGATCCACATTTCCCAGGCGATCAGGACCAGCAGCACGGCGAACGCCGGATAGGCGAGGTCCAGCAGTGCCTTCTTCAGTCGCGGGCCCGACATCACCCCAACCCGATCAGCATGAGGAAGGCCCCGTTCGGTGGCTCGGATACCGTGGAAGACTCGTCAGTCCGTTGATGACTTCTCATGGACGGCACGTGTAGATAAGCACGGAGTAGACGGAGTGTCAAGGTCTTGACAAGTCGTCGTAACGCTGACTAGCATCGCTTTCCGTCCATGCTGATGCCGATCGTCATCACCCACGCTGAGCAGCCCGTTGCTGAGTGGCGCAAGGGAAACCGCACCCGCCTCGACGCGTCCGAAGCCCTCGGAACCAAGAAGCTCGCCACAGGCGAGCAGTGGTTCGAGCCCGGCACCGGCGCTCCCGTGCACTCGCACCCGGACGGACTCGAGGAGATAATCGTCGTGCTCAGCGGTCGCGGCGAGTTCTCGGTGGACGGCCAGGGGGCCGAGCTGGCCGTCGGCCAGACGCTGATCGTTCCGCCGTGGGCCCACCATGGCTTCCAGGCGGTCGGAGACGAGGTACTGAACATCTGGGCCGCCTTCTCCTCACCCGCGCCTCCGACGGTCTATGACGCCGACCCGGAGCGGGTGATCCTGTTCGGAGCGAAGTCTGGCGCGGCGCTCGACGCAAACCGACGCGTGGGGGACACGGCCTACGCGCCGACGGTGCAATCTCCTCGAAGCGCTCCGTTGCTGATCGCCAACGCCGACGACCAGCCGAACGCCCAGATTCGTCCCGGCAATCTCATGACCAGGCTCCTGGCCACGGGCTCGCTCGGCTCGTCGCTACTGACGGTCGGCGAGCAGATCTTCGAGCGCGGCAGCGGCGCGCCGACGCATTACCACCCGGAGGGGATCGAGGAGACAGTCACCGTCCTCACCGGCCGAGGTGACTTCTCCGTCGACGGGCAGCACGTCGAGCTCGAACCGGGGCAGACGATCGTGTTCCCGGTCGGGAGCCACCACGGGTTCATGTCGCTCGACGACGTTCCCTTGCACATCAGGGCGGCCTTCTCCGGGCCGTCGGTGCCAACGGTCTACGACGACGCGACCGACGACCTGATCGAGTTCGGTGGTCCCACCGGCGCGACGCTGGACGCGACGCGGACGAAGCGCACGATCGAGACCGGCTAGCACGTGGATGTAACGCAAACGAGGGAGACCATTGCCTGAGCTGACCCGAGTCGACGCGCCGGGTGTGGCGCCGACGTTCTCCACCCACGCTGTTCGCCACGGCGAGCTCGCGTACGTCTCCGGCTGCATGGCCCTCGACCACGCGGGCGAGCTGGCGGCGGACGACTTCGAGACACAGATGCGGGTGACCCTCGGGAACCTGGGCGCCGTCCTCGAGGCTGCGGGGGCCGGCTTCGGCGACGTACTGAAGACAACCGTGTTCGTCACCGAGATCGAGCAGCGCCCCACCGTTCGGGCCGTCCGCGAAGAGTTCTTCGGCGGCGTCAAGACGGCCAGCTCGCTCGTCGAGGTGCCACGCCTGGCGGTTCCCGGCGCGAAGGTCGCCATCGACGCGATCGCGGTGGTCACGGACGACGGCCACGGGTCCGCCGAGCGCAAGGAGATCAAGGCTCCCGAGCTAGAGCCGCAGTTCTCGGCCGACGCCGTTCGCTACGGCGATCTCGTGTTCGTCACCGGCTGCGTGTCCACGAACGTCGAAGGCGAGATCGTCGGCGAGGGTGACCTGGAGGCTCAGACGCGCGGGATGCTCGACAACCTGCGCTCGGTGCTGCAGGCGGCCGGCGCCGAGCTGCGCGACGTGCTGAAGACGACCGTCTTCATGCTCGACGTCGGCGGCCGCGACCTGACCTACAAGGTGCGTGACGAGTACTTCGGGAGCGCGCCCCCGGCGAGCACGATGATCGAGGTCAGCGCGCTCGGTCGGCCGGACTACCTGATCGAGATCGACGCGATCGCAGCGGCGCCCGAGCGGGCGTAGCGAACAGGATCCTCACTCGGAGGCGGCCTTCGGAGCCGTTTCCTCCATCAGCCACGCACCGATTCGCTCGATCTCCTGTGTGACCCGGGGCGGGAGCGGGGTCAGGCGCACGAACGAGTGATCGCTGCCGGCCACGACGGAAGCCGTCGTGGGCACGCCGGCGTAAGCCAGAGCCCTCGCCATCCGAAGCGACTGGTCGAGCGCGCTGTCGCGAGCGCCGCAGGAGAAGTAGGTGGCCGGAAAGCGCTCGAGATGCTCAGAGTAGATCGGGCTGACGAGCGGGTCCCTGTGGTGGCGCAGGAAGTGAGGGCCGAGGTAGGCCATGTTGAACATCATCTCCACGAGCTCCGCGTGCGATCCCGGCTCCAGCATCATCTGCGGGAAGTCGAAGATGCCGTAGAGGAAGAGGGCGGCCGACAGCGAGACGTCGACGCCGGCCAGATCTCCGCCATCCACCAGTTCGTCGTCCGAGGTGAGGGCGACGGTTGCGGCGGCGGCCAGGTTGGCGCCCGCCGAAGCGCCCCCGACTGCGAGTCGACTGCCGTCCCCGTTGAAGTCCGAGACGTTTCGAGCGAGCCAGCGGAGCGCGTAGACGGCGTCCTCGACCGCCCAGGGAAATGGGTGCTCGGGAGCGAGTCCGTAGTCAAGGCTGGCGACGAGTATTCCGCGCTCGGCCAGGGACATGCAGAAGCCGCGGATGTTCTCTACCGTCCCGGCGCACCACCCCCCGCCGTGGAGCCAGAGCATCGCGGGAAACGGCCCCTCACCCTTTGGCACGTACAGCTCTGCGGTGAGGGCAGTGCCGGCGCGCTCCCGCAGTGCCAGGTGCTCGAGTCGCTCCACCCCCTCGGGCAGGACGCTGGCGGGCGTTGCGAGCTCGGTCTGGAAGAACGCCCGCATCGCGACGACGTCCTCGACGGACTCGAGCGACGGCGGCCTCACCGACCGACCGGCGACATTGTCCATCCAGTGCGGATCCACGTCCGGTTTCACGGACGCCGTGTCATGGAGCTACGACGGCGCCGGCCAGCAAGCCAGGTGCAGATGAGCCTGCTCCTGGCCTGCTGGAACGGCACCGTCCAATCATCGGCCTACTGGCCGCCCGGAATGAACTCGTTGGTGAAGAGGTCGCTCGGGCTTGGCGGATCCCCAGCGTCCTTCTCTTCCTGCTTGCGGTCGATCAGCTCTTGCCAATCCTCTTCGGCCATCCAGCCCAGGGGCTCGTCCGTCGTGCGCGGGGTGTGCATCATGTCCTTCATCACCTCGAACATCGCGACGGTGGTAGCCACGTTCGCCTCTGCGTCGGGCACAGCGTTGTTGATGATCTCGGCTGCCTCTTGAGGGTTCTCGAGTGCGTACTTCCAGCCCTTGCTCGATGCCTCGACGAACCTTCGAACGACATCCTCGTCGTTCTCGAGCGTGTCGTGTGAGGCCACCACTCCCCACCCCAGCGTGGTGACGCCGTGATCTTTGAACTTGAACAAGTTCAGATCCTTCTCGGGGTCGATGTGCTTCGTGAAGAGCGGAGCCGCGAACGTATTCCACTCGACGGCGTCGACCCTCCCTGAGGTAAGGGCTCCAACCTCGGCTGCCGGTGGGAGGTTCACCACCTTGATCTTGTCGATATCGACCCCATTCGCCTCCATCAGCGCGGGGAAGACCGAGAACGGAGTGGATCCCGGGGGGCCTGGGGCAACCGTCTTGCCTTCGAAGTCCTTCAAGTCGGTGATGCCGGAGTCGGCGAGCGTCGCCATGGCAAACCCGTCGTCCTGAACGAACCCCCCGACCATCTTCAGGGGGACACCCTTCTGGACCGCGTCGATCATGGAGCTCGGACCGATGAAGCCGAACGTGTCGCGCCCAGCAGCTACGAGCTGCGCAGTGGACCCAGAGCCTTCACCTTCGCCGATCTTCACCTTGAGACCGGCCTCTTCGTACCAGCCCTTTGCCTCAGCCACATAAAAGCCTGCGTGATGAGGCCATGCAACCCAATCGAGGCGCAAGGAGACTTCATCGGGCTTGGCGGCTTGCCCAGTCGCTTCCTCGTCGTCGCCGCCGCAGGCTGTAGCTCCGATGAGCACGCCAAGCAGAGCGAATGCACAAAGTAAACGCACGATTCCCCGACTTCTCGAACTACGTTCGCCCATTGGGCTCACTCGGGACCCCCCCATTTGTTCGTCGCGGTCTGCGCTTCGCCGAAGCTATGCGCGCCTGGGCACAATGTCAAGGTCTAGCCGCATTGTCAAGACAGCCCGTTCCTGATGGCGAAGCTGATGCGGACCGTGGCTTGTCAAGTCGACAAGCTTGGACGGCACGTCTCGATCCGTAGTGCTGCTCACGCACCGGTTTCTCGCTGAGAGACATGCCACGAGAGCAGCAGCTTTTCCGCAAGCCCTACGGCGTAGAAGATCGCAAAGCCCATGATGGCGAGGTAACCGACGCTGGCGAAGGCAGTGACCGTGTCGAGTCGAGCGTTTGCGCGGATGATGAGGTTTCCGAGACCGTCACCGACGCTGATGAACTCCGCGATCACGGCGCCGGTCACTGCGAGGACGGCTCCGACCTTGAGACCGGTGAAGATGGTCGGCAGGGCGTTGGGAAACCTAAACCTCATGAAAATCTGGAAGCCGCTCGCACCCATGGACTTCCCGAGTTGCACCTTTCGGACATCCAGTGCTCGCAGCCCGTCGACCGAGTCGATCACGATCGGAAAGAACGCGAGCAGAAAGACGATCAGCAGCTTGGACGTCAGCGTGAATCCAAACCACACGAGTATGAGCGGGGCGATCGCGATCTTGGGTATGACCTGGGATGCGATCAGGAGCGGGTACATGCTCCTTTCGAACGGGCGCCAAGCCACCATGAAGGCCGCCAGAGGAATAGCGACAGCGATCGCGATCAGGAAGCCGAGCACGATCACCCTGAGCGTCATGAGCGCCTGTGGCATGAGCACCGGGGCCTTGACCACCATTGCCGCGAGCACGTCCGACACGGGCGGCAGTACTGCCACCGGCGCTCCCACCCTCACCCAGATCTCCCACGCGCCCAGGAGCACCAGGAGCGTGCCGGCCGGATAGACCAACGGCAGGAGCGCTCGAAGGGAGGTGACGCGGAGGCGGGAAGCGGCTCGGTCCACCCGGTTACCCCTGACTCGTCTTCGAGCTAATGGGTGGCCTCTTGTCAGCTCGTTGTCGGGAAGCCGAGGTCGATGCCACGGTGTGTCGGGTCGGGCCACCGTGTCGACACCGTCTTCAGCTTCGTGTAGAAGCGGAAGCCATCGGGTCCGTGGACGTTGAGGTCCCCGAACAGCGATTCCTTCCAGCCCCCGAAGGAGTGATAGGCGACGGGGACTGGGATCGGGACGTTGATTCCCACCATCCCGGCCTCCACGTCGAGCTCGAAGCGGTGGGCCGCCCCGCCGTCGTTCGTGAAGATCGCGGCGCCGTTGCCCCACCGGTTCTCGTTCACCAGTTTGACCGCTTCGCTGTACGTGTTGACGCGGACGACGCCCAGCACGGGTCCGAAGATCTCGTCCTGGTAGATGGTCATGTGCGGCTGCACGTGGTCGAAGAGGCACGGACCGACGAAGAACCCGCCTTCGCAACGGTCGACGTGCGTGTCCCGACCGTCGACCACGAGCGTCGCTCCCTCCGACACGCCGGCGTCCACGTAGCCCACGACGCGGTCGCGATGGGTGGCGCTGACAAGCGGGCCCATGTCGACGCCGTCGGCGTGCCCCGGCCCCACCTTCAGCTTTCGCACCCGATCCGCCAGCCGCTCGACGAGGGGGTCCGCGGACGCCCCGACGGCCACGGCGACCGAGATTGCCATGCAGCGCTGTCCCGCGGAGCCATAGGCGGCCGAGACGAGGCCGTCGGCCGTCGAGTCGAGGTCGGCGTCGGGCATGACCACCGCGTGGTTCTTCGCGCCGCCCAGAGCCTGGACGCGCTTGCCGAGCGATGTTCCCGTTTCGTAGACGTAGCGCGCCACGGGCGTGGACCCGACGAACGACACGGCCCGTACGTCGGGGTGGTGCAGGAGAGCGTCGACGGCGACCTTGTCGCCGTGCACGACATGGAAGACCCCGGCAGGCAGGCCGGCCTCTGTCAGAAGGCTGGCGAGCAGGAGCGACGGCGACGGATCCTGTTCCGAAGGCTTGAGGATGAAGGCGTTGCCACACGCGAGGGCGATGGGGAACATCCACATCGGGACCATCACGGGAAAGTTGAACGGCGTGATTCCGGCGACCACGCCGAGGGGCTGCTTGACGCTGTGCGCATCGACGGCGGTGGACACGCGAGAGGTGGCCTCGCCCTTGAGGAGGTGCCCCAGCCCGCATGCGAAGTCAGCGGCCTCGAGGCCGCGCGCAACCTCCCCGGCCGCGTCGGTCAGCACCTTGCCGTGCTCGCGGGTCACCGCCCTGGCGAGATCGTCGCGGTGCTTGAAGACGAGCTCTCGGAAACGCAGGAGCACCTGGGTCCTGGCGGCGACCGAAGCGGTGCCCCAGTCCTCGCTCGCCTCGCGCGCCGACGCGACGACGGCGTCGACCTCCTCGCGCGTCGCAAGGGGAAATCGCCCGACCACCTCTCCCGTCGCCGACTCCGTGACCTCGTATTCGGGCCTGCTTGCCCTGTCGGGAAGAGTGGTCGACATCGGGTGCACGCTAGCCCTAGATTGACGAACTGTCAAGGTCTTGACAGTCGTTCTATGTCCTGATTGGCTGTGGCGACCGATCTAGGAGGTTTTCAACATGACAACGGGGTCTGCGGTCGCAGGCGAGCAGCGTGCCGATGAGCTGCACAGGCGGGCAACAGTCATCAACGGCCTGACCAATCTTTTGCGGTATCCGACACGCCGGAACCTGGAGTTCCCGCTGCCCGAGATCATGCGCCGTGGTGGCGTCACGGGCGCGCTGTTCACGATGGCGGTTACCGAGGACTTCAAGACCACGGTCACGCGCTTTACCGACGTCCTTTCCGCTATGGAGGGGCCAGCCCCGGCGCGCGTTGCGCGGACGGCCGACGACCTTCGCGCCGCCAAGGCGGCTGACGAGCCGTGCGTCATCTTCGGCTTCCAGGGCTCAGAGCCCCTCGAGGGCAGCCTGACGTATCTCGACCTCTTCCATCGCCTCGGCCTGCGAGTGCTCCAGCTGACCTACCAGCGGCGCAACCTGGTCGGCGACGGGTGCGGCGAGCCGGCCGATGGCGGGCTCAGTGTCTTCGGTCGAACGCTCGTGCGCGAGTGCAACGAGCTGGGGATCCTGGTCGACTTGTCACACGTCGGCTACCAGAGCTCGATGGACACCATCGAGCACTCAGAGGCCCCGGTGGCGTTCACCCACGTCAACATGCACGCGCACAACCCGATGCCGCGCAACAAGACCGACGAGCAGATCAAGCTGCTCGCCGAGCGCGGCGGGGTCGTGGGAATCAACGCGATCGCCCGACTGCTGTCCCCGCACGGCGAGGACCGCGGGGCGACGATGGACGAGTTCGTCGACCAGATCGAGCACGTAGTCCAGCTCGTCGGCCCCGACGCTGTCGGCATCGGCCTCGACGTCAACGAAGACATGTCGGAGGAGGACTTCCTCGAGCGGCGCAAGGGATTTCTGAAGGACTTCCCCGAGCTGTCCACCGGCAAGGAGTTTCCCTTCCAGCACTACTACGTCCAGGACCTGTCGATGGGCACGCTCCCCAAACTGACACAGAAGCTGGTCGATCGTGGTTACTCCGACGAGGACATCCTGAAGATCCTCGGGGGCAACTTCCTCCGGCTTTTCGACGAGGTCTGGAAGGGCTAGCGACAGCTTGATTTCGAGGGTGTCGTGAGTATGGACGTTGGTAGGGTTATTGCCATGGCCGCTGACGCTGACGACTACAGCAGCTCTTTTTCACTCTTGGAATCACTCGCTTCCGGCATTGTCGACATGTTCGGGCCGAACTGCGAAGTGGTCGTGCACGACTTCTCCAAAGAGGGGGACTCGATAGTCGCGATCAGCGGGAATGTCACAGGCCGGCACATCGGCGGTTCGATGAGCAAGATCGGCCTTCAGATCCGCGCTTTCGGTGATGACGCCCAGGCCAGCTACCTCTATATCACCAGGCTTCCAGACGGTCGCGTGGTGCGCTCGAGCACCATCGTGCTGCGCAGTGACGGCAAGGTATTCGGCGCATTTTGCATCAACTACGAGATCACTGGGATCGATGCCGCGGCTACCGCGCTTTCGCACCTTCGAAGCGTTCCGATGTCCGATATTCCAACCACCGAGCGTACCCCGCTTGCCGAAGATGTCAGTCAAGTCCTGCACGACATCACATTTGCGGATGACGTCGGTCAAGTCCTGCACGAACTGATCACGGAAGAGATGCGGGCAATCCCGCTGGTCAACGGGCGTCTTCGCAAGCCCGAACGGCTGCAACTACTCCGGGTGCTGAAGCGCAAAGGCGCCTTCACCCTGCAGCGCGCAGTTCCCCAGGTCGCCGAGCACCTAGGAGTGTCGCGGGCGACCATCTACACCGACTTGCACAACCTCCGCAGCCAGGACGACTGATCGAAGACAACGCCGACAGAGAGGTCCGAGAATGCACATCGGGCAGCAGGACACCCCGGGTTTGACCGCAGATGCGCGGTTGGAGATGCTCGGCGTTCACCTTCCGCAGAGTGTCCCCCCGGCGGGCAACTACGTTCGGGCGGTCCAGACCGGGAATCTGCTGTTCCTCTCCGGCCACCTTCCGGATTCGGGCGGCGAGGCAATTCACATGGGGCGGCTCGGACGGGACCTCTCGACTGCGCAGGGATACGAAGCGGCCCGCCAGGCTGCCATCAACATGCTCACGACCGTACGCGCATCGGTCGGGAGCCTCGACCACGTTCGACGCATCGTCAAGATCCTCGGCATGGTGGCCAGCACCGATGACTTCATCGAGCAGACCGAGGTCATCAACGGCGCATCCGATTTCCTCAGCGAGGTCTTCGGCGAGATCTCTCCCCACGCGCGCTCGGCCGTCGGGATGATGCAGCTGCCCCGCGGCAACTGCGTGGAGCTCGAGGCGATCCTCGAAGTCGGGTAGCTGGGCGGGAAGCCGCATGCCCCTGCCCTTGGACAGCGTCCAGCGGCTGATCGAAGCGTCGCTCGCGCACGCGCGCGGACTCGACCTGCAGATCACGGTCGCCGTGGTCGACGAAAGCGGCATCCTCCAGGCGCTGTCCCGGATGGATGGAGCGCCGCCGCTGAGCGCGCAGATCGCAGAGGCGAAGGCCTCCGCCTCTGCCCTGTGGCATCGGGACGGTGACCAGATCGCGAGCGTGCAGCAAAACCGGCCGGAGTTCCTCGCATCGCTCGCGCCGATGACGCGCCTGCCGATCGTGCCGGTCGACGGCTCCGTCGTGCTTCGGCAGGCCGGCACGGTGGTCGGCGCCGTCGGTGTCAGCGGCGCCACCGGCGCGCAGGACCGAGAGTGCGCCGACGCGGGCCGGGCCGCGCTCGCGTCCGCATAGCCGCGATCCGTGGCGGTACCGATGCGCCGGGCTCTGCTCGAAGGCGGGCTGGGGGACGAAGTGGCCGCCCTGCCTCCAGAGCTCGACACCTTGACGAGACCTTGACACCACATGCGCGCCGAGGCAGAATCACGATCATTCGACCGGCTGCGACCGATAATCGGACGCATGCCGGTTAACGACGAGAGGGGACGGGGCCTGTGGGGATAGAACGGCAGCCTTGGAAATCCTTGGCTACGCGAAGGCAGGTGGTGCGCGGCGCGGTCGCTAGCGGCGCCCTGTTCGGCGTGGGCGGCGTGCTCGCCGCGTGCGGCGGGGACGACAAGCCTTCGGGCGGTGGCGGCGGCGGCGAGAAGACGACCGCCTCCAAGGGCGAATGGCCGGACCTGAGCGGCGTGACGCTCACGATGGCGACCTACGGAGGCGAGACCGGGAAGGCCGCGGACGAGGCGCTCGGAAAGCCGTTCGGCGAGCTGACGGGATGCACCGTCCTCCAGGACGGCCCGATCGACTCCGCGAAGCTCCAGGCGCAGGTCGAGTCCAACAACGTCAGCTGGGACATCGTGCACGTGGACGGCTTCCGCGCGCTCGCCCCGATCCAGACCGAGCTCTACGCGCCGATCGACACGTCGATCGTCGACCTGTCGAACCTCAACCCGGACTTCGCCGTCAGCGACCACACCGCGCCGTTCTTCGCCTACTCGCAGGTGTTCGCCTACAACAAGTCGCTGAGCCCCGCGCCCACCGGCTGGGCGGACTTCTTCGACACCGAGAAGTACCCGGGCAAGCGCACGGCGTACAACGCGGCCTACGCGCCGAACACCGGCCTCTTCGAGGCGGCCCTGCTCGCGGACGGCGTACCGCCCGACGAGCTGTTCCCGATGGACCTCGACCGCGTGTTCAAGAAGCTCGACACGATCAAGTCGGACTACTCGAACTTCGATACCTACGCCCAGGCGATCGAGCAGCTGACCTCCGGCGAGGTGAAGCTCTCGATCGTGCCGAACGGGATCGCGTACCAGTCGGCCAGCGCGGGCGGCGACGTCGCCGTGGCCTGGGACCAGAACGTCCGTGCCTCCGAATCGATCGGCGTGACGAAGAACGGCAAGAACGTCGAGGGGGCCATGTACTTCCTGAAGTACATCCTCAGCCCGGAGGCGCAGGCGAAGTTCGCGGAGCTCACCTCGTACGACCCGGTGACCGTCGACGCCAAGCCCAAGCTGAGCGCGGAGGCCCGCTCGTTCTCGTCGGCGACCAAGGAGCACCTGGCCGTGGCGGTCCAGGACGACTGGGACTACTACGCCGAGAACTACGAAGAGATGATCTCGCGGTGGGTGGAGTGGGCATCGGGCTGAGCTGCGAAGCGAGGCCATGACTGTCTCTCCGCAGGACGGAGGCGGGCGCCCCTCTGGTGGGGCCCGCCTCCGCGGGCTTGGCGGACGCGCGTGGATTCCGCTCGTCCTGCCGGCCCTGCTCATCCTGGCGGTGTTCTTCTTCTATCCGCTCGCCGAGATCGTTCGGCGGAGCTTTGCGGAGATCGCCCCGCCCGGCACCAGCCCGTTCGGCAACTACCAGTGGTTCTTCGACACCCCAGCCAACCTGACCATCCTGCGGCGCACGATCGTGACGGCGGTCGCCGTGACGGCCGCCTGCCTCCTGGTCGCCTATCCGTACGCGTACCTGATGACGGTCGTCGGGAGGCGCACGCGCGCCGTGCTGCTCGCCCTGGTCCTGGTGCCGTTCTGGACCAGCCTGATGGTGCGCAACTTCGCCTGGATAGTGCTGCTCCAGGACCAGGGTCCGGTCAACGACGCGCTCGCCGCCGTCGGCGTGGGGCGCCAGCGCCTGATCGGCAACGTGTCCGGCGTGACCATCGCGATGATCCAGATTCTGCTGCCGTTCGCCACGCTGCCGATCTACGCGGTCCTGCGCGGCATCGACCGCCGCCTCCTGCAGGCGGCGCAGAGCCTCGGCGCGCCGCCGTGGCGTGCCTTCTTGAAGGTCTACCTCCCGCTGTCCGCGCCGGGCATCCTCGCCGGCGCGCTGATCGTGTTCGTGATCTCGCTCGGGTTCTACGTGACGCCCGCGCTGCTCGGGTCCCCCACCAACGCGCTGATCTCGCAGTTCATCTTCATCCAGGTCAGCACCCTCCTCGACTGGGGCCGCGGCGGCGCGATGGCGGTCGTCCTGCTCGTCGTGGCGATGGTGCTCATCGGGCTCGGCAGCTTGGCGGCGCGCCGCGGCCAGTCGCGCCTGAGCACGGGGATCGACCCGGCGTGAGCGCCCTAGCCTCCCGTCCTCGCCGCCCGAGGCGGCCTTCGCACCTCGGCCTGCGCCTGCTCGGCGCGGTCGTCGGGCTCTGGCTCGTGGCACCCACGCTCGTGGTCATCCCGATGGGCTTCACGGCCGCGAACACCTTCCAGTTCCCCCCGAGCGACTGGACCCTGGACCGCTACTCCAGCCTGTTCAGCGACCCCGCGTGGTTCGACGCGCTGAAGACCTCGGTCATCGTGGCGGTTCTGGTGACCGCGCTGGCCACGGTCCTCGGCACCGCGGCGGCGTTCGGCCTGTCGCGCTCGCGCTTCCGCATGAAGCCCGCGATCTCCGCCGTCCTGCTGGTGCCGATGGTCGTGCCCACGGTCGTGGTCGCGATCGCCATCTACGCGATCTTCCTCAAGTGGCGCTTCGTGGGCACCTTGCACGGCTTCGTGCTCGCGCACACCCTCCTTGCGCTGCCGTTCGTCTTCGTGCCGGTCACCGCGAGCCTGCAGACCTTCGACCGCAGGCTGGAGCGCGCCGCCGCGAGCCTCGGCGCGCCGCCCCTGCGGGCCTTCCTCCAGGTCACCTTGCCGTCGATCCGCTCGGGCGTCCTCACCGGGGCGCTGTTTGCCTTCATCACGTCGTTCGACGAGCTCGTCGTGTCGCTCTTCCTGGGGACCGCGACGGTCCGCACGCTGCCCGTTCAGATGTACGGCAGCGTGACCCGCGAGATCGACCCCACCGTCGCGGCCGCGTCCACGGTGACGCTGCTGCTCACGACGACGCTGCTGCTCGCGGTCCTGTTCCGCCCCCAGCGCGAGGCGGTCCTGTGAGCGGCCCGGACTTCAGCGGCGCCCGCCTCGATCTTCGTGACGTCACGAAGATCTACGGCGACGTCACTGCGGTCGGCGGCGTGTCGCTGTCCGTGAACCCCGGCGAGTTCCTCACCCTGCTGGGACCGAGCGGCTCGGGGAAGACGACGACCCTCAACATCATCGCCGGCTTCTCGACCGCCTCGACCGGCGAGGTGACGATGGACGGCGAAGACCTGGCGGGACTGCCTCCGCACCGGCGGAACATCGGGATGGTCTTCCAGCAGTACGCGCTCTTTCCGCACATGACGGTCGCCGGGAACGTCGCCTTCCCGCTGAAGCAGCGCCGCATGCCGAGGCACGAGATCCGCGAGCTCGTGCAGGAGGCACTGGACCTCGTCCGACTCGGCGACCTCGCGGACCGGATGCCCGCCCAGCTCTCCGGCGGCCAGCAGCAGCGCGTTGCGCTCGCGCGAGCGATCGTCTTCCGTCCGCGGCTGCTCCTGATGGACGAGCCGCTCGGAGCGCTCGACCGGAAGCTCCGCGAATGGCTCCAGCTCGAGATCCGGCGCATCCACCAGGAGCTCGGCATCACGTTCGTCTACGTCACCCACGACCAGGACGAGGCGCTCGTGCTCTCCGATCGCATCGCGGTCTTCAACGACGGCGGGATCGAGCAGATCGGAAGCGCCTCGGAGGTCTACGAGCACCCGTCGACGCTGTTCGTCGCCGAGTTCGTCGGCGAGTCGACGGCGACGCACGGTCACGTGGCCCGCTCGGGCTCCCGAGCCTGCCTGCGGGCGGGCGAGCTCGAGCTCAAGGTGGACGGCGAGCCACCGGACGGCCAGGCGGCGGCACTCGTCGTGCGGCCCGAGCGCGTCCGGGTGGCCGCGCCCAGCGAGCGGCCCGGGCCGGAGGAGAACTCGGTGAGCGGGGTCGTCAGGCGGGTGATCTACCTGGGGCTGGCACGCAAGCTCGAAGTCGAGGGCCCGGGCGGGCAGATGTTCCTCGCTCGAGAGCCGGCCGGCGGCCACTCGACGTTCAGCGAGGGCGATCGCGTGCTGCTGCTCTGGCGCGTCGAGGACGCCGTGCTGCTGCCGACCGGAGCCCCGGCGAACAGCGCGGACAGAGCGCCGGCGGCCGAGGCCGCCGTATGAAGCTCGCAACCAATCGCAGGAAAGGAACAGCGGACCGGTGACCAACCTCGAGTTCTACTTCCACAGCCAGGGCGGCTACCGGTACGTGCCGCACGTGGACGAGACGGGCGCGCCGACCCGGACGAACTACGTCTCACTGCCGACGGATCTGTACGACCCGCAGCTCGGCGGCAAGGCCATCCACGAGTACGTGGATACGCTCGCGTTCGCCGAGCGCCTCGGCTTCGACGGCATCCTTCACTCCGAGCAGCACGGGAGCCCGATCGGGCTGAGCGGCAACGCGCTCGTCACGGCCGCCTGGCTGGCGGCCCGGACCGAGCACGTGCGCATCGTGTGCGCGGGGCCCGTCATGAACGGCTACCTGTCGCCGGTGCGCATGGCCGAGGAGATCGCCCTGGTCGACAACCTCTCGCGCGGCCGGCTGAGCGTGGGGCTGCCGATGGGGATCGGACCCAACTACCACGCCCAGGGCGTCACGAACCCGGCGTACGCCCGCGAGCGCTACCGCGAGGGGCTCGACCTGCTGCTCGCAGCGATGACGCGGCCCGGCCCGTTCGAGTGGGAAGGCAAGTTCTTCCACGTCCCATACGTGAACCTGTGGCCGCGGCCGGTGCAGCAGCCCTATCCGGAGATCTGGGTGCCCGTCGCCGGGTCGCGCGACTCGCTGAAGCTCTGCGCCGACCGCGGCTTCGTCTACATGATCCTGCTGTCCCCGCCGGCCGTGCGCATCAAGAACGCCGCGATCTTCCGCGAGCTGTGCGAGGAGCAGGGCTACACGCCCGATCCGCGGCAGACCGCCGTTTGCGCGATCGTCCACGTCGCGGAGACGGACCGCCAGGCACGCCGGGAGGCCGAGCCCCACATCCTGTGGCTGTTCCAGCACGTCTTCGGGGGCGCCTTCCCGGACTGGTTCCCGCCCGGGCAGGTGAGCCCCCAGTCCCTGCGCGGCATGCTGGCGGGCGGCTACCGCAGCGGCGACATGGCCGCGATGACGTTCGACGAGCTGTCGGAGCGCGGCTGGGTCGTGGTGGGCTCGCCGTCCACCGTCTCGGAGCGCCTGGAGCAGCTCGCCAGCGAGGCCGACGCGGGCCGGATGGTGATCTGGGGCGACTTCATCAGCAACCCCGACTGGCTGCTGCGCAAGAGCATGACCCTCTTCGCCGAGGAGGTGATCCCGCGCTTCCGCGCCCCGGACGGCAAGCCGGTCTGGGCGCGAGCGGACGAGCGCCTGCCGAGGACGAACGCCGAATGGGCGGCCCTCGGCGAGGAGCGTGCTACTCCGAGGGTGGCCATGCCCGATGACGGGATCGTCGACCTCGAGGCCGCCCTCTCGAACGGCTCGACCGCGGACGTCCGGTGACGCCTAGCCGGCACCCGCGCCCTGGGGCTGGGCGTCCGCGAGCTTCTCGCTGACCGTGCGAGCGGCCGCGAGCAGGGCCGGGACGTGGTCCCCGAGCTGCGAAGCCCGGTTCACGGGCACGACGATCGACACGCTCGCGACCGCCTCGCCGTCCACGCCGCGGATCGGCGCCGCGATCCCGTGCACGCCCTCCAGCAGCTCGTCATGCGAGATCTCATAGCCGGCCTCCCTCACCTCGGCGAGCTTGCGTCGCACGTCGTCGGCGTCCGGGATGTCCGCCACGCAGCGGTTCACAACCTGCTTGCTGGAGAAGGCGAGCATCGCGCGTCCGCTGGCCGCGAGATGGAGCGGGTGCCGCTCGCCGATCTCGCGCCGCACGGAGACGAGATGGCGTCCACCGGCCACCTGGTCGAGGACGACGGCCTCCTTCTGGTCGCGGATCTCGAGCAGCGCCGTCTCCTGGGCCGTCTCGGCGAGCTGCTGCAGCACCCGCTGCCCGGCGCTGCGCAGCGCCGGCTCCACGTCCTGGGCGATGCGCACGATGACCGCGCCCGGCACGTAGGTGTTTCCCTCCTTGCGGACGAAGCCGCGGCGGCGCAGCGTCGCGAGCAGCCGGTGCACCACGGTCCGGTTCATCCCGAGGGTGCCTGCCAGCTCGGTCGCGGAAGCGGGACCTCGATCCGCGATGCAGATGAGAACCGCAAGCGCCTGGTCCGCGGTTTTGGAGATCTCCGTCATTCGAGGCGGGCGGAGTCTATCCGCGCGCAGCGCCGCGGAGACGGTTGACAGGCCGCCATGGTGTCGATCAGGATCGCGATAATCGAACGGTATCGACCGATAATCAGCACTTTATGACGCCCGCGAGCTCCCTGTTCGAGCCCGGCTGGATCGGAACGCTCGAGCTGCCCAACAGGATCTTCCGCGCGGGAACGTCCGAGACCATGGCCGGGCCCCGCGGCGAGGTCACGGACGAGCTCGTCTCCCTGTACGAGGAGCTCGCGAGCAACGGCGTCGGCCTGATCGTGACCGGCCACATGTTCTGCGACGCGCGCGGGCGCTACGGCGCCCGGCAGCCGGGCATCTGCTCCGACGACCTGGTCCCCGGGCTCGCCCGGCTGGCGGACGCCGTGCACCGGCACGGGGGGCGGATCTTCGCGCAGGTCTCGCATGCCGGCAGCCAGTGCCTCGACCCGAGCGTCGATCCGCTCGCCCCCTCCCCGGTCTCGAACGCGATGACGAGGCGGGCTGTCGGCGAGGCCAGCGCGGCCGAGATCGAGGCCGCACTCGCGGCCTTCGCCGGCGGCGCCCGGCGCGCGGTCGAGGCGGGCTTCGACGGCGTCCACATCATGGGCAACGCCGGGTACCTGATCAGCGAGTTCGGCTCTCCGATCGCCAACAGGCGCCGCGACCGGTGGGGCGGCTCCGCCGAGAACCGCGACCGCTTCGCGCTCGAGGTCGTCCGCCGCGTCCGCGAGGTGCTCCCCACGGCCACGCCGCTCATGATGAAGCTCGGCTTCGCGGACCTCGTCGCAGGCGGGCTCACGCTCGAGGAATCGCTGCGCCGAGCGGCCCGCTTGGTCGAGGCAGGAGTCGACGGGCTCGACGTGGGCGCCAACCTGATCGGCGGCTACGCCGAGTCGATCCGGCCGTACGCCGCCCTGAGCGGCAGGCGTGCCCTGGAGGATCTGCTGCTGCACCGCGTCTTTCGCCGCCCGGCGCCGGAGGCGTACTTCCGGCCATGGGCCGAGGCGCTGAGGGACCGGGTCGACACGACGATCCTGATGTCCGGGGGCTTCCGGCGCACGGAGACCATGGAGGCCGTGCTGCGCGACGGCACCGTGGACTTCGTCGGGCTGGCCAGGCCGTTCATCCGCGAACCCGACCTCGTGCGGCAGATAGAGGCGGGACGGTCCGGCCTCGTGGACTGCACGTCCTGCAACCTGTGCCTCCAGCACGACGGCCACCACGCGCTGCGCTGCTGGCGGACGCCGCGCCGGCGGCTGGTCGAGCACGCCGTCTACCGCGCCAGGGGCGGCTTCCGCGCCGGCTCCGGCGTGGCTCCGGTCGAAGGCACGGGCGACCTCTAGCGGTCGCTCGGCACGACGCGCAAGCCCCCGGCCGCGAGGCACTCGACGGTCGCGCCGGGCGTGACGACGATCGTCGTCAGCGGAGACTCCACGATCGCCGGGCCGGTCGCGGCCTCACCGGGACGCATCGAGTCGAGCCGGAAGACCTCCGCGGCCTCGACGCCGACGCCGCTGAAGTAGGCGGGCCGCCGGACCGGCGCGCCGCCGTTCGCGCCGCCCGCCTGCGAGCCCGGGCCGCGCCCGCTGCCGAGGCGGGAGACCGCCCGCGCGCGCCACGCGACGACCTCGATCGGCGCGTCCGGGTCGCTGATCGCGAAGACGCGCTCGTGCGTGGCGTGGAAGCGCTGCCTCAGTGCCTCGACGTCGGCGCCGTCGCGGAAGCGCGGGGAGGGCAGCGGCACCTCCAGCTCCCAGATCTGGCGCGGGTAGCGGGTCTCGGCGAACCACTCGATCCGTGAGCCGGCCTCACCGCTGACCTCGGCGATGAAGGCGTCGCAGCTCGCCTCGAGCGCCGACAGGGTCGAGTTGACCCCGTCGTAGTCGAAGTCGCGGCTCGAGGTGTGGTGCGTGCTCACGAAGTCCGTGCTCAGGTCGGACAGGAGCGCGCCGGCGGCCGACAGCGCCGCCCCGGTTTCGGGGAACAGCACCTCGCGGCAGCCGAGCCTGCGTGCGACCGCCACGAGGTTCAGCCCCGCCGCTCCCCCGCCGCCCACGAGCACCGCCTCGCGCGGATCGACGCCCTGCTTGACCGTCACGTCCTCGATCGCGCTGACCACGTTCTCGGTGGCGAGCTCGAGGACGGCGGCGGCCGCCTCCTCGGGCTCCAGGCCGAGCGGGTCGCCCACCCGTTCGCGGACGACCGCGCGCGCCGCGGCCGCGTCGAGGGCGATGGCGCTCCCGAGGAAGTAGTCCGGGTCGATGTAGCCCAGCACGAGCGCCGCGTCGGTGACGGTCGCATGCCCGCCGCCGCGCCCGTAGCACGCGGGGCCGGGATCGCTGCCGGCGCTGTCCGGGCCCACGTGCAGCAGGCCGCCCGCGTCCACCCAGGCGACCGACCCCCCGCCTGCGCCGACCGAGCGCACTTCGACCGAGGGCAGGCCGGTCATGATCCCCGTGAAGCGCCTGCCAAGCCAGGCCTCTCGCGTCCGCGGGATCTCGCCGCCCCGCACCAGCGAGATGTCGCAGGTCGTGCCCCCCGTGTCCGCGACGACGACGGTGTCGGCGCCCGTGTCGCGGTCGGCGTAGAACCGGCCCGCGACTGGCGCCATCGCGGGACCGGAGTTGAGCGTGTGGACCGGCGCGGCGGCCACCGCGTCGAGCGGCAGCAGGCCACCGCTCGACGTGGTCATCAGAACGCGGCCGGCGAAGCCAAGCGACCGCAGCCGGCCGTCGAGCGTGTCGAGGTACGCCGTCATCACCGGCTTCAGCGCCGCGTCGAGCGCGGCCGACGAGGCGCGGCGGAACTCGCGGATCGAGGGGTTCAGCTGGTGGGAGAGCGTGACGGGGACGTCCGGGAGCTGCTCCGCGAGCAGCTCGCCCACGCGCAGCTCGTGGATCGGGTTGGCGGTCGACCACAGCAGGCAGACCGCCACGGCCTCCACTCGCAGCTCGGCCAGGCGGCGGGCGAGCCCGGCCAGGGCCGCCTCGTCCAGCGCCAGCACCACCTCGCCGCCCGCGCCGACGCGCTCGCCGACGCCGAACGTGAGCGAGCGCGGCACGAACGGCCGCGGGTACTCGCGGGAGAAGTCGAAAGCGCCCTCGCGGCCGCCCTCGCGCAGGAGCAGGACGTCCTCGTGCCCCTCTGTCGTCAGGAGCGCCGTGCGCGCGGTGGTCTCGGTGAGCACGGCGTTGATCGCGCGCGTGCTCGCGTGGATCAGGAGCTCGCCGTCGGCCAGCAGCTCCTCGACCGCGACGCCCCGGGCCGCGGCGGCCACACCGAAGACGTCGACCACGCCCTGGGTGGGGTCGGGGAGTGTGGTCGGGCTCTTGTGCAGCTCGAGCGGCCGGTCGCCATCCTCCACGACGAGGTCCGTGAACGTACCGCCCGTGTCGACCGCGAAGCGGAGGCCCACGCGAATCCCTACGAGCGCGCGCCCGCGCGCAGCTCGGCGGTGCGGACCCGGTCGACCAGACCGTCGCCATCGAGGGCGACCCGATACACGGCCAGGGCCTGCTCCGCCGTGACATAGCCGTCCGACACGTCGAGCGCGACGCGATCCGGGTCGCGCTCGTCGGGCGGGCCGTACCCGCCGCCGGAGGTGGAGAACGAGATCAGGCGCTCCTCCGGCTCGATCACGACAGCCCCGGCCGCCGGCAGCTCCTCGATCTCACCGGAGCGGCGCCGCACCCGCTGCGAGGCGAGCGCGCCCGCCAGCCCGCCGCGCGCTCCGAGCGCCGGGTACTCGTTCCCGTCGGACATCCACACGGCGGTGAGCGGGACGCCGACCGGCGACCACTCCACGTGGCGCGCAGAGGAGCCGCGGAAGCGGCCCGCGCCCTCGCTGTCGGGAATGAAGCGGTTCACCCACACGCGGAACGGATACAGGGCCTCGTCCACCTCGACGCTGTCGGTGTACATCATCCCGGCGCTGATCGAGCTGGCTCCGATCCAGCCGTCCGCGAACGGACTGGCGGCGCCCGCCGAGTTCGCCAGGAACAGCAGGCCGACGAAACGCTCGCCCTGGCGGCGCGCGTCGAACCCGGAGATGGCCGCTCCGCCCGCGGCGATGGCGCTTCCCGACTCCGCCATCCCGATTCCGTCGCCGAGCTCCGCGAGCGCGCGCTGCACGACGTTGATCGCGCGGATCGCCGGGTGAGTGGTCGCGAGCGAGCAGCTCGTGGGATGAAGCGGGATGCCGAGCATGCAGTTCTCCCGGAGCAGCACCTCCACGCGCCGGAAGACCGCGGCGTTCACGGGCACCACGTCGGGGATGCCGTTGAGCACGCCGGTGAGGGCGCACGCCCGCGCCGTGCTCTCGGTCAGGTTCATGCCGTTCGGCAGGCAGTCGGGGTTGTCGCGCAGGTCGACTGTGATCACGGCGCGCTCGGGGTCCACCTCGACCGTCGCCCTGATCGGGAGCCCTTCGGTGACGCCCGCGAACGGGTCGTGGGTGGTCTCCGCGCTGGCGCGGCCGGCCGGCAGCTTCCGGATCGCCTCGACCATGCGCTCCTCGCTGTAGGCGAACCACTCCTCGACGTAGGCGTCCAGCTCGGCCCAGCCGACCTCCTCGGCGAGCTCGAGCAACTCGCGCTCACCGACGCGCGCAGCGCCGACCATCGCCATCAGGTCTCCGCGCCACAGCTCCGGCGCCCTGATGCGCGCCTCGCACATGCGCATCACGTCGCCCACCTCGGCGTACTCCTGCTGGATGCGCACGCAGGGAAAGATCAGCGCACCCTCCTCGTAGACGTCGCGCGCGCCCGGCATCATGCTCGACGGGATCGAGTTGCCGCAGTCCGCCACGTGCGCCTTCACGACCAGGGTGAAGCGGTGCACGCCGTCGTCGTCGATCACCGGTACGAGCACGCCGTGGTCGGCGGCGTGGGAGCTCCCGTGGTAGGGCGAGTTGTGCAGGAACGCGTCGCCGCGGCGGAGGACCGGGTGGACCTCCTTCATGTAGCTCGTGACGAGCTCGGGGCCGCCGGCGATCAGGATCGGGATGCTCTCCGCGGCCGCCAGCAGCTCGTCGCCGCCCGTGACGATGCAGCACGAGAAGTCGCGCGCGGTGTTGATCACGCCCGAGCGCGCCGTCCGGAAGAGCGTGTTCGTCATCTTCCTGACGATGCTCTCCAGCCGGTTGGTGAGCACCGCGAGCCGCACGCCGTCGAGCTTCTGATCAGGGCCGCTCACGCCGACGGCGCCCCATGCCCGGTGACGAGCTCGATCAGGCCGCCGGGGTCGCGCGGCTCCTCGTCGGAGCGCCACGCCACGTGGCCGTCGGGCCGAACCAGCACGAGGCGACGCTCGTAGGCCTCCAGCACCTCGTCGGCCTCCAGCGCCACAACCGACAGCGGGACGCCCCGCTCGAGCGCCGCACGGGCGATCCCGTCGGCCGCCGGCGCGGCGTCGCCCAGCCGCAGCAGCGTGAACCCGTGTCCGTACAGGTCGAGCGTCGAGCGGTCCGCGCCGATCCAGACGTGCGGCGCACGGGCGCCCGGCCGGGCGATCTGGCTGTAGCTCATCACCTCGTCGGGGGGCGCCGGGGTGCCGTCGGGCTGGCAGATCGGCGAGTCGTCGTATCGGTATCCCAGGTGGATGCCCAGGCAGAACCACTCGCGCCGCATCACCTCGGAGTAGCGCTCGCCGAACCGGATGCGGGCGCGGTCTCCCTCCGGCCCCGCTTCGAAGATCGCCTCCAAGGGCTCGTCTCGCGGTGAGAGCATCCTCCCGAGATTGCCGCTCGCCTCGGTCACGTTCCGGATCGCGATCGGGCGGCGCTCCGGCTCGTAGGACTCGAGCAGGCGCTCCCCGCCCCACCCCTCGAGCGTGGCCGCGAGCTTCCAGGAAAGGTCGACGGCGTCGCCCACGCCGGTGTTCATGCCAAAACCGCCGGTCGGAGACATGAGATGCGCCGCGTCGCCGGCGATGAACACGCGCGCGCCTCCGTAGGAGTCGGCTACGAGCTCGTGCCTGACCCAGGGCACGACGCTGAGCAGCTCGTACGCGAAGTCCCGGCCGACCGCGCGCCGGATGGCGGCGCGGATGTCCTGCTCGGAGAGGGCGTGCTCCTCGTCGCCGCCGATGATCGACATCCGCCAGCGGTCGGCTCCGTTGATCGCCACGAGGGTCGCCCACGTCCCCTCGGGGCCTACGAATATGAACCGGTACGCCTGGCCCTTGTCGTGCAGCGATACGAGGTCGTCGCACCTGAAGATGATGTTGGTGGTGTACGTCAGGGCTGGCCGACCGCTCATGCCGATCCCGAGCAGCGAGCGGACCTTGCTCGAGCCGCCGTCGCACCCTATGACGTAGTCCGCGGCGATCGTCTCCGGCTCGCCGGTGTCCGCATCGCGCACCGTCGCGGTCACCCCCTGCGGCGACTGCTCGAGGTCGACAAGCTCGGTGCGGTAGCGCAGCGACACGTGCGGGAACGAGCGGGCGTAGCGGGCCAGGATCGGGTCGAACATGTCCTGCGGACAGCGCTCGCGTCGCTGCGGGCTCTGCGGCGGGGGGTTGCCGCCGTCCATGGAGGGCAGGCGCTCGCGACCGAGCTGGTAGCCGTCCAGCGACGTCACGTAGACGCAGTCCTGCGGATAGTCCCTCGGGTACGGGCTTTCCTCGACCCAGCCGACGATGCCCCAGCGCCGGCAGAACTCCATGGTCCGCACTCCGACCAGGTCCTGCCGCGGCTGGTAGATCGAGCCGTCGCCCTTCTCGACGACCAGCGCGGGTATCCCGCGCCAGCCCAGGTCGCTTGCGAGCGCCAGCCCCACCGGACCGGCGCCGATGATCAGTACTGGTGTGGCGCTGCTCACCAGTGAGTGCTGCCGGACCCGTCCGCGGTCCGCAGGTAGCCGCAGTACCGCTGGAGGGGCTCGTCCGTGATGCACAGCAGCACGCTGTCCGCCTCCGCGTGGTGCTCCTGCGAGCTCCAGCACGGCGCGACGAAGGTGTCGCCGCGCTCCCATTCGAGCTGCGCCTCGCCGATCTTGGAGCTGCCGTTCCCCTGGAGCACCACGTACTCGCGGTTGGCCGTCGTCTGGAAGGGCTCGGAGGTGACTCCCCCGTCGAACTGGTGGACGTTCAGCCCGATCGTGGGCAGCGCGGGGTCGCCCAGCGAGATGACCCGGCCCTGCGTTGCGTTCGGCTCGGCGTCGCCGAGGCGCCTGACCGTGTCGCCCCAGCCGAAGAAGAACGCGGACTCGTCGCCCTCGGTCCGTTCGGGCTCCTGGAAGCCTCCGGGAAACAGGCTGAAGAACATGGGGTCGAGGAACTGCACCAGCGGCACGTCGAGGAAGTCGAGCCAGATCGCCGCATCCTCGCCCTCGTTCCCGTGGCCGTGCCAGGAGCCCCCCGGCGTGAGCAGCACGTCGTTCGGGTGCATGTCCAGGCGTACGCCGTCCACGATCGTGTAGACGCCCTCGCCGCAGTCGAGCGCAACCCGGCCGGCGTGCGGCGAGTGCCTGTGCGTCCGCGCGCGCTCGCCCGGCAGCAGGCCCTGGTAGGCGAGCACGTGGGTGCGCGTCGACGGGTAGACGATCTCCTCGCCCGGGTTGACCATGACGACGTTCCGCCGCTCCGCGAACTCGGTGTCCACGAGGCGTCCGGCTGCCGTGAGGGCCCCCTTGGACTCGCGGTACTTCCACACGTGCGGCACGAACTCGCCCCTCGGCTCGGACCAGAACGGGCGCTCGGGCCGGTCCCAGCCCGGCACGAAGTTGCGCGCCCTCAGGTACGAGTGGACGGCCTCAAGGTCGTCCGACTCCGCGATTGCCATCTCGTGTGCGCTCACTCGGCCTCCACTGTCGCCCTCATGCGAGTCGGACCGGCGCCGCCTGCCGCACTGGCAGGCTCAAGCGGCCAACTCGTTCGATCTCCACTGTCACGTTCTGGCCCGGCGCGACCGGACCGACGCCGGCGGGTGTTCCCGAGGCGATGATGTCGCCGGGGAAGAGCGTCATGACCGCCGAGCACAGCTCCACCATCCCGGCCACGTCCACCACCAGGTCCCGCGTGTTGGCGTCCTGACGAAGCTCGTCGTCCACCCACACCCGCAGCTGGAGCTCGTCCGGATCGGGCACCTCGTCCGACGTCGTGATCCAGGGCCCCATGGGCGCGAAGGTGTCGTAGGACTTGCGCATGACCCGCTCCTCGTCGCCGCGCACGACCATGTCGAGCAGGCACGAGTAGCCGAAGATGTGGTCGAAGGCGCGTTCGCGTGGGATGCGGCGGCCCTGGCGGCCGATGACGATGGCCAGCTCGCCCTCGTGGTGGATCTCCCGGCCCGGCAGGTCGGGGAGCTCGATCGCGCCCGACGCGCCGACCAGCGACGACGGCGCCTTCAGGAAGAACCCGCGCGTCCGGGCCGTGTAGCTCGAGCCCATCTCGGCGCCGTGGTCCACGTAGTTGACCGGCATGGCGATCAGCTTGCTGGGCCACGGGATCGGCGCCTCGACCGTCACGTCGTCGAACGGGGCGCCCTGGCCCCGGTCCGCGGCCGAGACGAGTTCCTTCGCGTGCGAGTCGAAGCCGGCCACCAGCCGGACCATCGCCATGGGTGGGAACTCGGATGGGTCTGCGCCCACCACCTCGGTCACGTCCACCACGTCGTCTCCGCTGAGGACGCCGAGACGCCCTCCGTTGAAGCGCAGCAGCTTCAAGAGCCGGCCCCGACCCCTGCCAGGAACGAGGCGATCGTCGCGGCGGTCCGCTCCGGCTCCTGAGCCACCAGCAGGTGCCCGGTCGGAGAGGTCCCGCCGGAGACCGTCTCCAGCCGAGCGTCCGGCAGCAGCTCGACCCAGCGCTCCATGTGCGCCGCGGGCACGACGCGGTCCTCGTCGGGCACGACGATGAGCGCGGGGCAGCGCACCCGGTCGAGCCGCTGATCGAGCTTCAGGTCGTAGCGCGGGTTCCACATCAGCCGCGCGAGTGTCGTGAACTCGTCGTAGGCCGCGACGCGCGCCTCGACCGACGTGGCCGTCAGCTCGAGCTCGCCGTAGGCGGCCGCGTCCCCGTTCAGGAGGACGGACGCCGCGTTCTCCTCGGTCATCCGGAAGACGTCGTAGAGGGGGTGGCCGGGCACGCGCAGGCCCATCGGCGCAATCAGCGTGAGGCTCTTGACCCGCTTGGGGTAGAAGACGGCGAACTCCGCCGCGATCCAGCCCCCAACCGAGTGGCCGACGAGGTGGACGCCGTCGAGCTCCAGCGTGTCGAGCAGCTCGTCGTAGTAGAGCGCCAGGTCCGCGAAGTCGTCCAGCCAGGCCGGCCGCTCGATGCTGCCGAAGCCCGGATGCTCCGGCACGATGAGGTCGACCTGCTTCGCGAGCTCGTCGTGGAACGGCAGCCAGTGGCCGGCGAGCTGCGCTCCGGGCAGGTACACGACCGGCTGGCCGGTGCCACTGCGGCGAACGACCGGCTCCGTGCCGCGAACGGCGCCCAGATCCGGCTCCGGATCGACGGCGGCTCGCGGCTTTCCGACCGCGTCGGCCGCCGCCCTATCGGCCATTCGAGATGTGGAGTTCGTCGGTCAAGAAAGGGCGTGTCGCCAGGAAACGGTTCGATTATCGGTCGGGCGCGGTCGCTCAGCGTGAATCTTGAACGCACCGGCGGGGCCTGTCAAGGGCGCGCGCCGGCGGACGCCATCGGTCCCGACTCGGGTACGCTCGCCTGCCTATGGCGACCACCGGAGTGCCATCCGCGCCGCAGATACGCCTCCCTCCGCCCCGACTGTTCGTGGATGGCGAGTGGTGCGAGGCCGCGGACGGAGGACGCTTCGAGGTGCTGAACCCGGCAACCGAGGAGCGCATCGCGGAGGTCTCGGCGGCCACGCCGGACGACGTCGATCGGGCCGTTCGGGCCGCGCGCGCGCAGGTCGACACGGGGGAGTGGTCGCGCGTGTCGGGAAGCGACCGCGGGCGCATCCTCACGCGCGCAGCGGACCTGATCGAGCGTGACCTGGAGACGCTCGCGGCGCTGGAGGCGCTCGAGGTGGGCAAGCCCGTCCACGAGCCGAGGACGAGCGACATCCCGAACGCCGCCGAGACGTTCCGCCACTTCGCAGGGTGGGCCGACAAGATCCACGGACGGCAGATCCCGGTCCCGGACCTGCGCGGGCGGACGCGGCTCTCCTACACCAGACGGGAGCCGATCGGGGTGGTCGGCGCGATCACCCCGTGGAACGCGCCCACGATGATCGCGTCGTGGAAGGTCGCGCCGGCCCTCGCGGCCGGCTGCACCGTGGTGCTCAAGCCCGCGCCCGATGCTCCGCTCGCGGCGCTTCACCTCGCGTTGCTGCTGGAGGAGGCGGGCCTCCCCGCCGGCGTACTGAACGTGGTCCCCGGATGGGGCAACGTCGCGGGGGACGCCCTGGTGCGCCACCCGGGGGTCGACAAGATCTCGTTCACGGGCAGCCCGGAGGTCGGTCGACGGATCGCGATGCTCGCCGGCGAGAGCCTCAAGGCCGTGGGCCTGGAGCTCGGCGGCAAGTCGCCTCAGATCGTCTTCGCGGACGCCGACATCGAGGCTACGTTGCCGATCGCCGCGCGCGCGATCTTCGCCAACCAGGGCGAGATCTGCGCCGCCGCCACGCGGGTGATCGTCGACAGGCGGATCAAGGACGACGTGGCGGCCGGCCTCGTGGAGGCCGCCCGGCGCATTCGCGTCGGTGATCCGTTCGAGGACGGCACGACGATGGGCGCGCTGATCAACGAGAGCCAGCTCGAGCGAGTGCTGGGGTACGTGCGGGCGGGCCTCGAGGACGGCGCAGAGCTGTTGGCAGGGGGCAGCCGGCTCGACCGGCGTGGCTACTTCGTCGAGCCCACCGTCTTCCTCGGGACGAACGACCAGAGGATCGCCCAGGAGGAGATCTTCGGTCCAGTCGGCACGGTCATCCCGTTCGACGATCCCGACGAAGCGATCAGGCTGGCGAACGACACGCCCTATGGCCTGTCGGCGGTGGTCTGGACCCGCGACCTCTCCCGCGCGCACGACACCGCCGCCCGCTTGCGATCGGGCGCCGTCTGGGTGAACGCAGCCGGTCCGCCGGATCCCCGCCTGCCGTGGGGCGGCGTGAAGACCAGCGGGATCGGTCGCGAGCTCGGCCTGGCGGGCATCGAGGCCAACACGTCCGAGAAGGTCGTGAACATCGTCCTCTGACGGTCCCGGGCCGCTCAGTGCGCCAGGGAGACCCCGAGCCACGCGATCGCGAGCGATCCGATGAAGATCGCGCCCTCGAGCGCGTGCAGCTGCGGGCGGCGCATGTGCCAGACGACGAGCGCGGCCACCGCCGCGACGAGCGCCAGCTTGACCTGGAGCGTCCCGTTCTCCCACTGGTGGAAATGGGAGGCCAGCGAGATGCCGGTGCCGACCAGCACCGCGATCGCCACGAGCGTGCCCCAGCCGAAACGGCGGGCGATCGCGCGCAGCCGCTCGCGATCAGGGTCGCCGCGGAACGACGGCACAACGGCGGCGACGAGGACCAGCTGCCCGCCGATGAAGAACGCCATCGCGAGCAGATGGAGGTAGCGGACCAGCGTCACCCTTGGTCGCTCAGGCCAGCTACCTGAAGAGGGCGCCGGCGCTTGTGCACCGAGAGGTAACGGATGCCGGCTGCTCCGGCGCGGATCACCCGCGAGCTGTCTTTCTCTATCAGGAGGGCAGTGCCGGGTGCGAGCGCACGGTCCTGCTGGTCGACGATCGCCACACCGCCACCCTCCAGCACGATCAGCAGGACGTCGAGTTCGGTGTTCGTGTGCTCGGCCACCTCGTGACCGGCGGGCCAAGCCAAGAGCGTCGCGTTCAGGTCGGTGCTGGCCATCCCCCAGAGCGGGCCCGTCCCGTCGCGGGCCAGCAGTTCCACGCCGGCGTTCGCCAGCCGCTCGTCAGCCATCGCGCGCCGAGACTACTCGGGCCGCGGCGCGTACCGGCAGTGCAGCATCAGCGCGTTCCCGTCCGGGTCCGCGAAGTGGGCCATGTGGCAGACGCCGCTGTCCATCGTGTCGGCGTGGAAGGTGACGCCCTGTGCCTCCAGCTCGGCGCGCGATGCCTCGACGTCGTCGACGTGCAGCGCGATCGGGTGCTTGTGCCGCTGGAACTCGAGGCCGAACGCGTCGGACTGCATGACCGCGATGGTCAGGCTGCCGGTCTCGAACTCGGCAGCGGGCATGTCGCCCCACTGCACCGAGCGCTCCAGCCCGAGCACGCTGCCGTAGAACTCGCTGGCCTTCTCGAAGTCGCGTGTGGGCACGGTGATGAAGTCGACGCCGGTGATCTGCATCGTGTCTCCCTACCGCCGCGAGGGGCTATGGTCAAGGGACAGAGTTCGCTCGCCAGGTCATCCCCTCTCCTCCCGCGCGACCCGCCATCGAGGGGACGAAGGAAACGATGGGAGACAGCTCCCAGCTCGACGAACTACGCGAGGAAGCGCGCTACCGGCGCGAGCGCCTCGAGCTGTACCGCGCGCGGCTCTACGCCGGCCGCGCGGGCAACCGCGACAGGCTCGCGGACCTCGAGCGCGAGCACGCCGGAGCGCAAGCACGCTTCGCGCGCGCGAACGCCCGGGCACGAGAGGAGACAGTGGAATGAGGATCACCGACCGACTGCACATCGGCGCGCGCCACGCCCCCGACGCCGACACCGCGCCTGAAGATCCGGGCACCCCCGAGGCGCTCCCGATCGCCGGCTACGACGGTCTCGACGCGAAGCAGGTGACCGCGCACTTCCGCGAGCTCTCGCAGCTCGACCTGGCCGAGATCGAGGGCTACGAGCGCTCCCACCGCAACCGTCCCGTGGTGCTCGACAAGCTGCGCTACATGCGCAGCCCCGAGCCGGTGCCTGGCTACGACGCCCTGGAGCCGGAGGAGGTCGTGCGCCTGCTCGACGGCGCGGACGCGGCCAGGGTCCGGGCGATTCGCGACTACGAGGGCAAGTTCCGCGACCGCCGCCTGGTGATGGGCGCGGCGGCCCAAGCCCTTCCCAAGGCCGCCGCGAACCTAGGCGAGCAGGAGCGCCGCGACGAGAAGGCGCTGCGCACCCGAACGGGCATTCAGGACCGCTCCGACCGCCTGTCCTGACGCCGGCAGCGAGCAGGGCGGCCGTAGCCGCCCTGCTTGCGGGCCGCCACTTAGAGCGGAGCCGGCACCCGCTGCGGCTCTTGGACCGGGGGATCCTTGGGCGTGGCCGGCGGGGGCTCGTCGCGCCCGGCGCCCACGTGCGGCAGCCACTCGAGCCAGCTCGGCAGGTACCAGTTCCAGTCGCCGAGCAGCTTCATCGACGCGGGCAGCAGGACGCCGCGGATGATCGTCGCGTCGATCAGGACCGCCACGGCCAGCCCGAGCCCGAGCTCCTTGAAGTCGATGAACGCCAGGGTCACGAAGACCGCGAACACCCCGACCATGACGAACGCTGCGCTGGTCACGGTTCCGGCGGTCGTCGAGATCCCCTGCTTCACGGCCTCGTCGGTCGCCATCCCGCGGTCATAGAGCTCCTTGACCCGGGAGAGGATGAACACGTGGTAGTCCATCGAGAGGCCGAACAGGACGACGAACAGGAAGAGCGGCAGCCAGTTCGTCACCCCGCCGTTTGAGGTGAACCCCAGCAGCGACTCCCCGTTGCCCTTCTGGAAGACCAGCACGAGCACGCCGTACGCGGCTCCGACAGAGAAGAGGTTGAGGATGATCGCCTTGATCGGGATCACGACCGACCGGAAGGTCACCAGCAGCAGCAGGAACGCGAGCGCGAACACGAACGCGAAGATCAGCGGCAGCCTGCTGTTGAGCTGGCTGGCGAAGTCCTGCGAGCTGGCCGCGTCGCCGGTCACGTTGACCGTGGTCCCATCGACCCGCCCGACGGTCGCCGGGATGATCGTGTCCCGGAGCTCGGTCAGGGCGTCGGTCGACGGGGCGTCGGTGCCGTTGCCTTGGGTCGGGACGTCGATCTGGGCGACCGTGCCGTCTGCGCTGTAGGTGACCTCGGTTCCGCGCCGGAAGCCCTCCGCACCCTGGACCTCTCCGCGCAGAGCGGCGATGCCGGCCGCCGTTGCGCCGGAGCGCACGTCGTCCGCCTCGACGACCACGGTCGCAGTGACGCCCTCGGCCGGGAACGCCTGCTTGACCTTGTTGTAGGTCTGGATGACGGGAACGTCCTGCGGCAGCTCGTCGATGCCGCTCGTGACGATCTTCATCTGGAGCGCGGGAATCGCCAGCGCCACCAGGAGCCCGCCGGCGAGCAGGATCGACAGGCCCGGGCGCCGCATGACCCGGCCGGTGATGGCCGTCCAGAAGCGCGACTGGCCGGCGGGGCGCCGCCGGCGGCCGATCAGGGGTATGCGTCCCTTCTCGACCCGGTCTCCGAGCCAGGACAGCATCGCCGGCAGCACGGTCAGCGACGCGAACATGGCGATCGCGACCACGAGGATCGTGCCCTCGGCGAACGAGATGAACGCCTTGTCGCCGCTGATGAACATCCCGGCCATCGCGACGATCACGGTCACGCCGGAGATGAGAACGGCTCGCCCGGAGGTCGCCGCGGCGGCCTCCAGGGCCGCGCGCGGGCTGCGCCCGGCGGCGCGTTCCTCGCGCTCCCTGCGCAGGTAGAAGAGCGAGTAGTCGACGCCCACCGCGAGACCGATCAGCAGGACGACCGCGGGCAGGTTGGAGTCCGCCGGGAAGAGATGGCTCGTGATCGCGACCAGGCCGAGCGCGGCCATCACGGACGTGACCCCGATCAGCAGTGGCAGCCCCGCGGCCACCAGTGTGCCGAAGGTGAGGGTGAGGATGATCAGCGTGATCGGCAGGGACAGCATCCCGGCCTTCGCGAGGTCGTCGTTGATGACCGCGTCGATCGCCTCGTCGGCGCTGGCGCCGCCGAACTGCTCGACCGCCAGGTCCGGGTGCTTGTCCTGGACGGCGGCGACCGCAGCGAGGCTGGGGTCGACGCGGTCCGCTGCCTCGGTCGAGTCGCCGGCGATCTCGAACCCGACCAGGGCGGCGTGCCCGTCGGCGGAGACCTCGCTGTCGCCGGTGAGCGGCGACGTCACGTTCTCGACGTACCTCAGCTGGGAAAGACGGCCGGTCACGTCCTCGATCGCTGCCCGGAACTCGGGATCCTCGATGGTGAGGTCGTCGCTCTGCACGTAGACGACCTCTTCGATCGGCCTCAGGCCGGCGTTGTCGAGCGCCTGCTCGGCATCGTGCGACTCACCGGAGAACTGATCGATGTCGGAGATGTCCTTCTGCCCGATCACGTTCATGCCGACCGCGAACACGAGCAGGACGCACACGAGCCACCCGAAGATGGCCGTCTTGCGGTGCCGGCTGCTCCAGCGGGCCATGCGGGCCGCCAGGTTGTGCGCAGGCGGCGGCGAGGCCGCGTTCCCCGTCCGGTTGGGCTCGCTCCGGTCAGGGTCGTTCTGGATGATGCGAGTCCTCATCGGAGTTCCTCTCGGGGTGGGTGGGGGTCGGTCACGCGGGATCCGGCTGGGGAACGAAGGTGGGCAGTCGCGCCGCCGCGCGGCCTCGGAGGGCGAGAAGGACCGCGGCGATGACCAGGGCCAGGCCGACGGGTCCGAACGGGGTCACGTGGATCGCCACGAGCGGCGCGGACAGGCCCAGCAGGATCGGGACCGCGATCGATGCGCCCGCGCGGCGATGGAGGGCGATCCCCGCGGCGAGGAAGGCGACTATCAGCGCGGCGCTGCCGATGGCGGTGAGAACGCCGGGGTCGGCGAGCAGCTTGTTCTCGCTGAAGTCCTGGACGAGCTGCGCGCCGGTCGCCCGCTCCGCTGCGGGGAGCGCGTTGACCTCGTTGACGAGGATGCCGTTGCCGACGCCCATCAGCACCTCGAAGGCGCCGTAGAACACGGCAAAGACCGCCAGCGCGATCCGGCTGACCAGCGCCGCGGGGCCGCTGACACCGCGCAGCAGCAGGAGGAACACCCCGGCCGTCAGCGGTATGAACAGCATCATGCCGAGGTGGACCGCCTGCCAGGCGGTCACCTGGTCCTTCAGGATCGGGTAGTACTCGTCGCCGTCGCCGGTGGGATGGAAAAGCAGCAGCACCGCCCACAGGAGCGGGACGCCGATCAGGAAGACGGTCTCCGGGGGGCTGAAGGCCCTGTTGTTGGGCGTGCTCATCGCTGTTCGCTCAGGGACGGAGGCTCAAACCTCCCACCCGCGGCCGGCGTGCGGAAGCCGGGAAACTGGCCAGTTCGGGGGGCGGGTTTCTGGTGGGGTGCCTCAGGAGCGCAGGAACAGCAGCACCGCGAGCACGCGCCGCGATTCGCTTCCCGTGGACGGCAGCCCGAGCTTGGCGAAGACGCTGGAGACGTACTTCTCGACGGCCCGGAGCGTGATCACGAGCGCGTCTGCGATGCCCTGGTTGGAGCTGCCCGTGGCCATCAGCTCCAGCACCTCGCGCTCGCGCGGCGTCAGGTCGGCGAGCGGGTCGTCGCTGCGCCGGCGGTCCAGCAGCGTCGACACGATGATCGGATCGAGCGCCGAGCCGCCGGCGGCGACGCGCCGTATCGCGCCCACGAACTCCCTGACGTCGCCGATGCGGTCCTTGAGCAGGTACCCCACCCCGTCCGCCGACTCCGCCAGCAGCTTCATCGCCAGACCGAGCTCCACGTACTGCGACAGCACGAGCACTCCCATGTCGGGATGCCTGGCACGAAGCTCGAGTGCCGCCCGCAGGCCCTCGTCGGTGTGGGTCGGCGGCAGGCGGATGTCCACCACCGCCACGTCGGGGCCGTGGCTGTCGACCTTGAGCATCAGCTCGTCGGCATCCCCGCACTGGGCGACGACCTCCAGGCCTGCGTCGCCGAGCAGGCGTGCGAGGCCTTCGCGAAGCAGCACGCTGTCCTCGGCGATCGCTACGCGCACGGCAGGTCCGCCCTCACGCGCGTGCCGCCCCCGAGCGGTGTCCAGACGCGCAGCCGGCCGCCGAGCGCCTCGACGCGGTCGGCGAGGCCGCGCAGGCCGCTGCCGCGCTCGCTGTCAGCGCCGCCCACTCCGTTGTCGACGATCTCAACGACGAGCACGCCGTTCGTCCGGGCCACGTCCACCGTCGCGGAGCTCGCCTCCGCGTGCTTGCCGATGTTGGCGAGGCTCTCGCAGACGACGTAGTAGGCCGCGACCTCGAGCTGCTCCTCGACCCTTCCGCGCAGCCGCACCGTCAGCTCGACGGGTATCGGCGCGCCCGCCGCCAGGGACTCGAGGGCGACACCCAGCCCATGGCCGCTGACCACCGCCGGGTGGAGGCCGCGCGCGACGCCGCGCAGCTCCTCGAGCGACAGCGCGATCTCGGCCCTCGCCCGATGGAGGCGAGCCGTGGCGTCGGGATCTGAACCCAGCCGCGCTTCGAGCACGCCCAACTCGAGCGAGAGCGCGATCAGCCGCTGCTGGGCGCCGTCGTGGAGGTCGCGCTCCAGCCGCTGGCGCTCCTTCTGTCCGGCTTCGATGACCCGCCCGCGCGAGCCTCGCAGCTCTTCGAGGCGGCCTCTCAGCTCCGCCTGCAGGCGCCCGTTCTCGAGCGCTATCCCGGCAGCCGCGCTCACGGCGTCGAGCAGCTCCGGCTCGTCGTCGAGCGACCGGTCGTGGAGCAGCGCCGCCACGTGGGCTCCGTCTCGATCGACCAGGGTGGCGGTCGCCCTCCCGGCCTCCGGGCGCGGCAGCTCCACCGGCCGCCCCTGCAAGTCGGCCCAGCGTTCGAACTCGGGCAGCCAGTACGCCAGGGTCAGCGATGGATCGCGGAGGGCGCGCGCGAGCGCGTCTGGAAGCTCCGCCGGCGCCGGCTCGGCGCGCAGCTCGACCATCAGCTCGCCGACCGCCGAGCGCGCCAGCCGGGCGTGCAGGAGCCCAACCAGGAAGGCCGCCGGCGCCAGGCCGATCACCACGAAGGTGATCCGCCGGATCGTCTCGAAGCCGGAGGCCTCGAACGCTGCCGACAGGAACAGTGCGGCGATCATCACGAGGGCGATGGCGAAGCCGTCGATCAGAAGCACGGCGGAGCGGCGCAGCGGCCGGCCGGCGCGCCGTCTGCGGGCGACCAACAGGACGACTCCGGCCAGGGAGAAGACGCTGAGCGCTACGAGTTGACCGCGCAGCAGCGATTCGGCCGCGCCCGGCTCGTCGGCGACGGCGAGCAGGTTGTCCGGGCCGAAGCCGCCGAGTGCCATCCCGGCCAGCTCGAGTCCGACCGCCGTGAAGTACCCGGCGCCTACGAGGGCCCGCTCGGCCCGCGACTCCAGGCGGCCGCTGGGGAACGCCAGGAACACGTGCAGGAACAGCACCGCCGGCAACAGGTCGAACGCCTGGCCGATCGTGAACGGGAGCGCGGTGTTCGCCCAGGCGAGCGTCCCGGCGAAGGCGACGAATCCGGCCGCGACCATGAGCGGCCCGAAGCGGCTGTCGGGGCGCCGGCGCCAGGCGATCAGGCCGCCGAGGACGTACGGGAGCGTGATCCAGCCCATCAACAGGGCCTGCAGCTCTGCGGGCTCGGGGACGTGATCGCTCGATACCGCGAGTGCGAACGAGCAGGCCGCGGCCACCAGCCCTGCGACCGCCATCGCCCAGAGCACAGGGCCCGGAGGCGCCCGCGTAGCGCCCGTGTGGGCGCTCCACGGCACTGCGGAGGCGGCCATTTCTCTCCTCCCTGACCGTGGCGGTCAGATCGGGATCGAGCCTACTCCTCCGCCTGTTCGGCGTCTACAAGTGGCCTAGGAGGCGGACTCGCTCTGCTTCGGCAGCAAAGGGTGTCCGTCGACGACCGCCCCGGCGATGTCGATGAGCTTGCGGTTGGCCGTGCGCGCGTGGTCGCGCAGCATCGCGAAGGCGGCCGCCTCGTCGACCGAATGGCGCTCCATCAGGATGCCCTTGGCCCGCTCGGTGACGGCGCGCCGCCCGAAGGCGCCCTCCAGGTCGTGGTACTCGGTGAAGCGCCGCAGGACGATGTCGATCGAGTTCTGCCAGTCGATCGGCTCGGCGTCGGTGATGTAGGCGAAGATGCCGCGTTTCGACGCCTCCTTCACGAAGGCGGGATCGGGCGCGTGGATCAGGAGGATCACCGGGCAGGAGGCCTCTTGGACGATCTTCTCGATCAGGACGAGCGCGTGCTCGGAGCTCTCGCCCAGCCCCACGAGCGCGACGTCGGGTCGCTCCCTGGCGGTGACGGGGCCGACGTCGTTGACCTCGATCTCGCGGGCGATCACCTCATGTCCAAGCGAGGCCACGACCGGCGCCACGAGGGCCAGCCGGTCCCTCCGTTCGTTCGCGATCAGCACGCGCAGATGCTCTGTTTCGCGGTAGCTCATCGGTTTGGCGACGAGCCACTGTATCGCGGACGCGCCGGTGGTACGCTGTCGCGAGCGCTTCGCCCCAGGCCACTGGCGGAGGGTGTTTCCGGCTCCAGCACTCGGCCGGCTGATGTTGTCGATCGTCCGCGGTCGGCACGCGATATCAGCGTTAGGAGCGAAGCATGTCGATGTCCTCGCAGCAGCTGTCGGCCACCGAGGTCACCTGGGAGGGGCGCCTCGCCAACGAGGTCCGGGCGCAGGGCCAAATAGAGGCCGCATTCGATCGCGCCGATGCCTCCGAACGGGCCGGTGAGTTCGAGCACGCGCTCGAGTGGCTCGACAGGGCAGAGGCGCTGAGCGGCGACCTGTCCCCTGCCTACCGGGCGCAGCGCGAGCGCCTGGCTTGCCGGGTGACCCTGCAGCGGGCGCCGGCGCCCGGCGTGGGGTAGGCCGGACGTGCGGGCGCAACAACGATCCGACAGCGACCGCTTCGCCTTTCAGGTCTCAGGGGGTACGGAGGCCGGACACGCAGCTCGGCGGGCGGTGATCGCCGGCGATGGCGCGTTGCCGACCGCCGTGCGCGACGAGGTCCTGCTGCTCCTCACCGAGCTGGTGACCGATTCGGTGCGCCACGCCGGCGTCGGCCCCGAGCAGTCGATTCAGGTCGAGGTGCGCTGGTCGCGAAAGCTGGTCCGGGTGGAGGTGACCGATCCGGGCACGCGCTTCACGCGGGTTCGCCTGCGCCCCAGGAACGAGTCCGGCGGCTGGGGCTTGTTCCTCGTCGACGGCGTGGCCGATCGCTGGGGGGTCATGCCCGCGGCGTCCGGCACGTGCGTGTGGTTCGAGATCGGCTTCGATAGGTGACCACGTCGACGTTGGAGCGCGGGTCCTGGAAGCCCCTCCTCGCTCCCTACGCCCGGCCGCACCTCGGACGCAGCCTCCTGGATCTCGCCACCTCCGTCGTGCCGTATCTCGGGCTGTCGGCCCTGATGTACCTGGCGCTCGACGTCTCGTACCTGCTGGTGCTCGCGCTCGCGATCCCCGCCGCCGGGTTCCTCGTGCGCACGTTCATCCTCTTTCACGACTGCACCCACGGCTCGTTCATGCCGTCGAAGCGCGCCAACGCCTGGGTCGGGCGGACCCTCGGGCTGATGGTGTTCGCGCCGTTCTCCAGCTGGCGCCACAGCCATGCCGTCCATCACGCGACCTCCGGTGACCTCGACCGGCGCGGCGTCGGGGACGTCCCCACGCTGACGGTCGCGGAGTACCGCTGCATGCCGTGGCGCAAGCGCCTCGGATACCGGCTGTTTCGGAACCCGCTCGTGATGTTCGGGCTCGGACCCTCCTTCGCGATGCTCCTGCTGCCGCGCCTGACGTCGCGCTCGGCGCGGCCGCGGATTCGCAACAGCGTGATCGGCACGGACGTCGCGCTGGTCGTGGTGATCGGCGCGCTCTGCTGGCTGATGGGGTGGCGCGAATACCTCGTCGTCCAGGCCCCGACGGTCCTGCTCGCGGGCAGCATCGGGGTCTGGCTGTTCTACGTGCAGCATCAGTTCGAGGACGCCTACTGGCAGAGCGCCGGCGACTGGACCTACGCGGACGCCGCGCTGCGCGGCAGCTCCCACCTGAAGCTCCCCACGGTCCTGCGGTTCTTCACCGGCAACATCGGGCTGCACCACGTCCACCACCTGAACGCCCGCGTCCCGAACTACAACCTGCAGCGCGCGCACGACGAGAACCCGGTCTTCCACGACGTTCCCACGCTGTCCCTTTGGGACGGACTGCGCGCCGTGCGGCTCAAGCTATGGGACGAGGAGCGTGCGCGGCTGGTCACCTTCGCGGAGGCGAACGCCGACTAGCTCGCCGGCGTTCGAAGCCGTCTTGGCCGACCGCGACGACCTCGAGTTCACGTACTCGCTGATCGATCGGATCTTCCGGCTCAGCCTTGGCGAGCTCGCGGACTTCAGCGGAGCGAAGTACGACGGCGACTTCTCGATCAGCCTCGCCGAAGCGCAGCGGCGCAAGCACGAGTACATCGCCGAGCAGATCGGGATCGGGCCGGGGCGGAGCGTGCTCGACCTCGGCTGCGGCTGGGGCCCGCTCCTGGACTTCGCCCGGCGCGAGGGCGCCACCGGGGTCGGCGTCACCCTGTCCGCGGCGCAGGCGGCGGCCTGCCGGCGCCACGGCCTCGACGTCCACCTGTACGACGCCCGCCGGGTCACGCGCGAGCGCTTCGGCTCGTTCGACGCCGTCGCCAGCCTCGGCGCGTTCGAGCACTTCTGCTCCCCCGAGGAGCACGGCGCCGGACTCCAGGAGGACGTCTATCGCGCACTGTTCACCCGGATCGCCAGCCTCTTGCCCGACGGCGGCCGGCTCTTCCTCCAGACGATGGTGTTCGGGCCGAACATGATCCCGCTGGAACGGATCGCCATCGACGCCCCGCGGGATTCCGACGCCTGGTACCTCGCCCTCATGGGCCGCCAGTTCCCCGGATCGTTCCTCCCCTACGGCGAGGACCAGATCGTTCGCAGCGCCGCGCCGCACTTCCGCCTGGTCTCGAGCAGCAGCGGTCGGCTCGACTACATCGAGACGATCCGCCAGTGGCGCAAGCGGTTCGCCGCGGCGAGCGCGAGAAAGACGCTGCTAAAGCTGCGGCTGCTCCCGCGCTGGCTCACCAGCGCCGACTTCCGGCTCGCGTTCACCTCGGGCGTCAGCGCCAACAGCGTCTGCTTCGAGCGCGAGCTGCTCGACCACCGCCGGCTCGTGCTGGAGAAGGCGGCGTGACCCGTGTTCGGTCAGCCGCGCGGTGCGAGCACTTCCAGCAGGTCGCCGATCTTGCTCTCGCGCGCGAGCGGCTCGGGGAGCGTGCTGTGTTCGGTGAGCGTGTAGTGGTTGCGCCGGCCCTTGCGCTCGCGCTCGAGGTATCCGGCGGCCACGAGCTCGCCGACGATCCGGTGTGCCGTGCGTTCGGTGATGCCGACCTGGTCTCCGATCTCGCGCAGGCGGACGCTTGGGTCATGCGCGATGCAGAGCAGCACCTGGCCGTGGTTGCTCAGGAAGGTCCAGTTGGTCATTCGCCACCAAAAGATACCGGACACGGATTTCTAGATTTGCCGTGCTAGTGTCGAACCCGATCTTCGACAGGAAAGGGACGCTCGTGCCCTATCTCAAGTGTGTGTCGTGCAGGATCCGCGTCTCGGCAGCAGCAGCCGGGGCGGACCCGACGGCGGCGTCCTGTCCCGGCTGTGACCAGCCGCTCGAACCGGCCGCCTCGCTCATCGAGGTGCTGGGGTTTCGCACGCCCCGCATCCACGACCACTCGGCCCTGCCGAGACGCCCTGACCGGGTGTCCGACATCTCCGGCGGCAGAGAGGCCGCCCAGGCTCAGCACGACGCCGAGCGCTGGCTCGACGACGGCGGCAGACCCTTGGCGTCGGCCCTCGCCGAATCGATTGCGCTGCCGCGACCCAGAGCGGGCCCGTGAACGCGCCGGCGCCGGGGGACGGCACGATCGTCCTGATCCACGGCCTCTGGCTGACGCCGCTCAGCTGGGAGCACTGGATCGAGCGCTACCGGGCCCGCGGCCACGGGGTGCTCGCGCCGGCCTGGCCGCGCATGGACGTCCCGATCGAGGAGCTGCGCCGCGACGCCTCCGCGCTCGGCGGCCTGGGCATCACGGAGATCGTCGACCACTACGACCAGATCATCCGCACGCTCGACAGCCCGCCGATCATCATGGGCCACTCATTCGGGGGAGCGGTCGTCCAGCTGCTGCTGGACCGGGGCCTCGGCTCTGCGGGCGTCGCCATCCACCCCGCTCCCGTGAAGGGAGTGCTGCGGCTGCCGCCGTCCGCGCTGCGAGCCGCCTTCCCGGTGCTGCGCAACCCGGCCAACCGCAAGCGCGCGGTCGGGCTCACTCACGAGCAGTTCCACTACGCGTTCACGAACACGATGAGCGAAGCGGACTCGAAGGCGGCATACGAGCGCTACCACGTGCCCGGCTCCGGCCGGATGCTGTTCCAGGCCGCCACGGCGAACCTCAACCCCCGCGCCCCCAGCAAGGTCGACTTCCACAGCGCCGATCGCGCTCCGCTGCTGGTCTTCGGCGGCGACAAGGACCACACCGTCCCGACTTCGCTGAGCAAGGAGATCGCCACGCGCCAGAGCAAGGCCAGCTCGCCCACCGAGTACAAGGAATGGCTCGGTCGCAGCCACTTCACGTGCGGCCAGGAGGGCTGGGAGGCGGTGGCGGACTACGCGCTCGACTGGAGCACCCGGCAGGCCCCTGCGCTTCATCCGGCCGCTGCGCGATGAGCCTCGGGCACGCCTAGCGCCGTCTGCAGCTCGATCCCGCGGTCCAACAAGCCGGGCTCGTCGGCGGGCGCCCCGATCAGCGAGACCCCTACGGGCAGGCCGCTCCGCGTGCCGAGGCCGGCCGGGAGCGCGGCGACGGGGAACCCGGTCCAGTTCCAGTAGTGCGTGAAGGCGATGTAGGCGATCGCCTCGTCGGTGAAGAACGCGTCGTAGCCGTGGCCGCGGCGCGGCGCGACGATTGGGACGGTCGGCTCGATCACTGCGTCGATGCGGTGCTCGGCCAGCCAGTCCACCCACTCCGCCGCGTGCTCTGTGCGCTGCATCTGGACGTCGCCGTACTCCGCCCCTGTCATCGCGCGCTCGTCGCCGTACTCGAGCAGCTCGCGCGTGGAGGTGCGCAGCTCCCGGCGGTCGGTCCCGAGGCGCTGATGGTGGCCGACCATGTCGGCGGTGAGCACGTCGAGGAAGTCGCTGCCGAGGTCGAGCGAGGCGGCGGGCGGCGGCGGCTCGACGACCTCGGCCCCCAGCTCGCGGCAGGCCGCCACCGCGCGCTCCAGGCCCTCGGTGACGTCGGCGTCGGTCTCGACAACCGCAATTCGCGGCGACAGCGCTAGCCGCGCTCCGCTCAGCGAGGCGCCGCGGCTGCCCTGCTCCGCCCCGGTCAGAGCCTGCAGCGCGATCGCGCAGTCGGCGAGGCTGCGCGCCATCGGCCCGGCGTGGTCGAGGCTGGCGCTCAACGGCACGACGCCGCGCAGCGGCAGCACGCCGCGCGTTGGCTTGATCGTCGAGGTGCCCGACAGTGCAGACGGGATGCGCAGCGAGCCGGCGGTGTCGGTGCCGGTGGCCAGCGGGATCATGTTGGCCGCCAGGGCGGCCGCGGAGCCGCCGCTCGAGCCCCCCGCCGTCCGGTCCAGCGCCCACGGGTTGCCGACCTGGTCGGTCGAGCCGCCCGCGGCGCACTCGTGCGTGTGCAGGTGCCCGACCAGCACGGCGCCCTGGCGCGCCAGCCGGGCCCAGACGTCGCAGTCGGCCTGCGGCTCCAGCCGAACCGCGCCGCTGGAGGCGGTCAGCGGCCGGCCCGCAACGCCGTAGAGGTCCTTCAGCCCGATCGGGATGCCGCAGAGCGCCGGCGCGGGGCCCAGCTCGGCGACGGCGCTCGCACTCAGCCGCTCGTCGGCGCGCGCGGCGGCGGCGCGCGCGTCCTCCTCGTAAAGCCGCACCCATGCGTTGATCGCGTCGGGCCGCCCGTCGAAGCTCGGCGGTCCGTCCGCGGCGACGCGCTCCAGGTGGGCCTCGAGCAGCTCGCTCGCCGTCATCCAGCGCTCGGCGAGCAGTGCCGAGCTCTCGCCCACGCTCAGCCCGGTGAGGTCCGTCACGGTGTGGCCGCGGCCTGCGCCTCGCGCTCGGCGAACGCCGCGCGCCCCCGGTCCGGGTCGAAGTGGACCTCGTACTGGCGGACCGCCCCGTCGCGCCACAGCGACAGCTCCCACGAGAGCTGCTTGATCTCGAGGTCGCTCTCGTGGGTGGACCCGCGGTACTCCACGGTCGCGAGGATCCACTCGCCGACCGCCTTCATCGACTTGGGCTCGATCCGCATGGTCGCCCACGCCGCGCCCCAGCGCTCGATCAGCGCCCGGTAGTCGGCGCGTCCGCGGTACGTGCCCGACTCGAAGTTGGGGGGCGCCACGTACACCTCGACGTCCTCTCCGAACAGCTCGAGCATGCTGTCGAAGTCGCCTCGACCGTACAGCTCGTAGGCGCGTCTGCAGAGGGCCAGCGACTCCTCAGCCATCGCGCGCAGAATCATATGCGGACCGCACCGAGGCCGGTTAGGCTGGCCGCGCGACGCGAGCCTCGAGGTGGGCAAGGCCCGGCGATCGGGGCGGCCGATCCGGCGAGCGCCCCAGGCGCCTGCGAGCGCCGCTAGCCGCGGGGTGGGACCACCAGGACCGGCTGGCGCGCGACGTGCAGCAGCCGCTGCGTGACGCTGCCCACGATCAGCCCGGCGACCGGCGACAGGCCGCGCGTGCCGACCACGATCAGGTCCGCCCCCGCCTCGTCGGCGATCTCGGCGATCGCGGACGCCGGCCCGCCGAGCATGATCTGGCGGATCTCGACGCTCGTCTCGATGGCCTCGGCCGTGGCGATCTCCTCGGCCAGCCGGCGAATCTCCGCCTGGATCTCGTCCTCGGTGGCGATGATCGGGCCCCCGCCCTTGCCGACGACGTCCTGCTCCACGTGGGCGATCACGAGCCTCGCTCCGTCCCGCTTCGCCAGCTCGACCGCCACCGGAGTGGCGTGGCGCGACCCATCCGACCCGTCCAGCCCAAGCACGATCGTCTTGAACATCTTCCCCCCTTCGGGTTAACGGCTCTTCACTCCAATGGGCCACTTCGCCTGGAAGTCAATGGACACCGGGACGCCGAGCGGAGATACTCGCCGGCCATGGTGTCCACCGTCGCCGTCGGCGTAGACGGGTCACCGACCGCCGCGGAGGCGGTCCGGATGGCCGCGGAGCTGGCGCGGCGCTTCGAGGCCGAGCTGGTGCTGCTGAGCGCCTTCCGCGAGCCGCACGGCACGAGCGGCGCCCCGATCGACGACGCGGTCGAGCTGCAGTGGGCGAACAACTCGGCGGCGCGCCTGCGCGAGACGCTCGCCCGCTCGGAGGACGATCTGCGGCGTGACGGCATCGAATGCCGCACGCTGATCGACGAGGGCGACCCCGGCGAGGTGCTCGTGCGCCTCGCCGAGGAGTGCGGCGCGGACGTGCTCGTGGTCGGCAACAAGGGCATGCAGCGGCGCGTGCTCGGCAGCGTTCCGAACACCGTCACGCACAGGGCGACCTGCTCGGTGCTGGTCGTCAAGACGACCTAGCTGCGCCCCCGCGGGCGAACACAGCCTCCAGGCCGGCTAGTCTCGTCCGTTTGATGTCCGACGCGATCGACAACGACTCGGAGCACGCGGAGGGCCGCGTCTGGCTGCGCGACGACGATCCCAGCGACCGGGAGCTCGTCTTCGCCTTCCCCCTCGACGAGGTGCTCAACGAGGCCGTCAAGCGGCTCCCCAAGCGCTGGTTCGACTGGCGCCGCAGGCACTGGCGCGTGCCCGCCGATCCGCGCATCGCGAAGCTTGTCGAAGACCTGCTCGGGCGCTTTCCGCAACTGACGCCCACCCCCGAGGTGCTCCGGTGGCTGAAGGAGTCCGACCGCTGGCGCGGTGTGGCGACCGTGGTCGCCCACGAGGACGCCGGCGCATTCCTGGTGCGCACCCTCTCGGGCGACCCACCCAGCGTCTTCCAGGGCGCCGAGCCCGCCGGAGACGGCAAGGTGCTGCTCCCGTTCGCGGCGCCGGGCGCCCGGGGGATGGCGCGGCTCGAGGGGCTCAACCTCGACGACCTGGCGCGCACCTGCGCGCGCGAGCTGTCGGAGGGCCTCGAGCCGGCGCCGGCAGAGCTGTCGGTCGAGATCGGCGAGCACGGCGAGCCGGACGTGACGCTCTACACGCTCTGGGACGCGCGCCACGCACAGGCCTTCAGGCGGCTCCCTGAGGCGCGCCTGGTGCATCGGTCGGGCCGCTTCTTCGGGCGCGACGGCGCCTGGGCCGTGGCCGTGCCCGCCGACGCCGCCCTGGCCCAGCAGCTTTCGGAGTTCCTCGCCGAGCGGCCCGAGCTGCACGTGGAGGAGCCGGTGCGCGAGCTGCTCGAGGAGCTCATGGCAGAGCACGAGCGCGCCTCGCGGACCGTGGCCCTCTCGAGGGCCGAGGACGCGGAGCTCGACGACCTCGAGCTGGGCGGCGAGCTGCACCCCTTCCAGCGCGCCGGCGTCCGCTACGCGCTCGAGCGGCGCCGCACGTTCATCGCCGACGAGCAGGGCCTCGGCAAGACCGTGCAGGCGCTGGCGACGCTCGAGGCCGACGGCGCGTTCCCGGCCGTCGTCGTGTGCCCGGCCAGCATGAAGCTGATGTGGGAGCGCGAGGCCTCGCGCTGGCTGCCCCGGCGCAGCTGCGCGGTGCTCGACGGTCGCAACGGCGGCACCTGGACCGAGGACACCCTCGACGCCGAGATCGTGGTGCTCAACTACGACATCCTCGAGGCGCATCTCGCTCAGCTCGTCGCGCGCCGGCCGCGCGCGCTCGTGCTCGACGAGTCGCACTACGTCAAGAACCCGGGCGCGCGACGCACCAAGGCGGCGATCGCGCTGGCCGAGCAGCTCGCCCCCGAGGCCCTGCGCCTCGCGCTGACCGGCACGCCGGTCCTCAACCGGCCCGACGAGCTGATCTCGCAGCTGCGCGCCCTGGGCCGCCTGGGCGAGTTCGGCAGCGGCGCCCGCCTGTCGCGGCGCTTCCGCGCCGCCGCCAGCGACGACCGGCTCCACTGGAACCTGCGCGCCCGCTGCTACGTGCGGCGGACGAAGGCGCAGGTGCTCCCCCAGCTCCCCTCCAAGCGCCACGACACGGTGCCGGTCCTGCTCTCGAACGAGCACGAGTACCGGCTCGCCGAGCAGGACGTGATCGCCTGGCTCCAGACGCTGCCGCTCGACCTGCGCACGCTCGACGCCAAGGTCGCCGCCGCGCTGCGGGCCGAGCAGCTCGTGAGGCTCAACAACCTGCGGCAGCTCGCGGCGCGCGGCAAGCTGCCGACGGCGCTCGCCTGGATCGGCGACTTCCTGGCCTCGGGGGAACCGCTGGTGGTGTTCGCCGAGCACGTCGCCACCCAGCGCGCGGTGCTCGAGCGCTTCCCCGACGCCGAGCACATCCTCGGCGCCGACTCCACGCACAACCGCCAGCGCGCCGTCGACGCGTTCCAGCGCGAGGACGGTCCGCAGCTGATCGTCTGCTCGATGAAGGCGGCCTCGCAGGGCCTGACCCTCACCCGCGCCTCCAACGTCGCCTTCCTCGAGCTGGACTGGACGCCGGCCCGCCACGACCAGGCCGAGGACCGCCTGCACCGGATCGGCCAGGAGAGCGCCGTCACCGCGTGGTACCTGCTTGCGCCGAACACGATCGACGAGACGATGGCCGAGCTGCTCCAGCGCAAGCGCAGCGTGATCGACGCCGTCACCGAGGGCCAGGTGCGGGACGAGGAGCGGCTGGTGGACGCGGTCATCCGCGAGCTGCGGGGCAAGCCTTTCCGCCACCTGCGCGTAGTCGCCTGAACGACGCTACCCTCGGCCCGACGGATGGGTCGCGAAGACGCTCGCGCGGAGGGCCTCAAGGAAGAGGCAGCGGACTGGACGCCGCTGGTAGTCGAGGCTGCCCTCGACGCGATCGTCACGATCGACGAGACCGGCCGGGTCGTGCGCTTCAACCGCGCGGCCGAGCGCATGTTCGGCTACCCGCGTGCTGAGGCAATCGGCGAGCAGCTGGTCGACCTGGTCATCCCGGAGGACCTGAAGGCGGCGCACCTGTCCAGGCTGTTCCAGCTCGGCAGAGGCGAGCCGCCGCGCGCCCTCGACCGCAGGATGCAGCTGCGCGCCCTGCACAAGTCCGGTGAGGAGTTCCCGATCGAGCTGATCATCACCCGCACGTGCGAGGCGCCCCTGCTGTTCACCGGCTTCGTCCGCGACCTGACGCCCCTCAGGCACGCCGAGTACCGGGGCACGCAGGTGGAGGGACTGCTCGCAACCGCCGAGGAGCTGGCCCTCATGGGCAGCTGGGAGCTCGATCTGCGGACGGACGAGGCGATCTGGTCGGACGGCATGTACCGGATCCAGGGGTTCGAGCCGGGCGAAGTCTCCCCGAGCATCGGCATGTACCTGGAGCTCATCCACGAGGAGGATCGTGAGCGCGTGACGCATCTGCTCACCACCGTCGCCAAGCGGCCCGAGCGCCTGCTCGGCCGCGAGGTGAGCATGGAGTACCGGTCGGTTCGTCCAGACGGCGCCGTCCGCGACATACGCGTCCGCGGGCGGGTCGAGGCCGATGTGGCCGGAAAGCCGCTGCGGTGGGTGGGCATGGCGCAGGACGTGACCGACCAGCGGGTCACGGAGCGCGAGCTGCACGCGCACTACGCGGTCAGTCAGGCCCTGCGCGACTGGGAGTCGTTCGAGGAGGGCGTCGTGGGGCTGCTGCGGCGCCTCGGCACGGCACTCGACTTCCCGCTCGGCTGCCTGTGGACGCCGGACTCGAACGGACGCCTGACCTGCCGCGCCTTCTGGAGCGCCCCGGGAGTTGAGGGCGGGGAGTTCGAGGCGGTCACGCGCGAGACCTCCCTGGCGCCCGGCCGGGGCGTCCCCGGACGCGCGTGGGAGACCTGCCAGGCGCTCATCATCGAGGAGCTCTCCACGGACCCGCGCTTCCTGCGGCGCGCGGCCGCCGCCGAGCAGGGGCTGCGTTCCGGGCTCGCCTTCCCCGCCGTATCGGAGCACGGGCCGCTGGCCGTCCTCTCCTTCTACGGCTTCGACCTGCGTCAGCCCAGCGAGCGGCTGCTGCGCACGCTCGACGGCATCGGCACCGAGCTCGGGCGCTTCCTCGAGCGCCGCCGCGCGGACCTGGGGACGCGGCGCCTCTCGAAGCGGGAGCTGGAGGTGCTGGAGCTGGCCGCCGAGGGCAACACCGGGCCGCAGATCGCCGAGCAGCTCGTGCTGGGACCGGCGACGGTGAAGACCCATTTCGAGCACATCTACGAGAAGCTCGGCGTCAGCGACCGCGCCGCGGCGGTGGCGCACGCGCTGCGGATCGGACTGATCCGGTAGTCCACCATTTGGCGGATAGACAATGTGCTTAATCCCCCAAACGGCGGATCACGCGGCGGACCTCGGCGTCGATCAATGAAGCAGTGACCGGCTCCCGCGTACCCCTGGCCGATCCGCGCTCGCGCGCTCTGATCGGCGCGCTTCAGGACGGCGTCTGGGTCGTGGATGCTGACGGACGGATCACGGAGGTCAACAACCGCTTCTGCGAGATCACCGGATTCGCCGCCGAGGAGCTGATCGGGAGCCTCCCGCCCCGCTGCTACTGGCCGGAGGAGGAGCACGAGCACATCCAGGCTGCCCTCGACGTATCGCAGACCGGGCGCAGCGGCCACTACGAGCAGATCTGGAAGCGCAAGGACGGCGAGCGCTTTCCCGTCACCGTCGACGCGTCCCCGCTGGGCAGCGGCGAGCCGTCCGGTTACCTCTGCGTCGTCCGGGACGTGAGCCGGGAGACCCACGAGCGCGAGCGCCTCAGAGAGGCGCACGATGTGGCCCGGCTGGCGACCTGGGAGTGGGATCCAGCGACCGACGCGATCGAGCTGTCAACCGGATTGGTCGACCTGGCCAGAGTCGAGCTCACCGGGCCGACGACGCTCGAACAGGTGCTCGCGTTCGTCCCGGCGCCAAACGACCAGCGGATTCGCGAGACCTTCGCGCGCCTGCTCGGGGGCGCCGAGGACGAGGCGATGCTCGAATGCCGCTGGGACGTGCCGAACCCCGAGATCGAATGGGTGGAGGTGCGTGCCCGCCCGGTCCGTGACTTCGAGGGCGGCCACGTGATCCGGCTGCGCGGCACCACACAGGACGTCACCGCCCGCAAGCTCGCCGAGCTGGCGCACCAGCGGAGCGAGGAGCGCCTGCTGCAAGCCCAGCGCATGGCCGACATCGGGAGCTTCGAGATCGACTACCGAACCGGGCGGCTCACCTGCTCTGAGCACCTCTACCGCCTCTTCGGGGTGGAGCCGCAGGGGTTCAGCCACACGCTCGAGGAAGCGCGCACGATGGTCCCGGAGCCCGATCGCTCCACGCTGCGGCGGGTTGCGGGAATGACCCTCGAGGACGGAAAGCCGCGCCAGCTGCAGCACCGCTACGGGCGCGAGGAGCACGCCGGCTGGGCCGAGACCCGGATCGAGCCGCTCGCCGCCGACGGCCAGATATACGGCGTGCGGGGGACCATGCAGGACATCACGGAACGGCGACGCTCCGAGCGCCAGATCCACCTGCAGGGGCACCTGCTCGACGCGGTCGACGCCGCCGTGATGGCCATCGACCTGGACGGCGCGATCACGTACTGGAGCAGCGGTGCGGAGCGGACGTACGGCTGGACGGGCGAGGAGGCGCTCGGCCGCGGGCCAGCGGATCTGGGGTTTGCAGCCCAGGACGAGCAGGCCGCCGCGAGCCTGGTCGAGACGGTGTACGAGGTCGGGCAATGGGAGGGCGAGCTGGAGGTCGGCCGCAAGGACGGGTCGCGCTTCCCGAGCTACGTTCGCATGGCGCTCTTCCACGACCTGGACGGCGAGCCGGCGGGCGTCGTGACGATGTCCGTGGACATCAGCGAGCGCCTGGAGGGCGAGCGCCAGCTGCGCGCCGCGCGCGACTACCTGCGCGCCATCACCGAGAGCATGGGCGAGGGCCTGTTCACGCTCGACGTCGAGGGCCGCCTGATGTACCTCAACCGGGCCGGCGAGCGGCTGCTCGGCTGGCGCCGCGAGGAGCTGGCCGGCGAGGTGATGCACGACAAGGTGGCGGGCGAGCCCGATGACGTGTTCATCCGCAAGGACGGCAGCGAGCTGCCCGTCGAGGTGACGTCGGCGCCGTTCGAGACCGAGGACGGCGTGCGCGGCTCGGTGGTGGTCTTCAGCGACATCACGGAGCGCAGGGCGGAGGAGCGCCGCATGCGCCGGGAGATCGAGGAGGTGTCCTGGATCGGCCAGGTGCGCGACGCTCTGGCCGAAGACCGCTTCGTGCTCTACGCGCAGCCGATCGTGGACGTGAGGTCCGGCAGGACGGTGCAGCACGAGCTGCTGCTGCGCATGGTTGATCCGGAGGGCAACATCGTCCTCCCCGGGGAGTTCCTCCCCTCGGCCGAGCGGTACGGGATGATCACGGACATCGATCGCTGGGTCGCCCGCCAGGCGATCGCCCTGGCCGCCGCAGGCCACCCCGTCGAGCTCAACCTCTCGGCGCGATCGATCTCGGAGCCCGGGCTCGTCGGCGACTTCGCACGAGAGCTCGAGCGCACCGGTGCCGATCCCGCGCTGATCGTCGTCGAGCTCACCGAGACCGCCCTGGTCGAGGACGAGCAGGCAGCGGCGCTGTTCATCGAGCGCATGGGTGCGCTGGGCTGCCAGCTGGCACTCGACGACTTCGGCACCGGCTACGGAGGCTTCCGCTACCTCAAGCGCCTGCCCGTGGACTACCTCAAGATCGACCGTGACTTCGTGCGCGATCTGCCCACCAACGACGCCAGCCAGCACGTGGTCAAGGCGGTCGTCAGCCTGGCGCACGGCTTCGGCCAGCAGACGGTTGCCGAAGGAGTGGAGGACATGGAGACGCTGCGGCTGCTTGCCGACTACGGCGTCGACCTCGCCCAGGGATACGCGATCGCAAGGCCGATGCCGGCGAGCCAGGTGCTGGGCGCGCCGGGCGGCGGAGGGCTGTTGGCCCCCGCGGCCGCCCGACGGCCCGTGCACTGACGTACCCCTGTCGCCCTTCTGGAGAGCTAGCGGCGCTTGCCTCCCGGCACCAGCCGCAGGGCCAGCCCGCTCGACAGCAGCCACATCCCGAGCGCCACCAGCGCCGGCAGCGCGAACCCGGTCAGCGGCAGGCTCCCGGCCTGCACGCCGAGGGTCTGGAGGCCGCCGGCACCCGTGTCCTGGACCCCGGTGATGGGTCCGTCCCCGCCCGTGACCAGCTGCAGCGCCGGCCGCGTCCCGGGAGCGGTGCCGCCGCTGTCGGCGAGGCGCCGCACGCCCTCAGGCGCATCGCCCGGAGCCTGGCTGCCGATCGGCGTCGCCCCCTGTGAGCCGTCGGCATCCGCGATCAGGCCGACCAGGTCGCCGGCGCTGTCCCACGCGTCCGGCTCGCCCGCGGGCGAGCCGGTGTCGCTGAGCACCCTCACCGGCGCGAACAGGCCCGGGGCGCCCGCCTGGGCCGCCCCGGACGTGCCGTCCACCGTCTGCTCGCCGCCGGTCCTGCCGGCAGCGCCGGACCCGGCGTCGCCGCCGTCGCTCAGCACCCGCACCGGGGCCTCGGCGCCGGCCGAGCCGACCTGGGCCGACCCGGTCGTCTCGGTGGCGTCCTGCTCACCCGCGGCGGAGCTCGGCTCGGCGTCGCCGCCGCTGCCGCCGTCGCTGGCCACGCGCACCGGAGCGTCCACGCCGGCCGAGCCGACCTGGGCCGCGCCGAGCGAGTCGTCCGTGGACTGCGGTGCGGCGTCCGAACCGGACACGCCGGCGGAGCCGCTCTCGCCCTCGCTCAGCACCCGCACCGGGGCATTGGCGTGGACGGAGCTCGCCTGCGCCGTCCCGGCGGACTCGCTGGTCACCTGGGGCGCGCCGCCGCCCGAGGCGGGCGCGGCGTCATCGCCGTCGCTCGCCACGCGGATCGGGGCGTCGACCGTCACCGCGCCGACCTGGGCCGCTGCGACGGAGTCGCCTATTGATTGGGGCTCGGCGGCAGCCGGCCCGGCTGTCAGCGCCAGGGCGACAACGCTCGCCCCCAGCGCAAAAGCACTGCGTCTCATCTCGATTCCCTTCGTCGTGTTGCGTCGAGCGGGCCGGGAGTCCGATCCCGGCCTTGGCAAAGCCCGGGAGGGGCTAGCCGGGCCGCTCGAGCAGTGCGACGAAAGCAGCCGGCCGACGGGTGGCCGCGTCGATCAGGAGGCGGCGGCTGAGGCGCGGGCCGGCCAGCAGCAGTGCGCCGGCCAGCAGCGCCAGGCCGCCGAAGTAGAAGCTCGCGGAAGCCGCGGAAGCGGAAGATGTGCCGCCCGCCGACGACCCCGGATCGGGGCTCGCGGGCCGCTCGCCCGAGGGCGAGGAAGGCGCGGCACGACCGGACCTCGCGGCGGCGGCGGCCGTCGCGCTCGTGGACCCGGGCAGGGAATCGGCGGCCGGCTGGCCACCGCGCTCGGTGCTTGGGGAGCGAGCGCCGGAGCGGCCGGCGCGAGAAGAGGCACCGTGCCGGGCGGCGTCGGCAGCCGAGGCTCCGGCCCGCGCCGGGGTGTGGCCGGCCTGCGGGTGCGCGGGGACAGCCGTGTTGGCCGCGGTGCTCACGGCGGCATCGACTGCGGGCTCGGCGGCCGCGGCGGCGGTTTGGACGGCGGGAGCGGCCGCGGGCGCCGTCACGTCGGCGGCGGCGGCAGCCGTCGCCGCCGCCCGCGCGACGGTCGGACGCACCGAGCGCACGGCCGCGCCCGTCGCCTCTCGCACGACGGCCTGGCCGGTGTGCGTCGCGGCGGGCACCTGCTGCAGCGCGGCGGTCGCCGGCGCCGCCACCGGTTCGGGAAGGACTGCCGCCCCGGCGGCAGGGGCCATCCAGCAAGCAACCACCAGAGCAAGTGACACGAGCCTGACCATCGCGGGTACCTATGCCCACGCCTGGTGTGCTCCAGCACGGCTGCACAAGTACCGCTCATGCTCTGGCAGCGGACCCCGTGCGCGGCGTACTGCCGCACGGCCTGCGAGCGCCGGGTTAGAGTGCCGCCCCGATGCGCCGCGCACCCCTCCTGCTGGCCGCGTTGCTCGCGCTGGGGTGCCTCGGTGCCCTCCCCAGCGCCGCCGGCGCGGCCAAGACGGTCTGGCTCTGCAAGCCCGGCAAGAAGGACAACCCGTGCGAGGTCGGCCTGAGGACGACGCGCTTCTCGCCGAGCCTGGAGCGGCTCGGCGTGGACGCCGTCAAGCGCACCCGCAAGCCGAAGTTCGACTGCTTCTACGTCTATCCCACGGTCAGCGACCAGGACACGCCGAACGCCAACTTCGACATCGATCCCGAGCTGCGCTCGATCGCCCTCTACCAGGCGGCGCGCTACAGCAGCGAGTGCCGGATCTACGCGCCCGTGTACAGGCAGATCACCCTGGCGGCGCTGTTCGGCGGCGGTGCGCCCAACGCGGGGCAGCTCGCGTACGGGGACGTGCGTGACGCCTGGCGCCGCTACCTGAAGAAGTTCAACCGCGGGCGCGGCGTCGTGGTCATCGGCCACTCGCAGGGCACGTTCATGCTGCGCGAGCTGCTCACCAAGGAGATCGATCCGAAGCCGCGGCTGCGCCGGCGCGTGATCTCGGCGCTGCTGCTGGGAGGCAACGTGACGGTGAAGCAGGGACGCGACACCGGCGGCGACTTCAAGCACATCCCGGCGTGCCGCTCGCGCACCCAGGTGGGCTGCGTGGTGGCCTTCTCGATCTTCAACGCTCCCGTGCCGGCCGAGGCGCGCTTCGGGCGCACCGCCGAGCCGGGCCTGGAGGTGCTCTGCACGAACCCGGCGGCGCTCGGCGGCGGTTCCGGCAAGATCACGCCGGTCTACCCGAGCGAGCCGTTCGCGGCTGGCACCACGATCGGGGCGACCACGCTCGCGGTCGGCTTCCCGGTCCCCGAGGTGTCCACGCCCTGGCTGACGGCGCCGGACAGCTACCGGGCGCGCTGCTCGTCGGCCGGCGGAGCGGACGTGCTGCACGTGAGCAGCCTGCGCGGCGCACCGGTGCTGAACTCGGTGCCGGACGCGGGCTGGGGCCTGCACCTGACCGACGCGAACCTCGCGCTCGGCGACCTCGTGAGCCTCGTGCGCACCCAGGCCGCGGCCTGGCTGCGCGCCCAGCGCGGCTAGGCGGCCGCCAGCGCGGGGGCGCGGTCGTCGGCGAGGCTGCTCCAGAGGTGCATGACCGCGTAGGAGCGCCACGGCCGCCAGGGCTCGGCCATCGCGGCCGCAGCGGCTCCCTCGGCGGGCCGGCCGAGGCGCCAGAGCGCGTGCCGGATGCCCACGTCCCCGGCCAGGAAGGCGTCTGGATCGCCGAGGGCGCGCATCGACACGTACGACGCCGTCCACGGGCCGACCCCGGGGATGTCCAGCAGCGCGGCCAGCGCCGCTGACGAGTCGGCGCCGGCGTCGAAGCGCAGGCCGTCCTCGGCCACCAGCCGGGCGAGCGAGCGCAGCGCCTCGCCGCGCTTGCGTGGGAACGGCAGCGCGCCGGGTTCGATGTCCGCGAGCGCGGCCGCCGTCGGGAAGCGGAACGCGATCGAGCCGGCCGGCTCCGCCAGCGGCTCCCCGTAGCGCGCAGCGAGCCGCCCCAGGATCGTGCGCGCCGCGGCCACCGAGACCTGCTGGCCGACGATCGCCCGCACGGCCAGCTCGAAGCCGTCCACGCAGCCGGGCACGCGCATGCCGGGCCGGCGCCGAACGAGCCCGCCGAGCACCGGATCGGCCTCGAGCTGGCCGGCAATCGACACCGGGTCTGCGTCGAGGTCGCACAGGCGCCGGCAGCGCGCCACCGCCGCCGTGAGGTCACGCAGGTCGTCTAGCCGCAGCACGCAGCGGACCGCGCCCTCCTCCGGCGTGAGCGAGACGAGCCCGCCGCCGTGCTCGAGGGCGAGCGAGCGGCGGTAGGTGCCGCCGTCGACCTCCTCGACGCCCGGGACGGCGCGGGTGCCGAGGAAGCTCAGCAGGCCAGCGCCGTCGAGCGGCGCGCGGGCGGGCAGGCGCAGCTCGACCGCCCCCGGGGCCCTCGTCCCGGCCCGGCGGCGCGCGCGCTGGCGCAGATCGGTCGGCGTGCGCGCGTAGATCGCCCGGATCGTGTCGTTGAACTGGCGGATGCTGCCGAAGCCGCTGGCCAGAGCCACCTCGGCAAAGGAGAGCGCGGTCGACTCGATCAGCGTGCGCGCCGACTGGGCGCGCTGCGCCCGGGCGAGCTGCGCCGGCCCGGCGCCGACCTCGGCCACGAGGATGCGGCTCAGCTGCCGCTCGCTGAAGCCCAGCCGCCCGGCCAGGCCCGGCACGCCCTCGCGGTCGACGATGCCGTCGGCGATCAGGCGGAACGCGCGGCCGGCGACGTCCGCCCGCCGGTTCCAGGCCGGGGAGCCGGGCGCCGCGTCCGGCTCGCAGCGCTTGCACGCGCGAAAGCCGGCCGTCTGCGCCGCGGCCGCGGTGGGAAACAGGCGGACGTTGCGGCGATCGGGCAGCCGCGCCGGGCAGCTCGGCCGGCAGTAGATGCCGGTGGAGGTGACGCCGACGAAGAAGAAGCCGTCGTAGCGGGCGTCGCGGCTGCGCATGAAGCGGTAGCAGCGCTCGAAGTCGTCGATCACGAGCCCATCGTCGCAGGCCCGGGCCACCCGGTCTGGCGCATTTCGGACATGTCCGATTTCCGCCAGACTCGGCGCCGTGCGGGGGCGTAGCCTGCACGGCGATGGCTCCCTTCCTCCCCACGTCCACGGACGCGACGCCGCGCTGGCACCGCTTCGACAGCCCGCTCGGCGAGCTGCTGCTGGTGGGCGACGGGCACGCGCTGACGCGCCTGCTGATGGAGCCGCGCCGGGCCGACGTGCCGCCCGGCGGACTGCACGACCCGGGGGCCTTCCGCGAACCGGAGGCGCAGCTGCGCGGCTACTTCGAGGGCGAGCTCACCGAGTTCGACCTGCCGCTGGCCCCGGCCGGCAGCGACTTCCAGCTGCGCGTATGGGCGGCGCTGCTCGAGATCCCCTACGGGGAGACGGCGTCCTACGGCGAGATCGCCGCGGCGGTCGGGCGACCGGATGCGTTCCGGGCGGTCGGCGCGACCAACGGGCGCAATCCGATCGGGGTGATCGTGCCGTGCCACCGGGTGATCGGGTCCGACGGCTCGCTGATCGGCTACGGCGGCGGCCTGCCGCGCAAGCGGATGCTGCTGGAGCTGGAGGCCCAGCACGCGGCTCCGCGCCTGTGGGCGGGCGGCTAAGCCGCCGCGACCCACAGCGTCACCTCGGCGGTGACGTCAAGCTGCTCGGGCAGCGCCGCGATCCGCTCCTCCAGCGCCTCCGGCCGCACGTGGAACGCGCTTGGCCCCATCGCAGCGGCATCGCGCGCGCTCGCCCGGTCGAGGCGCAGCGGCCAGCCGAGCTCGCGCCGGTCGACCAGCTCGAGGTGAGGGGCGAGCTGCTCGCCCAGCCGCTCCTCCTTGCGCTCGTCGACGCCGATCAGGCCGAGCGGCTCGACCAGCTCGCCGAGGTGGCGGGCCGTGGGCGTGACGATCAGCGCCACGCCGCCCTGCCCCAGGACGCGCGCCATCTCGGGCGGGTTGCGGGGAGCGAAGACGTTCAGCACGGCGGCGGCCACGCCGTCTCGGATCGGCAGCGGACCCCAGGCGTCGCAGCCGACCGCGGCGACGCGCGGGTGCGCACGGGCCGCCCGGCGCAGGGCCGCCTTGGAGACGTCGAGCGCGAGGCCGGCCCTGTCGGGCAGCCGGCCGAGCGCCTCGGCCAGGTAGTGGCCGGTGCCGGCGCCGAGGTCGACGATGCAGCCGTCGGCGGCGCCGGCGCGCTCGCACGCCTCGCTCAGCGCGGCCACGAGCGGGCCGAAGTGGCCGGCGCCGAGGAAGCGCTCGCGCGCGTCCACCATTCCCGCGGTGTCGCCGGCAAACGCCGGTCCGCCCCCGGGGAGCAGGCTGAGGTAGCCCTGCCGGGCGAGGTCGAAGGAGTGCCCGCCGGAGCAGCGCACGGTCGCGTCGGCACGGGCGAGCCCCGCGCCGCAGTGCGGGCAGCGCAGCAGGTGCAGGGCGTCGGCGATCACGGAGCGGAGTCTGGCGCGCACGGCGTGCAAGAGTGCGCGGCATGGGTCGCCGCAACCGCAAACGGGCGAAGCAGGGCGAGGGCAAGGCCGCCGCTCCGGCGAGTACAACCGACTACAGCGACGACGAGGGCAACGTCCTCACGCTGCGCAACGAGCTGAGCGCCGGGACGCTGCGCACGCTGAGCGACCTCGACGCCAAGCCGGCGGCCTCGGCCGACGATCGCTGGCAGCGGCGCGTGGAGCTGCTGTTCGAGCGGCTGGCCGTGCGCTGGGAGATCGCCGGCCTGCCGCTGGAGGGCCAGAAGGAGCTGCTCGGCCGCTACCGCATGGCCAGCTCCGAGGAGCGCCGCCGCGTGGCGGCCGCGCTGAGCGAGCACCTCGCCAAGCACCACCCCGACGTCGAGCTCTGAGGCGCGGGCGGCGCCGCCTCAGGGCGCGCCGAGCACCGGCTCGGGGCCGGTCTTCGTAGCCGCCGTGCGCGCGTCGCGGAGCGCCGCTCCAACCGGTGCCAGCGCCCGGCCGATCATGGCGGCCAGGCTGTCGAGCGCCGCGGACACCGGCAGCACCACCGGCCGCGCCGGCGCCTCGGCGCGCCGCTCGCGCCGTTGCCGCGGCGGCCGCGCGTCCGGGTCGCGCGGGGCCGGGATGCCGCTCAGCCCGCCGCCGAGCAGGCAGCCCTGCACCGCCTCGGCCAGCATGCTGCCGCGCAGGGCGTAGCCCGGGCCGGTGGCGTGGACGCGGTCGCGTCCGAGCACACCGGGTGCCGTGGCGACGGCGGAGCGCCAGTCCATCACCTGCGCGCCGGACTGCCCCGCGAACGTCTCCACGGCCCGGTTGAGGCCCGCGGCCGAGACCCCGCCCTGCGCCGGCCGCGCGATCGTGGCCACGACCAGGCAGCGCCCGCCCGCCAGCTGCTGCGCCGCGGCGAGACTGGCCGCCAGGGCGTCCGGGTTGGACGGGCTGTCGTTGGTACCCATTGGAAAGACCACGACGGTGTGCTCGGGACCGAGCCGCTCAGCCAGGACGCGCACACCCTGGGCGCTGGTCCTCCCGCGCTCGGCGTCGATGTCCAGCGACAGGCCCGGCAGCGCCGCCCGCAGGTAGGGCCCCGACCCGACCTCGAGGCTGTCGCCGACCACCAGCACCGAATCGCCGCCCTGGAACGCGACCGCCGAAGGGGCCAGCGCCAGCGCGGCAACCGCCGTGGTAGACAGAATCCCCGCCGTGAGCTTCCCCACGATCGAGTTCGCGGCCTTCTTCTTGGTCGTGTTCATCCTCTCGTGGGCGCTGATGCCCCACCCGCGGGCGTGGCGCCCGTTCATTCTGGTCGCTTCGTACGTCTTCTACGGCTGGCTGGACTGGCGCTGGGTGCTGCTGCTGGTCGCCTCGAGCCTGGTCAACACGTTCGCGGCGCAGGTGATCGCGCGCTCACCGTCGCAGCAGACGCGCAAGCGCGCGCTGATCGCGGCGATCGTCTTCGATCTGGGCCTGCTGTGCGTCTTCAAGTACCTGGGATTCTTCGTCTCGGAGGTCGACGGCGCGCTCGACTCGATTGGACTCGGCTCGCCGCTGCCGCTGCTGCAGATCGTCCTGCCGATCGGCATCTCGTTCTTCACGTTCCAGGCGATCTCCTACGTGGTCGACGTCTACCGCGGCGAGACCAAGGCCGCCTCGCTGGTGGAGGTGGGGATCCTGCAGGCCTTCTTCCCGCACCTGGTCGCGGGGCCGATCGTGCGCGCGAACGAGCTGCTGCCGCAGCTGCGCGTGCCGCGCGACCCGCGCGCCGTGCTGGCCGGCCCGGGCCTGTTCCTGATCGCGGGCGGCCTCGTGAAGAAGACCGTGGTGGCCGACGAGCTGGCGCGCAACGTGGTGGACCCGGTCTTCAACGACCCCGCGGCCCACTCCGGGCTCGAGGTGATGCTGGCGATCTATGGCTTCGCCGCCCAGATCTACTGCGACTTCTCGGGCTACACCGACATGGCGATCGGCCTCGCGCTGCTACTCGGCTTCCAGCTGCCGCAGAACTTCAACCGGCCCTACCTCGCGCTCAGCCTCCAGGACTTCTGGCGACGCTGGCACATGACGCTGTCGCGCTGGCTGCGCGACTACCTGTACATCCCGCTCGGCGGCAACCGCGACGGCGAGCGCAAGACCTACCGCAACCTGATGCTGACGATGCTGCTCGGCGGCCTCTGGCACGGAGCCGCCTGGACGTTCCTGCTGTGGGGCGGCATCCACGGCACCGCGCTCAGCGTCGAGCGCTGGGCACGCCGGCGCTACCAGAGCTTCCGCATGCCGGTCTGGCTGGCCTGGCTGATCACGTTCCACGTCGTCTGCCTGGCCTGGATCTTCTTCCGCTCGCCGGACCTGTCGACCGCCTTCGGCATGATCGGCCAGGTCTTCGCGGGCGGCCCCTCGCCCCTGGTTACGCTTCCGATGGTCTTCCTGGTCGTCGCGACGATCGCCCTCCAGGCGGTGCCGGGCAACGCGTGGGAGCGCGCCGAGGGCTGGCTCGTGACCCGCCCCGTGATCGCCCAGGGCGTCGCGCTCGGGCTCCTGCTGGTGGTGGCGGACGCCGCCGTCGGCCAAGAGGGCGTGGCCCCCTTCATCTACTTCCAGTTCTGACCTTGGAACCGCGCTTCCGCACTCCCCTGACGATGCCCGCCGGCCGTGTGCTCGGCGTCATGGTGATCGCGCTGCTGATCGCGGCGCTGTTCAACTCGGAGGCGATGGTGCGCGCCGGCGAGAGCATGAAGCGCGGCGCCACCCGCGACATCGTGCTCTCGGTCGCGCGCCCGCTGAACGACGTCGCGGGAGCGGTGGGCATGCACCTGCCGCGCAAGGGGCTCGACCTCGCCTTCGGCCAGGAGTCGAAGACGGCCAAGGGGACCGAGCTCGAGCAGGGCACCACCGCGATCCTGCGGGCCAACCGGCGCAAGCGGCGCCAGCAGGCGTTCGTGCAGCCGACCACCACGAACACCGTTGAGGTGTTCGTGACGGGGGACTCGCAGGCGCAGTTCGTGGGCGAGCTGCTGACCGACCTGCTGCCGAGCGACCTGTTCGACGTGGAGGTCGTGGCGCGCAACGCGACCGGCCTCACCAATCCGGAGTTCTTCAACTGGGAGATCAACGCCCAACAGGAGATCTCCGCACGCGACCCCGACGCCGTGGTCATGGTCATGGGCGGCAACGACGGCTTCAACGTGCTGTCGGAGGGGCAGCTCTACGGCCCGCAGGACCCGCAGTGGCAGACCGAGTACGCCCGCCGTGCCGCCGTGGTGATGGGCGAGCTCGGGTCGGACGGCGAGCGGCCGGTGTACTGGGTGCCCCCGCCGACCGCGCGCGACCCGGAGTACAACGACATCTACGAGAACCAGAACCGGGCGGTCGAGCAGGCCGCGATGGCGGTCCCCGGCGCGCGCTACGTCGACATCTACAGCACGATCAACCGCGGGCGCTACAGCGACGAGCTGAAGATCGACGGCCGCCGCGTGCTCGCCCGCCAGTCCGACGGCGTGCACTTCTCGCGCGAGGGGGCCGTGGTCCCGGCCCGCCTGGTGATGCGCGCGATGGCCCGGGACTATCGAGTGCTGAGGGAGGACGAGGATGCGGCGCCTTAGCCTGCTCGCGCTGCTCGTGACGCTGGCGGCGCCGGCCTCGGCGGACGCGCTCAGCCGCCGCCTGCTGGTGAACGGCGACTCCCTGGCCGTCGGCACCCAGCCCTATCTCCCGCAGGAGCTGCGCCGCTGGCGGGTGACGCAGTCGACGGCGGTCAGCCGCCACGCGTTCGAGGGCCCGGACGTCCTGCGCTCGTACGGCAGCGCCCTGCCGCGCGTCATCCACGTAAGCCTGGGGACCAACGACGACCCGCGCACGGTGGACGCCTTCCGCGCCGCCATCCGCGAGGTCATGGACGTGGCCGGCCCGCGCCGCTGCGTCGTGTGGGCGAACATCGTGCGGCCGCCGGTGGCAGGCGCGGGCTACGCCGGCTACAACCGCGCCCTCGCCGCCGAGTCCCGGCCCCGCGAGAACCTGCGCGTGGTCAACTGGGCCGGCATGGTGCGCGGCCACCCGCACTGGCTCGCGGGCGACGGCGTGCACGTGAACGCGGAGGGCTACCAGGCCCGCGCCGAAGCGGTCGCGCGCTCGGTGCGCCGCTGCCGCTGACGCCGCCGCCCGCGGCACGCCGAGCGGCGGTGGGCTGTGGTTTGCGTCTTATGCGCAACGTTTGCCGCCCACCGGGGGAGCGAGCCCGGCGCGGCCAGCAAACCGGCCAGGAATCCGCGGGGGCCCGGGGAAGCGAGCCCGGCGCGGCCAGCAAACCGGCCAGGAATCAGCGGGGGACCGGGGGCGCGAGCCCCCGGATGCCATCCACGTGGGCAGGAAACGACCGATTACGGGACGTTTGCTGCCCACCTGGCGGAAAGCGGCGGCGGCGGGCTGTGGTTTGCGTCATATGCGCGACGTTTGCCGCCCACGGCCCCGCGGGAGCGCCCGCGGCCGCGAGCCCCGGAGGGCGCGGCCAGGAATCAGCGGGGGTCCGGGGGCGCGAGCCCCCGGCTGCCATCCCCGGGTGCCATCCGTCCTTAGCTAAGCCGCTCCACCAGCATCGCCTGGCCCTGCCCGCCGGCCACGCACATCGTTTCGAGGCCGATCGTCTTGTCGTCGGTCTCGAGGCCGTTCAGGAGCGTGGTCATGATGCGTGCGCCGGTCATCCCGAACGGGTGGCCGAGCGCGATCGCGCCGCCGTGCGGGTTGAGCTTCTCCAGCGGGATGCCGGTCTGGTCCATGATCGGGATCACCTGGGCGGCGAACGCCTCGTTCAGCTCGACGGTGTCGACGTCCTCGATCTTCATGCCGGCGCGCTCGAGCACCTTCTGGATCGCCCCGATCGGCGCCACGCCCATGTACTCGGGCTCGATCGCCGCGGTGGCCGAGGTGATGATGCGGGCGCGCGGCTTGAGGCCGAGCTCGCTGGCCTTGTCGGCGGACATCACGAGCACCGCGGCGGCGCCGTCGTTGAGCGGACACGAGTTGCCGGCCGTGACCTTGCCGCCTTCGCGGAAGGCGGGGTCGAGCTGCGAGAGCTTCTCGAGCGTCGAGCTCGCGCGCGGCCCGTCGTCCTTGGCGACCACGGTCCCGTCGGGCAGCGTGACCGGCACGATCTCGCGGTCGAAGTAGCCGTTCTCCTGTGACTCCACGGCCAGCTCCTGGGAGCGCTGGGCGAACTTGTCCATGTCGGACCGGCTGACCTCGTAGCGCTCGGCGACGTTCTCGGCGGTCATGCCCATCGAGATGTAGGCGTCGGGCTGGCCGTTGCGGCCCTGGAGCTTCTCGTTCTGGTCCTGCGGGCGCGCGCCCTCGACCGCCTCGTTGTAGCGCGAGACCCACTCGACCCCGGCCGCGATGTAGGCGTCGCCCTGTCCGGCCACGATGGCGTTGCTGGCCTGGCGGATCGTCTCGAGGCTGGAGGCGCAGTAGCGCGACACGGTCGCGCCGTTGACGCCCAGCGGCAGCCGCCTCGACAGCAGCGCGATGATGCGGGCGATGTTGAAGCCCTGAAGCCCCTGCGGCAGGCCGACGCCGCAGTACAGCTCCTCGATCAGCTCCGGATCGACCTCCGGGTTGCGCTCGAGCAGCGCGTCCACGACGTGGGCACCCATCTCATCTGGGCGCAGCTGGGCGAGCGAGCCCTTGAAGGCGCGTCCGATGGGAGTTCTGACGGCGTCGACGATTACGGCTTCAGGCATCTCTTATTCGGGCTCCTGGGTCGGTGGCTGAGGGGACTTACAAGGCTACTTAGGCGCCATCCTGATGGCGCCGTCCAGCCGGATCACCTCGCCGTTGAGCATGCCGTTCTCGGCGATGTGGCAGGCGAGCTGCGCGTACTCCGCGGGCCGTCCGAGGCGTGGTGGGAAGGGGATCTGCCTGCCGAGCGCCTCGCGCGCCTGGGCCGGCAGGCCCGCGAGCATCGGCGTGTCGAACACGCCCGGGGCGATCGTGCAGACGCGGATGCCCTGGCGGGCGAGGTCGCGCGCGGCGGGCAGCGTCAGGCCGACGACGCCGCCCTTGGAGGCGGAGTAGGCGGTCTGGCCGATCTGGCCGTCGAACGCGGCGATCGAGGCCGTCATCACCACGGCTCCGCGCTCGCCCTCGGCGTCGGGCTCGCCGGCCGCCATCGCGGCGGCGCTCAGGCGCAGCACGTTGTAGGTGCCGATCAGGTTCACGCGGATGACGGTCTCGAACGGCTCCAGCGCCGCGGGGCCGTCCTTGCCCACGGTCCGCTCGGCCCAGCCGATGCCAGCGCAGGAGATCGCGAAGCGCAGGCCGTCCACGGCGTCGACGGCGGCTTCCACCTGGCCCGCGTCGGTCACGTCGGTCCTCACGAAGCTGCCGCCCAGCTCGTCCGCCAGCGCGGCGCCGCGCTCCTCGTCGAGGTCCGCCACCGTGACCCGCGCCCCGCGCGTGGCCAGCTCGCGCGCCGTCGCCTCACCGAGGCCCGACGCCCCGCCGGCGACGAACGCCCCAGTTCCGTTCAGCTCCATCGGGCGGCCAGCCTAGCGGCTGGGCGGCGGGCGCCTCCCCGGCCGGCAGCGCCGGCTCGGGGGCGTCGCGGTGGACCGCCACCCCGGCGATCACGAGCCCAACGCCGGCCGCCTCGGCGAGCGACGGGACCTGGGCCAGGACGACGATGCCGATCACCGTGGCGGTGGCGGGCAGCAGCGAGACCATCAGCGCGTAGGTGGCGCGGGCCAGCCGCCGCATCGCAAGCTGGTCGCTGATGTAGGGGATCACCGAGGACGAGACGCCCACGCCCACGCCCGCCAGCAGCGCGACCGGATCCGTGAGCGCCGGCAGCGCGCCCCAGCCGGCGATCGGGGTCACCGCCAGGAGCGCCACGAGCATCGAGGCCGCCAGGCCGTCGATGCCCCCGAGCACCTCGTGGCGGGCGACCCGGTGGGCCAGCACGATGTAGGCCGCGAACAGGCCCGCGTTCGCGAAGGCGAGCGCCACCCCGAGCGCCTCGCCCTCCAGCCGCACGCCGGTGAGCAGGTAGACGCCCGGCACCGCCAGCAGCAGCGCCGCGAGGTTGCGCGGGGTCCGGGCCCCCAGCGCGGCCAGCGCCACGACCGGCAGGAACTCGATGGCCGCGACGGTGGCGAGCGGCAGGCGGTCGATGGCGAGGTAGAAGCAGCAGTTCATCACCGCCAGCACCGCGCCCCACCAGACCAGCAGCCGCCGGCCGGCGCGGTCGGCTTGGACGAGCGTGCGCCAAGGGCGGCGCCAGAGCGAGAACACCAGCGCGGCGGCGGCGATCCGCAGCCAGGCGACCCCGAGCACGTTCACCCGGGCGAACAGCAGGACGGCGAACGCGGGGCCGAGGTAGTGGAAGACGGCGCTGACGAGGAAGTAGACGTGCGGGGGGACGCGATCGGTGATGCCGACAGATTCGCGCCCCGGAGCGCTTCCATCCAGGGTCAGTCGAAGCTACCCTGGCCATCGTGCCTGCGAATCGAAGGGAAAACGCGAGAAACGCCTACGACGCTCCCCTGGATGACGCGAACCTGCGCCTGCTCGCCGAGCTCCAGCACGACGCGCGCCTCTCGTTCGCCGAGCTGGGCCGCCGGGTGGGCCTCTCCTCGCCCGCGGTGGCGGAGCGCCTGGCGCGCCTCGAGGAGACCGGAGTGATCACCGGCTACCGGGCGGACGTCAACCCCCGCGCGCTGGGCTTCACGCTCGGTGTGGTGATCCGAATCCGGCCCGCCCCGCGCGAGCTGCACAAGGTCGCCGAGCTGGCACAGCGCACGCCCGAGGTGGTCGAGTGCCACCGCATCACGGGCGAGGACTGCTACTTCATGAAGGCCTACGTGCGCGACGTCGAGCACCTCGAGGAGGTCATCGACGGCTTCGCGATCTACGGCCAGACGACCTCGTCGATCATGCAGACCTCCCCGGTGCCCAACCGGGGACTCCCGGTGGATGGCAGCCGGGGGCTCGCGCCCCCGGACCCCCGCTGATTCCTGGCCGGTTTGCTGGCCGTGCCGGGCTCGCTTCCCCGGCCCGCGCTGATTTTTGGCCGGTGATGGCAGCCGGGGGCTCGCTTCCCCGGGCTCGCGCTGATTCCTGGCCGGTTTGCTGGCCGGGCGCTATCCGGCGGGGCGAGCGAAGGCCAGCCCGAACAGCCGCGAGCCGTCCGTGAAGAACTCGTCGAGCCGCAGGCCGGCGGCGGCGAGCTCGCTCTCGACCGCTTCGCGGGTGAACTTGGCGCTGATCTCGGTGCGGATCTCCTCGCCGTCGGCGAAGGTCAGCTCGAGGTCCGCGCCGACGATGCGCACGCGCTGCGCTCCGTTCGCGCGCAGTCGCATCTCGATCCACGAGTTGGCTTCGTCGAAGAAGGCGACGTGCTCGAAGGCGTCGGGGTCGAAGTCCGCGTCGAGTCCGGCGTTGATGACGCGCAGCACGTTGCGGTTGAACTCGGCGGTCACGCCGGCGCTGTCGTTGTAGGCCGCCTCCAGCACGCTGCGGTCCTTGACCAGGTCGGTGCCGATCACGAGCCGGTCGTCCGGGTCCATCTGCTCGCGCAGCGCGGCCAGGAAGATCGCCCGCTGCTCCGGCAGCAGGTTGCCGATCGTGCCTCCGAGGAAGGCGAACAGGCGCCGCCGGCCGCTGGGGATGCGGCCGAGGTCGCGCCCGAAGTCGCCGACCACGCCGTGCACGCTCAGGCCGGGGTAGATCTCGGCCAGCTCGACGGCGCACGCCTCCACCACGGAGCGGTCCACGTCGAAGGGCACGTATCGCCGCAGCGAGCCGTTGCCGGCCATCGCGTACAGCAGCGCGCGCGTCTTCGACGCCATCCCGGAGCCCAGCTCGACGAGTTCCTCGGCGTCGCTCGACTCGACGATCTCGGGCGCGTGGCGGTTGAGGATCTGACGCTCGCAGCGCGTGGGGTAGTACTCGGGCAGCGTGGTGATGCGGTCGAACAGCGCGGAGCCGCGCTCGTCGTAGAAGTACTTGGGCGGCAGCTCCTTGAGCGAGCGCGTCAGCCCCTCGCGCACGTCGGCGACGAGCGTGTCGTGCACCTCGTGGCGCTCGATGACGACAGTCATGCGATCCCCTGCGCAGGCGGCCAAGCCGCCTGCTTCGGGCCGCGGCTCTCCGCGCAGCGGAAGCCCGCGAAGATCTGGCGCCGCTGGGGGAGGTCCCAGTTGCGGAACGTCGTGCGCGCCACGCGTGGGCGGGTGGCCCAGGAGCCGCCGCGCAGGACGCGGTAGCCCCGGCCGAAGAAGACCTCGGAGTACTCCGGGTAGGGATAGGCCTCGAAGCCGGGGTAGCCGGCGAACTCGCTGGCGGTCCACTCCCAGCAGTCGCCCACGAACGGCCCCGCCGGGCCCGGGCCGAAGCCCAGCTGGTCGAGCGCCCCGCGCGCGGGCTCGAACAGCTCCGCCGCGCGCTCCCACTCCGCCTCCGTCGGCAGCCGGGCGCCGCGCCAGCGGGCGAAGGCGTCGGCCTCGAACGCCGACACGTGCATGACGGGGAGATCGACGGCGAGCGGCTCGACCGCGTCGAAGCGCCGTTCGTGCCCGTCGCCGGTCCAGTAGAGCGGATGCTCGGCGCCCTCGCGCTCGCGAAACTCCCAGCCGGCGTCCGACCACAGCTCCCGACGCCGGTAGCCGCCGTCCTCGACGAACTCGAAGTACTGCGCGTTGGTCACCGGCGCCCGGTCGATCGCGAAGGCTTCCACCTCGACCGGGTGGCGGGGGCGCTCGTTGTCGTAGGCGAAGCCGTCGGCGCCGAAGCCGATCTCGACGGCTCCGGCCTCGATGTTCACGCTGCCCGTGGCTGCCGCTCCGGCCGGGGCGCTCCGCGGCGGGGCGTACACGCCCGGCTCGGCCAGCTGCAGCGTCTGCAGCATCGTCTCGTTGTGCTGGTGCTCGTGCTGGATCAGCATCTCGGCGATGAGCGGCGACAGGCCGTCGAGGTGGGCGAGCGTCCGCTCGCGTACCGCCTCCATGTAGGCCACCGCCTCGGACCGCCGCGGGTACGGCAGCTCGCCGCGCTCCGTGCGCGGGGTCTCGGCGGCGTCGTAGACCTCGGCCAGCTCGGGACGCAGCAGCGCGAGCCCCGTCTCGCGGCAGACCCACAGGTCCTCGAACGCGGCGATGTGCCCGAGGTCCCACACCAGCGGGCTCATCAGCGGATCGTGCTGGCGGTCGAGGTCGGGCTCGGACACCGCCTCGACCAGCGCGAGCGTGCGCGTCCGAGCTTCCTCGAACAGCGACTCGGCCCCTCCGAGGGGCAATGTCCGGGCGGTTTCGATGGGTCTACTCGCTGACGCGCTCGACCAGGAAGGAGATGCGCACGAGCGCACGCCACTCGTCGAGGTTCTCCCCGCGCAGTCCGGTCGACACCACGTCCACGGCCTTGATGTTGCGAAGCGACTGGCGCGCATCCTCCAGCGCCGCCTTGACCGCGCCGTCCGAGCTCTCGGGCGAGCTGCCAACCACCTCGATGATCTTCGTAACCGCCACGCCGGTCTCCCTTCGGTCGGGGTTGTGGGCAGCCTACCCAGGCCTGTACCGTTGCGCCGCATGGAGGCCTCGGGCGCTCAGGGGAGGAGCGGCTACCTCGACTTCTCGCGCCTTTCGCCAGGCGAGTTCCTCGGCATGGGCGCCGGGCTGCTCCTGTTCGCCTCGCTCTGGCTGCCCTGGTTCACGACGAGTGAGGACAACCCGAACTCGCGGCTCGCGGGTGCCGGCGGCGGGGACGGCGTGAACGCCTGGCAGGTGTTCGGCACGCTCGACCTGCTGCTCGTGCTGGGCGCCACCGCCCCGTTCTTCCTGTCCTGGATCATCGCCCGCGGGCACAAGCTGACCTGGAAGCCCGGCGAGGTCACGATGATCGTGGGGATCACGGCCTTCGTGCTGATCCTCTGCAACGGCATCATCCTCGGCAGGCCGGGGGACAGCGTCGACATCGGCCTGGGCATCGGCTACTTCGTCGGCCTGATCGCTTCGGCCGGGATGCTGGCCGCCGGGTATCTGCGTCAGGCCGTCTACGGCGACGCGCGCAAGCCGCCGGGCGTCATCTGATCCAGTAGCGTCCGGGCGATGGAGGCTCATCAGGACGTCGGCGCACCGCCGCAGGGAACGAGCGGGGCTGGCCCGGACCGCAACCTCGCCATGGAGCTGGTGCGGACCACAGAGTACGCCGCGCTGGCGTGCGCGCGCTGGATCGGCCGGGGCGACAAGGAAGGCGCCGACGGCGCCGCCGTCGACGCGATGCGCATGCTGCTCGACACCGTCTCCATGGACGGCGTGGTCGTGATCGGCGAGGGGGAGAAGGACGAGGCCCCGATGCTCTACAACGGCGAGCAGATCGGCGACGGCTCGCCGCCCGAGGTGGACATCGCGGTGGACCCCCTGGAGGGCACCGAGCTGTGCGCCAAGGGCCTGCCGAACGCGATCGCCACGATCGCGCTGGCCGAGCGCGGCGCGATGTTCGACCCAGGGCCCTGCGTCTACATGATGAAGATGGCCACCTCGCGCGAGCTGGCCGACCTGCTCGACCTCGACCGGCCGCTGGGCGAGACGCTGAAGCTGATGGCCAAGCAGAAGGGCGTGCCGGTCGGCGACTTGGTCGTGATCATGCTCGACCGCCCGCGTCACGAGGATGCGATGAAGGAGATCCGCGAGGTGGGCGCGCGCATCCGGCTGATCCCGCACGGGGACGTCTCTGCCGCGCTGGTCGCGGTCACCTCGGGCTCGCCGGTGGACCTGCTCTACGGCATCGGCGGCACCCCCGAGGGCGTGCTCGCCGCCGCCGCGATCAAATGCACGGGCGGCCAGATCCTGGGCCGGCTATGGCCCCGCACGGACGAGGAGCGCAGAGCGGCGCTGGAGGCCGGCTACGACCTGGAAGAGGTGCTCGACCGCGACCGCCTCGTCGCCGGCGAGGACGTGTTCTTCGCGGCCACCGGCGTCACGGACGGCGAGATGCTCGACGGCGTGCACTACATCGGGCCCGAGGGCGCCACCACCGAGTCGATCTCGATGCGTGCGCGCTCCGGCACCGTGCGCACGATCACCGCTCGCCACGACCGGGCGAAGCTGCGGGAGATCCTGGGCGCGAAGGTGGGCTAGGCGCCCGCAGGGCGCCGACGCGAGACGGCTCCAGCTCCAGGTTGGCGAGCGAGCGCAGGAACGCGTTCGTGACGATCACGTGGATGCGCAGCTGGGTCTGGTTGTAGAGCAAGCGGCCGATGCGGGCGAACCACCCCCAGCCGGCGATCAGCGGGTAGAAGTTCACCACCTCGGAGCTGACCGTCGCCGTGGCCTCCGTTGCGCTGTCCTCCGACGGCTTGCGCCGCACGCCCAGCCGCAGGTAGCCGCGCCCGCGACCGTTCGGCGCCACCAGCAGGCCGCGCTCCATCGGCCAGGTGACGGTGCCGCCGTCCGCGTCCACCTCGTACTCCGGCGCCTTGAAGCGCAGCAGCACGAACGGCCGCGTCAGCACCACGATCTCGCGGCTCGTCTGCGTGTAGAGGACCCGCAGGAGACCGAGCGAGACGCGCGACAGGAAGCTCCAGTAGGTGCGCGCGAGCCGCTCCAGGTACTCCGCCGACCAGACGCGGTCGAGCTCCGAGCGCGGCAGCGTGACCTCCGCCACCTGCTTCGAGCCGATGCTGCCGTCGGGCGCGTAGGCCGACTGCGGCGTGCGGACCAGGTTGACGCGTGCGCGGGCGCGGCGCCGGCGCTCGACCTGCCGGCGCGGGTCGCGCCGCCTCACAGCAGCTCCATCTCCACGCGCTCGCCGGCGGGGGCCTCACCGTCCCCGGGACCGATCAGGGCGAGCGCGTCGGCGCCCAGCATCGAGGTGAGCACGTGGGATCCCTGGGCGCCGGACGTAGGGGAGGCGACCCAGCCGCCGTCCGCGGCGCGCAGCCGCACCCTGACTGCCTGCTCGCGGCGCGGATTGCGCGCGATCGGCTGCTCGAGCACGGCCGTCGTGCGCGTGGCCGACGGGTCGGCGCCCTGGAGGGCGGCGAGCGCGGGCCGCACGAACAGCTGGAAGGTGACCATCGCGGAGACCGGGTTGCCGGGCAGCCCGAACGCGAGCGTTTCGCCGCGCGTGCCGAACCACACCGGCTTGCCGGGGCGCAGGCTCACGCCCCAGAAGCGCTGCTCTGCGCCGAGGGCGGCGAGGGCGGCCTTGACGTGGTCGTGCGGCCCCACGGAGACGCCGCCCGACACGACCACCACGTTCGCCACGTCGAGCGCCCGGCCGAGCGCCGCGCGCGTTGCCTCCGCCGTGTCGGGCACGCGCTCGCGCCCGATCAGCTCGGCCCCGGCGCGCACCGCCTGGCCCATCAGGGCGTAGCCGTTCGAGCTGTAGATGCGTCCTGGCTCGAGCGGCTCGCCGGGCTCGGTCAGCTCGTCTCCGGTCACGAGCAGCGCTACGCGCGGCCGGCCGGCGCACGCCAGCGAGCCGCGGCCGACCGACGCCGCCACGCCCAGCTCTGCGGGCCCGAGCGGGGTGCCGCTGGGCAGCACGGCCTCGCCGGCGCGCACGTCCTCGCCGGCGCGCCGGATGTTGGTGCCGCCGACCGTCGCCGGCACGCGCACGGTGTCCGGCGCGGCGCCCGGCTCGGTGTCCTCCACCGGCACCACCGCCGTCGCACCCTCTGGCACGGCTGCGCCGGTCGAGATCTCGATGGCCGTCCCCGGGCGCACCGGCACGCCCGCGGGGTGCCCGGCGCGGGCCTCGGCGACCACCTCCAGCTCCGCCGCCGGGCCGCCGATCACGGCGTAGCCGTCCATCGCCGAGCTGTCGAAGGGGGGCACGTCGATCGGGCTCTCCACGTTCTCTGTCAGTACGCGGCCCAGCGCCTGCATCAGCCCGAGCTGCTCGGCCGGGAGCGTCCGGACCGCCTCCAGCACCCGCCGGCGCGCCTCGGCTATTGCGATCAGGTCCGCCATCCGCCGCATCTTCTCAGTGGCGAGCACTTGGCAGACCTGCGCCGTATCCGCCGTATGCCGGAGTACGATCACAAAGCCACCGGCGCCGTCCGGTTTATCAACTGACCGCTAACTCATGACACCCATTCGCGGTCCACTCGCACGCCTCGACCGCTCGCGCGACGAGCTCGCCAAGGCTTGGCTCGTGCGGCTGATCGAACGCGCCTCGCTCGAGGAGATCAGCGAGCTTCCGACCGAGCAGATCGCGCGGGAGCTCCCGCAGCTGATCAGCGACATCGTCGGCTCGGTCGCGAGCGCGAACGGAGACCCGTACCAGCTCAGCGATGAGCAGGCCCAGCGGGCCGCGTCGCTGGCCGCGCTGCGCAGCGGCCGCGAGACCAACGTGGGCGACGTCGCGCGTGACATCGCGGCGCTGCAGGCCGTGCTGGTGCGGGCCCTGCGCGACGAGCTCGCGGAGAGCGAGCCGGAGCGCTTCGCCGACGCGGTCGAGCGCCTGGCCGACGCAACCGGGGCGATCCAGGCGGCCGCCGTCGAGGAGCTGGTCCGCAGCCGCTCCCGAGAGCTCGAGTCACAGGCCAACACCGATCCGCTCACCGGCCTCGGCAATCTGCGCCACCTCCAGCGCGAGCTCGCCCACATGCTCGAGATCCAGAAGCGCTACGGACACCCGTTCGGCGTGCTGCTGATGGACATCGACGGGCTGAAGCGGATCAACGACTCCCAGGGGCACCAGGCCGGCGACCGGCTCCTGATGCAGGTGGCGATGGCGCTGCGCCGGTCGATCCGCAACGTCGACGTGGCGGCCCGCCTCGGCGGCGACGAGTTCTGCGTGCTCGCTCCCGAGCAGGGGGCAGAGGCGGCGACCCTGCTCGCCGAGCGGCTCTCCACCGCCGTCACCGAGGAGATCTCGATCCCCGCGGACCCGCCCGTGGGCCTCTCGATCGGAGTCGTATCGTGCCCGGAGCACGGCGACGAAGCCGAGTCGCTGATCGACGGCGCCGACCGCGCGATGTACCGCGCGAAGGCGGCAGGCGACAACGTGGCGCTGGGCGAGCCCCCTCCGGCCGAGGTCGCCGAAGAGACCAACAACGGCACGCCCGGCTAGCTCGGCCGCCCGCGCCCCCGCGAGGGGGGGTTCCGCACGAAAGTCCAGCGATAGTGGACCAACGTATGGCACCCCCCGAGTCGGGGTGCTCGGACGCAGCCCTTACTCGATCAGGCCATGGCGGATGCCGATCGCCACGGCTTGCGTGCGCGTGGACGCGTCGAGCTTCGCCAGGATGCGCTTGGTGTGCGTTCGCACGGTCTCGGTCGATAGGCCGAGCTTCTGGGCGACGGCGTCGGTCTGCATGCCGTCGGCCAGCATCTGGAGGATCTCCCGCTGGCGGGCGCTGAGGGTGCGGTCGCCCTCGTCGAGGACGATCGTGGAAGACAGGCCCGGGTCGACGTAGAACTCGCCGATGCGCGCGGCCTCGATCGCCCGGATCAGGTCCTCGGAGGGGGAGTCCTTGCGCACGTAGCCCTTGACGCCGGCCTTGAGCGCCTCGCTCAGCAGGCGCGCGCCGCCGTCGGAGGTGAAGACCACGATCGGCGCCTTCAGCTCGCCGCGCAGCTTGCTGACCACCTCGCCGATGTCGACGCCGACCCGCCAGGGGTCGACGATCACCACGTCGGGCGGCTCGCCGTTGACTGCGGCGCTGGCCTCCTCGATGGAGGCGGCGTCGGTGACTGCCGCCTCGCCGAAGGCCTGCTCGAGCACCGCCCGGACTCCGGCCCGGACCACGGGGTGGTCGTCGACGATGAGGCAGCGAGGAGATTCCTTCGCGCCGGGCATGCCGGCCGAAGCATACTGCCGCTAGGGGCGCGGGACGCGGCGCAGCACCTCGCGTGCAACGCCGTTCGCCACGCGTGCGCCCGCTGCGGCCAGGCCCGTCGCCGTGCGGATGGCGCCGGCCACCGGGTCGCCGCCCTGCGTGTCACGGGCGTCGGGCTTGGCGGAAGGAGCAGGCGCTTCGGTCGCTTCCTGGCGCTGCGCAGGCCGCTTGTCGCTGCGCCGGCCGGGGCGCGAGTGCGGCAGATTCCCGAGCACACCACCGTCGTCGGCCATCGTGAAGAAGTCTAGACCGCGGCGCTCTGGGTACAGCCCCTCAAGACGCCGGCCGAAGGTTTCGAGACGTACCCGGAGCGGGGACAAAGCGAGGGCGAGCACGGGTGGCGCGTATCGCTGCGGACCGAACGGAGTAATTCAGTTGGTTGACTGGCAAGTCGGCGGAGATTCCGCTTTCCGCCGCTTGACTTCACTATATGTAGCGTTAGTGTGGTGCACGGTTGGATTTACTCGGCCCGGCGCCGGCCGCTGGGCCCTGCTTGACGCCAAGGAACGGAATGTCTGTAGCTGAACTGCAAGAGCTCGAAGAGGTCAGGCTGCTTGTCGCCAAGGGGCGCCAGACCGGAGTACTGACCTACGCCGAGGTCGCCACTGCGCTGGCCGAGGTTGAACTCGACGAAGGAGATGTCGAGGAGCTGCACGGCTACCTCGAGAAGAGCGAGATCGAGCTGGTCGAGGACGACCCGACCGCCAGCGAGCCCCAGGTGGAGCGCGCGGTGGATCGTCGGAGCCGACGCAAGAAGGCTTCGATCGACCTGAAGCCGGACATGACAACCGATTCGCTTCAGCTGTTTTTGAAGGACATCGGCAAGGTCAGGCTGCTCACCGCTCAGGAGGAGGTCGACCTCGCCAAGCGCATCGAGCGCGGCGACCTCGACGCGAAGCAGAAGATGGTCGAGTCCAACCTGCGGCTCGTCGTCTCGATCGCCAAGAACTACCGCAACCAGGGGCTGCCCTTCCTCGACCTGATCCAGGAGGGCACGCTCGGCCTGGTCCGCGCCGCGGAGAAGTTCGACTACCGCAAGGGCTTCAAGTTCTCGACGTACGCCACCTGGTGGATCCGCCAGGCGATCGCCCGCGCGCTCGCCGACAAGGCGCGCACGATCCGCATCCCGGTCCACGTCGTCGAGAAGCTGAACAAGATCGGGCGCGCCGAGCGCAAGCTGGTCACGGAGCTGGGGCGCGAGCCCACCGCCGAGGAGATCGCCGACGTGACGGGCATCGAGCCCGACGAGGTCGAGTCGATCAAGCGCTCCGCCCAGGCGCCGGTCTCGCTCGAGAAGCCGGTCGGCGACGAGGAGGAGTCCGAGTTCGGGCAGTTCATCGCCGACGAGCGCGCCGAGTCGCCGTACGAGCGCGCTGCCGAGATCCTGACGAAGGAAGCCCTGCGCGAGGCGCTCGAGAACCTCTCCTACCGCGAGCGGCGCGTCCTCGAGCTCCGCTACGGCCTGGGTGGCGAGCACCCCCGCACGCTCGACGAGGTCGGCCGCACCTTCAACGTCACGCGCGAGCGCATCCGCCAGATCGAGAACCAGTCGCTCAAGAAGCTCCAGTCGCTGGCTGAAGCGCAGAAGCTGCGCGACGTCGCCTAACTCAAGAGCGCCGCAGGGCGCGCCGATGAGAGTCGGGATGTTCGACATCGACGACGCGCTGCGGTATCTCATCGTCAACGAGGGATCGGACCTCCACCTGAAGGTCCCGGCCCCGCCGATCGTCCGCATCCACGGCAACATGGTGCCGATCGATGGCGCCGAGCGGCTCACCGCCGACGACACCGACCGGGTGCTGCGCGAGATCCTCACCGACGACAACAAGCTCGCCGAGTTCGCGTCCGAGAACGAGGTCGACTTCAGCTACCAGATCGAGGGCCTGGCCCGGTTCCGCGTGAACGCCTTCCGCCAGCGCGGCTCCGTCTCGCTGGTCATGCGCGCGATCCCGGTGAACATCAAGTCCGTCGACGACCTGCTGCTGCCCCCGGTCATCACCAAGCTGGCCGAGGAGGAGCGCGGGATCATCCTGCTCACGGGCACCACGGGC
>JAXDII010000054.1:0-3403 GCA_034664085.1 Thermoleophilaceae bacterium
GACCGCGTCGTCCACATCGAGGACCTCCCGGAGAAGAGCCCGCGCGTGCCGCGGGTGGAGCCGCTGCGGGCCAGGCAGCTCGCCTTCGGCTGGACCGAGGAGGACCTCAAGGTGATCCTCGCCCCGATGGCGCGCGACGGCGCCGAGCCGACCGGCTCGATGGGCAACGACGTCGCCCTGGCCAGCCTGTCGGACCGCCGCCCGCCGCTGTTCTCGTACTTCAAGCAGCTGTTCGCCCAGGTCACCAACCCCGCGATCGACCCGATCCGCGAGTCCGTGGTGATGAGCCTGACGGCCTGCATCGGCCCCGAGATCAACCTGCTCGACGAGACGCCCGACCACTGCCACCAGCTCGTGATGGCGCAGCCGATCCTGCGCAACTCGGAGCTGGAGAAGCTGCGCCAGGTCGACCACAGCGTCTTCGAGGCGCGCACGATCGACATGTCCTGGTCCGTCGAGGAGGGCGAGGACGGGATGGAGCGGCGCATCGAGGAGATGTGCCGGGAGGCCTCCGACCTGGTTGCCCGCGGCGTGAACATCATCATCCTGTCCGACCGCAACGTGGGCCCGGAGCGCGCGGCGATGCCGTCGCTGCTGGCGGTCGGCGCCGTGCACCACCACCTCGTGCGCGAGGGCACCCGTCTGCAGATCGGCCTGGTGGTGGAGACCGGCGAGGCGCGCGAGATCCACCACCTCGCGACGCTGATCGGCTACGGCGCCGCGGCGGTCAACCCGTACGTGATGTTCGAGTCGCTCTACGCGCTCCACCGCGACGGCCGCCTGCCGGACGAGATGAGCCCGGAGGAGGCGGAGGAGCGCGTCATCAAGGCGATCGGCAAGGGCCTGCTGAAGATCCTCTCCAAGATGGGCATCTCGACGATCCGCTCCTACACCGGAGCACAGATCTTCGAGGCCGTCGGCGTGAAGAAGGAGGTCGTGGACCGCCACTTCACGGGCACGCCCTCGCGCGTCGAGGGCGTCGGCATCCACACGATCGCCCGGGAAGCGCTCGACCGCCACGCGCGCGCCTACCCGGCCGCCGTCTCGGAGCTGCTGCCGCCGGGCGGGATCTACGCCTGGCGCCGGCGCGGCGAGTACCACGGCTGGAACCCCGAGACGATCGCCACGCTGCAGCACGCGGCGCGCAGCGAGGACGGGGCCGAGGCCTACGAGCGCTTTGCCACCTACGTGAACGACGTGGCCGTCCCCAACACGGCGCTGCGCGGGCTGCTGCGCTTCAGCGACGACGTCAAGCCGGTGCCGCTGGACGAGGTGGAGCCGGCCCGCGAGATCGTCAAGCGCTTCAAGTCGGGCGGGATGTCGCTGGGCGCGCTCTCCCCGGAGGCCCACGAGACGCTCGCGGTCGGCATGAACCGCCTCGGCGGCAAGTCGAACACCGGCGAGGGCGGCGAGGACCCGGCCCGCTTCGACGACGAGCGGCGCTCCTCGATCAAGCAGGTGGCCTCCGGCCGCTTCGGCGTGACCGTCAACTACCTCGTGAACGCGGACGAGCTGCAGATCAAGGTCGCCCAGGGCGCCAAGCCCGGGGAGGGCGGACAGCTCCCGGGCCACAAGGTCGACCGCTACATCGCGGGGCTGCGCCACTCGACTCCCGGCGTGGGGCTGATCTCGCCGCCGCCGCACCACGACATCTACTCGATCGAGGACCTCAAGCAGCTGATCTACGACCTGCGCTGCGCCAACCCGCGCGCCCGCGTCTCGGTCAAGCTCGTGTCCGAGGTGGGCGTGGGCACGGTCGCCGCGGGCGTGGCGAAGGCCAACGCCGACCACGTGGTGATCGCCGGCCACGACGGCGGCACCGGCGCCTCGCCGCAGGCCTCGATCCACCACGCCGGCGTCCCCTGGGAGATCGGGCTCGCGGAGACCCAGCAGACGCTGCTGCGCAACGACCTGCGCTCGCGCATCCTGGTGGAGGTGGACGGCCAGATGCGCACCGGCCGCGACGTCGCGATCGGGGCGATCCTCGGCGCTGACGAGTTCGGCTTCTCGACCGCCCCCCTGATCGCGCTCGGCTGCGTGATGATGCGCGTCTGCCACCTCAACACCTGTCCGGTCGGCGTGGCGACCCAGGACCCCGAGCTGCGCCGGCGCTTCGAGGGCCAGCCCGAGCACGTCGTCAACTACCTGTTCATGGTCGCCGAGGAGCTGCGCGGCATCATGGCCTCGCTGGGCGTGCGCTCGGTCGCGGAGCTGATCGGCCGCACCGAGCTGCTGAAGCCGGCGGAGGCCGTCGACCACTGGAAGGCGCGCGGCATCGACCTGAGCCGGCTGCTGGACGTGCCTGAGGGGCTGGCGGAGGATGCGCCGCGCCACTGCGTGCGCCGCCCCGAGCCGGTGCTCTACGACTCGATCGACTTGGACCTGCTGCAGCGTGCACGTCCCGCAATCGAGCAGGGTGAGCCGGTGCGGCTGGAGCGGCGCATCGAGAACAAGAACCGCGCCGTGGGCGGCCTGCTCTCCGGCGAGATCGCGCGCCGGCACGGGCACGAGGGGCTGCCCGACGGCTCGATCGACGTGCACCTGCAGGGCTCCGCCGGCCAGAGCTTCGGCGCCTGGCTCGCGAGCGGCGTGACGCTCGTGCTGGAGGGCGACGCCAACGACTACACCGGCAAGGGCATGTCCGGCGGCAAGCTGGTCGTGCGGCCGTCGCAGGCCGCGAGCTTCAGGGCGGAGGACAACGCCATCGTCGGCAACACCGTCCTCTACGGCGCGACCTCCGGCAGGGCCTTCTTCCGCGGGCTCGCCGGAGAGCGCTTCGCCGTGCGCAACTCCGGCGTGATCACCGTGGTGGAGGGCATCGGCGACCACGGCTGCGAGTACATGACCGGCGGCCGGGTCGTCGTGCTCGGCCCGACCGGCCTCAACTTCGCCGCCGGCATGAGCGGCGGCATCGCCTACGTGCTCGACGTGGACGGCGCCTTCCGCTCGCGCTGCAACACCGAGCTGGTCGGCTTCGACGAGATCACGCCCGACGAGGCGCTCGAGCTGCGCGGCTGGATCTCCGAGCACCACGAGTGGACCGGCTCGACCGTCGCGGAGCGCATCCTCGACGGCTGGGACGACGAGCTGCCGCGCTTCGTGAAGGTGATGCCGCACGACTACAAGCGCGCGCTGCTGGAGCTGGCCACCGAAGAAGTACCCGCCTGATGGGAGATCCCCGCGGCTTCCTGCGCCTGGAGCGCGTCGGCTTTGCGAAGCGCGACCCGCGCGAGCGCGTGCGCGACTACCGCCAGTACTTCGCGCTGCCCGACGACGCCACGCTGCGCGAGCAGGGTGGCCGCTGCATGGACTGCGGCGTGCCGTTCTGCCAGGAGGGCTGCCCGCTCGGCAACAAGATCCCGGACTGGAACGACCTCGTCTACTCGGACCGCTGGCAGGAGGC
>JAXDII010000014.1:0-3006 GCA_034664085.1 Thermoleophilaceae bacterium
TGAAGGGCGGCGCAGAGCTGGTGGTGCTGTCGGACCGCACCGCCTACGAGGGCGACCGCCGCTACCTCGACCCGCACCTGGCGCTGGCGGCCGTGGACCTGGCGCTGCGTGAGCACCTGATCAAGGACGGCGAGACCAACCTGCGCCGCCGCTGCGGCGTGGTGCTGCGCTCGGCCGCCATCCGCAACGTGCACGACGTGGTGGTGGCCCTGGGCCTCGGCGCCGACGCCGTCTGTCCGTACGCGATGGTCGAGGTCTCGCTGGTGGACGACTACCGCACCGACGTCGGCAACCTCGCAGCGGCGCTGCGCAAGGGGGTGGAGAAGGTGATCTCCACGATCGGCATACACGAGGTGCGCGGCTACGCGCGGCTGTTCGCATCGATCGGCCTGAAGGCGGAGCTCACCGGCATCTTCGACTCGCCCGCCTACATGGGCACGAAGAACGGCGGTACCGGCTTCGCTGAGCTGGACGCCGACGGCGACGAGCGCCAGCGCGTGCTGGCCGGCGAGGCCGAGTCCAAGCCCGCGAAGACGTTCCGCTTCTACCCCAAGGTCTACAAGGCGGCGGTGGCGGCGGCCAACGGCACGGGCGACTACGCCGAGTATTCGCAGAAGGTGCGCGACCTCGAGCACGAGCAGCCGATCTCGCTGCGCCACATCCTCGACCTGAAGTCCGATCGCGAGGCGATCGATGCGAGCCAGGTGGAGCCCGGTGTGGGCCTGCACAGCTACCCGATCGTGATCTCCTCGATGAGCTTCGGCTCGCAGGGGGAGACCGCCTACCGCTCCTACGCGGAGGCCGCGAAGCGGGCCAACATCATCGCGATGAACGGCGAGGGCGGCGAGATCCAGGACATGTACGGCAAGTACCCGCTCTGGCGCGGCCAGCAGGTGGCATCCGGGCGCTTCGGCGTGACCAGCGAGATGCTCAACTCGTCCTACCTGGTGGAGATCAAGATCGGCCAGGGCGCAAAGCCCGGCGAGGGGGGCCACCTGCCCGGCAAGAAGGTCACGGCGAAGGTCGCCCAGGCGCGTAACGCCACCGAGGGCACCGACCTCATCTCGCCCTCGAACAACCACGACCTCTACTCGATCGAGGACCTCGCGGAGCTCATCGACGAGCTGAAGACCGCCAACCCCGACGTTCGCGTGTCCGTGAAGGTGCCGGTGGTGCCGAACATCGGCACGATCGGCGTGGGCATCGCCAAGGCGGGCGCGGACATGATCACGCTGTCGGGCTTCGAGGGCGGCACCGGCGCCGCGCGCTCGCACGCGCTGCGCCACGTGGGCCTGCCGTCGGACATCGGCACGCGCGCGGTGCACCTCGCGCTGATGGAGGCGGGCATCCGCAACCGCGTGGAGATCTGGGCCGACGGCGGCTATCGCCACGCCTGGGACATCGTGAAGCTGCACTGCCTCGGCGCCAACCGCGTCGGGTTCGGCACGCTGGCGATGGTCTCGCTCGGCTGCACGATCTGCCGCGGCTGCCAGCTCGACACCTGCCACGTGGGCATCGCCACCCAGATTGAGGACAAGGAGGAGGCCGACCTCAAGGGGCTGAAGAAGTTCACCCCACAGGAGTTCGAGCAGTCGGCCGAGAACAGCGCCCGCTTCTTCTCGGCGATGGGCGAGGAGCTGCGCGAGATCACGGCGATGCTCGGCTACGAGCGCTCGCAGGATCTCGTCGGCCGTTCCGATCTGCTCGTGCAGGCGCGCGCCAAGGACAGCGTGGACGTGACCGAGCTGATCAAGCCGCTGGAGGAGATGCTCGACCTCCAGCCGATCGACCTGCCCTCTCAGATCGACGAGCGCGAGGCCGCCGGCCTGATCTGCGCGCGCCCGATCCGGATGAAGGCGAAGGGGGCGTCCGACGCCGTGGCGTCGGTGTTCGCGGAGATGGCGCCGGGCAAGATCGCGCGCCGCGACTGGGAGGAGCCCGCCGACGCGGACGACCGCGTGCTCGGCACCTCGCTGGCCGGGGAGATCGCCCGCAGCCGCATCTTCGACGGCGCCGCGCCGGGCACCGACGACACGCTCGCCTCGCTGCACTTCAACGGCGGTTCGATCGGCGGCCAGGGCTTCGGCGCTTTCAATGTCTACGGCCTGGACGTCACCGTCGAGGGCGGCGCCCAGGACGGCGTGGCCAAGGGGATGCTCGGCGGCAAGGTGGCAGTGATGAAGGGCAAGGGCGCGAACGGGAAGCGCGTGAACGGCTCGGTGGGCAAGTCGTTTGCGTACGGAGCGCAGCGCGGGCGGCTGTTCGTGCAGGGCGACGCCGACTCGCGCTTCTGCATCCGCCTCTCAGGCGCGGACATCGTGATCGCCGGTGAGCCCGCCCAGCCGCTGGACGACTCGCTCGGCTGCATCGCCAACAGGGCCAACATCAAGGGCTTCGCGTTCGAGTACATGACCAACGGCCGCGCCGTGGTGATGGGCGATCCCGGTCCTTGGATGTGCGCCGGCCAGACCGGCGGCCGGGTCTACCTGCGCATCAACGACGAATGGAATCTCGATCTCGAGGCCCTGGAGCGGCGCAGGGGCAAGGGCGCCAAGATCGAGATCCGCGAGCTGGACCCCGAGGGCATCCTCGACGTGCAGGAGCTACTCGGGCACTACTGCGACGAACTCCGGGCCACGAATCAGGAGGACGAGGCCGCCCGCGTCGGCGGGCTGGCGCTCGAGGCGCAGAAGAACTTCGTCATGTCGATCCCGGAGGACCAGCAGACGGATCCGTCGATCTCGACGGAGTAGGCGCCGCGGCTGGCCCGGCGTATTTACCCGCTTTCGGGCGGAGATGCCATAACGGGTGTACGTTGGATTCCACCAGAGAGGCAGGGCAGGAATCCTCCAATGAGAGCACGACGAATCCGGCAAAAGCCGTCGGACAGGGATGGTCGACGTACGCGGGCGGCGGCCATGTCGCTTGCTGTCGGCTGCCTGATCCTGATTCCGGTCGGAGCGTCATCGGCTGCGGTGCACTCGCTACCGCTCCCGTCACAGGCGA
>JAXDII010000035.1:0-94685 GCA_034664085.1 Thermoleophilaceae bacterium
CGAGCTCCGTTTGGCGGCGGCTGAGGCCGGCGCCCCGGCGCAGCAGCTTCCACGTGTACACGTCGCAAACCGCCACGAGCTGGGCGAGCCGCCTGTCCCGCTCGACGCCCACGCGGCCCTCCAGAGCAGGCGCAAAGACCTCGGCACACCATTCGCGGTGAAGGATCCGGCCCCGGTCCGCGACCTCGCGCAGCCCGGGAACGCGCTCCTCCTCGGCAAGCAGCTTCAACACGCGGTCCCCCATGGTCTCGTAGTGGTCGACCAGCACCCGCACGGCTCCTGTGGCATCGCCGACAGGGGCCCGGGCCCGCTGGCGGCGCACCCTCTCCGCCTCGCGCTCGGCGGCCGCCGTGAACAGCCCCTCCGCGCCGCCGAAGCGACGGATCACCGTCTGCACGGTCACCCCGGCCCGCCTCGCCACCTCGTCCAGCGTGATCTGCTCACGCGGTAGTTCCCAGAAGACCTCGACCGCCGCGTCGAGGATGCGCTCGCCCGTAGCGGCGGCGGACTCCGCGCGGGCGACCATCCGATAGGGACGGCGTGACGCGGCCTCCGTTTTCATGTTAGTAACATTAATGCGAATCTAGGCAGCGGTCAAGGGCGCCTCTTGTCGGGCAGGGAGTCGGCCGCTTGCAAGCGTCGCGGCGGTCCGTGAGGGTACGAAACGGGTACACACGCGTCGCCAATCACGGCGCACCGGAGCCTCCCCCGGCTCCGCGAAACGGTCGCGCTTGCAGCCATTGCTTGGTCGCCCGCACCCTCGCTAATCCTCGCGTCCCGTCCCTCGGCGGCCTCCTAAGGAGTAGGCCGCTGGTTCGAATCCAGCTCGGGCGTCAGGGTGCTCCCACCAGCTGCCCAGACAGCGTGCTGTGCAGCTCGTGGCTGGAATCGTTGAGGCCGGTGATCTCGAGCTCGACTCCGTGGCGGGCGTAGTGGGTCTCGATGGCATCCAGGGCGGCAACGGCCGAGGCGTCCCAGACATGCGCGCGCGACATGTCGATGACGACCTTCGGCGGGTCGCCGGCGAAGTCGAACGCCTCGATGAACTCCTGGTCGGAGGCGAAGAACAGGTCGCCGGCCACCGAGTAGATGCAGGTCGTGCCATTGGGGTCGACGACGCGGTCGACGTCGATCAGGTGCGCAACCCGGCGCGCGAAGACCGCCATCGCAGTCAACACGCCGAGGCCGACGCCGATGGCGAGGTTGTGGGTGGCGACGGTGCTCGTGACGGTCACGGCCATGATCAGCGTCTCACCCGCCGGCATGCGGCGCAGGGTGGCCGGCGCGATGCTGTGCCAGTCGAAGGTGGACGCGGCGACGAGCACCATGACGGCCACCAGCGCCGCCATCGGGATGACGGCGACGACGCTGCCGAGGCCGACGATCAGGATGAGCAGGAACAGGCCCGCGCTGAACGTCGACAGGCGGGTGCGCGCGCCGCTGGTGCGCACGTTGATCATCGTCTGGCCGATCATCGCGCAACCGGCCATGCCGCCGAAGAAGCCGGTGACGACGTTGGCGATGCCCTGGCCCCGGGCTTCGCGGTCCTTGTCGGAGGGCGTCTCGGTGATGTCGTCGACGAGCTTGGCGGTCATCAGCGACTCCAGCAGGCCGACTACCGCGAGCGTGAGCGAGTACGGCGCGATGATGACGAGCGTCTCCAGGCTGAACGGAACCGCGGGGATGCCGAGCAGCGGAAGCGCGCTGGGTAGCTCGCCCTCGTCGCCGACGGTCGGCACGGCCACGCCGGCGACGACCGTGAAGACGGTCAGCGCGACGATGGCCACGAGTGGCGCGGGGATGGCCTTCGTCAGGCGCGGCAGGCCGACGATCACCACCAGGCCGACGGCGACAAGCGCGAACACGGCCAGGTTGCCGCCGGCCAGATGCGGCAGCTGAGCCAGGAAGATGAGGATGGCCAGCGCGTTGACGAAGCCCGTCATCACCGAGCGGGAGACGAAGCGCATCAGCTTCGCGGCGCCCAGGGCGCCCAGCGTCACCTGGATGATCCCGGCGAGGACCGTGGCCGCAAGCAGGTACTCGACCCCGTGATCCTTGACGAGGGAGACGACGACGAGCGCCATCGCGCCGGTCGCCGCGGAGATCATGGCCGGGCGGCCGCCGGTGAAGGCGATGGCGACCGCCATCGTGAACGACGCGTAGAGCCCGACCTTCGGGTCGACACCCGCGATGATGGAGAACGAGATCGCCTCGGGGATGAGGGCCAGGGCGACCACGAGACCGGCGAGCAGCTCGACGCGGAGAACGGTCGCCGACGGGCGCGGCAGACGAGGGCGGGATGGCAGGGAAAAGGTGGATGGCATGTGCTCTCTGAGTTCAGCGCCGCGCCTGGGCGCGCGGCTCGCGCCGGCGCTGGCGGCCGGGGTATTGCGTGGTCCTGAGCCAGCTGCCCGTCGGCATCGGCGTCGCCCGTGGGCGGCGCGGTAGCAAACTCGCTTCTGACGGCCAGTGGCGACCTGCGGACAGAGTCCGCGCAGCGCGCTTATCGCTGCTGCACAACGGTACTCCAAGCCCTTGACTGCATGGCGCCTTCGTGAAACGGTTCCGTATTGAGGCGTTTAGGCATTATGCGAGTTCAAGAGAGCCCCGACGTAGGTGAGAAGGTCCGCCCCGGCGACCTCTCCGAGCGCGTCGGCGTGGCCGAGCTGAGGGCGCGCGGCGTCGACGTCGCGGAGCTCGTCGCGAAGCTCGCGGAGGCCGCCGCGGCCGCGCTGGCCGCCCACTACCGCTACACGGTGCTCGCCCTCCACCTCGCCGGGAACGCCGACCACCGCGAGCTGTGCGACGCCCTCGCGCGCCAGAGCAGGGATCACCTCGAGGGCTGCCTGCCACGGATCCGCCAGCTCGGCGGCGCCCTGCCCGACGAGGTGACGCAGTTCGCCGGCCTCGCCGACCGGACCGAGGTTCCCGGCGGCGACCCGCTCATCGCCATGCTCGAGACCGAGCGGGACGCCATCCGCACCTGGTGGGAGATCTGCGACCTCACCACCGGCCGGGACTTCCCCACCTGCGCGCTGGCCGCGCGCATCCTCGCCGAGAAGGTGGCGAACGAGGCTCGGCTCATCGACGTGCTGTCGGCGGAGCGCGATGCAGCTGGGATCTGACGCCCTCGCCGAGCCGGCCGACGAGGGCCGGCGCGTCGTCGGCCTCGCCGGCGAGACCGGGCTCGACATGCGGCTGCTGGGCGGTGTCGCCGTCGGGTGCCGCTGCCCCTCCGCGCTCCAGGCCCCGCTCGCGCGCAGCTACAAGGACATCGACTTCATCGGCCGCTCCAAGGACCGTACCCGCATCGAAGTCCTCTTCAAGGCCGCCGGCTACCGCCCCGAGGACGAGTTCAACACCCTCCACGGCCACCAGCGGCTCTTCTTCTGGGACTCGCTCCACGGGCGCGAGGCGGACGTGTTCCTCGACTCCGTCTCCATGTGCCACACGCTCGACCTGCGTGACCGGCTCGGGGTCGACGAGCCGACGCTCCCGCTCGCCGACCTCCTGCTGCTGAAGCTCCAGGTGGTCGAGGTGAACGAGCGCGACCTCAAGGACGCGGTCGCGCTGCTGAGCGACCACCCGCTGTCGGGCGCCGGCATCGACCTCGACTACATCGCCGAGATCCTCGGAGCGGACTGGGGCTGGTGGAAGACGGCGACGCTCGCGCTCGAGCGCGTGGACGCCTACGCCCGCGACCTTCCGGACTTCGATCACGCCGAGACCGTCGGCGAACGCATCAAGGAGATCCTGGCCCGTGTCGAGGCCGCGCCGAAGACGCGCAAGTGGAAGATGCGCGCGAAGATCGGGACCCGCGTGCGCTGGTACGAGGTCCCCGACGAGGCTCTGACCTAGGACCTAGAGCAGCCGCAGGCAGCGCGCCGCGTTGCCCGCCAGGGCCTTGCCCTTCACCTCTGAGGAGAGGCGCTCCCAGCCGAGCACGTCGTCCGGCGAGCTCTCGGGCCCCAGGCCCGGGAAGTGCGACTGCCACACGAGCGTCTCCTCGCCGAGCAGCGACACCACGCTCTCGGCCATCGCCTCGCCCTCGTGGCGCTCGAGCGCCACGCAGATGCGGCCCTCGGCGGCGTAGTCGACCGGATCGCGACGGTCCGAGGCGCCACCATCGACCTGGCCGCGCAGCTGGTGGAGCCAAGCGGGGAGCCAGCCGGCGCCGCTGTCCCCGAACGCCACCCGCAGGCGCGGCCAGCGCTCGAAGGTGCCCCCCAGGACGAGCGCGGCGATCACGCGCTGGGCGCTCCACTGGTGCGCCGCCGCGCGCGCCAGGAGCGGGTTGCTCCACAGGTCCCGGTAGCCGGGGAAGTAGGGCGTGTCCTCGAGGAAGGCGTGGTGGACGAGCGGCAGGTCGGCCTCGGCGCCCGCCCGCCAGATCGGCTCCAGGGCCGGATCGTCGATGGCGAGCGCCGCCGGCAGGCAGATCGTGAATGCGGCCACGGCAACGGCGTCCGCGTGGCGGCCGATCTCCGCCACCGACCACTCGGGGTCGGCCCCGTGCACCTGGATCGCCGCGCGCAGGCGCCGCGGGTCCGCCGCGCAGTAGTCGAGCACGTAGCGGTTGTAGGCCGCCAGCAGGCCCGTGGAGAGGCCGACGTCGAGGCCCGTGCTCGCCGCCGCCACGCCGCCGGGCAGGACCAGCTGCTCGTCGATTCCCTCGGCGTCCATGAACCTCAGCCGACCGTCGGGGTTGTCGTGCAGCACGCCGGCCTCGACATCGATGTCGGCGGGCTCGCCGAGGCCGCCCGCGAAGTCCGACGGCGCGACGGCCAGCTCGAGCCATGGCCGCTCCCAGTCGCCCGGGCGCAGCGGCAGCGAGTCGCGCAGGCTCAGATGGAGCTTGAGCTGCTCCCAGCGGCCGCGGAACTCCGGGTCGCCCTGCTCGTAGAGCAGCTCGAGCGCCGGAGCGACGTGGCTGTCGGTGTCGATGACGCGGTGGCCGTCCCTCATCCCGCCTTGCCGTTGCCGGCGGTCGCGGCGCCCGATGCCACCGCCTCGTATGCGGTCCTGATCAGCCAGTTGTGCATCTTCCACACGAGCGGCTCGTGCTTGCAGTAGCGCCCGCGCCCGCCGCGCCGCGTGCGCAGGCCGGCCTGCTGCAGCTCGCAGATGCGGTTGTCCTCGAGGATGAACTCGCCCGAGTTGCGCACGTACTCCTCGACCTTGGGAACGGTGTCGGGGTCGCCCGCCTCGTAGGCGTCCGCCACGTCGTTCGGGAGGCAGAGCCGCATCATCACGGTGGTCTTCTCCGGCCCGTCGGGGAACGCCACGTAGTAGAGCGTGGCGTCCGCCGCCGGCAGGCACATGAACGAGGGGTACACGCACCACACGGGCAGGCCCGCGAAGTCCTTCGGGAGGTCGTTCAGGGCCGGGTTGTACGGGAACAGCGGCTGGCCCGAGTCGCTGAACGTGTACAGCGGGAGCTGGGCCAGCTGGAGGTCCCAGGGCTGGTCGGAGATGTCAGGGAAGTCGACCCAGTCCTTCATCGGCACGTCGGGCTGGAACGTCTCCGCGTGGACCCACGGCACGTGGTACTCCTCGAGGAAGTTCTCGACGTAGGCCTTCCAGTTGCAGTCGAGCTGCCACTCCCAGCGGTGGGTGGTGCGGCGGTCGGCCATCCCGTAGAGCTCGCGGCCCCACTTCGTCGTGTCCGAGAGACGCGGAGCGAGCGGCGTGGCGTTCTCGTCGAAGTTGATGAAGACGAAGCCCTCGTACACCTCGAGCTGGACCCCGAACAGCGGGTAGTCCTTCTTGTCGAAGTCGGCGGTGAACTTGAACTCGGGCGCGCCCCGCAGCTCGCCGTCCAGCGCGTACATCCAGCCGTGATAGGGACAGCGGAACGACTTCGTGTTGCCGGCCTTCTCGGTGACGACCGCGCAGCCGCGGTGGCGGCAGAAGTTGGAGTGCCCGCGCAGCGTCTCGGGCGTGTCCCGCACCACGATCACGTTCTCGCTCGCGATCGTGCGCGTGAAGAAGTCGCCGACGTTCGGGATCTCGTCCGCCCGGCCCACGCAGATCCACTCGCGCAGGAACACGCTCTCCAGCTCGAGCTCGTAGATCTCGGGCGCCCAGTAGTAGTGGGGCGCCAAAGTGGTCGCCTCGAGCTCGGGCAGCCGGACGGCGTCGAGCTCTTCCTTGGTGATCAGCGTTTCAAGGGTGCTGTTCGTCATGTGTGCCTCCATCGACTCCAGGTACCTAGGGCGCGAGGACGGTCGCCTCGATCTCGGACGGTCCAGCGGGCGAGTTGACCACCCAGGGCTCGGTGCGGTCCCACGGGCACGCGGATGCCGCGCAGATCACGTCGACCAGCGCCTCCACGACCACGTAGCCACCGGGCGGGACCGGATTCGGCCCGCCCCCGAGCGCCAGGTCGGCGCCCACCTCGGTGTTGGTGAAGAAGTTGATCGGCTGGGGCACGACGTCGACCCGGTGCCCCAGCGCGGCCATCGCGGTGATCAGGTTGTCGCCGCACCCGGGCCGGCCCTCGATGCCGTACTCGCGGTAGCGGATCTCGTCGCAGGCGGCGAGCAGCATGTCGTGCACGCCGCCGGCCCCGTCCTCCACGAACTTCATGATCGGGCTGCGGAAGCGGGTGAGGAACGTGTCGCCCTCCCGCGGGCGCAGCGAGCCGGTGGACATCCACGTGTGCGTCGCCGACAGCCACGCGTCGAGGTTGCCGTCCTCGTAGGCGAAGAAGTCGACCGCCTGCTGTCCCTTCGGCGTCGACAGCTTCAGCCGCTCGCCCTTCTTCACGGGGAGCGCCCGGCCCTCGCGGGCGGGAATGGTCAGCGAGCTGCGCACGTTCATGCGGTCGGAACTCCTTCGGCGGCCGCCAGACGGGCCAGTTCGGGTACGAGGCGGGAGCTGATCATCTCCAGGTGCTCGAGCGCCCGCTCGTGCGGGATCCCGGGCAGCCGGTAGAAGAAGCCGTAGTCGTGCCAGGGCGCCTGGCGCCAGGTCTTGAACAACCTCGCCGCGACGTCCTCCGGCGTGCCGACGAACTGCGCGTTGCGGTCCGTGATCCCGCCGGGCAGGCCGGGGTCCACCGAGGTGTCGCCGAACCAGTCCACGTACTTGCGCTGCTGGTACTCGAACGCGGGGCCGTAGAGCTCGGCCCAGTCGTGCTCGGGATCGTCGGAGACCCACAGCGGCGTGGCCACCTTCCACCTGAACGCGTCGAGCGTGCGCCCCTCGCGCTCGAGCAGCGGCCCGAGGACCTCGCGGTAGAAACGCGGCAGGTTCTCCTCGGGCGCCTCGTAGTCGTAGGCGGAGTGCCCGTCCGCCAGGCGGACCGCCCGGTCGGTCGCCACGCGCGCCATTCCGCCCACCACGACCGGCAGCCGCTGCTGCGCCGGGCCGGGGACCAGCGGCTGGAGCGATCCGCCGGGGCCGTCCGGCAGCTGGCCTGTGTCGAGGCCCTGGCGGAGCAGGCCGATGCCTTCCTCCATGAAGCGTCCGCGATTCGGGTAGTCCGCCCCGAACAGCTCGAACTCGCGCTTGTAGGCGCCGGCCCCCACGCCCAGCTCCATTCGTCCCTGCGAGAGCAGGTCGACGACGATCGTGGACTCCAGGGTCTGGCGCAGGTTGTAGAAGGGCAGCAGGTACACGCTCGTGAACAGCCGCATGCGCGACGTGACCGTGGCGATGCCCGCCAGCAGCGGCAGCTGCGCCTGCAGGTAGCCGTCGTCCACCGCGTGGTTCTCGGTCGTCCAGAAGCCGTTGAACCCGCGCTCCTCGGCGAACCTGACCTCCTCGATGACCTCGGCGTACCGGCGCGGGAAGTCCCCGCTGCCCGGCGCCGGCCGCATGTCGGTCCAGATGTTGAACGTGAACGGCGCAGCCGTCATCGAATGCTCCATGGGTCTCGACTCCTCATCAACCGGATGTGAACTGGTGCGCGACGCGGCGCCCCTTAAGCACGACGATTACTCCGCGCAGCAGACCGTCCCCGTAGTCGCTCCCCGGGTTGAGCGCCAGCGTGGAGCCGATGTTCGCGGAGGCGCGCGACTCGTGGATGTGACCGTGAAGGCCGACCAGCGGCTGGTGCTCGCTCAGGGCGTCGCGGACGGCGCGGCTGCCGGCGTCGCCGATGACCACCTCGCCGCCGATGCGGACCACGGTGGGCGGGTCGGTCGACGCATCCAGCTCGGCGCAGCGATCGAGCCCCGACGACACCGGCGGCACGTGCAGGTTGAACACGGCATTCGACGGGTCCTCGGCGCCGGCGATCAGCTCCTCGATGCGCTCCCGCATCTCGTCCTCGGAGAGCTCGCGGGGGGTGCGCCACGGCGTGGGGTTGCTGTAGCCGAAGCTGACCAGGTCGACGCGGTCGCGAATGCGCGTCACCGCGCCGTCGCAGTAGACAACGCGGTCGCCGTCCGCCTCGGCCGCCGCGGCCAGCACCTCGGGCGGATCGTCGTTCCCGGCCGACACGAACAGCTGGACGTCGCCGCCCGCCAGCCGCTCCTGCGCCAGCGCGATCCATCCCGCCACACGTCGGGCCGCCTCCGCCGTGAGCCTGGCGTCCACCCCCGCGGGCTCCGCCAGCTGCTTCGCCTCGGCCGCGTCCACGGTGACGCAGTACACCCCCGCGGCGGCCGCCCGCTCCGCGTACGCGGCCGCCTCCTGTTCGTCGAGGACGGGCCCGCCGTTGGCGTTGAGGCCCACGTGGTACCCGTCCTCGCCCTCGATCAGCGGTCGCAGCGCCTTCCCGGTCAGGTCCCCGCCCAGGACGAGGGCATCGACCTCGTAGACCTTCGCCGCGGACAGCAGCTTGCGGAAGCAGGTCTCCGATCCGTGCAGGTCCGTGGCGAAGAAGAGCCGCAGCTCGCCCCGTCCCCTCCCGCCGCGACCCCGCCTCATTCGACCGGCAGCGTACGAGACGCGTCGCCCACGTCGATGCCGCGCATGCGCTGGACCGCCGCGGAGAGGCCCCACAGCGCACCCGCGCCGAGGAAGGCGCCGATGATCGCGTAGATCTGGCCCTTGTCCGCCGGCCAGTTCGTGCCGGAGTTCACGTCGGTCACGAGCAGCACGATGATCACGGTCAGGCCCGCCAGGCCGGCCACGCCGGCCAGCGACATCAGCGGGACGCCGCCCACCCGCACAGCCGCCGGCGAAGCCTCGAACAGGCTCTTGCGCCGGTACGGGAACACGATCGCGGACAGGCAGGTCAGCCAGAGCGTGAAGGCGAAGCTGAGCAGCGGCGTGGTGACCGTGAGCCAGTCCGTGAACGAGTAGATCACCAGCAGCACGAGCGCCAGCGTGTAACACGCGATCGTCGCGTTCACCGGGTTGCCGCGGCGGTCGACGCGCCCGAACCACTGGGGGGCGACGCCGTCGAAGGACCACGCCAGGATGCTGCGGATGGCCATGATGCTGAGGAAGGGCACGTAGCTCACCAGCCACGCGGTCATCCCCAGCGTCATGAGGATGCCGATCACCGCGCCCGTCCAGGTTCCGGCCAGCTCCACGTAGAAGGGCGTGAAGGCGAGACCGAACTCGGTCGGGTCGGCCAGGCCCAGCGCGTTCAGGAAGTCCACGCCGAAGGCCATCAGCGCAACGCCGACGGTGATCATCAGCAGCGCGAAGCCGGTCGCGAACGAGCTGCCCATCCCGGTCAGCTGGGCGCGCAGCCCGGGCCGGGACTCGCCCGCCCAGTAGCACGAGATCACCAGGAAGCAGACGCCGTAGAAGGGCCAGACGATGGCCTGTGCGCTCTGCTTGAAGCTGAAGTCGCCGTGCGAGCCACCCGCCTCCAGCAGCGCGGCGTGCGCGCCGGCCTTGCCGGAGAACTTCTCGACGTACTTGTCGAACGACGAGACGAAGGAGTCGCCCGGCATCACGAGCATCACGATGATCGTGATCAGCAGGGTGCCGAGGGCGAAGATGATCAGGTACTTCTGGAAGGTGAAGTAGTTCTTGAGACCACGCCGGCTGACCACGAGCAGCGGCCCGAGGATCGCGATGGCGGCGAGGCCCGACCAGAACTGGCCCCAGTCCGTGTAGAACCAGTCGCCCCACGTCGCCCAGCTGACGTTGTCCGTTGCGGCGCCGAGCTGGCGGAAGACGGTCGAGAGGCCGATCTGGGCGATCAGGATGCCGCTGATCGCGATGAACATCACGACCCAGAACATGAAGCTGGCGTTCGCGGCGAACCCGATGCTCGGGTGCAGGCTGCGCCCGATGAAGACGTAGTCGCCGCCGCTTCGCGGCATGATCGCCGTGAAGAGCGCGTAGACGAGCACGAAGCCGATGCTGCAGACGAAGCAGATGACGATCGTCAGCAGGACGTTCGAGCCGGGGTAGAACGGGATCCCGTACAGCAGGATCCAGCCGGCCACGACGCCGATGGTGAGTCCGAACAGGTTGAACGCGAAGGCGTCGAACGGCTTCCCCTGTCGCACCAGACCTGACGATTGACGCTGGTGGAGCTCCTGCCCCTCCGCGTGCCCGCCGGAGCTTGATGTCACGTCGAAACCTCCTCGTTGAGCCGGATCGAAACGTGCTTGATCTGCGTGTACTCCTCGACGGAGTACATGGACATGTCCTTGCCGTAGCCCGACTCCTTGAAGCCGCCGTGCGGCAGCTCCGAGCTGATCGGGATCTGGTGGTCGTTCACCCAGACGGTGCCGAACTGAAGCTTGCGCGTGGCGTTCAAGGCGCGGGCGACGTCGCGTGTGAAGACGGAGGCCGAGAGGCCGTAGCGAACGTCGTTCGCCCGCGCGATCGCCTCCGCGTCGCCGTCGAAGCTCTGGACCGTCACGACTGGGCCGAACACCTCGCGCTGGACGATCTCCGCGTCCTGTGCCACGTCGGTCACCACGGTCGGCGCCACGAAGTAGCCGCGCTCGCCGCGCGTCTCGCCGCCGGTGAGGATCGTGGCGCGCGCCTCGCGCGCGCGGTCGAGGAAGCCCATCACGCGCTCCTGCTGGCCGCGTGAGATGACCGGGCCCATCTCGATGTCGTCGCCCTCGGCGGGGTCGCCGACCTTGAGCGACTCGACGGCCGGGACGAGCTGCTCGAGCAGGGAGTCGTAGACCTTGGCGCTGGCCAGCACGCGCGAGCCGGCCGTGCAGTCCTGCCCCGCGTTCCAGAAGCCGGCGACGCGAATGGCCTCCACCACCTGGTCGAGGTCGGCGTCGTCGAAGATCACCATGGGCGCCTTGCCGCCGAGCTCGAGGTGGACGCGCTTGAGCGTGTTCGCCGCGTTGCGTGCGATCGTCTTGCCCGTGTCGACGTCGCCTGTGAGCGACACCAGCCCGACATCCGGGTGGTCCACGAGGCCGGCACCCACCGGGACGCCGTCGCCGGTGATCACGTTGAGGACGCCGGGCGGCACCACGTCGCCGGCGAGCTCCAGCAGCCGCAGCACCGAGCGGGGCGTCTGCTCGGCTGGCTTCAGGATCTGCACGTTCCCGCCCGCCAGCGCCGGTCCGATCTTCCACACCGCCGTCATCAGCGGGTAGTTCCAGGCCATGATCCCGGCGACGATGCCGATCGGCTCGCGGCGGATCAGCGACGTGTAGCCCTTGATGTACTCCCCGGCGGGCTTCCCCTCGAGGTTGCGCGCGGCACCGGCGAAGAAGCGCAGGTTGTCGGCGCAGAAAGGCATTTCGTCGCGGGCGGCCATCAGCGGCTTGCCCACGTCCTCGGACTCGATCCGCGCAAGCTCCTCGCCGTGCGCGTCGAGCACGTCGGCGAGCGCGAGCAGGACCGTCGAGCGCTCGCCCGGCGTGGCGTCGAGCCACTCGGGCAGCGCCCGCCGCGCGGCTTCGACCGCGCGCTCGACGTCCGCCGCCGTGCCGCTTGGAACGGTCGCGATCTTCTCGCCGGTCGCCGGGTTCTCGATCTCCATCGTCCCGTGGTCGGTGGCCTCGACCCACTCGCCGCCGACGAGGTTCTTCAGCGCGATCACGAGGCCGCCGGCTCGGCCGCCGCCAGGGGCGCCACCGCGTCGATCACCACGAAGCGGCGGTTGCGGATCGACGGGAGCGCCTCGCGCACCGCCGCGGTGCGCGCCGGGTCCACCTCGCCGGCCAGCAGCATGTCGCGCTCCTCGCCCAGGCTGCAGCGCACCACGCCCATCGGGTCGATCAGCATGCTCCGGCCCACCGTCGTGTCGAGCGCCTGATCCGCCGCCGCCACCCAGCAGGTGTTCTCGATCGCCCGAGCGCGCAGGAGTGTCTCCCAGTGATCCTCCTTCAGGGGACCGTCGACCCAGGACGCGCACACCACCAGCACCTCGGCGCCGTCGTCGATCAACAGCCGCGCGAGCTCGGGAAAGCGGATGTCGTAGCAGTTGAGGACGCCGAGCCGGATGCCGCCGATGTCGAGCGTCAGCCGGGAGCCCTCGCCTTGGAGGAAGCGGTCCGACTCGCGGTGGCCGAGGGCATCGAAGAGGTGGAGCTTGCGGTAGCTGCTCACGCTGCCGCTGGCCTCCACCACGACGATCGTGTTGTAGGCGCGGTGCGCCTCGCCAAGTGCCGTCTCGTGCATCCCCGCGATCACCGTGAGGCCGAGCTCCGCGGCCAGCGTGCTCAGCTCGGACACGAACGGGCCGTCGAGCGTCTCCGAGGTGGCCGCGAGCCCTGCGTCGGGCGAGGCGGCGGCGTACATCGCCTCCTCGGGAAAGACCACCACGTCGGCCCCGTCGGCGGCGGCGTCCCGAGCCAGCTCGGAGAGGACCTGAAGGTTGCGCCGCTTGTCCTCGGTGGCCGAGAGCTGGCCAAGTGCGATCTTCACCGGCAGACCGCCCCGGGATGCCCAGCGCGTGGGCTAAAGCCCTTCATGCGAGGACTATATACCGAGTGTCAAAGGCCTCCGTCTGAGTCCTAACAGCCCTCAGTGATCTACAGTGTCGGCATGGCGTCAAAGGCGTCCTCCGCGCCGGCCGCATCGGCGGCTCAGGATGTGGCGGCGACGCTCGAGCCGATCGCACAGCTGCGCGCGCACGAGTACGTCGCCGAGCAGCTGCGCCGGCAGATCGGGCTGCGAATGGTCCTGCCCGAGGAGGGGCTGCCGTCCGAGCGTGAGCTGTCGGGCCTCTTCGGCGTCGGCCGCGCGACGGTCCAGGCCGCCATCCGGCTGCTCGAGGCCGAACGCCTGGTCGAGACGCGCCGCGGGCGCAACGGTGGGACGTTCGTGCTCGCCCACGACGAGGACGACCTGGCGCAGGACTACCTGATGGCCCGCCTGCGGCGCGAACGCGACCGGATCGGCGAGGCGCTGGTGTTCCGGCGCAACGTGGAGACGTTCGCGGCAGGCCTCGCGGCCACGCAGCACAGCGCCGCCGAGCTCGAGCTCATGCGCGCCGCCCAGGATGCGGCGGCAGCGGCCCAGAGCGACGCCGAGTTCATCGCCAATGACACCCAGTTCCATCTCGCGATCGCGCGGGCCGCGCACAACGCGTTCGTTTACGAGGCGCTGGAGCACATGCGGCTGGTGCTAAACGACGCCATCAGCGCGCTGCCCGAGACGCGGACCCCGCAGCGGCGCGCCATCAAGGAGCACGCCGCGATCCTCGCCGAGATCGAGGGCCGCGACGGCGCCGCGGCCGCGACGGCGATCGACCGCCACGCCGCGACGACCGAGCGGGACATCAACGCGATGCTCGCCGGCCTCTAGCGCAGCGCCGGCCCTACCGCCTCCGACATCAGCCGCTCGGCGATCTTCAGGTACTCGTCGGAGTCGAACGCGTCCCCGTCGAGCGCCAGCTGCAGCAGCGGTCCTTCCAACAGCCCCAGGAAGACCGCGGCGAGCGCATCGATGTCGAACTCGGGGTGCGAGTCGGGCAGCATCGTGCGCTTGAGATCGCTCCTGTACCGCTCCAGCTCGTGGCGCATCGATTCCTGGAGCGGCCCCGAGCGCGATGCGGCCTGGACCCAGAAGTCGTAGTACACCCGACTCATCTCCGGCTCCTTGGTGATCAGGAGCCGAACCAGGGCCATCTGGCGCGCCAGCCCGACCGCCGGTTCACCGGCCTCGGCGGGCGGCACGGAATCGCCGGAGGAGATGCCGCGTCCCTCGCGGAACGCGGTGAGCAGCCACGCCAGGAGGTTCAGGAGCAGGTTCTCCTTGGTGTCCCAGTAGTAGTGGAGCGCGCCCTGGCTGAGATTCGCCTCCTTCGCGATCACGGGCATGCGCGTCCCACTGATGGTGTCGCGAGCCACGACGCGAAAGGCCGCGGCGAGTATCCGTTCTCTGGGGTCCGCGTAGTCGGTTACCGCGGTGCCACCCGGGCTCGCGCGCTTGTGCTGGGCCACGGTCCTACTGTATCCCTGGCGGGCTCGCTCACCGGCCCGGGAACGGGTCCGGGCTGGGAGCCTTGGAGAGGTTGAGCCAGACGCTCTTGACGCGGGTGTACTCCAGCACGACGTCGGCGCCGTTCTCTCTGCCGATCCCGCTGTCCTTGACGCCGCCGAACGGCGAGACCGGCGTCAGCGACCTGTACGTGTTGACCCACACCGTCCCGGCCTCGAGCCGCGCGGCGAGCGTATGCGCGCGCTGCAAATCGTTCGTCCAGACTCCGGCGGCCAGGCCGAAGCGGCTGTCGTTGGCCAGCCGCACCGCGTCGTCGTCGGTCTCGAACCGGGCCATTGCGAGCACCGGCCCGAAGACCTCCTCCTGCGCGAGGGTCATGTCGTTGCGGACGTCGGAGAACATCGTCGGGCGGTAGTACCAGCCGCGCGGCTGGTCGTCTGGCCGCCGGCCGCCCGCCCGTAGCGTCGCGCCCTCTTCCTGCGCACTGCCGACGTAGTGCTCGACCTTGTCGCGCTGGGCCTCGATGGCGAGCGGACCGACGTCCGTGCTCTCGTCGAGGGGGTCGCCGACCCGCAGGGCGTCGGCCCGCTCGGCGACGCGCTCGCAGACCTGGTCGTAGAGCGCGGCGTGCACGAATGCCCGCGACCCCGCGACGCACGTCTGTCCGCCGGCCGCGAAGACGCCGGCCAGCAGGCCCTTCACGGCCTCTTCGGGGTCCGCGTCCTCGAACACCAGCTGGGGGCTCTTTCCGCCCAGCTCGAGCGTCGCGCCGGCGAAGTGGGAGGCGGCCGCCATCGCCACCTTCCTGCCGGTCTCGGTCCCCCCCGTGAACGCGACCTTGTTCACGAGCGGGTGCTCCGCGAGGGCGGCCCCCGCCTCGCCGCGACCGGTCACCAGATTGACCACGCCTGCCGGGAAGCCGGCCTCCTCGAACAGCGGCATCAGCGCGATCAGCGACGCCGAGGCGTGCTCGCTGGGCTTGAGCACGACGGTGTTGCCGCACGCGAGCGCCGGCGCCAGCTTCATGGCGGCGAGCTGGAGCGGGGAGTTCCACGGAATGATCGCCGCGACCACACCGATCGGCTCGCGCAGCGTGTAGTTGAGCAGCTGCGGCTGGGTCGCCGGGATCACCGAGCCCTGGATCTTGTCCGCGATGCCGGCGTGGTAGTAGAAGAACTCGGGCACCCGGCGGACCTGCCCGGTGGTCTCGCGCAGCAGCTTGCCGTTGTCGAGCGTCTCGATCCGCGCCAGCTCGTCGACCTTGTCGAGCACCAAATCCCCGAGCCGCCGCAGCAGCGCGCCGCGACGGGTCTGGGTCATGTCGCGCCACGCCGGCGACAGCAGCGCCGCGCGTGCGGAGCGCACGGCCCGGTCCACGTCCTCGGAGCCGCCGTCGGCCAGCGAGTACGCCGCCTCGCCGGTGATCGGGCTCACGCCCTCGAACGTCGCGCCGTCCGCGGCGGCGGACCAGTCTCCGTCGACGTAGTTCGTCAGCGGAGCGCTCATGTGGAGCCAGACGCCGGAATCGCGGCGATCGCGTCGATCTCGATCTCGATTCCCTCGCCGCCGAGGCGGCTGACCTCGACCATCGTGCTCGCCGGCGGACGGGCGCCGAAGATCTCCTTGCGGATCGCGTGCGTGACGCCGCGCTCTGCGATGTTCGTCAGGAAGACCGTGGTCTTCAGCACGTGCTGGAAGTCCGTCCCGGCGGAGCGCAGGACCAGCTCGAGGTTCTCGAGCGTCTTCCGAGTCTGCTGCTCGAGGTCGCCGCGGCCGATGAGGTTGCCCTCGGTGTCCAGCGGAACGCAGCCCGAGACGAACACGAGATCCCCGTAGCGGATCGCGTCCGCCGAGAACATCTCCTGAAGTCCCTCTGCCTTGATTTCCTCGATTTGGGTCATTGTTCGCTCCTGGTCGTGGTGCGGCTCTCCAGCCAGCCGAACAGGCGCTGGAGCTCGGTTGCGGCATCGGGCAGGTGGTGCGGGATGTAGGCGAAGGAGTGGTTCAGCCCCTCGACCAGCGACAGCGTCGTCGGAACGCCCGCGTCGATGAGGCGGGCCGCCATGCCCAGCGACTGCGGCACCAGGGCATCCTGGTCGCCGATCGTCAGGTAGGTGGGCGGGAACCGGTCCAGGTTGGGGGCGTGGGCGGGGCTCACGAGCGGGTGGCGGTGGAGCGTCAGCCAGTGCGGCCCGAGGTACGCGCTGTTGTAGAGCGTCTCGGCGAAGCCGCCCGCGTGCGAGCCCGGCCGCTGCATCAGCAGCGGCAGGTCGAAGATCCCGTAGAGGAAGACCGCGGCGGAGAACTCGACGCTGACGTCGGAGAGCTCCCCGGCGGGCGCATCGTCGTGCGTGAGCGCGACGATCGCGGCGGCGGCCAAGTTCGCGCCGGCCGAGGCGCCGCCGATCGCGATCGGCCCCGGCGCTCCGCCGAGGCGCTCGGCGTTCTCGGTCATCCAGCGGGCCGCGTGGATCGTCTCCTCCACCGCCCACGGAAACGGGAGCTCCGGCGCGAGGCCGTAGTCGAGGTTGACCACCACGTGGCCCCGCTCGGCCATGCTCATGCCGAGCTTGCGGACGTACTCGGCCTTGCCCCAGCACCAGCCGCCCCCGTGCATGTACAGGAGCATCGGGAACGGCCCGCTGCCCGAGGGGACGTAGACCTCGGCCTTTGTGGCCACGCCGTTTAGCTCGCGCAGCGTCTCGTGGCGGATCTCCACGTCGGGCGGGAGGTCCACGTTGTGCTTGCGCAGGTCACGCGTGGGATGCGTGCGGAAGGCGATGACCTCCTCGAGCGTCGTGAGCTCGGGCACGTCGACCTGTGTGCCCGCGACCAGCGAGAGCCAGGCGGAGTTGGCGTCTTGCGTGCCCGTCACCTCAGGCCACGTGTTCCTGTGGCTCCTGGGCCCGCACCCGCGGCAGCACGTGCCGGCCGATCATCTCGATCGACTCCATGTGCTTCTCGTGCCCCATCCCGTCGATCTCGAGGATCAGCTCGTCGGCGCCCATCGCCTCCAGGCGGCGGATCCGGTCGACGAAGAAGTCCGGATCGCCGATCGTGAGGTAGGGCGCCCGCTCGATCATGAAGGGGAGGTCGCGGCGGCGCTCGTCGAGCTCCTTGAACTGCGCCATGTAGGCGTACTCCGACGACTGCTCGGCGATCTTCGAGTACCACCTCAGGACGAGGTCGACGGTCGTGAATGCCGTCTCGCTCGCCTCCGCCTGGGCCTGCTCGTTGGTCTCCGCGCAGTGGGCGCGCAGCGCCAGCGCCGAGAAGGAGCTGTTCGTGGCGCGGCCGCGAGGCGCCGCGTCCTGCCACGACTCGCGGTAGAGATCGATGCACTGCTGGACGAAGTCCCAGCCGCCCGGGAGGCTGTTGCCGCTCATCACGCCCAAGCCCTGCTCGCCGGCGAAGCGGTGCGTGTCCAGGCTCGTCGCCGAGGCGAACAGCGGGGGATGCGGCTTCTGCACCGGTTTCGGGAAGAGCGTGCGCTCGGGAATCGTCCAATGCGTGCCCTCGTGCTTGAACGTCTCGTTCGAGAGCGCGTTCAGGATGATCTCGATCGACTCGGTGAACTGCTCGCGCGTCTTGTCGACCGGCACCTGGAACGCCTCGATCGTGTGCGCCTGGTTCGAGCGAGCGGCGCCGAGCTGGATCCTTCCCTGGGAGAGGATGTCGAGCGTCGCGATCCGCTCGGCCACACGGATCGGATGGTTGAAGGCCAGCAGCGGCATCGAGACGAACCGCAGCTTGATCCGACTTGTCCGAGCGGCGATGAACCCGAGGACCACCTCGGGCGAGGACACCGTCATCTCCGGGGCGAAGTGCACCTCCGCCAGGCCGTAGAAGTCGAAGCCCATCTCCTCGGCGAAGACCGCCTCGTCGACGAGCTCCTCCATGCGGCGGACGGACGATGCGCCGTCCGCGCCACTCGACGCGCCGTCCTGAACGAGCCCAATTCTCATGATGTGACCTCCGGGTTGGCGAGGGCAGGCGTCGAGGGGCCTGGACCCGTCGAGCCGTGCTCCTCGCGGAGCACGCCGAGGCGCGCGAAGACGCTCCGGATGTCGTTTGTGTACTTGCCGAACTCGGGCGTCTCGCGGACGGAGAGGTGCCGTGGCCGCGGCAGCGCGATCTCCAGCACCTCCTCGATGCGACCCGGCCGGGGGGACATGACCACTACGCGGTCTGAGAGGAAGACCGCCTCGGTGATCCCGTGCGTCACGAACAGAACCGTCTTCTGCGACGTGAGCCAGATGTCCTGGAGGTCCAGGTTGAGCTGGTCCCTCGTAAGGGCATCGAGAGCGCCGAACGGCTCGTCCATCAGCAGCAGAGCGGGATCGTGCAGCAGCGCGCGACAGATCGAGACGCGCTGACGCATGCCGCCCGACAGCTCGAACGGATAGCGATCCTCGAAACCGGTCAGGCCGACGAGGTCGATCAGCTCCTGGGCGCGGGTCCGGTAGGCGTCCTTGTCCAGGCCACGCATCTCGGCCTGCAGCAGCACGTTCCCCATCGTCTTGCGCCAGTCGAGCAGCACCGAGTCCTGGAAGACGAAGCCCAGGTCCGTGTACGGACGCTCGACGACCGTATCGCCGATCGTCACGGTGCCGGACGTCGTCGGGACCAGCCCCGCGACCATCAGGAGCATGGTGCTCTTGCCGCATCCCGACGGGCCCACGATCGAGACGAACTCTCCGGGACGGCACTCGAGCGAGAAGTCATCGACCGCCCGGACCTCCCCCTCTCGCGTCTCATACGACTTGGACACGTGGTCGATCTGGATCGGGACGACCTGCCCGTGCGGCCCGCTTGGCGGAGCGGGGCTGCGTCCGAGTTTGCGTGCGAGCTTCACGCCTAGGCCTTGGAGAAGAGGGACCCGAAGCCCCTGAACTGGTCGTTGATCCCGACCGCGCGCAGCGCGTGCCACACCGTGGCGATGTTGAGCGCTATCACCGGCTTCTCGAGTCGCTCCTCCATCTCCTCGGCGACCTCGATCAGCGACAGGTTCGCCCCGGCCTGGACGATGGCGTCCACGTCCGAGCCGTCGAGCTCGAGCAGGACTTCGCGCAGCCGCTCCGGCGGGATCCGGGCGGCGGCGAGCGCGTGCGGCACACGCAGCCCCTTCATGCGCACGAGGTCGTAGCCGAGGTCGGAGAAGAACTTCTCGACCTGCACGTCGATGATCTGCTGGTAGGGCGTGAGGACCGCGATCTTGCGGGCCCCGAAGTGGTCGAGGGCGGCCGAGACCGAATCGGCGCCGGTCGTGACCTTCAGGCCCGAGATCTCCTCGGCGTGCTTGATGAACTTGGTGTTGCCCTCGAGCCCGCCCATGAACGTCTCCGAGGACATGCCGCAGATCAGGCGATCCGGCTCACAGGTGACCACGTCGCGGATCGCCGTGTCGATCGTCTCCCGCATCTGCCGGAGCGTCTTGTCGGCTTCCTCGTCGTTGTCCGTGCGCTTCTGGATCCACATGCGGCCCACGTGGAACGTCACGCCGGGCGGGCGGATCGTGTTGTAGTCGGACTCGACGGCCGTGTTCGTGGACGGCGTGATCACGCCGAACTTGGCTCGATATCCAACCGTCTTCTCGGGCCGCTCCGCGGACGCCGTAGCCGTATCACTCATCCTTCGCACCTCCATACCGATTTCCCAGGGTCATCAGGCCGCTGCACTGCGTCTGGATACATGCCATGACACGAGCCGGGCCTCGAGCAGCTCGATGGCGTAGAAGATCACGATGCCGACGATCGTCAGGTAGCCGACGATCGCGAAGGCGCGCTCGGTGTCGAGCTCGGCGTTCGCCCGAACCAGAAGGCTTCCCATGCCGCCCGCCAGAGTGATGTACTCGGCGATCACGGCAGCGCTGACCGCGAAGACCGCGGCCACCTTCACACCCCCGAAGATGTCCGGCAGGGCGTTCACGAACCGCAGCCGGAGGAAGATCTTGTACCTCGAGGCGCCCATCGAACGCGCGAGGTAGACGGTGTCCGCCTTCAGGGACTTCAGGCCGATCACCGTGTCGACCACGATCGGGAAGAAGCAGATCAGGAAGACGAGGACGACCTTCGAGGACATCCCGAAGCCGAACCACACGGCGAGCAAAGGGGCGATCGCGATCTTGGGAATCGCCTGTGTGGCGACGAGGATCGGGTAGACCGTGTTCTCGAACGGGCGCCACGCGACGATCGCCGTGGCCAGGGCCAGCGACACCACGACGGCGGCGCCGTACCCGAGAGCGATGCCCTGGAGCGTCTCGAGCGTGGCCTCGATGAGGATGCCGGCGTCGTCCACCATCACCCTGATGACGTCGCTGACCGGCGGCACCACCTGATCGGAGACGTTCCCCAGCCGTACGACGGCCTCCCAGGCCAGCAGCGTCGTCAGGAGGGACCCGGCGGCGTAGTAGGCCGACCGCACCGGTCGCCGTGCCTGGGGTCGAGAGGCGGCGGTCACCGTGCCGCCTCTGCCGTCGTGAGCAACGAGCGTGTCGACTGCTCGCCACCGGTGCGCTGCGACACGTGCCAGTGGATCGTCACGCGCTCCACGGCGGCGACCGCGTAGAAGAACGCTGTCGCGAAGATGATCAGGTACATCAGGGCGGCGAACACGAGGACGGTGTCGAACGTGCCCGAGGACTCGAGCACGATGTGACCGAGCCCGTCCTCGGCGCCTACGAACTCCCCGAGCACCGCGCCGACGACCGCGAAGGCGGCTGCGAGCTTCAGGCCCGCGAACAGGTTGGGCAGGGCGGCCGGGAAGCGGATCTTCGCGAACACCTTCCACTCGCTGGCGCCCATCGAGCGTGCCAGGTACAGCTTCTCCGTCTCCACGGACCGTAGCCCCGCCACGCCGTTCACCACGATCGGGAAGAAGCAGATCAGGAAGACGATGATCAGCTTCGACATCAGCCCGAAGCCGAACCACGTGATCATGAGCGGCGCGATCGCCGCCAGCGGGATCAGCTGAGAGGTGACCACCAGCGGGTAGACCGACTTCTCCAATGGGCGCCATGCCACGAACGCGGCCGCGAGAGCCACCGACGCGACCGCCGCGATCGCGAAGCCGAGCAGTGTCTCGGTCACCGTCAGGCGCGCCGCGGGAAGCAGCTCCTCGGACTCCGTGACCATGCCCTCGAGGGTCGACGTCATAGACGGAACGACGTAGACCTCGACGTCGGCCAGCTGGACCCAGAGCTCCCACCCGAGCAACAGCACGGCAACGGTGATGAGCGGACGGGCGATGGCTCTCGCCCGCCCGCTCAATCCGCGTTTCATCGAGCCAGTCTCCTGGCTTTCGAGTTGCTAGGCCTCACAGCCGTCGATGAGACGGTTGGTCATCATCTCGCTGACCGGGGGCGGGTCCTTGACGCCCACGTACTTCTTCTCGAACTCGATCATGGTCTCCCAGTCCTCGACCGCCATGCAGCCGAGCGGCTGACCCTCGGTGGCGTCGGTGTGGGTGAGCGGAACGAGGCCCCGGATCATCTCGGCCATCGTCGGCTCGTCGATGGTGGACTTCTCGGCCGTCGCGATCATGATCTTGGCCGCTTCGTCCGGGTTCTCGAGGGCGTACTCCCAGCCCTTGAGCGACGCCTTCACGAAGCCCTTCACCATCTCGGGGTCGTCCTTGAGCGTGTCGTTGTGGACGAAGATCCCCCAGCCCAGGCTGATGATCCCGTAGTCGCCGTAGGCGAAGACCTCGGCCTCTCCGGCACCGGCGGCCTTGCTCAGCGGCGCGGCGAACGAGTTCCACTCGACCGCGTCAAAGCGGCCCGAGGACAGTCCCGTCATCTCGGAACCGGCCTGGACGGTCACCGTCTTGACCGAGTCGGGGTCGATTCCCTGTGACTCGAGGAACGCGGGGAACAGCGTGTAGCCGGGCGAGCCGGCGACACCCGCGAACGTCTTGCCCTCGAGGTCCTTCGGCGACGTGATCCCGGAGTCCGGGAGGTAGGCCGCGCTGTAGCCGCTGTCCTGGAACGGGTCGGCCACCATCGTGATCGGGGCGCCCTTTGCGGCGGCCTCCACGAGCGCCGACGGGTTGCCCGTTCCGAAGGTGTCCTTCTTGGCGGCCACTAGCTGCACCGACTCGCCGGAGCCGTGACCCTCGCGGAGCTCCACGTTCAGGCCCTCGTCCTTGTACCAGCCCTTGTCGAGCGCGACGAAGTAGCCGGCGTGCTCGGGCCAAACGATCCAGTCCAAACGTACGGTCACGTCCCGCGGCTTGCTGCTCTCTGCCGCGGACTCCCCTCCGCCATCGCTGTCGTCTCCGCCGCCACAACCTGCGATTACGACTCCGACCAGCACGAGAGCACTAACGAGTGCTGCGGTTCTTTTCCTGACGCCTTCCCTCAGTCCCATGTGGGGCGACCTCTTTCTTCGGGCGCCTGGAATCACCCGAGTAGCGCGAGGCGATTGTCGCCTCGACTGGCCCTAACTGATTGATCAGTCAGACGACATTAAGTCCCATGGGCTGCCCGTGTCAAGGGGCGCGTGGCCGCTGAGCCCCGTTAGCGCCCCCCGGATGTCGGGGAGTGTGGTCCTGTGCGACAGGGCGTGCTCCGCCTGGACCTGGCGCAGCGTGCGGCGCTGCGCTGGGCAGGGCTCGTCGCTCTGTCGTCGCGCGCGCTGGTGGTTGCCGTGGGAGTGGTCGCGGTGCTCCTGCACGGCACGGGAGGCAGCGACAGCCAGGACGTCGGCGGGGTCAGCCAGCCGTTCGGGAGGGTGGGCGACCTGCTGGTCGCGACAACGTCGCACTGGGACAGCGGCTACTACCACGCCATCTCGCTGGTGGGCTACGAGCCCTACCCGGAGAGCGCGGCGTTCTTCCCGCTCTACCCGCTGACGATCCACCTGCTCCGGCCGGCCGCGGACGTCGCGGCGGGGTCGGACACCGGGGCCACCGTCATCGCGGGCGTCTTCCTCTCCTGCCTCGCCTTCGTCGCCGCGCTGTACCTGCTTCACCGCCTTGTCGAGCTCGACTTCGGCGCCGCGGCGGCGCGCCGGGCCGTGGTGCTGGTGGCGGTGTTTCCGACGGCCTTCTTCTTCTCGGCGGTGTACACCGAGTCGCTCTTCCTCGCGCTCACGCTCGCGACCGTGTACGCGGCCCGGCGGGGCCGCTGGGCGCTGGCCGGCGTAGCGGGTGCCCTGGCTTCGGCCACCCGCAATCAGGGCGTGCTGTTGCTGCTCCCGCTCGCGCTGATCCTGCTGTACGGGCCGCGCGAGGATCGCGGGCCGCGGCCAGGCCTCGGCTGGCGCCCGCGCTACCGGCCCTCACTCGGCGACGCCGGCTGGCTCGCGCTCGTACCCCTTGGCCTGGCCGCGTACTTCGGGTACCTGTGGATCGTCTTCGGCGATCCCCTCACGGTCCTCGACGCCCAGCGCGAGGTGTGGAAGCGCCACCTCGTGATACCGGTGGTCGGGCTCGGCCAGGGGCTCGACGACGCGGTCTGGGCGCTGCGGAACGTCAAGAACGGCATCAGCCCGATCACCGACTGGCCGACCCGGGCGGCCCTGACCGACCTGGGGTTCCTCGCCGCCGCCACGGTCGCCACCGTCGGAGCGGTCCGGCGGCTGCCCCTCGCCTACTCCGCCTACGCCGTCGCGGCGATCGTGTTTGCCCTCGCCTCCGTGCCCGACGAGGGGCGCGACCACCTCCAGTCGATCCCGCGCTACGTGCTCGTCGTCTTCCCGCTCTTCATCTGGCTCGCCCTGTGGACGGCGAGCCCGCGGCGCTGGTGGCTGGCGGTCGGCGTGTCCGTCGGGCTGCTGGCGTTCTACACGGCCCTCTTCGCGACCTTCCACTGGGTGGCGTGAGGGACTAGCCCGCGGCTTGGGTGGCGCGCCGCTCGCCGATCCGAGCACGCAGCTGAGTGCTCTCCATCGGGCGGGCGAACAGGAAGCCCTGGCCGAGCGGACAGTCGAGGCCGAGCAGGATCTCCTGCTGCTCGGGGAGCTCGATCCCCTCGGCGACCAGACGCAGGCCGAGGCTGCGCGCGAGCTCGACGATGCCGCGCACGAGCGCGGGGTCGTGGTCGGCCTCGGTCAGCTCCCGCACGAACGGGCGGGCGATCTTGAGGATGTCGATCGGCAGCTCGCGCAGGTGGCTCAGCGAGGAATAGCCCTCGCCGAAGTCGTCGAGTGCGATGCGCACGCCGGTGGCGGAGATGCGGTCGAGCTTGGCGATCGCGACGTCGATGCTCTGGATCACCGACGACTCGGTGACCTCGAGGATCAGGCCCTCGGGACTCAGGCCGGTCGACCGCAGCGCTTCGGCCACGGTGGCTTCGAACTGCTCGTCCAGCAGCTGTCGCGCCGACACGTTGACCGTGACGGGGATGTCGGCCCGGCCGGCCAGCTCCTCCCAGAGCTTCGCTTCGGCGCACGCCGCGTTGAGGACCCAGGCGCCCATCGAGACGATCAGGCCGGTCTCCTCGGCGAGCGGGATGAACTCGAGCGGCGGGACCAGCCCGCGGCCGGGCCGATCCCAGCGCAGCAGCGCCTCGGCGGCGCGCATCTCACCGGTGTTCAGGTCCACGATCGGCTGGTAGTGGACGACGAGCTCGCCGCGGTCGATCGCCCGGCGCAGCGCGTTCAGCGTGGTCAGCCGCTCGGCGGCCTGGTCGTCCATGCCCGGGTCGAAGAACTCCGAAGCGTTCCGGCCGCGTCCCTTGATCCGATGCATCGCCAGACCGGCGCGGCGCAGCAGTTCGGCCCCCTCCCGCGCGTCCTCCGTGGAGAGGGCGATGCCGACGCTGGCGGTCACCAGCACCTCGGAGCCTTCGAGGATGAACGGGCTGTCGAACGCATCGCGCAGGCGCTCCGAGGCGCCGAGCGCGTCGTCGAGTCCGCGCACGGATTCGAGCAGCACGCCGAACTCGTCGCTGCCGAGGCGCGCGATCGTGTCGGAGGGGCGCAGCGCCACGGACATCCGCTCGGCGGCCTGCATGAGCAGCGCGTCGCCGGCGGCGCGACCGAGCCCGTCGTTCACGAGCTTGAAGCCGTCGATGTCCAGCACCAGCACGGCCACGCGCTCGTGCCCGCCGGCCAGCCGCCCGATCGCGTGGCGCGCCCGGTCTTCGAAGAGCGCGCGGTTGGGCAGGCCCGTGAGGGCGTCGGCGAACGCATGGCGCTCGAGCTCCTCGCGCTGGCCCTGCAACGCCTTGGCCATCGCGTTGAACGTCCCCGCTACCTCGTTCAGCTCCTTGGTGGACCGGATCGACACCCGATCTTCGAGGTGCCCGTTGCCGAGCGACCGTGCCGCACGCGCCAGTTCGTGGAGTGGCCTCACGAGCGTCTTGCTCACGCGGTTCGCCAGCAGTCCCGCTAGCAGCAGGGCGATCGCCACCGTGGCCAGGCCGAGCGCCCAGTTGAGGCGCGCCAATCGCTCGGTCTCGGCGAGGTCCGCGCGTACCTCTGCCTCGGAATCGGCCATCAGGCGCTCGACCCCCGCGGCCGCGGCGTCCGCCTCGATCTGGAACGCGTCCTCCGGGTCGGAGCCGGTGCCCCTGGTCAGGTCCTGCCCGGTCTTGAGCCGGTAGGCATCCAAGCGGCGCTTCGCCGCCTTCCATGCCGCGCGGATGGCCACGACGCCGCGCCGCTCCACCTCCGTGTCGTACGAGTACGGGGAGGCGAGCTTTCCATCCACCTCGGAGGCCGGCCCCTGGTAGGCGATCAGGTCGCGCACGTCGCCGCCCTCCATGTACCGGCTTCCAGCCTGCTGAGCGGCGTTGATGCGCTGGAGCACGCTCACGCTCTCCTGCTCCTCCCGAGCCACCTCGCGGGCGAGGGCCGCGTAGCTCCCCGACGTGTGGGAGAGCAGCGCCAGGCAGACGCCCGCGCCGAGCAGCAGCGGGATCATGACCACGAGCGCAGCCGCCAGCAGCCGTCCGCGCAAGGACAGCGCGAAGCGCCCCTCTCCACCGTCTCGGGTCATTGCATGAGGTATCGACAGGTCGGTCTCATGCCTGTAGCCGCGCAGTCGCATACCCTCGGCGCGTCCGATGGCCACCGAGCGCACCACCGAAGCCCCGCTGACCTTCTCGGGTGCGGCGCTGGACCGCGCGCCGGTGGAGCGAGGCGACGCGGCCTGGCTCGCGCGGCAGCGCGCGCACCCGCAGGCGCGCTCGCTGGTGCTGTCCGAGCGCGGCCTCTGGCTCGACGGCGAGCGGCTGCTGCTCGTGCCTCCTGGCCCCGACTCCGTCTTCCTGGGCCTGTCCGGCGAGCGGGCGCTGTTCGCGACCGACGCCACGGAGGGCGAGCCGCAGAGTGGGCATCCGGCGGGCCTGCGCGAGGCGGCGACCGGACTTCCCGCCGAGGAGGCCGCCCTCGCCGCCTACGCGGCGTCGCTGGTGTCCTGGCACCGGCGCCACCGCTTCTGCGCGAGTTGCGGCGCGCCCACCGAGTCGGCCGACGGCGGCCACGAGCGGCGCTGCACGGCCTGCGACGCGCACCACTTCCCGCGCACCGACCCCGTGGTGATCGTGCGCGTGACCGACGGCGCCGACCGCCTGCTGCTGGGCCGCCAGCCGAGCTGGCCGACTGGGCGCTTCTCGGTCCTGGCCGGGTTCGTCGAGCCGGGCGAGACGCTCGAGGAGGCGGTGCGGCGCGAGGTGCTCGAGGAATCCGGCGTGATGGTGGAGTCCGCCGCCTACGTCGCCTCCCAGCCCTGGCCGTTCCCGAGCTCCCTGATGATCGGCTTCAACGCCGTGGGCACGGGCGGCGACCCGCGCCCGGGAGACGGCGAGCTGTCGGAGGTCCGCTGGTTTGCGCGCGCCGAGGTGGAGGCCGCCGCAGCGGAGCAGGGCGAGATCCTGCTCCCGCCCGCGTACTCGATCTCCAGGCGCCTGATCGACGCGTGGCTGGAGGCGAGCGGTCCGGCGGGCTAGGGGCGGTCGGGCCGGTCTGGGTAGACGTCGTCGATCGTCGTGAGCGGGCGATAGGGCGCGCCGCCCGCGGCGGCCTCGATCGCCTCGGCTCCGCCGGCGAGCCGGTCGAGCACGCTGGTCACGGCGACGATCTCGAAGCCCTCCTCGCGCACGCGCTCGATCGCCTGCACGGTCGACCCGCCGGTGGTGACGACGTCCTCGACGATCAGGCAGCGCTCGCCCGGCTCGAGCGGCGGCCCCTCCACCCAGCGCTGGAGCCCGTGCTGCTTGCGCTCCTTGCGCACGAAGAAGGCCTTCACGTCGGCGTCCGCGGCGAGCGCGGCACACGCGACCGGGTCAGCGCCCATCGTCATCCCGCCGACCGCGGTGGCGCCGGCGCGCTCGGCCTCTGCCCGCACCAGCTCGCCGAGCGCGCGAAAGCCGGCCCGTCGCAGGATGGCGCGCTTGGCGTCCACGTAGTACTGCGCCGTGCGTCCGCTCGTGAGCGTGACCTCGCCGATCACGAGCGCGTGCTCGCGGAGCTCCTCGACGAGCGTCTGGCGGGGTTCAGGCTTCGACACGGGGATGCCGATAGTAGTCGCGATGGGATCGGCAATCCGCTTCGTCGCCATCGGGATCACGGGCATCGTGGTGCTCGGCTTCCTGCTGTTCGCCGTCGACGAGATCGACAAGGGCTCGAAGACACAGCAGCAGGCGATCGAGCGCGAGCTCGGCACGCCCAGCGCCGAGCTGATCGCCCCCAGCTCCCGCGAGGAGGCGGTCCGCGAGGAGCACAACGGCGCCTTCCGGGAGGCCGTGGACGACGCCAACGACTTCCTGCTCGCTCCGTTCGTCGACCTGATCGACTCCGACAACGGCTGGGTCAGCCACGGCGTGCCGACGCTGCTGGCGCTGCTGCTCTACGGCGTCGGGCTCGGCATCCTGGCGAACGCGCTGCCCAAGCAGCGCACGCACGGGAACGACTGGCGCACCGCCGGTCCGTAGGGCCCCGAGCCCCCTCGGCCGGGGGGGTTCCATACGTTGGTCCACCAGGAGTGGACTTTTGTGTTGAGCCCCCTGCCGCAAGCGGCGCAGGCGGCTACTGGTACAGGTAGATCGGGTCGCCGATGTCGACCCAGGCGAAGATCGATGCGGCGTTGGGGATCGGCACCCTCAGGCAGCCGTGGCTGGCCGGGTAGTTGGGCACCGAGGAGTAGCCGTGGATCGCGTACCCGCGGATGAAGTAGGACGAGTGCACCATGCCCTTGGCGTTGGTGCCCGGGGTCTGCAGGTAGAAGTGGTAGGTGCCGAACACCGTCGGCGTGGACGGCGCTCCGGATGACGTGTGGTACGTCCGGTAGGGCTTGCCGCCCTTGGCCAGCACCAGCACCTGCCGCGACCAGTCGAACTCGACGTGCTTGCCGGCCTTCGGGTAGCGCAGCTCGTAGGCGCCCTGTCCACGCAGCAGCTTGCCGTAGACCTCGCTGGTGGCGTAGCCGTCGCGTCCCAGCTCGTTGGTCTTGCGGAACGCCAGCACGCCGCGGGCTGTGCCGTCGTCGTAGTAGCCGGTGACCGGAGTCGCGTAGCCCTGGGACAGCAGCGCGCGCTGGAGCAGCAGCACCTTCACCCCGCGCTCGCCCGCGCCGGCGCGCCAATCCACGACCGAGATCGTGTTGTCGCGTGTGCGGAAGGCCGCCTGGGCCGGGCTGGCCGCGTGCTTGATGACGAGCCGCAGCTTGCCCGGGCCCCCGACCTTGAAGCGAAACTCGAAGCGGCCGCCCGCGCGCACCCTGCGGCGCACGGTCTTGCTCGCCTTCTTGCCGCGGATCGCGTACAGCGTCAGCACCTCACCCGGCACGGCGGGCTTCACGCGCCCGCGCACGACGACCGTCTGGGACGGCGCGAAGTAGCGCATCTTCTGGGTCGCGAGACCCGAGTCGAGCTTGTACGTCGCGCTTCCCTCGACCGGCACCGGAGCCGGGACGGGAGGCGTCGGCGTCGGCGTCTGGGCCAGCGCGGGAGTGGCGCCCAGGGCCAGCAGTCCGGCAACGGTGAGGATCGGGAGACGTGCTTTCACGGCGCGCACTATGCCATGGCGCGAGGCGGTGGGACTCGGCATCTCTCCTCTAGATCGGCGCGGGGGCCGGTTTCTGGAGCCGCGGGGCCAGCATGCAGGCGATCAGCATCAGCGGTCCGAACACCGCCGCGACCACCACGCCGTCGGCCTGCGCGGCGTACGCGATCGAGTTGTTGATCGAGTGCAGGGCGATCACCGGATAGAGCGAGCGGGTCTTCTCGTAGACCAGGCAGAAGACCACGCCGAGCACCGCCAGCGGCGGCACGATCAGCAGCCCGTCGGTCCCGCCCTCGAAGTGGATCAGCCCGAACAGGAGGCCGTCGATGATGGCGGCCACGGCCACCGAGAACCTCGTGCGCAGCGCACCGTAGAAGAAGCCGCGGAAGAAGAACTCCTCGGCGAAGGGCGCGATGCAGATGATCATGAAGCCGGCGGCGATCAGCCCGAACGAGCTGTCCTCGGCGCCGAGGTCCCTGGCCACGGTCTGCTCCACGTCGGGCTGGACGACGACCGTGTACACCGCCGCGAAGACGTAGAAGGAGAAGATCCCGAGCGCGGCCCAACCCACTGCCGGCCAGAAACGCGTGCGCCGCAGGCCGAAGTGCCACGCGCGCGGGCGGCGGACGAACGACGCGAACAGCAGCGCCACCCCCACCAGCGACCCGTCGAGCAGCAGCGTGCCGGCCACGATCGCGCCCGGCGACTCGCCGGGGTCGTCCACGCCGATGATCGCCCACGCGATCCCCGCGCTGATGAAGCCCGTCACCGCGCCGGCGAGGAAGCCGAGCGGCCCGTACCACCACGGCCAGCGCGGACGGGCTTCCTCGGGAAGCTCCGGCGGCGTCGGGGGAGGCGAGACCGTGGTCTCCATGCCCCTCAGAGTAGGGCGGGCAGCTCGCTGAGCGAGCGCACGGTCTCGACGCCCGCCGGGCCGCTCCCGTCGCGCGCCACGAGCACGGCGCGGATGCCGACGGCGCGCGCGCCCGCGACGTCGTTGTCCATCGAGTCGCCCACGTGCAGCGTCTGGTCGGGCCGCGCGCCGGCCACCTCCAGCGCCCGCTCGAAGATGCCCCGGCCGGGCTTGGCGACGCCAGCCTCGGCCGACGTGACGACGGCGTGCACGTGCTCCAGCAGGCCGGCCGGCCCGAGCCAGTCCGCCAGCGAGCAGTCCCAGTTGCTGACGATCACCACGGTGTGGCCGCCTCGGTGCAGCGTCTCCAGCGCCGGACCGGAGTCGGGGTAGGGCGTGAACTCGAGTGCCGCGAGCATCACCTCGCGCGCGGTGGCGTGGCCGAGGCTGGGCAGCTCGAGCGCCTCCATCATGCGCGCGGCGCAGCGATCGCGGAGGTCGTCGAGGCGCTCACGGTCGGAGCCCTCGAGGTGGTGCTGCAGGTAGTAGGCGATCTCGGCGGCGAACCCGCGCGCGGCGCGCTCCTCGTCGACCGCGAAACCGCGCTCGGCCAGCAGGCGCCGCAGCCGCGGCGCGGGCGGCTGCAGCTCCACGAGCGTCCCCAGGGCGTCCACGAACACCGCCATCACGAGATCCAGTGCCAGGTGGCGAACTGTGCCGTCACGAGCCCGAGGCCGAGGGCCGACACCGCCGCCACGCGGTCGGTCGCGCGCCGCTCCTCGCTCCAGAGCGCGAGCCACATGAAGATCGGGAACAGCACCGCCAGGAAGCGCGGCAACGACATCAGCGGCTGCGGCTTGACCGGCAGGCTCAGCGGCAGCACGAGCGAGCCCGCCACCCAGGCGCCGTAGGCCGGCGGGAGACGCCGGAAGATCCCCACGCAGGCGGCCACCGCGAACACCAGCGACCCGAACAGCATCAGGTTGATGGCGGCGATCCGGTAGGGGTCGCCAGCGGCCTGCTGGAAGTAGACGGTCTCGCGCTGGCCCGAGGCGAGCTGGCGCACGCCGTCGATCGCGGCGTTCAGCCCGTCGAGCGCGCCGGTGAGCGGCACGCTCAGCTCGCGCGACCAGGCGTCCTGCACGTCGAGGAAGCGCAGCGCGTCGCCCTCGGCGACGCCGAGGAAGAGCGCGTAGCAGGCAAGGCCCAGCGGCGCGGCCAGGATCCAGGCGGCGTCGCGCAGGCGGCGCTCGCGGCCGCTCCACCAGACGATCGCCAGCGGCAGCATCAGCAGCACCCCGGCGCTGCGCGTGGCGGCCGCGGCGCCGGCGCAGCCGCCCGCCCACGCCCAACGGCCGGTCCTGGCCGCGTAGAACGCCCCCACCGCGAGCGCGAGGAAGAGGCTCTCCGAATAGGGGGCGCCGAAGTAGACGGCGAAGGGGAACACCGAGCACAGCAGCAGCGCCGGGCGGGCCAGCGGCCGGCCGAGCTCGAGCGAGACCAGCCGGTGGAGCAGGGTCAGCGCTGCCAGGAACGCGGCGAGCGCCACCGCGTAGGCGGCCAGCAGCAGCGCCGCCGGCGTGGCGCCGAAGGGAGTCGCCAGCCCGCGCACGAGCAGCGGGTAGAGCGGGAAGAAGGCCGCGCGGCCCTCGCTTCCGCCGTAGCCCGACTCGGCGATGCGCAGATACCAGACCGCGTCCCAGCGGGCGAGCGGCTGGAGCAGCGGATCGGCCAGGGCCCCCGTCAGCGCGGGCTCGTCGAACTTGGCCGCGTTCTCCCCTGCGAGTCCGCCGGTCGCAGGACCGAAGGAGAGCGCGGCGAAGACGGCCACCAGGAGCACCGCCACGCGGGTCGGCCAGAACACGCCCCAGGCAGACCGCAGCGCCTGGGAGCCGCGCACAGCGGCGAGTGCGCGCGCGACCGTCGGGGTAGCTTCATAGGCCATGCCGGGAGCCGAGTTCTACACAGCCGCAGTCGAGACCAGCGATTGGATCAAGGCCGGCATCACGATCGTGGTCGCGTTCGCGATCGCGGAGCTGGTCGACCGCGCGCTGTCGCGCCGCGGGAAGACCCTGAGCATCGCCGTCGTCGGCGGCGAGCTGTCGCCGGTCGCCGCCACCCGCCTGCGCCTGGTGCGGCGCCTGATCTTCGCGGTGATCATCCTGATCGGCGTCGGCGTCGCGGTCTCGTACCTCGAGCCGGTCAAGCAGCTGGCCACCGGCATCCTCGCCTCGTCGGCGGTGCTCGGCCTCGTCGTCGGCTTCGCCGCGCGCCAGACGCTGGCCAACGCGATCGCCGGCATCCTGCTTGCGATCACCCAGCCGATCCGGATCGGCGACCTCGTCACGTTCGAGGAGAAGACCGGCGAGGTGGAGGACGTCAAGCTCACCTACACCTACATCCGCCTCGAGGACGGCCGCCGGCTGATCGTCCCCAACGAGCGGCTCGCCAGCAGCTCGGTCGAGAACCACACGATCCTCGATCCGCGCGTGCAGGTGGAGGTGTCGGTCTGGCTGCCGCGCGACGCGGACCTCGACCGGGCGATCAAGCTGATCGAGGACGAGGAGGCCGACATCGCGGCCACGGTGGCGGAGGTCGACAAGGACGGCGTGCGCCTGAGCGCCACCACGTGGGCCGCCACCCCGCGCCAGCGCGCCAAGGCCGCCGCCGACCTGCGCCGCCGCTGGCTGCGGCTGCTCAGAGAGCAAGGTCTATCCTCAGTCGAGGCCTCGGACTGACCCGCACCGGCCACCCCATTCAATGAGCCACCGGCAGCGAAAGTCCAGGAGGCGCAAGCACCGGCACGGCGGCCGCAGCAAGATCCTGCTGGCACTCGGGGTGATCGCCACCCTCTGCGTGATCGCGGTGCTGTCGGTCGCCGGGTACGTGCTCGCGATCGCCTCCACGGCGCCCGACCTCAGCGAGCTCAAGCCCGAGGACAAGGGGCAGATCTCGGTGGTGTACGCGGCGGACGGCTCGCGCCTGGGCTTCGTGCAGTCGGACATCCTGCGCCGGGTCGTTCCCTGGGAGGACATCCCCGACGAGATGCGGCAGGCGACCGTCGCCATCGAGGACGAGCGCTTCTACGACCACAAGGGCGTCGACCTGAGCGCCATCGTGCGCGCCGGCATCAAGAACCTCGAGTCCGGCGAGACCGTGCAGGGAGGCTCCACGCTCACCCAGCAGCTCGTTCGGGCGCTCTACATCAAGGACCCCAAGCGCAACTTCGCGCGCAAGATCCGCGAGGCCAAGCTCGCCTCCGAGCTGGAGGAGGAGCACTCCAAGCGCTGGGTGCTCCACAGCTACCTCAACACCGTGCCCTATGGGACGGTCGACGGCCGGACCTCCATCGGGGTCGAGGCCGCGGCGGTCACGTTCTTCGACAAGCACGCGAAGAAGCTCGACCTGCACGAGTCGGCCCTGCTGGCCGGGCTCACGCAGGCGCCCTCGCAGTACAACCCGTTCCGCAACCCGACCGCGGCGGTCGAGCGGCGCAACGCCGTGCTGCAGAAGATGTACGAGAACGGGTACATCACGCGCCCGGAGTACCTGGAGGCGGCAGGCCAGGACCTCGACCTCAAGCAGGGCCGCCGCTACGTGCAGCGCCGCGAGCCCTACTTCTTCGACTACGTCCAGGAGCAGCTGATCGAGCGCTACGGCGTCGGCGTCGTAAGGCGCGGCGGCCTGCGCATCCACACGACCATCGATCCCAAGATGCAGGACACCGCGCGCGAGGCGATCAACTCCTACTACGGCGATCCCGCCGGCCCCAGCTCCGCCATCGTCGCGATCGACCCCGCCAACGGGAAGGTCCGGGCGATGGCGTCGAGCGGCACCTACGGCGACCGCCGCTTCAACCTCGCCGCCCAGGGCCATCGCCAGCCCGGCTCGGCGTTCAAGACGTTCGTGCTGACGGCGGCGATACGCAAGGGCATCGACCCGGACTCGACCACCTACACGTCGAAGCGGCTCGCGATCGACGATCCCGAGTACGGCAAGTGGGACGTCAAGACCTTCGGCGACAGCTACATCGGCACGGTCAGCCTCACGCGCGCGACGCTGTCGTCCGACAACACGGTCTACGCACAGCTGATCCTCGACATCGGCCCCAAGGCGGTCTGCGAGACGGCGAAGCTGCTCGGGATCACCACCAAGCTCGACTGCTACCCGGCGGAGGGCCTCGGCGGACTCACACGCGGGGTCACGACGCTCGAGATGGCCAGCGCCTACGCCACGCTCGCCAGCGGCGGGGTCCGCCACCGGCCCACAGGCATCGAGCGGGTCGTGTTCCCCGACGGCAAGAGCGAGAACCTGGCCAAGTCCGAGGGCAAGCGCGTGCTCACCGACGGCCAGGCCTCCGAGGTGACCAGGATCCTCGAGATGAACGTGCAGTCCGGCACGGGTACCGCCGCCGGCTACGGCTGCCCAGCCGCCGGCAAGACCGGCACGACCGACGAGGCCAAGGACGCCTGGTTCGTGGGCTACACGCCGCACCTGTCGGCCGCGGTCTGGGTCGGCTACCCGGACGCCGGCGTCGCGATGCCGGGCGCACAGGGCGGCACCTACGCGGCGCCCGTCTGGCACGCCTTCATGCTGCCCGCCCACGGCGACGACTGCGAGGACTTCCCGCTGCCCGAGGAGCCGGCCACCTTCCAGCCCTTCTTCGGCAAGTACGCCAGCACGGGCGAGCCGGTGACCCCCCTCTACGGCGAGGAGGGCGACGACGACTCGGACGGGACCGGCGGCACCTCTCCCGACCAGGAGTTCGACCCGCGCTACTACGAGGACGCGCCGCAGAACGCGCCCGACGTCCAGGTCCCGGAGGAGGTCGCGCCCGCGCCCGAGGGCGTGGCCCCGCCCGACGGCCAGTAGCGGGCCGCCAACGTGCCCGAGCTCGACCTGATCCAGGCGTTCCAGGCGGCGCTCACCGACCGCAGCGGCCGCACCGTGCGCTGGACGGGCGACGACGCCGCGGTGGTGCGCGCCCGCCCGCTGGCGGTCACCTCGATCGACACGGTCGTGGACGGCGTCCACTTCTCGCTCGCCACGCACGGCGCCGCGGACGTGGGCTGGAAGGCGCTGGCCACCGCGCTCTCCGACCTGGCGGCGATGGGGGCCGAGGCGGGCGAGGCCTACGTCGCGCTCGTGCTGCCGGAGTCGTTCGAGGACGCGGCGCAGCTGGTCGGCGGCATGGAGGAGCTGGCCGAGCGCACCGGCACCACGATCGCCGGCGGCGACGTGGTGAGCGGGCCGGTGCTGGCGGTGACCGTGTCCGTGACCGGCTGGGCCGACACCGAGCAGGAGCTGGTCGGCCGCGACGGCGCGCGCCCCGGCGACCTGGTCGGCGTGACGGGAGAGCTGGGCGGGTCGGAGGCGGGCCGGCGGCTGCTGGAGCTGGGCCGCGACGAGCCGGAGGCGCTCGTGCGGCGCCATCTGCGGCCCGAGCCGCGCCTGCGCGAGGGACGCGCCCTGGCCGCCGCGGGCGCGTCGGCGCTGATCGACCTGAGCGACGGGCTGGCCACCGACGCCGGCCACGTTGCCAGCGCGAGCGGCGTCGAGCTGCGCGTCCGCCTCGACGCGCTGCCGTGCGCCCCCGGCGTGGAGCCGGAGGCGGCGGTCGTCGGCGGCGACGACTACGAGCTGCTGTTCACGATCGCGGCCGAGCGGCGCGACGCGGCCGAAGCGGCCGCGCAGGTGAGCTGGCTAGGCGAGGCCGTCGCCGGCAGCGGCCTCGCGCTGCTCGACGCCGACGGCCGCCCGGTCGCGGGACTGCGCGGCTACGAGCACGGGTGAGAGCAGGCCGTCCGGCCGGCGCAGCATCGCCTCCGCCACGGCGTGCGCGTCGACCACGTACTCGTCCATCTGGATCTGTCGTGTGAGCGCGTCCATGCTCCTTGTGCTCATCATCGGAAACGTACCTCCTGCCCGCCTGCACCGCTGATATCGGCACCCCTCTCCCGCGCTCGGAGCGGGATGTCCGTCAGCTGGACTACCTGCGGAGGGCGGATTGGGTTCCGCCGAGCGAACCGGGGCCGGCGTAGGCGCCGGGACCGTAGACCCGCGCGCCGGTCCAGCCCGGCTTTGGAGGCGGCGGGGCGGGCGAGCGGCGGACCAGCTCGGCGGAGGCGCAGAGCGCGCCGAGCATGATGCACCCGACCACGGCGGTGAGCAGGCTCACGCTGTGCCCCGTGACCAGCAGCAGCAGGTACCAGGCGCCCGTGAGCGGGTCCATCGACAGCGCGAACAGGTAGTAGGCCGCAACCAGCAGCGCGGGCAGCGCCCCCAGCGCGAGCAGCATCGCGCGCACGCGCCGCTTGAGCTGGACGCGTGTGACCAGCACCAGCAGCCAGAGGTGGGCGGCGGGCACCGCCAGCAGCCCCGCGTAGGGGTTCGCCATCCACAGCATCAGCGTCACGACCGTGGCGACCAGCGCCAGGGCGACGGCCGCGCCCGGCGACTCGGGACGGGACAGCCTCGGATCGGGACGCGCGGCCAGGAAGCGCCCGAGCCAGAGGGCGAGCGCCATCGCTACCGCCACGCCGCCCAGCACGCCGAGCGCCGCGCCGTCGAGCGGCAGCACCTCCGGCGGCACGGGCGCCGGCGGAGGCGGCGGAGTCGCTCCGGCCAGGGCCAGCAGCTCGGCCGCCGCGAGGCCGGCCAGGAAGGGGGCCACCCAGGCCGCCACCCAGCGCAGCCACACCGCCACCTCCACGCGCTGGCGACTGGCGCGCGCGAACGCGTCGACCGCTGCCACCAGCGCCGGCAGCAGCAGCGTGCCGGCCAGCAGGGACAGCACCCAGCCCGGCATCACCTGGCTGACCGCCGTGACGTAGCTCTCCGGGCCGTGCTCGGGCCGCGGCCCGCGGTCGAGCGCCGTGACCGTGCGCAGCGTGGCGCGGCCGAGGGCGCCCAGCTTGTCCTCGTCGATCGACTCGACCGGTCCGCTGCCGTCCGGCGGCAGCTCGCCGCTTCCGGAGATCCGCACGGCGTCGTAGCCGGCCTCGATCAGCACGCCCTGGGGACCGATCCCGATCGGGAACGAGAGGCGCGCCAGCTGGCCGAGCGCGCCGGAGGCGCCCGGAGCGGAGTCCAGCTCGCGGCGGATCGACTCCGAGACGGTGCGCTGCAGCCCGATGCCGGCGCGCTGCTCGTCGGTCGACCACGCCTGCACGAAGGGTCCGCGCCGCGTCGGCGAGGCCAGGTCCGACATGGCCAGCACCCCGTCCACGAGCTCGGGCTGCGGCAACTCGGCGAGCAGCTCGGAGGCGCCTACCTCGCCGAGGTTCGAGCCGTCGAGCGAGACCAGGACCAGCGTCTTGCGCGAGGGGCGGCCCTGCAGCACGCGCGCCAGCTCCAGCAGCGCGGCGGTGTCGGCGGCGCTGCCGGTGGCCTCCGGGATCGCCGCGGCGTCGCGGTTCGCGACGATCACGATCTGCCGGCGCGACCGCCCGGCGCGGCGCCCGATCACGTTCACGAGCCGGTGCCCGGCGTGGGTGAACTCCTGCGTGTCGACGGGAAATCCGCTGTTCTCGAGCGCGGTCGCGACCCGCGCGGCAGTGCGCCGATCGCCCGAGCTGCCCGCGCTCCGGTCGGGCGCGGCCTCGGCGATGCCCGCCGCCCCGGCGGCGGCCACGCGGCCGTCGAAGAGCACGTCGGCGGCCAGTCCCTGAGGAAGCGGGCGCGGCCGGCTCTGCAGCGAGAACATCGTCAGCACGAGCGCGAACAGCGCGGGAACGAACGCCGCCCTGTAGACGCGCGGCTCGATCACGGTGGGAAATTCGGCCGGAACACCGCCTCGAATCTACAATTCCGAAGGTGACAGCTTCTGCACCCCGGATCCTCTTGGTCGATGACGAGCTCGCGGTTCAGAAGCTGCTGACCTACCCGCTGCGCAAGGAGGGGTACGACGTGATCCCTGCGCTGGACGGGCGCGAGGCACTCGACCGGCTGCGCGAGGACACCTTCGACCTCGTCGTTCTCGACGTGATGATGCCCAAGCTGGACGGCTTCGACGTGTGCCGCCAGATCCGCGCACGCAGCACCGTGCCGATCATCATGCTCACGGCCAAGACCGAGGAGATCGACAAGGTGCTCGGCCTCGAGCTGGGCGCCGACGACTACATCACCAAGCCCTTCTCGGTGCGCGAGTTCCGCAGCCGCGTGAAGGCCGTCCTGCGCCGGGCGGCGCTCGCCCAGCCCGACGACCAGTTCGAGGAGCCGATCCGCGAGGGCGACCTGGTGATCGACTTCGAGCGCCGCCAGGTGAGCGCGCGGGACGAGCCGGTGCGCCTCACGTACGTGGAGTTCGAGGTGCTGGCCGCGCTGGCGCGCAACCCGGGCCGCGTGTTCAGCCGCACGATGCTGCTCGAGCGGGTCTGGGGCGACTCGTCCTACCGCGACCCGCGCACGATCGACGTCCACATCAGGCACCTGCGCGAGAAGCTCGAGGCGGAGCCCAAGCACCCCGAGCTGATCCTCACCGTGCGCGGCGTCGGCTACCGCTTCCAGGACACATGAGCCGGCGCCCCCGTCTGCGCTCCGTCCGTACCAAGCTCGCCCTCGTCTTCTTCGCGATCATCGCCGCCGCCTTCGGCGTCCTCTACGTGATCGCGACCCCGCAGCTCGAGTCGACCCTCGAGCAGCGCGAGCTCGACGACATGCGCGCGACCGCCCAGGACGTGCGCCCGCGCTTCCGGGCCCTGATCAACGACGAAGACCTGCCCTCCAAGCAGCTCGACGAGCGGGTGCGCGCCCTCGGCGAGGCCACGGACTCGCGCGTCACGCTGCTGCGCGTCGACAAGGCCATGTTGTTCTACGTGCAGTCCGACTCGCGCACCGAGAAGGCGGCGCCGGTCAACAGCGCGCTGGCGCGGCGCGCCGTCAAGTCCGGCCACCTGACCGAGCAGGTGACCACGGTCGGCGGGGAGGAGGTCGCGCAGGTCGCGCAGGCGTTCGGCGGCCGCCGCGACCCCACCGGCGTGGTCGTCTACTCGCGCGACCTGGATGACGTGGCCGAGGCCGTCGCCCTGGTCCGCGGCCGGGTGCTGCTGGCCACCGGCCTGGCGCTTGCACTGGCGCTGGTCGGCGCCCTGCTCGTCGCGCAGGCGCTCGCCCGGCGCGTGCGCCGGCTGGAGGTGGCAGCCAACGAGGTCGCGCACGGCCGCTTCATCGTCCCGCTCCCGGTCGACTCCAAGGACGAGCTCGGGCAGCTCACGCGCACCTTCAACCAGATGCAGGCGCAGCTCCAGCAGGTGGACGTGGCGCGCAAGGAGTTCATCGCGACCGCTTCCCACGAGCTGCGCACGCCGATCTTCTCGCTGGCCGGCTTCGTGGAGCTGCTCCAGGACGAGGAGCTCGACGAGGACACCAGGCGCGAGTTCCTGGAGACGATGGGCGAGCAGGTGGCGCGCCTCCAGAAGCTGTCGGTCGACCTCCTGGACCTGTCGCGCCTCGACGCCGGCTCGGTCGAGCTGCACGCCGAGCCGGTCGACCTGGCCGAGCTGGCCCGCAGCGTCGTCCACGAGTTCACGCCGGCGCTCGCCGAGCACGCCACCGACCTCGAGATGCGCCTGCCGAAGCAGGGGCCGGAGGCGCTCTGCGACCCTGTCAGGGTGGCTCAGATCGTGCGCATCCTGCTCGACAACGCCCTGCGGCATACCCCGGTCGGCACTCACGTGGCCGTCGGCGCGGCGCGCAGCAACGGCACCGTCGGGCTCACGGTGAGCGATTCCGGCCCCGGCCTGCCGGAGTACAGCGAGAACAAGGTGTTCGAGCGCTTCTACACCGGCGACGCCGCGCGCGGCGCCGGGCTCGGCCTGGCGATAGCCCGCGAGCTGGCCGAGCGCATGGACGGCCGCCTGCGCGTCCGCTCCGCCCCACGCGGCACCGCATTCACCCTCGAGCTGCCCACGGACGGGAACGGCGCGTGAGGCGCCCAGCCGCGGTGCTGGTGGCCGTCGCCGGCCTGGTGGCCCCGGGCTGCAACTACGGCGACGACGAGAGCGCGGGCGCCCCGCGCGAGGTCACGACCACGCGCGTGCAGGTGGTGGAGGGACTCGGCCGCGAGGGCGGATTCGATCCCGGGCAGATCTACGACCGGCTGGCGCCGGGCGTCGTGACCGTGCTGTCGGTGTTCGAGGGCGGTGGCAGCATCCTCGAGGACGGGGGCGAGGGCGGACAGGGGTCCGGCTTCGTGCTCGACGGCCAGGGCTTCATCGCCACCAACGCGCACGTCGTCACCAGCGACAGCGGCAACCGGGCCGAGCAGCTGTTCGTCGAGTTCTCCGACGGCAACCGCGTGCCGGGCGAGATCCTGGGCGTCGACCCGAACGCTGACGTGGCCCTGCTCAAGGTAGATCCGGCCGGCCTGTCGCTGACGCCGCTCGCCCTCGGCGCGTCGCGCAGCATCACCGTCGGCGAGCCCGTCGCCGCCATCGGCAGCCCCTTCGGCGAGCGCCAGTCGCTCTCGATCGGCGTGATCTCCGCCGTGGACCGCAACATCGAGTCGCTCACGCGCTTCCGCATCGGCGACGCGATCCAGACCGACGCCGCGATCAACCCCGGCAACTCCGGGGGCCCGCTGCTCGACGCGCGCGGCAGGGTGCTCGGGATCAACGCGCAGATCAAGTCGCAGTCCGGCGGAGGCGAGGGCGTCGGGTTCGCCATCCCGGTGGACGCGGTGCGCCGCTCGCTGCGGGAGCTGCGCGACAAGGGCCGCGTCGACTACGGCTACCTGGGGGTTTCCACCCTGGTGCTCTGGCCGCAGCTCGCCGAGCGCCTGGGCCTCGGCGTGCGCGACGGCGCCCTGATCCAGGAGATCGAGCCCAACAGCCCGGCCGAGCGCGCCGAGCTGCGCGCCGGGGACGACGAGATCGAGTTCCAGGCCACTCCGCTGCGCACCGGCGGCGACGTGGTCGTGGCGGTGAACGGGCGCCGCCTCTCCCGCGCCGACGACCTGGCCGACGAGATCAGCGCCATGAGCGCAGGCGACACGGTTGCGCTGGAGCTGCTCCGCGACGGCGAGCGCAGGACGATTCGGCTGCGGCTCGGGCGGCGCCCCGCCGGTTCGGACTGAGCGTCTACCGGGTAGGGTGCGAAACGTGGGGGAGCCAGCGCAGGCAGCCGAAAGCAGAGATGTCTCGCTAACGATCCCGGCGCGGCCCGACTACCTCGTGCTCGCCCGTTTGGCCCTGTCCGCGGTGTGCCGGCTGACCCCGCTGTCCCCCGAGGAGATCGCCGACCTCAAGCTCGCGATCACCGAGGCGGCCAACGACTACGTCGACGAAAGCCGCCCGCTCGAGGATGAGAGCCGGGTCAGCTTTGCGTTCCGCCTGCTCGACGATCGGCTCGCGATGGAGCTCGAGGGTCCGGACACGAGCGTCTCCGCGGTCGAGCAGGAGCTCAGCCGCGCGATCATCGAGGCGACCGTGGACGAGTGCAGCTTCGCGGATGGACGCACGCGGCTGGTCAAGTACCTGGCCGCCTCCGCCAACTAGATAGATAGTCTCTCCCGCCGTGCTTCAGCCCGTCTCGGTCGGTACCAAGAGCCTCGCCGACTACACCCATCTGGCCGGCAGGCCGCTCATCCAGGAGATCCGTGAGCTCGCCGAGCCACTCGAGGGTCTGCGCGTGCTCCACCTCTCCGCGACCGCCTTCGGTGGCGGCGTCGCCGAGATCCTCTACACGCTGATCCCGCTGATGAACGACGTCGGGATCGACGCCCAGTGGGAGGTGATGCTGGGACGCGAGGAGTTCTACAACGTCACCAAGCGCCTCCACAACGCGCTGCAGGGCAATCCGGACTCGCTCTCCGACGAGGAATGGAAGATCTTCGAGCGCTACAACGCGCTCAACGCGACCGAGATCTCGGGCGGCTGGGACGTGATCATCGTCCACGACCCGCAGCCGGCGGCCATCCGCAAGCACGTGCCCGACAAGGCCAAGTCGTGGATCTGGCGCTGCCACATCGACCTCTCCACGCCGAACCCGGACGCCATCGACCACATCGTCCCGCTCGTGCGCGACTACGACGCCTCGGTCTGGCATGTGCCGGCGTACGTGCCCGCCGCCCTCAACGGAGCGGGCTCCGGCGTGAACATCTGCCCGCCCGCGATCGACCCGCTGTCGCCGAAGAACATGGCGCTGTCCCCCGAGGACGCGGCCTTCGTGTGCGACCAGTTCGGGATCGACGTGGACCGGCCGCTGATGTGCCAGGTGTCGCGCTTCGACCCGTGGAAGGACCCGATGGGCGTGATCGACGCCTACCGGCTGGTGAAGGCTGAGATGCCCGAGGTGCAGCTCGCGCTGGTCGGGTCGATGGCCACCGACGACCCCGAGGGCTGGGAGTTCTTCAACTCCACGATGGCCTACGCCGACGGGGACCCGGACATCCACATCCTCAACAACCTGAACAGCGTCGGGGCGATCGAGGTGAACGCCTTCCAGTCGCAGGCCGACGTGGTCATCCAGAAGTCCACGCGCGAGGGCTTCGGCCTGACGGTGTCCGAGGCGCTCTGGAAGGGCCGGCCGTTCATCGGCGGCGACGTGGGCGGCATCCCGCTGCAGGTGGAGGACGGCGAGACCGGCTTCCTGGTCTCCTCGCCCGCCGAGTGCGCCGAGCGCTCGCTGCGAGTGCTGCGCGAGCCCGACCTCGGCAAACGGCTCGGCCGCGCCGGCAAGGAGCACGTGCGCAAGCACTTCCTCACGCCCCGGCTGCTGCGCGACTGGCTGAAGATCTTCCAGGCGCAACGATGACCCAGGAGGCCGCGCTCGTCCTCGTGTCGAACCGCGGCCCCGCCACCTTCGAGGTCGGGGGGGAGCCGAGCCGTGGCGGCGGCGGCCTGGTCACGGCGCTGACCGGCCTGGTGCACCATCGCGATGCCGTCTGGGTCGCGTCGACGATGACCGAGGGCGACGTCGAGGTCAGCCGGGCGCACGACGGCGGCTCGTTCGAGGTCGAGCTGGACGACGCGCGCTACCGGATCCGGCTGGTGGAGTCCGATCCCGAGGCCTACGACAACTTCTACAACGTGGTGGCGAACCCGATGCTGTGGTTCATCCAGCACTACCTCTGGGACCTCTCGAACGCGCCGGACATCCGCCGGCACGAGGTGGAGGCGTACGAGCACGGGTACTGCACCGTCAACGGGGACCTCGCTCGCGCGGTGCTGGAGGAGGTGGAGGGCGAGGAGGAGGCCGTCGTGATGCTCCACGACTACCACCTCTACGTGGCGCCCAAGCTGATCCGCCGGGAGCGGCCCGACCTGTTCCTGCACCACTTCGTCCACATCCCGTGGACCCAGCCGGATGCCTGGCGCGTGCTGCCCGCCGACATCCGCGAGGACCTCTACGAGGGCATCCTCTCGAACGACATCATCGCCTTCCACACGCGCTCCTACCGGCGCAACTTCCTGCTTTGCTGCCGCGAGCTGTTCGACCTCGACGTCGACGAGGAGGCGGGCGTAGTCCGCTTCGAGGGGCGCGACGTGTGGGTGCGCTCGTACCCGCTGCCGATCTCGGCCGAGCGGTTCCACCGGACCGCCCAGCGCCCCGCCGTGCACCAGTACGAGCGCGAGATCCTGCGGCGGCGGCGCGAGCACCTGATCCTGCGCGTGGACCGGGCGGACCTGTCGAAGAACATCCTGCGCGGGTTCACGGCCTTCGACCTGTTCCTCGAGCAGCACCCCGAGTTCAAGGAGCAGGTGACCTTCATCGCCCACCTGATCCCCTCGCGCCAGGACGTGCCCGAGTACGCCGAGTACCTGGAGCGGATCGAGGCGTTGGTCGCGGTGGTCAACCACCGGCACGGCACCACCGACTGGATGCCGATCGACCTGCGCCTGCGCGAGAATCTCGAGGAGGCGATCGCGGCCTACAAGCACTACGACCTCCTGATGGTCAACGCGATGTTCGACGGCATGAACCTGATCGCCAAGGAGGGGCCGCTCGTGAACGAGCGCCACGGCGTCTCGCTGCTGAGCGAGAACACGGGCGCCCACGAGGAGCTGGCCGACTTCGCGCTGTCGGTCAACCCGTTCGACGTCCAGGAGCAGGCCGACGCGATCTACCGCGCGCTGTCCATGTCCGCCGAGGAGCGCTCCTGGCGCGCCCAGGGCCTCAAGCGCATCGTGACCGCGCGCGACCCGGGCGACTGGGTCGACGACCAGCTGGCCGACATCGAGGCCAAGCGGCGCGGCGAAGCACCCGTGCGGTCTTAGGGCCCGGCCGCCCGGCTTTTCGCCCGGGCCGCGCCGAGAGGCGTATTCGACATCTATTTGATGATCGATATTCCCCTCGGCGCTCATCGCCGTGGCCCGGGGGCGAACTCGCCGGGTTGCGGGGGTCGGGGCGCGGGCGGCAGTGCGGGCGGCACGGGCTCCGCCCGCGGCGGCGAGCCCTCGGCCAACGGCGGCGAGCCCTCGGCCAACGGCGGCGGCCAAGGCTTGGCAGGGACGGACCGCGCCCTCGACCCCCTTTCCCGCTGCCGTTGTTCGCCCCGCCGCGGCGCCCGCCGAGAGCGCGGGCGCTCCGGCGACCGAATCCGCTCTTCACGCCCCGCCCGCTCCCGCTCCTCGACCGCCCTCCCGCCCGCGCTTCGCTCGCCAACCGCGCCCGTCGCCGGTGGCCGCTCAGGCTCCGCCCCGCATCCCCGCCCGGCGCTCGCGATCAGCAGGCCGGCGGCCACCGCCGCGGCCAGCCGGCCCAGGTTTCCCCACCGCACCCGGCGCAGCAGCGCCGCGGCATCGCTCGCCCGCCGGTCGCCCATGCGGGGCAAAGGCGGCCCGGGCCTGCTTTCGCCCCGGCCCGCGTCGCCGCCCCGCTGCTAACCTGCCCGCTCTATGTCAGGCCTGTACGACCTCATGCTTCTGATCGACCCGAACGCTCCCGAGGAGCGCCGCACGGCGGCGGTCACGGAGGCGGAGTCGCTGATCAACGCCAGTGGCGAGATGGTCGAGTCCCAGGACTGGGGTCAGCGCCGGATGGCATATGAGATCGACCACCGCCCCGAGGCCGAGTACCGCCTCTACCAGTTCAAGGGCGACAACGATCTGCTGGAGCGCCTCAACCAGCGCCTCCGCATCCTCGACGGCGTGCTGCGCTTCCGCATCATCAAGACGAAGCCCGGCCAGCCGCTGCCGCCGGCCCCTGAGGCGCAGTCCCCGCGCCGCCGCGACGACCGCGAGCCGCAGGACACCCGCGTGGCCGCCCGCGCCGCCGCCGACGCACCCGCCGGCTGAGCCCCGCGACCGCCCGCCGAAACGGTCGCCGACCCTCCTCGGGCCCCCTGCGCGTTACGTCCGCGCCAAAGAACCCGCACTTTTCAGCAACTTCCCGTCAGGTCCGGCCCAGCGTGGCCGACCTCGTTCGTACACTCGACCGACAGCCGTCGAGCCGTCTCGAAAGACGCAAGAAGGGAGCTGGACCAGTCTCATGGCAGCTACGAACATCAACCGGGTGATCATCACCGGGAACCTCACGCGCGACCCCGAGCTGCGCTCATTGCCGAGCGGCACCTCGGTGTGCAACCTGCGCGTCGCCTGCAACACCCGCCGCAAGGACAACTCGAGCGGTGAGTGGGTCGACAAGCCCAACTACTTCGACGTCACGGTGTGGGGATCGCAGGGCGAGAACTGCTCTCAATACCTCGCCAAGGGACGTCCCGTGGCAGTCGACGGGCGGCTCGAATGGCGCGAGTGGCAGGACAAGGAAGGCAACAAGCGCCAGTCGGTGGATATCATTGCCGACTCGGTCCAGTTCCTCGGTTCGCGCGAAGGTGGCGAGAACGGTGGCCGCTTCACGCCGCAGAGCGACGTCCCGGCAGATACCGGAGACTTCGAGTCGGCGCCGGTGGCCACAGGGGGATCGGACGACGACATCCCGTTCTGACCCCGAAGTAGCGAGTACGCAGGAAGGAAGACGTGGCGAAGCAGCGTGGAACAACCCCAACGCGTGACCGCAAGCGCGGTCGCACCAGGGGCGCGCCTGGAGGCGGGCGGCGTAAGCCGTGCCCGTTCTGCCGGGACAAAGTCGACATCGTCGACTACAAGGACCTCGCATCGCTACGTCGCGCGATCAGCGACAAGGGGAAGATCCGCTCGTCGCGCGTGACCGGCGCCTGCCGCCGCCACCAGACCCAACTCGCCGTCGCGGTCAAGCGTGCACGCGAGCTGGGCCTCCTGCCGTACGTCGCAGACAGGTAAGGACGGGGACCGAAGCATGGCCCAGGCGATCCTTCTGCAGGAAGTTGACAACCTCGGCGATCGCGGCGACGTGATCGACGTCTCGCCGGGGTACCTGCGCAACTTCCTCGTTCCGCGCAAACTCGCTCAGCCGGCCACGCCGGCGGCGATCGCGGATTCGCAGCGCCGTCGCGAGGCGGCCGATCGCGCCGCCGTCGAGGCGGCCGCGAAGGCCGAGGAGACGGCCGCCCTGCTGCGCAAGACCGTGCTCACCATCTCCCACCAGGCGGGTGACGACGGCCGGCTGTTCGGCTCCGTCACCTCCCAGGAGATCGTGGACGCGATCCGACAGGCGCGCGGCGTGCGGCTCGACAAGCGGCGCGTGCAGTTGGAGGACGCCATCAAGACCACGGGCACGCACATGGTCACCGTCGAGGTCTCGGACGGCGTGACGGCGGAGATCAAGACCATCGTCACACCGCAGGCATAACGCCCTCCGGTGGCAGTCGCCGCCCCGCCTGAGTCCGCGGGCAGCGTTCCTCCCCACAACGAGGAGGCCGAGGCCTCGGTCCTCGGCGCCATCCTGCTGACCGAGCAGGCCCTGGACGGGGTCGTGCTCGAGATCGGGCTGCGGCCCGAGCACTTCTACCGTCCGCGCCACCAGCGCATCTTCGGCGCCATGATCCGGCTGAAGGAGAAGGCCGAGCCGGAGGCCGTGGACGCGCTCACCGTCTGCGACGACCTGCGCAGCCAGGGCGCGCTGGAGGAGGCCGGCGGCGAGGCCTACGTTCACTCGCTGCCGACGGTCGTGCCCGCAGTCGGCGCGGTGCTCGACTACGCCCGCATCGTCCGCGACGACGCCCTGATGCGGGGCATCCTCGACACGACCCGCCGGATCCAGGCCGAGGTGCTGGCGCACCGCGGCGAGCCGCGCGAGCTGATCGAGTGGGCCGAGGCGGCGCTGTTCAAGATCGGCCACGAGGGCGGCATGGCCGAGATGCGCACAATCGAGGCCGTCCTCCACGAGGAGATCGACAAGCTCGAGGAGCTGTCGCGCAGGGACATCGGCCTCACCGGCACCGCCTCGGGCTTCGCGGACATCGACGACATCACCGGTGGCTTCCAGCCCGGCAACCTGATCGTCCTCGCCGCACGGCCGTCGATGGGCAAGAGCACCCTGGCCACCAACATCGCCGAGAACGCGGCGATCGATCACGGCAAGCCGGTCGCCCTGTTCTCGCTCGAGATGTCCGAGACCGAGCTGGCGCACCGCTTCATCGCCTCGCAGGCCAAGGTGTCGAGCGACGAGCTGCGCAAGGGCCGCGTCAAGGCGGACCGCTGGCCCAAGGTGCTGCGCGCCGTCGAGAAGCTGGCCGCTGCCCCGATCTTCATCGACGACTCCAGCGACATCGGCGTGCTCGAGATGCGCGCCAAGGCGCGCCGGCTCCACGCCCGCCATGGCGGCCTCGGCCTGATCGTCGTCGACTACCTCCAGCTCGTGCGCGCCGACGGTCGCAGCGACAACCGCGTCGAGCAGGTAGGCCAGATCAGCCGCGGACTGAAGATCCTCGCCCGCGAGCTCGACATCCCGGTGATCGCCGTCTCCCAGCTCTCGCGAGCGGTCGAGTCGCGCCACCCGCCGATCCCGATGCTCTCGGACCTGCGCGAGAGCGGCCAGCTCGAGCAGGACGCCGACGTCGTCATGTTCGTCTACCGCGAGGAGTACTACGACCGCGAGTCCGAGCGGCTCGGCGAGGCCGACATCTTCTTCGCCAAGCACCGCAACGGGCCGATCGGGCAGGTCACGCTCAGCTTCATGCCGAAGTACCCGCGCTTCGCCAGCCTCTACCGCGACCACGGCGCGGCGCCCCCGGCGCCCGACAACGGGGCCGGCTGACGTGCTGCGCCGAGTCCTGCCCGACGAGGCGGTCCCGTGCCCGTTCGACCTGTGCGACGGCTCGACCTGGGTCCTGGACGAGGAGACGGGCGACGCGCGCCCGTGCCGCTGCCGCGAGCAGCGCGTCCGCAAGGCCGTCAGCGGCGGCGTGGGCACGGGCATCGGCCGGCGCTTCCTCGAGGTGTCGTTCGACCGTGAGCCGATCGTCTCGCTCGACTCGATGGTGCTGCGCCAGGTGCGCGCCTTCATCCGCTCGATCGAGCAGAACCTCGAGGCCGGTCGCGGGCTCTGGTTCGACGGACCGGTGGGCACCGGCAAGACCTCGCTGGCGATCCTGGTGGCGAAGGCGGCCAAGGAAGCGGGCCGCACCTACGCCGTGTACCCGGTGCCGCGCCTGCTCGCCGAGATCAAGCGCACGTTCGACCGCGACGCCAGCGACACGTACCTCGGCTTCTTCCGCCGCCTCTGCACGGTCGACGTGCTTGTGCTCGACGACCTCGGCGCCGAGAAGCAGACCGAGTGGGTGCTGGAGCAGCTCTACTCGATCGTGAACGAGCGCTGGCAGGACCGGCGGGCGATCGTGGTCACCACCAACATCCCGGACCCGGACCCGGACGCTCCGGCGCACATGCTGCGGGCGAGCGTCAAGGACCTGCGCGACGCCACGACCTCCGGCCGCGTCGACGGCCGCGACCTGGACGACCTGCGGCGGATCGTCGACCGCGTCGAGCAGGTGGCCGCCAAGGTCGCGGAGCTGGACGCCGTGGGGGACCACGACCCGATCCTGCGGCTGCGCCGCCAGCTCGGCGCTCGGACGGTCTCGCGGCTCGTGGAGATCTGCGACGACCCGATCCCGATCATGGGCCCCGACCTCCGCATGGCGGCTCAGGGCGCCTAGCGCGCCCCAGCCACACCCGCTCCCCCCTACACTCGATTTCGGCATGGCCGGTCTCGTGATAGTGGGCGCCCAGTGGGGCGACGAGGGGAAGGGCAAGGTCGTCGATCTGATCGCCGAGCATGCCGACCTCGTCGTGCGCTTCCAGGGCGGAAACAACGCCGGCCACACGATCATCCGGGACGGCGAGACCTTCAAGTTCCACCTGATCCCGTCGGGGATCCTCTACCCCGGAAAGCTCTGCGCGATCGGCAACGGCGTCGTCGTCGACCCGAAGGTGCTGACCCAGGAGATCACCGAGCTGACGCGCCGCCGCATCGACCTCAGCGGCCTGCGCATCTCGGCCAACGCGCACCTGATCATGCCGTACCACAAGCTGCTCGACCACGCCGGCGAGGCGAAGCTGGGCAAGCTCCAGATCGGGACCACCCGGCGCGGGATCGGCCCCTGCTACGCCGACAAGGCGGCTCGGCTCGGCATCCGCATGCAGGACCTGCTCGACGAGAAGATCCTGCGCAAGAAGATCTACGCGGCGCTGGAGCCCAAGCGGCTGATGCTGCGCCCGTTCGCCAAGGACCCCGAGCTGGACCTGCACGCGATGACCGAGGAGTACCGCATCCTCGGACACCGGCTCGAGGCCCACATCGCGGACACGCCGCCGATCGCCTGGCGCGTGCTCGACGATGGCGGCCTGGTGGTCTTCGAGGGTGCCCAGGGCGCGCTGCTCGACATCGACCACGGCACCTACCCGTTCGTGACCTCGTCCAACACCGTCGCCGGGGCTGCCTGCGCCGGCGCGGGCGTGGGACCGCGCTCGATCGACGAGGTCTGGGGCATTGCCAAGGCCTACGCCACGCGCGTCGGCGCCGGGCCGTTCCCCACCGAGCTCGACGATGAGCTCGGCGAGCGGCTCCGCGAGGCCGGCGGCGAGTTCGGCACCACGACCGGGCGCCCGCGGCGCACCGGCTGGCTCGACCTGGTCGCGCTGCGCTACGCAACTCGCATCAACGGCCTCACCGGCCTGGTGCTGACCAAGCTCGACGTGCTCACCGGCGTGGACCCGCTCTACGTGGGCGTGCGCTACCTCGGCCCCGAGGGCGCCACCTTCGACGAGTTCCCCTACCACCAGTCGATCGTGCACAAGGTGCACGGCGATCTCGTCGAGCTGCCCGGCTGGCAAGAGGACATCACCGGCGTGCGCTCGATCGAAGACCTGCCGGCGAACGCGCAGGCGTACCTGGAGTTCGTCGCCGACTACCTGGGTATCCCGATCGTCATGGTGGGCGTGGGCCCGGCGCGCGACGAGATGATCTGGACGGGCGCCGCCGAGCGGCTGCGGCCCGCCGCCGCCTGAGCCTTCGCTACGCGCGCACGACGTGCGTCTGCGCCGCCATGTCGTGGAGGGCGCGGTTCTGGTCGTCCCAGAGCGGCCAGAGATTGTCGAGCAGCCAGGGCAGCAGCGGGATGATCGACGAGGCGATGCCGACCGCGAGCCCCTTGATCACGACCTCGCGCAGCGCGGCCCATCCGAAGCTCATCGGCGCGCCGTTGTCGCGCACGACCCGGATCCCGAGCATCTGCTTGCCGAGCGTCTGGCCGTTGTGCTCACCCTGGCGCATCATCAGCAGCGGCGCGTAGAACAACAGGACCGCTGAGATCAGGATGACCCACAGGATGATCGCCCCGATCGCGGCCGCGGTGGTCACGTCGTCGTCGCCCGAGACCCCGATGGCCCCGGCCACCACCACGAAGAAGAGGATCGCCGCGGGGATCAGAAGGATCAGCCAGTCGATCACCAACGCCCCGGCGCGGGTGCCCCAGCTGGCGAGCGGCTGGCCCTCCCAGCCCTGAGGGCGCGCGATCGGCTGCTGCCAGCCGCCTGGAGGGACCGGACCGCCGTAGCCCGACCCTGCCTCGGGTGTGGCGTCCGGCAGCGGCGTGTAGGCCGGCGGGGGCGCCTGCGGGCTTGGCGGGGGCGCCTGCGGGCTTGGCGGGGGCGCTTGCGGGCCCTCGCCGGGAACGCGCTCGGGGCCGGGACGCTCGGGAGGGGGGGATCCGCTTTCCATTGGCGCGAATGAAACCACCACAGGAGGCGGCAGGCCGGTGCGCCTCAGGCGGGGCCGGGCTGCAGCACCGCGCGCTCGCCGTGGCGCAGGAGCCGCAGCGCCAACGCCAGCGAGGCGAGCAGGGACATCACCGCCAGGGTGATCTGCACGCTGAGCAGGCCCTCGCGGCTCCAGTAGACGTCGTCGAGCTCGAGCAGCAGCGCCGACTCGTCCAGGGTCAGGCCCATCCCTACTCCGAAGGGCACGGCGAGCATCGGCTCCAGGCCCTCGTCGCGCGTGAGGATCGCGCCGGCCCCTGCGGCGAACGCGATCACGATCCCGGGCACGAAGTGGTGGATGTGCCGGCGACCCACGCGCAGGCTGCGAAACGGCCCGACGCGCGGACGGTGGCGCAGCCGGTAGGTGATCGTGCGCGCCGCGATGAACGTGCCCACGAACGAGCTGAGCAGGTTGAACATCGCGTTCTCGCGGGTGGACGCCTCGCGGTAGCCGGCGCGGGCCACCTCGGCGGTCTCCGCCACCGCCTCCTCGGCGGCGACGAGCAGGCTGGGCGCCTCGCCCGGCAGCGGAGCCGATCCGCGCCGCCACACACGTCCCAGCTCGACGGCGACAACCGCGGCCACCGCCACGCTGGCCACACCGCCGAGCACGAAGGTCCCACGGTCCGCCGCGAGCGGCCGGCGGCGCCACCCGCGCCGGGTCAAAGCAGATCGTCCTCCGGCACCTCGCGTACGACGCGTGCAGGCACGCCCATCACGACGCTCCGCGGCGGCACGTCCGCCGTCACGACGGCCCCGGCCGCCACGAACGCCTCCTCGCCGATCTCGACGCCGGGCAGCAGCACCGCCCCGCCGCCGATCCGGCAGGCGCGTCTCAGAGTCGCCCCGCGCAGCTCCTGGCCCTCGCGGCGCCGGCCCGCCGTGGGGTCGTTGGTCAGCACCACGCCGGGCGCCACGAAGACGTCGTCCTCCACCACCGACCACGCGGTCACGTAGGCGTTCGTCTGGAGCCTGACCCGGGCGCCGATGCTCACGTCGTTCTCAACCGACACGCCGCGGCCGACGATCGTCTGCACGCCGATCTGCGTCCGCTCGCGCACGTGCGCCTGGTCGCCCACGATGCAGCCGTTCCCGAGCACGGCGCCGGCGAGCACGACCGCGCCCGCTCCGATCGACACGCCGTCCCCGAGCCGCGCGGGCTCTGGCGCCTCGCGCTCGGCGCTCGAGCCCGCACGCAGCACCGGCGGCTTGCCCACCACGCAGTTGTCGCCCAGCCGCACCCCGCTCCCGAGCACCGTGCCCGGGTAGACCACGGCGTTGGTGCCCGACTCAGACGCGTTGGGCACGTGAGCTCTCCCGCAGCGACTGCTGCAGCGCCTCGAGCACCCGCACGACGCGCAGCCCGGCCTCCCCGCCGGAACGCGGCTCGGTCCGCTCGCGGACGCTCTCCACGAAGTGCGCGCACTCCAGTCGCAATGGCTCGTCGTTGGGCACCCGCGGCGAGAAGGTGTCCCCGGAGCGCGCGATGTACTCGCCGTAGGAGGACCAGTTCTCGTCGAAGCCCTTGTCGTAGACGGTCAGCTTGCGCTCCAGCTCCATGTCGTCGAAGGTCGCCATCTTCTTCGAGCCGACGACCGTGAAGCGGCGCTCCTTGTGCGGGTCGAGCCAGGACAGGTGCAGGTGGGCGGCCAGGCCCGACGGGAAGCGCAGGAAGCAGAAGACGACGTCCTCGATCCCCTCCTGCATGTAGCTCTCCCCGACCGCCCGGCACTCGTACGGCTCCTCACCGGCGAGGCGGAGGATCACCGAGACGTCGTGCGCGCCGAGTGACCAGAGCGCGTTCTCGTCCGGCCGCAGCACGCCGAGATTGAGGCGGTTGGAGTAGATGTAGCGCACGTCCCCGAGCTCGCCGTCGTCCACGAGCCGCTTGAGCGCCTCCAGGCCGGGGTGGTACTCGAGCAGGTGGCCGACCATCAGCACGCGCTCCTGCGCTCGGGCCGCCGCTACGACCTGCTCGGCCTCCTCGACGGACTGCGAGAGCGGCTTCTCGACGAAGCAGTGCTTGCCCGCCTCCAGCACCCGCCGCGCCAGGGCGGCGTGGGTGTGGACCGGCGTGGCGAGCGCCACGGCGTCGAGCGTGTCGTCGGCGAGCAGATCGTCGAGCGATGTCGCCGTCCGCGCCGCCGGGAAGGCGGCACCGTGCTTGGCCAGGCGCTCCTCGGAAGCGTCACAGAGCCAGGCCAGCTCGGCGTCCGGAAGGCGATCGAAGTTGCGCGCGAGGTTCGGCCCCCAGTAGCCAAGCCCGACGACGCCGACCCGGATCATGGGCCCCGCTTGTCCCCGGCCGGCTTCCCGCTTTGCCTGGCCGGCATGGTTAAAGGCGAACGAGGTTCGGGGCCTCGATCCCGCGGGTCACTCCGCGGAAGTCGACCACCAGCGGCGACTCCTGCACCAGCCGTTCTACGTCGAGCCCCGGGTGGGCGGTCACGATCGCCACGCAGTCGGCGTCCTCGGGCCATTCGCTGCGCAGGCCGAGGTCGGGCAGCTCGGGCACGAAGTCGTCGTGGTAGGTGACCTCCGCGCCCAGATCGCGCAGCAGGCGCACGATCCTCAGCGCCGGCGACTCGCGCAGGTCTCCCACTCCGGGCTTGTAGGACACGCCGACGATCGCGACCCGCGAGCCCTTCACCGACTTGCTTTGGTCGTTGAGCGCCCGCGTGATCCGATCGACGCAGAAGTACGGCATGCGCTGGTTGACCTCGCCGGCGAGCTCCACGAACTCGGTCTGCATGTCGAACTCGCGCGCGCGCCAGGCGAGGTAGAAGGGGTCGACCGGCAGGCAGTGGCCGCCCATGCCGGGCCCGGGCTTGAAGGACATGAACCCGTACGGCTTGGTGGCGGCCGCGTCGACGACCTCCCACACGTCGATCCCCATTCGGTCGCACAGGATCGCCAGCTCGTTGACGAGCGCGATGTTGACCGAGCGGAAGATGTTCTCGAGCAGCTTGGTCAGCTCCGCCGACTCCGGAGTCGACACCGAGACCACCTCGTCGCACACCTCTTCGTACAGCGCGACCGCGCGGCGCAGGCATTCGTCGGTCAGCCCGCCGACGATCTTCGGCGTGGTGCGCAGCGTGAAGTCGGTGCGGCCCGGGTCGATGCGCTCGGGCGAGAAGGCCAGGTAGAAGTCGCGCCCGGCGGCGAGGCCGGACTCCTCGAGCAGAGGCGCGAAGCGCTCGCGCGTCGTGCCGGGATAGGTGGTCGACTCCAGGACCACGAGCTGGCCCGCCTGGAGCACGCTGGCGAGCGCGGTGCCGGTGGCGATCAGAGGCTGGAGGTCGGGCTCGCGGTTTTCGGTCAGCGGCGTGGGCACCGCCACGACCACGGCGTCGACCTTGGCGAGGTCGGCGTAGCGCGGCGTGGGATGGAAGCGGTCGGCGATCCCCTGGAGCGTCTCGTCGGACACGTCCTCGATGTGCGAGCGCCCGGCGTCGAGCGACGCGATCATCCGCGTGTCGACATCCACGCCCACCACCTCGTGTCCAGCCTCCGCGAAGGCGACCACCAGTGGCAGTCCGACATACCCAAGCCCGATTACCCCGATCTTCATAGCCGCGCAGTGTAGGCAGCAACCACGTCGCAAACGCGCTCGGCTGCGTGTCCGCCGCCGTACAGCTCGGGGCGCCCGGCCGGCGGCGTGCGCTCCAGGGCGGCCAGGGCGGCCTCGCGGTCGAGATCCACCAGCACGTTCCAGCCCGCGTCCACGGTCTCCACCCACTCGGTCGTGTCGCGCAGGGTCACGCAGGGAACCCCGAGCAGGTAGGCCTCCTTCTGCACCCCGCCGGAGTCGGTCAGGACGGCGCGCGCGTTGCGCGCCAGCTCCAGGAAGTCGAGGTAGCCGAGTGGCGGCACCAGGGTCACGCCGTCCAGGCGCCCCAGCAGCTCGGCGTCCACCAGCCGCGCCCGCGTGCGCGGATGCACGGGGAAGACTGCGGGGCCCGGCAGCGCCTCCAGCAGCTCGACGAGGCGGGTGAGGCGCTCGGGGTTGTCGACGTTGCCGGCGCGGTGCGCGGTTACCGCCAGGTAGGCGCGCGGCTCGAGGCCCAGGTCGCCGAGGATGGTGGAGCGCTGGGCAGCGATCTCGCGGAAGGCCACCGAGACGTCGGCCATCACGTCGCCCACGAGGTGCGTCTCTCCGCGGACGCCCTCCCGGCCGAGGTTGTCGACCGCGGTCTCCGTCGAGCAGAGCAGCAGGTCGCTCGCGTGGTCGGTCAGCACCCGGTTCAGCTCCTCGGGCATGGTGCGGTCGAAGGAGCGCATGCCGGCCTCCACGTGGCCGACCGGAATGCCCGCCTGGGCCGCGGCGAGGGTGCCGGCGAGCGTCGAGTTGGTGTCCCCGTAGACCAGCACCAGCTGCGGCGCCAGCTCCGCCAGCACCGGCTCGAGGGCGCCGAGGATGCGGGCGGTCTGCTCGGTGTTCGTCCCCGAGCCGGCGCCGAGCTCGCGGTCCGGCGCAGGGATTCCCAGCTCGTCGAAGAAGACCCGCGAAAGCTCGTCGTCGTAGTGCTGGCCGGTATGCACCAGGAGCTCCTCGTGACGCTCACGCAACAGCTTCGAGACCGCCGCAGCCTTCACGAACTGCGGCCGGTTGCCCACGATCGTGACGATGCGCGCGGAATTCACGTCTTCGACCTAGGATGAACCGCAGGATGACGAAGGTCCTGGAAGGCGCTCTGGAGCTGGCCGCGGACGTGGCCCGCCACGTCGCCTGGTTCGTGGCGCATCAGGTCCAGCCCAACCCGCGCGAGCGCGGCGACTAGCCGCCACTCGCCAGCTCTGCCTCCAGGTGGGCGCGGAAGGCCTGGGCCGCCTCACGCGTGCGCGGACCCTCGTCGAACTCCAAGTCCTCCACCGCTCCGATTGCCTGGACCTCCCGGATCGTGGACGCCAAGAAGGCCTCGCTGGCGGCCATCAGGGTCTCGGTCGGACAGGGCCGTTCGTTCACTTCCAGCAGGCGCATGACGCGGTCGCGGGTAATCGAGGCGAGGATGTGGTCGTCCAGCGGCGGGGTGCACAGCGTGCCGTCGGCGTCGACCCAGAACAGCGTCGAGGTGGGCGCCTCCAGCACCCGCCCGTGCGGCGTGACCAGCAGCGCCTCGTCGAAGCCGCGCTCCTGCGCCAGCCGGGTGCAGAGCATGTTGGCGGCATAGGAGAGCGACTTGACCCCGTCGAGCACTCGCGTGGGCGCATAGGTCACGAGGCCGAGCCGGATGCCGGCCGGCTTGGCCGCGGCAGGCTCGGTCAGCAGCAGGCGCCGCCCGCCGCGCGTGACGACGATCCGCAGCGCGCCGTCGAAATCGCCCCCGCGGGCCGCGAGCAGCTCGGGGATCTCGCTCTCCAACTCGGTTCGGTAGACCTCGGGCAGCCGAAGGTTCGCCCCCGAACGCTCCAGTCGGTCGAGGTGATCGGTGAGCGCAAAGACCGTTCCGTCGTAGACGCGCATCACCTCGAACACGCCGTCGCCGCGCAACAGGCCCTCGTCGGTGACCGGGATCGTCAGCTCGTCGGACGGGGCGATGCGCCCGTTGAGCGAGCCCAGCTCGACCGTCTTTGTGGCCGTGTCGTCTGCCATGCGGAGCATCTTCCCAGACCACGGTCAAAGCACCTGCGGGGGCCTCGTGCAGGCGGCGCGAACACCCGCCAAAGGCACTAGTATGGTAGTCGACATGCGCATCCACCTGAGCGATAGAGCAAGTGGTGTGTCAGCCCGGGACCAGGTCTACGTGGCGCTCCGGGAGGCGATCGTCTCGGCGGAGTTGCAGCCCGGCCGCCGCCTCTCCGAGAACGAGCTGGCCGAAGCGCTGGGCGTCAGCCGGACCCCCGTTCGCGAGGCGCTGGTGCGCCTCCGCGACGAGCGCCTCGTAGCGATCGTTCCCCAGCTCGGCACGTTCGTCACCCTGATCAGCACCGACGCGGTGGCGGACGCCGCCTTCGTCCGCGAGGCGCTCGAGTGCAGCGCGATCCGCCTGGCCACCGAGCGCGCCACCGAGCGCGAGCTCGAGGAGCTCCAGGCCAACCTGGCGGCGCAGGACCGCGCCGAGGAGTCGGCCGACACCGAGGCCTTCGACCGCCTGGACGAGGTGCTGCACCGAACCCTCTGCGAGCTCAGCGGCCGCGAGATCGCCTGGTCGCTGAGCCGCCGCGCCAACGGCCACCTCGACCGGGTGCGCCGCCTGAGCCTGCCTGAGCCCGGCTATCTCGGCGAGATGGTCGCCGAGCACCGCGCCGTCGTGGCGGCGGTCGCCGAGCACGACCCGGACCGCGCCGAGGCCGCGTTGCGCCATCACCTGCGCATGGTGCTGTCCAGCCTGCCGAGCATCCGCGCCGCTCACCCCGACTACTTCGAGGAGCCCTAGCCATGGCGGTCACCGCTCCCGCACCACCCCAGCTATCCCCCGAGCTGCGCCGCGAGCTCTACGAGCTGATGGTGCTGAGCCGCGCCTTCGAGATGGAGGCCGAGCGCCAGTACAAGGCGGCGCGGATCGGCGGCTACTGCCACCTCTCCTCCGGGCAGGAGGCAACCACGGTCGGCTGCGTACACGCGCTCGAGGCCGACGACCTGCTCGTGACCGGCTACCGCTGCCACGGCTTCGCGCTCGCGCGCGGCGTCCCGCCCGAGGCCGCGATGGCCGAGCTGTTCGGGCGCGCCGACGGCTGCGCCCACGGCCGCGGCGGGTCGATGCACCTGCTCGACGTTCAGCGCGGCTTCTACGGCGGCTGGGGCATCGTCGCCGGGCAGCTGCCCGTGGCCACCGGGCTCGCGCTCGGCCTCGTCCGCCAGCAGCGCCAGCAGGCCGTGCTCTGCGAGCTCGGCGACGGCGCCGTGAACATGGGCGCCTGGCACGAGTCGCTCAACCTGGCGGCGCTGTGGGAGCTGCCGGTGGTCTTCCTGGTCGTGAACAACGAGTACGGCATGGGCACGTCGGTCGCACGCGCCTCCGCGGAGCCGGAGCTGTGGCGCCGAGCGTCGGCCCACCGGATGCACGGGGAGCGCGTGGACGGCGACGACCTCGACGCGGTGATCGAGGCGACCACCCGGCTGCTCCGCGACGCGCGCGAGCAGCGGCGTCCCGCCGTCCTCGAGGCGCTCACCTACCGCTACCGCGGCCATTCCGTGGCCGACGCCGGCCTCGCCTACCGCACCAAGGACGAGATCGCCGGGCGGCAGGCGCTCGACCCGATCGCACGCGTTCGCGCGCAGCTGGCCGGCGGCGGCGTCTCCGAGCAGGAGCTCGAGGCGATCGACGACACCGCTGACGAGCGAGTACGGGCGGCCGTGGACTTCGCTCTCGCCAGCCCCGAGCCGTCCGTCGATGGCCTCGCTGCGGGGATGCACGCCGCGGGCAGCGCGGAGCAGTTCGCGCGCATGCGCCCGGGCAGCCCGTTCGGCGAGGAGGGGCTCACCTTCGACGCGGGGCTCGGCTCGTGAGCGCCACGGCGGAGCACACCGAGGCCGTGCCGGGCACGGACGCTACCCAAGTCATGACCTACCGCGAGGCGCTCAGGCTGGCGCTGCGCGAGGAGCTCGCGCGCGATGGCCGCGTCTTCGTGATGGGCGAGGAGGTCGGGCTGTTCGACGGCTCCTACAAGGTCACCGCCGGGCTGATGGACGAGTTCGGTCCCGACCGCATCCGCGACACCCCGATCTCCGAGGAGGGGTTCGTCGGCGCGGGGGTGGGCGCCGCGATGCTCGGCGAGCGCCCGGTGGTCGAGATCATGACGATCAACTTCCTGCTGGTCGCGATGGACCAGGTCATCAACCACGCCGCCAAGGTCGGCGCGATGTTCGGCGGCGAGGTGCGCTGCCCGCTCGTGATCCGCACGCCGAACGGGGCCGGCAACCAGCTCACCGCCCAGCACTCGCAGTCCTTCGACGGCTGGTTCGCGGGCACGCCCGGCCTCAAGGTGGTGGCGCCCGCCTCGCCCGCCGACGCCAAGGGCCTGCTCAAGTCGGCCATCCGCGACGACGACCCGGTGCTCGTGATCGAGAACCTGCCGATCTACAAGCAGAAGGGCGAGGTGCCGCTCGACCCCGACTTCGTCACGCCGATCGGCAGGGCGCGGATCGCGCGCCCGGGGAGTGACATCACGATCGTCGCGCACTCCTATGCCGTGGTGCGCGCGCTCGCCGTCGCCGAGCAGCTGGCCGAGTCGCACGGCGTGTCCGCCGAGGTGGTGGACCTGCGCTCGCTACGACCGCTGGACGTCGAGACCGTCGTGGAGTCCGTCGCCCGCACCAACCGCGCGATCTGCGTCGAGGAGGGCTGGGCTTCCTACGGCGTCACGGCCGAGCTGGCGGCGCGCATCCAGAAGGCCTGCTTCGACGAGCTCGACGCTCCCGTCGAGCGGGTCGGGATGGCCGAGGTCCCGCTGCCGTACGCGAAGGCGCTCGAGCACGCCGCGATGCCGAACGAGGACCGCATCGCCGCAGGCGTGCTGGCCACGCTGGGCCTCGCGCCCGCCCCTTCCGGCAGCTAGACGGGCCGGTATAGAGTCTGCGCATGCCGGCGGCGCGCGGACACATGTCACGCGATCTCCTTGCGGTCGAGCCGGACCTCGCGCTGTCCGAGGTGGCGAAGCGGATGGTCGCCAAGGACGTGGGCGCGGTGCTCGTGACCGACGGCGACCGGCTCGTCGGCATCCTCACCGAACGCGACGTGCTGCGAGCCGTCGCGCAGGGCATCGACGACACCACGGTGGCCGCGGACTGGATGACGCGCGACCCGGACACGCTCGACCCGGACGAATCCACCCAGCACGCCGCCGTGCTGATGATCCACGGCGGCTTTCGGCACCTGCCGGTAACCGAGGACGGCGCGGTCGTCGGGATGCTCTCGATCCGCGACCTGATGCGGCTCGTGCTGGAGGACTCCGTACCCAGAGGCGCCTAGCGAGGAGGGCACGGCATGCCGGAGGGGAACGTTGAGGTCGTCCGCCGTGGGTTCGACGCCTTCAACGCCCGTCACGTCGACGAGCTCCTCGCCACTTCCGCCGCCGACAGCGAATGGATGCCGTTCCGCGCACAGCTCGAGGGGACGCCGTACCGCGGCCATGAGGGCGTGCGGCGCTTCGTGCGCGACATGGACGAGGACTGGGATGAGTTCCGCATCGAACCCGTGGAGTTCCACGAGGCCGGCGACCTGGTCGTGGTGATCGGTCGCGTCAAGGCAGTCGGCGGCGGCAGCGGCGTGAACATCGACTCGCTCGCCGGTTTCGTCCTCGAGGTGCACGGCGGCTTGATCACGCGCCTGACCAGCCACAGCGATCCCGAAGCGGCCCTGGAGGCGATCAGGTGAACAGCGCGAACGTCGAAGTCGTGCGCCAGTCGTTCGCGGCGATCTACCGCTGGGACGTCGACGCGCTGCTCGAGCTGTACGACCCCGAGGTCGAGTTCCTGCCGCTGACGGGAACGCGCGTCGAGAGCGGCGGCTACTTCGGGCACGCCGGGGTGCGCGACTACTTCGAGGAGGTGGCCGACGTCTGGGAGGAGCTGCGCCCATACGCAGAGGACTTCCGGACGGCGGACGACAAGGTGGTCGCCGTAGGCGGGTGCGCGGTGCGCGGACTGGGAAGCGGCGCCGAGACCGACACGCCGATGGCCTGGGTGGTGACGCTAAGCGACGGGAAGGTCACGAGCCACCGCGGCTACCGCTCGGGCTCGGAGGCGCTGGAGGCCGTGGGCCTGGACGAGTGAGCCGGAAGAGTGGGCCGTGAAGGAATCGAACCTTCAACCTTGAGATTAAGAGTCTCCTGCTCTGCCAATTGAGCTAACGGCCCGGCGGTCGATTCTAGAAGACGCTCGCGTGAGCGCCGACCCCCGGGTCAGTCCGCTGTCGAGAGCGCCGCGAGGGCGTCGTCGCGCGACGAGTGGATCGGGAAGACGCGGTCGAGGCCCGTGATCTCGAAGATCTTCGTGATGTTCTCGTCGGTGCAGACGAGCGCGAGCGAGCCGCCCGTTGGCCGCAGGCGCTTCACCCCCCCGACCAGCACTCCGAGCGTCGTCGAGTCGATGAAGGTCGCCTTCGACAGGTCGACCACGATCTGCTTCTTGCCCGACTCGATCAGCTCGACCATCCGCTCCTTGAACTCCGGCGCGGTGTAGAGATCCACCTCGCCACCCAGCTCGATCACATGGGTGGCGTCGTCAATCGCCTCGTCTTCGATGTGGAAGTTCACTCTTCTCCCTGGTGTCGTCCGTTGCAGCGGGGACAACGCTGCAGGACGGAAGGGTAAGCGAGCGAGGGGCTCACTGCTCTGGGGGGGCGGGAGTTTGCAATTGCTCGGCTGCCTCGCGCACCTGTTTGCGGTCCTTCTTGGGCGCTAGATCGATCGCCTTCTGCGCCGCGAGATCGGCCGTGCGCTTGTCGCCGGCCGCGGTCGCGTACTGCACGAGCAGCAGATAGGCCTGCGGATCGTTGGCGTCGGCGGCGATCGTGCGCACCACCTCCTTGGCCTTGTCCGGCTGGTTGAGGCCACCGCGGTCGTAGACGATCAGGGCCACCCGCGCGAGGTCGGGATCGGGCTTGCCGTCGGTCGCTCGCACATAGCGCTCCCAGTACGCCGCCGCCCTGCGCAGCTCGTCCTTCGCCTCGTCGGGGATCTCCGCCGTGCCGGAGGGCGTCTGCGACGACGCCGCCTGGTAGTTCAGCCGCACGAGCTCCGCGAGGACCGCCGGGTTGTTCGGCGATGCCGCCAGACGCTTCTCCTGGCGCTCGATGCGGTCGTCGAGCTGGCTGTTGTCCGTGGTGCCGCTGTTGTTCCCGGTGAAGGCGTCGATCAGGCCGCCGGAGACGTCGCCCCCGATGCCGAAGAACACGAGCCCGCCGCCCATCAGCACGGCAAGCGTGAGATAGGTGGCCTGGACCGCTCGGCGGCGTCGTCCTCTGAGGTCGAAAAGCATGCGCTGCGAAAGGCTAGTGGTTGCCCGCGCCTACGAGTCTTCGGGCAGCTCCGAGATCGGCCGGCCCCAGGCCGCCGCCATCAGGATGCTCAGCTCGTAGAGCGCGTAGAGCGGGATCGCCTCGAGCATCAGGGTGAGCGGGTCGAGCGTCGGCAGCAGCGAGGCGATCACGACGATCGCAACGAACGCGTAGCGACGCCCGCGGCGCAGCTTCTCGGGCGTGGTCACGCGCAGCTTGCAGGCCACGAGGACGCCGACCGGGATCTGGAACCCCAGGCCCATGGCGAGCATGAGCAGCGTCACGAACGAGTAGTAGTCGCGCGCGCGCACCTGCGTGTTGAACTCGTCGGCGTTGAAGTTGAGGAGGAACTCCATCGCCGGCGTGAGGACGACGAAGTAGCAGAACACGACACCGGTGATGAACAGCAGCGGGATCAGCATCAGCAGCGGCAGCGCCACCCGCTTCTCCGTAGGGCTGAAGGCCGGCAGCAGGAACGCGTAGAGCTGGTAGAGGATCACCGGAAGCGCGATCAGCAGCGCGGCGTACGCGGCGTTCGTGAGCGTCGAGTAGAACGCCTCCGCCGGGCCCAGGGTGATCGGCTCGATGCCCCTCGGCAGCGGGGCGTTGACGATCTCGAGAACGGCGTGGTTCTGCCAGGCGGTGAGCGCCCACGCCAGGATGAACGCGATGGCGCAGACGATCAGACGGCTGCGCAGCTCGTCCAGGTGGTCGACGACCGAGAGGCGGTCATCGTGCGATATCGGCCGGATGCGCCGCACGCCCTACGCGGCCCCGTTCGCAGCTAGGGCTTGTGCTCGCTGGCCGTCGTGGTGGCCACCGGCTCGGGCTGCTCGACGCTGCCCTCGGGCAGCTCGTCCTTGTCCTTGCCAGTGACCGAATCCTTGAACTCGCGCATCCCCCGGCCCAGGGACCGCCCGAGGTCGGGCAGGCGCTTGGGGCCGAAGATGACCAGCACGATCACGAGGATGATCACGATCTCGAGAGGGCCCGGTGTCCACATGGCTCTGTACATGGTAGCGGTGGCTACTTGTCGAAGTTCAAATAGAAGCGGCTGGGCGTCGGCTCTGCCTGGCCCTGGTACTTCGAACCCGTCTCGCGGGACCCATACGGCCGGTCCACCGGCCCGTCCATGCGCATGAACGAGATCTGCCCGATCGGCATGCCCTCGTAGATGGTGATCGGGAGGTTCGCGACGTTGGAGAGCTCGAGCGTGAGGTTGCCCGAGAAGCCCGCGTCGACGAAGCCGGCGGTCGAGTGGATCAGCAGACCGAGCCGACCGAGGCTCGACTTGCCCTCCAGGCGCGCGACCAGGTCGTCGGGCAGCGACACGCGCTCGAGCGTCTGCCCGAGCACGAACTCGCCGGGGTGCAGGATGAAGGGCTCGCCGTCGTGCACCTCGACCAGCTCGGTGAGGTCGGGCATCGGCTGGCGCACGTCGATGTACGGATAGCGGGCGTTGTGGAACACGCGAAAGCGCGAGTCGACCCGAAGGTCGATGCTCGACGGCTGGACCAGGCTTTCGTCGAACGGATCGATGACGACGCGCCCCGCCTCGATCTCCAACCGGATCGTCCTGTCGCTCAGAACCACGAGGTCGCCGAGTCTATGTGCTCGGACTTCAGGTTCGTCGCGAGCGTGCCGATACGGGGTCCAGAGGCGATGAGGAAGATGGAAAGCCACGACGAACAGACCCACTACGTGAAGCGCGTGGTTCTCCCCAGCGGGAAGACGATCGAGGTCGTCTACTTCCGGGATCCGGGCCCCGGGGCGCATGCCACGGAGGCTCCGGCTGGAGCCGTCCCTCACACCGACGATCCGCCCGCCGAGCCCCATCAGACGCTCCACGTCTGCGCGGAGTGCTCCTCGGACCTGGTGTATCCGGTCCAATGGGATGAGTCGGGCGCGGAGAACTGGAGCGTGCTGCTCCACTGCCCCAACTGCGACCTCTACCGCGAGGGCGTCTTCAGCCAGGACACCGTCGAGGTGTTCGACGAGGAGCTCGACCGTGGCGCCGATGCGCTCGCGCGGGGCTACAAGCGCCTGATGCGCTCGAACATGGCCGAGGAGATCGACCGGTTCGTGGGCGCGCTGAGTTCCGGGGCCATCGTCCCCGAAGACTTCTAGGCGTACCGCTCCACGACGCTGTCGGCGACCAGGCGCAGCGCCTCACGGCGCTGTCGCGGCACGTCCAGCTCGGCCAGCGCCGCCTTCGCCTCGGACACCTGCTCGATCGCCTCGCCGCGGGCTCGCTCGAGCACGCCGGTCACGGCGATGCGGTCACAGAGGGCCTCCGCCTGCTGGGGCGTGATATCGGGATCCAGGTCCCGCAGGCCGGGGTCGCTCTCGCGCGCCAGGATCAGCGGCAGCGTGACCGTGCCGTCGAGCAGGTCCGCCCCGCGCGGCTTGCCGGTGCGCTCCGGAGGCCCGGAGACGTCGAGCACGTCGTCGAGCATCTGGAACGCCAGGCCCACGCCCTCGCCGAAGCGGCCGATCTCCGCGGCCAGCTCGGGGCGGCCGCCGAACAGGGCGCCGAGCCGGCACGACGCGCTGAACAGGCTGGCCGTCTTGAGGCGGCAGCGTTCGAGGTAGCGCTCGCGCGTGACGTCGTCGCTCCAGGCGTCGGCGCGCTGCATCAGCTCGCCGCGGGCGAGGGCGGTGGACGCGTCCGAGAGCGCACGCACGGCGTCGGCGCTGCCGGTCGACGCCAGCTCGGCGAAGGCACGCGAGAACAGCAGGTCGCCGGTCGCGGTCGCGGCCAGGCGCCCGCCCTCCGCGAACACGGTCGGGCGCCCGCGCCGCAGCGGGGCACGGTCGAGCACGTCGTCGTGCACCAGCGTGGCCATGTGCAGCAGCTCCACCGCGGCGCCCGCCGCCACGAGCCGCTCGTCGCCGTCCCCGTTGGCGCAGAGGAACACGAGCATCGGCCGCAGCCGCTTGCCGCCGGCCGACAGCGTGGCCGTCGCGTGGCCCGCCAGCTCGTCGCCGTGGCCCTGAGCCACGTCCGCCAGCCGCGTCTCGGTCCGCTCCAGCAGCCGCGCCAGCTCCGGGCCGCCGGCCGCCAGCACCGCGCCGAGCTGCGCCTGGGCGGTGTTCATGCTCGCCGGGTCCCGGCGTGGATCGCGATGATGCCGCCGGCGGTCAGCACCCAGCGCACGTCCTCGAGGCCGGCCGCGGCCAGCTGTGCACCCAGGTCGCGCGGCCCCGGGAAGCGCCGCACGCTCGAGGGCAGGTAGGTGTAGGCGTCCGGGTCCCCGGCGAAGCGGCCGAGCCCCGGCACCACGCGGTCGAACCAGAGCCGGAAGAACCACGACAGCGGCGGCTTCTGGGGCGTGGTGATCTCGAGGATGACCACGCGGCCGCCGGGCTTGGTCACACGGACGAGCTCGCCCAGGCCGCGCTGGAGGTCAGCGAAGTTGCGTGCTCCGAAGCCCACCGTCACGGCGTCGAAGGAGGCGTCTGCGTAGGCCAGCTCGAGCGCGTTGCCCTGCACGAACTGGATCGCCGGCGCCTTGGCGCGCGCCAACTCGAGCATCGGCTCGGAGAAGTCCAGACCGACCACCTCCGCGCCGCGCGAGCTGAGCTCGATCGCCAGGTCGCCCGTGCCGGTCGCCACGTCCAGTGCCCGCGTCCCCGGTCCGGCCTGGGCCAGGTCGACCGCGCGCCGGCGCCAGCGGTGGTGCATCCCGGCCGTCATGACCGAGTTCATCCGGTCGTACACGCGGGCGATGCGGTCGAACATCGCGCGCACCTGCGTCTCCGGCAGGGTTCCGGAGGCGGGGGTGCCCCCGCTCGCCACTACTCGTGGCCCTTGAGAGAGGCGACGAACTCCACGAGCTTGTCGAACTGCTCCGGGTTCTGCTCCCGCAACGACTGGTAGGACGGCATCGGCGAAGTCGGGTTCACGAGCGTCCGCTCGATCGCGTCGCGGCCCAGCCGATCGCCGATGTCGCTGAGGTTCGGCCCGAGCGTGTTGCCGTTCTCACCGATCTTGTGGCAGCCGAGGCATCCTGCGGACGCCGTGATCTCCTTGCCCTCCTGGAGCTGCGCCGGCACCTTCAAATCGATCTCGGTCGGAGACCCCGCGAGCGCGCCGAGCACCGTCAGGTACGCCATCGCGGCGATCGTGGCGATGCCCGCCGTCGTGGCGATCGGGCGGCGCAGCGGGTGGCGCTCCGCGTTGCGGTCGTAGAACGGCAGCAGCAGCAGCAGCACCAGGCAAAGCGTCGGGATGCCGATCGTCGCGAGGAACACCAGCTCCGGCGGCTTGACCACGCGCAGCAGCTCGAACAGGAAGAAGAAGTACCACTCGGGACGCGGCGTGTAGGTGGTGGTCGTCGGGTCGGCCTTCGGGCCGAGCTCGGCGCCGAACAGGACCGCCATCAGGATGATCGTGCCGACCGTGATCGCCGCCATCACGCTGTCCTTCGTGACGGCGTAGGGGAAGAACGGCTTCCCCTGACCCTTCAGGATCGAGTACTCGCGGAGGTACTGCTCGCGCTCCCGTGCGTTCACTAGACCTCCTCGGTCAAGAGGTCCTTCTTCTCGGCCTTCAGCCACGGCGGCGCCGTGGTGCCGAGCTTGGCGACCAGGTAGAGGTGAGCGCCGATGAGCGCGGCGATCAGGCCGGGAACGGCAAGCATGTGGAGCGCGTAGAAGCGGCTGATGGTGGTAGGCCCGAACTCCGAGCCGGCGCGCAGGAAGTCCGCCAGGTACGGGCCGATCATCGGACCAGAGGCGTTGAGGTTGACCGCCACCACCGTCGCCCAGAAGGAGCGCTGGTCGAACGGCAGGAGGTAGCCGGTCAGGCCCATCATCAGGGTCAGCACGAGCAGGATCACGCCGATCACCCAGTTGAGCTCGCGCGGGTACTTGTAGGCGCCGAAGAAGAAGGTACGGCCCATGTGGAGGAAGATCAGGATGATCATCACCGACGAGCCCCAGCGGTGCATGCCGCGCACGAGCTCGCCGAGGAAGACCTCGTTGGTGATGCGGGAGGCCGACTCGTACGCGCGCGTCGGGTCGGGCTCGTAGTACATGGCCAGGAAGACGCCGGTGATCGCCTGCGAGAGGAAGGCGAACATCGTGGCCGAGCCGAGCGTGTAGTACCAGTTGGTCCCCTTGGGGACCTTGCGGTAGAGGAAGCCGCGCAGGAACGGCGTGGCGCCGGTGCGCTCGTCGAGCCAGCCGACCGCCGTGGCGGCGCCCTCGGTCGCGTGCTCCTTGACCCCGGGCTTGGGCGGCGGGGCGCCGTTGCCGCCGTCGCGGCCGTGCCCGGGCCGCTGCGGCGTCGGCCGCAGGGCCTTGGGGAGTGGCGGCGTGGGCAGCTTCACGTGGTCGGCCTCGACGGGTAGAGGTACTGCCAGAGGCCATCCAGGTGGTTCGACGGGTCGCGCGGCGAGAAGCGCTCGAAGTGCGAGTTCAGCGAGAAGCGGTCACCGATCTCCACCCGGCCGTTCGTGATGCGGGTGTAGAAGCGGTCGAGTGGCCGCACGGGCGGACCGCCCTCGACCTGGCCCTCGAAGCCGTACACGCCGCCGTGGCAGGGACAGACGAACTTCTGGGACGCCTGGATGTAGCGCACCGGGCAGCCCACGTGCGCGCAACGCGTCGAGATGGCGACGTAGGGCTGCGGGTCCTGACCATCCACCCGGGTATCGCGCTGCGGGTCGTAGCGGCGCACGTAGACCGTGGTCTTGCCCGGATCGCCGACCTCGGGGACGATGTTCATCACCTTGGGCACGTAGCTCTCGTCGTTGAAGTCGTCCTCCGGCCCGACGTCCTGCCAGCGTGTCGGGTGGGAGTCCTCGAAGACCGGGCCGAGGGCGAAGCCGAGGCCGGGCAGCGCGATCGCCGCGACGGCGATGCCGCCGGCGAGCTGCGCGCCGCCCTCCATCAGGCGACGGCGCGTGACGGTCTCGCCCTGGAAGGAGCCCGCAATGCCGCGGCCCTCCGTATAGCGGGACTTCTTGTCGAACTTTGGGGGATCAGCCACGGGTGAGAGAGTGATTCTGAGGCCCTGCAGGGGCTAGTGCCAACATGGTGCCGAGCAGCACGATTGGCACCTGGCCACCACGGGCGGGAGAGCCTATCGTGCGCCGCATCCGAGGGCGGTTGCGGACGCGTCCCAAAGCTGCTCCGCCGCGGCGCCGCGGCCTTCTGCATGCGCCTGCGCCGAGGCCGAGATCAGGTCGGACAACTCCGCGACCGCGGCGAGGTCGCCGCTCTCCGCCAGCCGCGCGAGGCCCAGCGCGTACAGGGCGTCGCCGGCCAGCAGGCGCAGGTCGTCGTCCACGCCGTCGAACAGCCGCGAGCTCCCGTAGTGCAGCAGGTAGCCCTCGTAGACGGCCTCGAGCACGAACAGCCGCTCGTCCGGCTCGCCCTCGAAGCGCCGCGGCCCGGGATCGGGCCGGGCATGGGTCGCGAGCGAGGACCCGGCCGCCGCCGCGATCTCCGCCAGCACGCTCATGCGGCGGCGAACGCCTCGCGGGCGGCCTCGACCGTGCGCTCGACGTGGGCGCCGGTGTGCGCAAGCGACGGGAACCAGGCCTCGAACTGCGAGGGCGGCAGGTAGACGCCGCGCTCGAGCATCGCGCGGCAGAAGGCGGCGTAGCGCTCGGTGTCACACGCCTTGGCGTCGTCGTAGTCGCACACCGGCGCCTCGGAGAAGAAGACGGTGAGCAGCCCCGTCGTGTGACAGACCTGAACCGGCACGCCGGCCTCGGCGGCCGCGTCGCGCAGCCCCTCGGCGAGCGCGGTGGCGAGCTCGTCGAGGCGCGTGTACGCGCCGGCGTCCAGCAGCCCCAGCGTGGCGAGCCCGGCGGCGGTGGCCAGCGGGTTGCCCGACAGCGTGCCGGCCTGGTACACGGCGCCGGCGGGCGCGACGCGCTCCATCAGCTCGCGCCGTCCGGCGTACGCGGCTGCAGGCAGTCCGCCGCCGATCACCTTGCCGAGGATGCTCAGGTCCGGCACGACGCCCTCGCGCTCCTGCGCGCCGCCGGACGCCACGCGGAAGCCCGAGATCACCTCGTCGAAGATCAGCAGCGCCCCGGACTGGTCGGCGCGCTCGCGCAGCGCGGCCAGGAAGCCCTCGGGCGGGAGCACCAGGCCCATGTTCGCGGGGTAGGGCTCGCAGACGATCGCCGCGAACTCGCCCTCGGGGACCGTGCCCCATCCGAAGACCTGCGTGTCCGCCGCCTGGGCCGCCGTGACGCCCGGCGACGCCGGGATGCCCTGTGTCGCCAGGCCCGAGCCGGCGTCGGCCAGCAGGCCGTCCACGTGGCCGTGGTAGGCACCCGCGAACTTGGCGACCCGGTCACGACCGGTCACAGCGCGCGCCAGGCGCAGCGCGCTCATCGAGGCCTCGGTGCCGGACGACGTGAGGCGGACCATCTCGGCGCTCGGCACGCGCCGGACCACCTCGGCGGCGAGGTCGACCTCGGCCTCGGTGGGCGCCCCGAAGCTGGTGCCGGCCGCGGCGGCCGTGCACACCGCGTCGACCACCTCGGGGCGGGCGTGGCCGGCGATCAGCGGGCCCCACGACATCACCCAGTCCGTGTAGCGGTTGCCGTCGACGTCGATCAGCTCGGCGCCCTCGCCGCGTGCGACGAAGATCGGATCTCGCCCGATCGAGCGCATCGCCCGCACGGGCGAGTTCACGCCGCCGGGGAGCAGGCCGACCGCCCGCGCGTACGCGGCGGCAGAACGGCCCGACTCTAGGCGTACTGCGCTTCCCACTCCTGGTGCGCGCCGGTGAAGTAGAGCATGCGGATCTTCTTGAACTCGGTCGACGAGTAGAGCGTGCGCCGGCCCTCGATGCCGGTGTCCGCGGCGATCGAGTCCAGGATCGCGTCGCACTCCTCCTTCGAGCGGCCGTGCGCCATCGTGAACACCGAGTAGGGCCAGTCCGCGTAGGTCGGGCGCTGGTAGCAGTGCGAGATGCCCCGGAACGACGCCATGCGCGGGCCGATCTCGAGGATCCGGTCCTCGGGCACCTGCCAGACGCCCATGCCGTTCGCGGAGAACCCGGCGCGGCGGTGGAAGAGGATCGCGGCGACCCGGCGCAGCGCGCGGCGCTCCCGCATCGACTCCAGGTGCTCGAGCAGCGCGGGCACGGACATGCCCAGCTCGGCGGCGGGCGGGGCGAACGGCTCGGAGATCGGCTGCATCGGTCCCTGGGTCGCCCTGATCACGGCGACGTCCAGCTCCGACAGCTCGATCGCCTCGGGCTCCATGTGGTCGACCGCCTCGGCGACGGCGGCGAGCGTGTCGGTGCCCTTCTCCATCTCGAGGTCCATGCGGATCTTGAACAGCCGCAGCGTCGGCAGCTGGCGGACGGAGTGGGCGCCGGTCAGGTCGGCCAGCACGTCGAGCGTGCCGTCCACGCCGAGCTTCGACCCGGGCTCCGTGGCGATCGTGAACCAGAGGTTGAACTCGTGGTCGCGCAGGTAGTTGTGCGAGACGCCGGGATGCGAGTTGATGATCTTCGCGGCGGCCCAGGGGTGCTCCGGATCCACCTTCGCGGCCACCAGCATCGAGCTGTAGCCGAGCACGCGCGTGTCGAAGATCGGGGTGACCTCGCGGATGATGCGCTCGTCGAGCAGGCGCCGGGTACGGCGCAGAACCTCGTCTTCGGGGAGCTCCGCCAGGCGCGCCACCTCGGCGTAGGGGCGCTCGGCCAGCGGGAAGCTGCCCTGCAGCAGGTTGAGCAGCCGCTTGTCGGTCTCGTCCAGCGCAATCGCCGCCCCGTCCTTGCGGCTGCGCGTCTTGGCTACTGCAGCCATCGGGCCACGTCCTTTGCGTGATAGGTGATCACGATGTCCGCCCCGGCGCGGCGGATCGCGGTCAGCGCCTCCAGCACGACCGCGCGCTCGTCGAGGTAGCCGGCCGCGGCGGCGGCCTTGACCATCGAGTACTCGCCACTCACGTTATAGGCGGCGACCGGCACGCGCGTGGCCGCCTTCACGCGGCGGATCACGTCGAGGTACGGGAGCGCCGGCTTGACCATCACGACGTCCGCGCCCTCGCTGACGTCGAGCAGCGCCTCGCGCACGGCCTCCTCGGCGTTGGCCGGATCCATCTGGTAGCTGCGCCGGTCGCCGGAGGCCGGCGTCGAGTCGGCAGCCTCGCGGAACGGGCCGTAGAACGCGGACGCGAACTTGGCCGAGTACGCGATGATCGGCAGGTCCTGGTAGCCGTCCGCGTCGAGCTGCGCGCGCAGCGCGCCGACCCGGCCGTCCATCATGTCGCTCGGTGCGACGGCGTCCGCGCCCGCGCGGGCGTGCGAGAGGGCCGTCTTGGCGAGCAGGTCGAGCGAGATGTCGTTGTCGACCGTCCCGTCGTCGAGCAGCACGCCGCAGTGCCCATGCGACGTGTAGCCGCAGAGACAGACGTCGGTGATCACGACGAGCTCCGGGTGCGCCTCCTTGAGCGCGCGCACGGCAAGCTGCACCACGCCCTCCTCGTCGTACGCGCCCGACCCCTGCTCGTCCTTCGCGGCGGGCAGCCCGAACAGCAGCACGGCGGGGATGCCGAGCGCGTGGGCCTCGCCGGCGTCCTCGACGGCCTGGGAGATCGACAGGCGCTCGACGCCCGGCATCGCCTCGATCGGCGTGCGCCCCTCGCCGAGCTGCACGAACATCGGGTGCACCAGATGGGCCGGGCTCAGCTCGGTCTCGCGCACCATGCCGCGCAGGACGCCCGACTTGCGCAGCCGGCGCATGCGTGTGGCCGGGAATGACACGTCCAGGAGGTTAGCCCGTGGGGGCCGAAACGCGGGTACGCTCGATTGGGATGCGCCACTACGCGCTGTCGGCGATCGGTCGCAACCGGCCCGGCATCGTCGCCGAGGTGTCGGCGGTGCTGCTCGCGCACTCCCTCAACGTCGAGGACTCGCAGATGACGATCCTCGGCGGCCACTTCGCGATGATGGCCATCGTCGCCGACCCCAATGGCACGGACCGCCGGCGGCTGGCCGCGGAGCTGGACGAGGCGTCCGTCCGGCTCGGCCTGGAGGCGCTGTCGCTGCGCGACCTGGGCGGAAGCGACCTGCCGGCTCCGGAGGCCTCGCACATCGTCACCGTCTACGGGCTCGACCACCCCGGGATCGTGCACGCCGTGAGCGCCGCGCTGGAGCGCAGCGGCGTGGACATCACCGACCTCAACACGCGGCTCGTGAGCGAAGACGGCGAGCGCCTCTACGTGCTGATGATGGAGCTGGCGCTGCCCGCCGGCCTGACGCCGGCCGAGCTCGAGGAGACGCTCGCCGAGGCGGGTCGCGGCCAGGGCGTCGACGTGACGCTGCGTGCGCTCGAGGGCGCCTAGGCCGCGAAGCGGCGCAGCGCAAGGCGGCTGAGCGCGCCGAAGACGACCACGAGCGCGCCCAGGTGCAGCAGCGCTCCGCCCAGGCCGCCGGCGTCGTTGAGCGCGGCATCCAGCGCGTCGAGCGTCGGCTTGAACGGGAACGCCGCGGAGACCGCCCGGATCACGTCGTACAGGGCCGGCGCGACGGCGCCCGAAGGCACCAGCGCCAGGAAGGCGAGCGGCAGCGACAGCATGAAGGCCAGCAGCGACGCGGCCCTCACCTCGCGCGTGAACGTGCCGATCGCCAGCCCCACCGCCGCGAACGCGAGCGCGCCGGCGGCCACCGCGACGACCCAGAGCCCGAAGCGGCCCCAGTCGAGATCGACGAACAGGCCCAGGCCGACGAGCATCAGCAGGCAGACCGCCGTGGAGCAGACGGCCGCGAGGCCGGCCTTCTCGGCCAGCAGCGCCGAGCGCGACACGAGGCCGCGCACCAGGCGGGGGAAGGCGTTCTCCTCGCGCTCGATCGCCAGCATGCCGGCGGCGAGCAGCAGCGTGATGAACATCAGCGACACGCTGGCGGCCAGCGCCACGGCGAAGGCGTTCAGCGACGTGCCGCCGCCCTCCAGCGAGCGCGCGCTGACCTTGATCGGCTCCCCGACCACCCCCAGGACGTCGTCGGAGAAGGCGAGGTTGTCGCGGGCGAGCTCGGTGAAGTCGATCACCTGGTCGAGCTCGTCGCGCTTGGGCCCCGGCGGGAGGCTCGCGCGCGACTCCTCGAGGATCGCCTGGGCGCGGGCGAGGCCGAGGACGTCGAAGTCCTGGCCGAGGAAGTGGTAGACGCCGCCGTCGCCGATCAGGTCGAGCAGGTCCAGCGCCTCGGTCGCGATCTCCTTGGTGAGCGCGGCGTTGGCCGCCTTCACCTGCGACTGGATCGTGTTCTCGACGTACGCCTGCTTGGCCGGGTCCTCGCCGTTGTAGAAGACCTCGAGCTTGCCCGACTCGAGCGTCGACTGGAGGTCCGACGCCAGGTCCTTCGGGATCACGATCCCAGCGAGCACGTCGCCGTCGCGCACCTTCTGGATCGCCTCCGCGCGGCTCTTCACCGGCACGACCTCGACGTCGTCGAACAGCGCGCCCTCCTCGTCGGCGAGGTCGATCTCGCGCCCGCCGAGCTCGATCGTGCTGGCCGAAGCCGAGAGCCCGTTGTAGAAAGCGACCTCCGGCTTGTCCGGCCCGCGCGACAGCGCGAAGCCGATCAGCACCGCGATCACGATCGGGTAGATCACGAGCAGCGCGACCATGACCGGCGAGCGGCGCAGGATGCGCAGGTCCTTGAGCAGCAGCCAGCGCACCTAGTGGCCCCGCTGGTGCAGGAACTCGACGAAGGCGCGCTCGAAGTCCAGGCCGGTCGTGCCGGTCGCCTGCTCCAGTTCGCGCGGTGAGCCGTCGAAGACCCGCTCGCCGTCAGCCAGGACGATCAGCCGGTCGGCGTAGCGGTCCGCCTCTGGGATGTGGTGGGTGGCGTAGACGACGGTCGTGCCCTCGCCGGCCAGGCGCAGGATGAACTCCCAGAGGCGCTCGCGCTGGCGCGGGTCGAGGGCGGAGCTGGGCTCGTCCAGCAGCAGCACCTCGGGCTCGGCCAGCAGCCCGATGGCGATGTTCACGCGCTGGCGGTTGCCGCCCGAGAGCGTGCCGACCTGGTCGCCCGCGCGGTCGCGCAGGTCGGTCAGCTCGAGCATGCGGTCGACGGTCTCGCGCGGGTCGCCCACGCGCTCGAGCCGCGCGAACAGCATCAGGTTCTCCTCGACGGTGAGCTTGCCGTAGAGGGCGGGCTGCTGGGGCACCCAGCCGACCGTGCGGGGCTCGACCGAGAGCTCTCCCTCGTCCGGGCGCTGGATGCCCGCGAGGATCGAGAGCAGCGTGGTCTTGCCCGCTCCGTTCGGCCCGATCACGGCCACCAGCTCGCCGCGGCCGGCGGACACCGAAACGCCGCGCAGCGCAACGCGATCGCCGTAGCGCTTGACGAGGTCGCGGGCGGCCAGGGTGACGGTCAGCGTCTCCACAGCGCGCAGGTTGGCAGAATCGCTCGTCGTGAAGCTCTTGTTCGTAGGCGACGTGGTCGGCGGCATCGGCCGGCGTGCACTGGCGACCGTGCTGCCCGCGCTGCGCGAGGAGCACCAGCCGGACTTCGTGGTGGTGAACGGCGAGAACGCCGCCGGCGGCGTGGGGATCACGCGCAAGACCGCCCGCGAGCTGCTGGACCTCGGCGCCGACGCGATCACGCTCGGCAACCACGCCTACCGCCACCGCGAGGTGTACCCCTACCTCGACGAGGAGCCGCGCATCGTGCGGCCGGCCAACTTCCCCAAGGGCAGCCCCGGCCGTGGCCACACGGTGGTCGAGGCGAACGGCATGCGGCTGGGGATCATCAACCTCTCCGGCCTGGTCTTCCTCGAGGCCGTCCGCTCGCCGTTCGCCGAGGCCGACGCGCTGCTGTCCGAGCTGCGCGGCTCCGCGGACGCGGTGCTGGTGGACATGCACGCGGAGGCCACCAGCGAGAAGGTCGCCATGGGCTGGCACCTGGACGGCCGCGTGCTCGCCTGCGTGGGGACCCACACGCACGTGCCGACGTCGGACGCGCGCGTGCTGCCCGGCGGGACCGCCTACGTGACGGACGTCGGGATGACCGGCCCGCGCGGCGGCGTGATCGGGGTGAAGCGCGAGCTGGCGCTGGAGCGCTTCCTCAAGCTCACGCAGGTGCGCTTCGAGACCTCAGACGAGGACCCGTGGCTCAACGCGGTGCTCGTGGAGGGCGACGGCGCCGGCCGCGCCCTCTCGATCCGCCAGCTGCTCGTGCCGGCCGACGGCTAGGGCGCGCAGCGCCAGCACCAGCGCTGCGACCAGCACGAGGTCACGCGCGGCGACCAGCGCCACCGGGAACGCGTCGCCGTCGACGAGGTCGAAGTAGCGGGCCGGGAACTCGACCTGGGTCAGCACGACCGCGGCGCCGATCGCGACCGCGAGCAGGCGCAGCCGCCAGGCCAGGGCGAGCGCGCCGAGCGGCACGAGCCAGAGCATGTACTGCGGGGAGAGCACCTTGCCGAGCGCGGCGAAGGCCAGCACGGCCGTCAGGGAGCCGAGCACGAGCTGGCGCCCGCTGCCGCGGCCACGCGCAGCGGCCAGGGCCACGGCGGCGGCCATCGCGAGCAGGCAGGCCAGCGTCAGCGCCCCGTCTGCCGGGTGGAGCAGCCCGTCCGAGCGGTGGCTGCTCACGCTCTCGGCGTCTCCCACGCCAAGGCCGTCGAGCGCGCGCATGGCGGCGGCGGGCAGGCTTTCGATCTGCACGGGGCGCTCCAGGTGGTACTGGACCGCGTCGACGGCGCCCGACGGGGACAGCGCGAGGGCCACTGCGGCGGGCAGCGCCAGCGCCGCGGCCAGCGCCGCGGCCGACCGCACAGCGGCGCGGCGACCCGAGCGCGCCGCCACCCAGGCGAGCGCGACCGGCGCGGCCACGAGCGGGAAGCCCTTGGTCATGGCGGCCAGGCCCAGCACCGCCATGCCGGCGGCGGGGCGGTCGCGCAGCAACAGCAGCAGCGCGGCCAGCAGCAGGGCCACCGGAGCGAGGTCGAAGTGCGTCCGCACGAGCGCGCCGCACAGCAGCGGCATCAGCGCGGCGGCGAACAGGGCGAGGCGGCGGTCGCCGTGCGTGCGCGCCGCGAGGGCACCGCAGAGCAGCACGACGATGCCGGCCAGCAGGAAGGTCCACCCGGCGAACGCCGCGCGGAAGGCTTCCTCCCCGGTCCCGGCGAGGCCCGGCAGCGCGATCGCCGGGGCGCCCAGCGGCGGGTACTCCAGGAACACGTCGCGGTACGGGATCCCGCCGGCGAGCAGCGGCTCGGTGAAGACGCGGTAGACGTACAGGTCGTTGACGCTCTCGTCGGACCACGGGGCGAGCCAGAGCGTGGCCGCCCAGCCGAGGGCGAGCAGGGCGACGGCGAGCGCCGCGTCGCGCCTCACGCCGCGACCGCCCGCCTGCGCCGCGGCTCCGGGAGCGTCGCCGGATCGGCCTCACCGCTGCGATAGGCGCCGAGCACCACCACCAGCACGAACGGCACGAACCAGACCACGTAGAGATAGAACCAGTGGGCCACCGGCAGCTGCAGCGCGATCAGCACCGCCGCGCCGAGCGCGGCCACCTGGCGGTCGCTCGCGCGCCGCGGCACGAAGGCGACGAGCAGCGCCAGCGCGACGGCGGCCGCCTTCAGGACCGTCTGCAGCCACGCGATCGAGTCGACCTGCCCCCAGATGCTGAACGGCGAGCCGCGGCCGGCCTGGTAGCCGATCGTTCGATCGTAGATCTCGCGCAGCCCGCCATCTGGGATGAACGGGACGAGCGTGACCGCGATCGTCAGCGCGAGGGCGATCGCGAGGACGAGCGGCCGGCGCCGCGCGAACAGCGGCGCCAGCGCAAGCGGCGCGAACTTCGACGCCGCCCCCAATCCGACCGCGATCCCGGTCCCGACCGCCGACCGGCGCGCGAACGCGAGCATGGCAACGGCGCAGGCGAGGGCCACGAGCGTGTCGTTGGAGTTCGTCTCGAGCACGAAGGCGGTGTACGGATAGGCGGCCCACGCGTATCCGAGCGCCACTCCGAGCCCCGTCCCCTCCCGCCCCGGCCGCAGCGCCCGGCCGAGCATCAGCAGCGCCGCGATCGTCAGCAGGTCGAACACGATCGCCGCGGCGTGCGCCGCGGGCAGGTCGTCCCAGCTCCCGGTCCAGCGCATCAGCTGCTCGAACGGCACGTAGAGCAGGTAGTTGACCGGCCCGTAGGTGTCGCCCTTCTCCACGTCGTCCGAGAACCCGTCCCCGTAGAGCTGGTCGCCGTCGACGATGCGGTCGGCGCCGATCACCCCGGCGTAGCCGACGTCGATCACGTTCGAGTCCACGACGTTGAGGGCCACTCGGAAGACCACGAGGAAGACGAACAGCACGGCCAGCCACGCCAGCGGCACGTGCGGCACCAGGCGGCCGGGGCGCTCGCGCGGGCGCAAGCCGGCCAAAAGCACGCGCACGAACAGGTAGAGCAGCACCGGATACACCAGCGGCACCGACACGCCGATCTCGCCGCGATTGAAGAACACGTGCGACACGCCGAAGGCCAGCAGCACCAGCAGGTCGAGGTGGAGCAGCCGGAACGGCCGGCGGAAGTCGACGAACGGCGCCAAGAACATCACGCACAGCGGGATCCACACGTAGGGCGCGTTGAGCTTGCGGCCGAAAGCGCCGGGATAGCCGCGCGCCATCCGCCAGGCGACCTGGTGCCCGCTCCACTGCTCGGTGATCGCCCCGGTCGCGTCGTCCACCTGCACCTGCACGAGCTCCCGGCCGTCGCGGAAGAAGCTCACCTGCCAGCGCCCGGTGCCGCGCGTGTAGGCCGTCGGGTTGAGCCGGCCGTCCCGCCGCTCCGCGCGCACCTTCTCCGCCCGTTCGGCGATGCGCTCGACGTCCCGGGCGCTGCGCTCGAAGAAGCGCGGCGGCTGGGTCTGCGACTCGGGGATGGTCGGGTCCTGCGCCGCGGCGGACGCCGGGAACAGGAGCAGCGCGGCGGCCAGGGCGACGAGCGCGCGGATCAGCCGGTCAATCGCGCGAGACCTCGATCGCGAAGCTCCACATCTTGTTCCCGAGGAAGTTGAGCGGCGTGGCTGCCACGATCGCTATCGCCTGAGCGGCCAGCTCGGGCATGCCTCCGACGCTGACCAGCAGCTCGAGCACGCCGAGGGCGAACAGGAAGGCGATGACGCTGACCGTGAGGAAGCGCGGCGCCTGGAAGCGGGCGCTGCCCCCGCCGGCCCGGAACGTCCAGTGCCGGTTCCACCAGAAGTTGTTCGCCACCCCGCCGACGAACGCGATCGACGCCGCCACGAGATGGTGCAGCCCGAGCGGGTGGACGCACAGGAAGAAGAGGAACAGGTTGACCAGGTAGCCAGACCCGCCCACGATGCAGAACTTGATCAGCTGGCGCCAGTTCTTGGACTTGCGCAAGCCGGCGCGCACGCGCACGTGGATCGGGTGGGCGCCTCGAGTGACGACGAGGTCCAGATCCTCGGTCATCGCATCAACGGTACACCGAAGTGGGCGAGCACAAGGGGGGTCACATCGGTGAGCGCCCACTGCTCGCGCTCGGGCGCTTCGACCCCGCAGAGCAGGAGCACGCCCTCCGAGTCGTCGCGGTGCAGCGAGCCGTGGCTGCCGCCGCCGACGTGATGGGCGCCGCCCCAGTCGACGAACTCGAAGCCGGGCTCGGCGGACACGAGCACGTCGCCGGAGTGCGGGCACTCGAGCGCCGACCAGAGCCGGCCCAGCGCATCGGGGTAGATGTCGCTCGTGACGCGCCCAGCCGCCGCGTCGACGGCGAGCTCCAGCGCGGCGTGATCGCCATCGACGCTCCAGGTCCCTCCGCGGCGGTCGCGCAGGTCCCCGCCCGGGGCGAAGCGCAGTTCGCCGCGCCCGCTGTGGACGATGGCGTAGCCGTTCGCGCACGAGGCCACCACATCCACGCCATCGACCCCGCGCAGCGTCGCGATCGCGCCCGCCACCAGCTCGTCGCGCCGGCTCTCGTCGAGCGCGTAGACCATCGCCGAGCGCGCCGCCGGAGAGACGGCCAGCTCGGCCTCCGTCGGGGCGGGGTCGGTCGGCCCGAGCACGCGCGCGTCGGCGAAGACGTCGGCCAGGCTGACGCTCTCCTCGACCTTCGTCTGGGAGTGGTCGGACATGACGATGACGGCGTGCTGCTCCAGGAACGCATCCACGCCGCCCGCCACGTGGACGATCCGCTCCAGCGCGCGGTCGGCCTCGGCGATCGAGCGCACCTGGCCGTCGGGACCCACCTTGTGCGAGTGGGTGTCGTTGTCGGGCAGCGAGAAGAGCAGGAAGTCGAACAGGTCGTGCTCGACCAGATAGGCCCCCACGCACCCGGTGTGCTGGTCGCGCTGGCCGGGCATGCCGAGCGCCGACGTGCAGCCCGTGTTGCGGGAGTCGAACAGGTCCGCGTAGAACAGCTCGCCGGCCCCGTAGACCGCGTGGCGGAACTGGGCCGCCTCGGCGATGCGGCGGTAGACGCTGGCCCCCGAGGGGTCGTGCCGGGTGCGGCCGCGGTAGATCAGGTAAGTGGTGCAGGCGGTCCGCAGGCCGGCGTCGTCGAGGTGCTCGAAGACCGTCCTGTGCGCACGGGTGAGGTGCGCCATGTTCATGTTGTAGACGGTGTCGTAGAGGGACCGCACGACGCCGAAGGCGCGGGTGGCCGGGAACGAGGATCCGTACTCGACGTAGCGCTCCTCACCGCGGTGGTACCAGTTCATCGACGGGACGTGATGCTCGCCGGGCCCGCACCCGGTGGCGATCGCGGCGCTGGCCACGGGGGTGACCGACGGGAACGTCGAGAGGCAGTTGCGGATCAGGGTGCCGCGGTCGCGCAGCGCGGCGAGCACCGGTGCCCGGCCCTCCTCGATCGCGAGGTCGAGCATGTCGGGCTTGAGCGAATCGATGACCGCCAGGACGAGCTTCTTCGGCCGGGGGTCGGCCACGTGGACCTAGCGCAGGACCCGCAGGCCGGCGTACTTCTCTCCGTCCCGCCGGCGCCCGCCGAGGAGCAGCACGGCGAAGGCGACGATGGCCAGGATCGAGGCCGGGGGCACGAAGATCGCGATCGCGGCCAGCAGCAGCGCGACGCCGTCGGCGTAGGCCGTCAGCAGCGCAGCCGCGCCTCCCTCGAGGCGGGCGCGGGCCCGCTCGACGAGGCCGCCCACGGCGCGCCAGCCGAGCACCGCGCAGAGCGCTCCGCCGATCAGCCCGGGCCAGCTGTCGCTGCCACCGTCCGCCAGCGCGCCGGCAAACAGCATCGCGCCGAGGACCGCGCCCACCACCCCGCTGAACACCTCGATCCCGCGAGGGTTGGCGGCGGAGCGCTCGGCCAGGTAGGCGATCACCCCCAGCACCACCACGACGAGCAGGAAGCCGGTGGACTCGAGAAAGCGCCAATCGGTGCCGTCGAAGTCGATGCCGACATCCCCGCGTGCGAGGGCGCCGGCGAGCAGCGGCGGCAGGTACGGACGCACGCCCGTGGCGCCCGCGAGGCCCATGCCGGTGGTGGTGTCGAGGAACACGCTCATCGCTGGCCGGTAGCCTACGCGTCGCGCCGTGAGCATCTCACGCGACCTCGAACGCTACGCCGGCCTCTTCGCGTCCCGCACCAAGGTCATGAAGTCTTCGGCCATGCGTGACCTGATGGCGGTTACCGCACGCCCTGAGGTGATCTCGCTGGCGGGCGGCTTGCCCGACACGAGCACCTTCCCGCCGGAGACCTTCGCGGCGGTGGCGCAGCGGATCGCCGCGGAGTCGTGCGCCAAGGCGCTGCAGTACGGCCCGACCGACGGGCTCGACGAGACGAAGGACTGCATCGCCGAGGTGATGGCCGCCGAGGACATGGAGGTCGACCGCGCCGACCTGATCGTGACCACCGGCGGGCAGCAGGTAATCGATCTGGTCACAAAGACGCTGATCGACCCGGGCGACGTGGTGATCGCCGAGGCGCCGACCTACCCGGGCGCCGTGCCGGTGTTCTGCTCCTATGAGGCCGAGGTCGTCCAGATCGACATGGACTCTGCGGGCATGCGCGTCGACGTGCTCGAGGAGACACTGGACCGGCTGGACCGCGAGGGCCGGCGGCCGAAGTTCATCTACACGGTGCCCACGTTCCAGAACCCCGCCGGGGTCAGCATGTCGCTGGCGCGGCGCCGGCGCCTGGTCGAGGTGGCGCACGAGCGCGAGCTGCTCGTGCTCGAGGACAACCCCTACGGCCTGCTGCGCTACGAGGGCGACGGCCTCCCGCCGCTCTACTCGCTCGACGGCGGCGTGTACGTGATGTACCTCGGCACGTTCTCGAAGATCCTCTCCCCCGGGATCCGGCTCGGCTGGGTGGCGGCGCCGCCACCGGTCCTCGAGAAGATCAACGTGGGCAAGCAGGGGGCGGACCTCTGCACCTCCACGCTCTCCCAGCTGATGGTGCAGGCCTACTTCGAGCGGGGCAACTGGCGCGACTACGTCGACTCGCTGACCGACGTCTACCGCACCCGCCGCGACACGATGCTCGACGCCCTCGCCGAGCACTTCCCACCCCAGGCGGAGTGGACGCGTCCGGGCGGCGGGCTGTTCATCTGGGCGACGCTGCCGGACTTCATCGACACCACGGACCTGCTGGCCCGGGCGCTGCGCGACAACGTCGCGTTCGTGCCCGGCGAAGCCGCCTTCCTCGACGGCCGCGGACGCAGCTCGATGCGGCTCAACTTCTCCGGCTCCGACGAGGAGTCGATCCGCGAGGGCATCCGCCGCATCGGCGAAGTGATCAAGGAGCAGGTCGAGCTGTACGGCACGCTCACCGGCGAGCACCAGGCCGTGGTGGAGCCGAACGGCGAGGTCGTGCGCATGCCGACTCCCGCTCAGCGCGCACGGCGGGCCAAGGGCTCGTGAGCCGAGTAGCGGTTCTGAAGGGCGGCCGGTCGCTGGAGCGGCAAGTGTCCCTGCGCTCGGGCGCGCGCGTGGAGGATGCCCTCGGCCGGCTCGGCCACGACGTGGTGCCGATCGACGTCGGGCTCGACCTGATCAGCCGGCTGCGCGACGTCGCACCCGACGTCGCCTTCATCGCGATGCACGGGCGCGACGGCGAGGACGGCACGGTGCAGGAGCTGCTGGAGATCCTGGACATCCCCTACACCGGCTCGGGCGTGCTGGCGTGCGCGCGCTCGATGGACAAGGTGCTGGCCAAGCATTTGATGCTCGAGGTCGGCATCCCCACTCCGGGGTTCTTCGCTTTCAACGAGACCGCGTTCCGGGAGCTGGGCGCCGGCGAGGCGCTCGGCGCGATCGAGGAGCGCCTCGACTTCCCGATCGTGGTCAAGCCGTCGAGCCAGGGGTCGGCGCTCGGGATCAAGTTCGCTCGCTCGGCCGCCGACGTGCCCGCCGCGCTGGTGGCGGCCTTCTCCTATGACTCCAAGGTGCTGCTCGAGCGCTACGTGGACGGCCGCGACCTGGCCGTCTCGATCCTCGACGGTGAGGCGCTGCCGGTCGTCGAGGCGGTCCCGCTGGGCGACGAGTTCTACGACTTCCAGGCCCGCTACGAGATCGGCCGCACCAGCTTCGTCTGCCCTGCCGAGCTGCCCCCCGAGACGACCGAGCAGGCACAAGACCTCGCGCTGCGCACCTACCGGCTGCTCGGCTGCCACGCCTTCGGCCGGGTGGACCTGCTGCTCGACGCAGCCGGCGAGCTGACCGTCCTGGAGGCCAACCCGATCCCAGGCCTCACCGAAACGAGCCTGCTGCCCCAGGCGGCCGAGGCAGCCGGGATCTCATTCGACCAGCTCGTGGGACGGATCTTGGAGCTGGCGCCGAACAGAGCGCCAGCCTAGGCCGGCAGAGCAGCAAGCCGGCCAGGAATCAGCGGGGGACCGGGGGCGTGGAGCCCCCCGGATGCTTACCGCTCTTCTTCTTCCTCTTCCTCTTCTTCGCCGTTCGCGAAGTCCTCGGGCGTGACGTTGTCGAGGAAGTCCTTGAACTTCTCGACGACCTCTTCGGTGTCCTCGACCTCGTGCTCGAACTCGATGGCGGACTCCGAGATCACGTCCTCGGCGGCGAAGATGGGTGCGCCGGTGCGCACCGCGAGGGCGAGCGCATCGGACGGGCGCGAGTCGATCGGGATCTCGCGCCCGTTGAGCTGCAGCGTCACCTCGGCGTAGAAGGTGTTCTCGCGCAGCTCGGTGACGGCGACCCGGGTGCAGGAGACGTCGAGCTCCGAGAGCATCTCGCTGATCAGGTCATGCGTCATCGGGCGCGGCGTGTTCGCTCCCTGGAGCTTCATCAGGATCGCTGCCGCCTCGGGATGGCCGATCCAGATCGGGAGGAACTTGTTGCCGTCGCGTGTCTTCAGGAGCACGATCGGCTGCTTGCCGACCATGTCGAAGCTGACGCCGTAGATGACCATTTCCTGCATGGACTCTGGACAGTCTAGAGCCGCGCGAACGGACCCACCAGAACGACCGAGGGCCCCCGTGGGGACCCTCGTGGCACTCGCCTGTTGCCTGGTCCGCAGCGCGGCCGGCACAGCCCGGCTGCTTGCGGCTGATGGGCGATCCTGGACTCGAACCAGGGACCTCGTCCTTATCAGAGACGCGCTCTAACCGGCTGAGCTAATCGCCCGCAACGCCGGCCTCGGTGGCCGGGCGAACGCCGATTGTAGCGGCGGCTCGTCGCTCTCTGACGACCCGCCGCACCCCGGCGGCGAGCATCGAACGGGCCAGCTCGATCGCCTCGCTGGGCTCGTCGAACTCGATCTCCACCACGCAGCGGTCGCCCTTGGCCCGAGCGCGCACCTCGCGACCGAGCGCGGCGGCCAGCGTGTCCTCCGCCGCAGCCAAGGCTTCGGCGAGATCGGGGTGCACGACTCTCGGCCGGCGCGGCTCGGCGTCGCCGCTCTCGGCCTCGCGTGCGCGCCGCTCGGTCTCGCGGACGGACCAGCCGCCGTCGCGCGCGGAGCGGGCGAGCCGCCGGCGGGCGGTGTGGTCCTTGCAAACCAGGATGGCGCGGCCGTGGCCCTCGCTCAGGCTGCCGGCCTCGATCAGCTCGAGCACCTCCTCGGGGAGGTCGAGCAGCCGGATCAGGTTGGAGATCGCGACGCGGCTGCGACCGACGCGCCGGCCGACCTCCTCCTTGGTGAGACCGAGGTCGTCGACGAGCATCGCGCAGGCGCGCGCCTCCTCGACGGCGTTCAGGTTCTGGCGCGCCATGTTCTCGGCGAGCGCGAGGTCGAGCCGCTCCCAGTCGTCGGCCTGGCGCAGCATGGCCGGGATCAGCTCGAGCTCCGCGATGCGGGAAGCGCGCAGGCGCCGCTCGCCTGCGACGAGCTCGTAGCGGCCGCCGGCCAGCGGGCGCACGACGATCGGCTGCAGCACCCCGCGCGTGCGGATCGAGTCCGCCAGCTCGATCAGCTTCGTCTCGTCGAACGTGCGGCGGGGCTGGCGCGGGTTCGGGTCGATCAGCTCGACCGGGATCTCGCGGAGCCCGTCCTCGTCACCCGGGCGCGGCAGGATGGCGGCAAGCCCCCGCCCCATGCCGCGGCGGTCCTCAGACATGACCGCTCTCCCGATTATCTCCGCGCTGTTCATCTCGACTACCGCAGACTTCAACCACGAGCGGCGACCTCCTTCGCGAGCTTGAGGTACGCGGCGCTGCCGGCGCTGTGAGGGGCGTGCTGAAGGACGGGCACGCCGAAGCTCGGAGCCTCGCCGAGGCGCACGTTGCGGGGGACGACCGTGTCGAAGACGAGCTCGGGGAAGTGCTCGCGCACCTCGCGCTCGACGTCGCGGGCAAGGCGCGTGCGCCCGTCGTACATCGTCAGGATCATCCCGGCGATGGTCAGCCGCGGGTTGAGCTCGCGCTGGATCAGCGAGAGCGTGTCGAGCAGCTGGGCGAGTCCCTCGAGCGCGAAGTACTCCGTCTGCACCGGCACGATCACCTTGTCGGCCGCGACGAGCGCGTTGACGGTCAGCGGCCCGAGCGACGGCGGGCAGTCGAGCAGGGTGAACAGGTAACGCTCCTTCACCTCGCCGAGTCGCTCGCGCAGCGTGCCCTCGGAGCCGGCGATGCGCGGGAGCTCCACGGTGGCGCCGGCGAGGTCCGGCGTGGACGGCACCACGTCCAGCTGCTCGATCCCGCTCGGCCTGGCCGCGTCGCTCAGCGTGAGGCGACCGGACAGGCACTCGTAGACGTTCGGAGTGCTGTCCTTGGGAAGCCCAAGTGCAACCGTTGCATTGCACTGCGGGTCGAGGTCGACCAGCAGCGTGGGGTAGCCGGCGCCTGCGATCGAGGCGCCGAGGTTGACCGCGGTGGTGGTCTTGCCCACCCCGCCCTTCTGGTTCGCGACTGCGAGAACGCTTCCCATGGCGCAGCCCAAAGTACGGTTCGGCCCGGTCGGAAGGGGCGAGCGCGTTCGTTCGACCCCGAACGAACGCAGGGCGGGCCGGCTAGCCCAGCGGGCGCTTGGCCGCCATGCCGGGCCGGCGCGGGTAGCGCTCCGGCGTGGGCGCGATCTTGCGGAACACGTGCAGGTGCCGATCGCGAGCGCCCTCGAACGGCGTCACCCGGCGCACCTCCTCGACCTCCATCCCGAGCGCGTCGGCCGCTGCCCGTCCGCGCCGCTCCTCGTCCTCGGCCCGCGCCCCCTTCCAGGCGACCAGCACGCCGCCCTCGCGCAGCAGCGGCGCCGCGTATTCCGCCAGCACCGGCAGGGCCGCCACCGCCCGCACCGTGACGGCGTCATACGCCCCAGCGCCGCCGCCAAGGGCAGGAGCCGTCGCCGCCCACTCCTCGGCACGCGCCGTGACCGCCCGTGCGTTGTCGATCCGAGCCGCCTGCGCGAGGCGCTCCACCACGGCGCTCTTGCGCCCCGTGGACTCGATCAGGTCCACCTGGGCGCTGGGCAGGGCGATCGCAAGCGCCAGGCCGGGGAAGCCGGCGCCGGCGCCCACGTCCGCGATGCGGCTCGCACGGGCGAGGCCAGCGACCTCGAGCCCGGTGAGGCTGTCGGCGACGTGTGCATCGAGCGCCGCGGGCGGGTCGCTCACGCTGGTGTGCGGGTCGGGCTCCGCAGCGAGCGCCTCCAACAGCAGGCGGATCTGCTCGTCCGAGCCCGCGGACAACCGGAAGCGCTCACAGACGGCAGCGAGCGTTTCCCGTGAAACGGTCAGCGTTCGCGGAAGGCGCCCGCGGGGCTGACCACCAGCCGGCGATCGGGCTCGTCGCCCTCGGAGTGGGTCTCCACGTCCGTGCGCTCGCTCAGGTACGTGTGCACGATCTTGCGCTCGGTCGCCCGCATCGGCTCGAGCTCCACCGCGCGGTCGTAGCGCAGCGCCTCCGCGGCGGCGCGGTCAGCCATGCGCTGCAGCGCCGTCTCACGCCGCTCGCGGTACCCGGCGGCGTCGACGATCACCTGCTTGCGCTCCTCGTGGCCGCGGTAGGCGGCCCTGAAGGCGAGGTGCTGGACGGCGTCGATGGTCGCGCCGTGCTTGCCGATCAGCAGTCCCAGCTCGTCCCCATTGACCGTCGCGCGCAGCTCATCGTCGGTCTCGTCGATGTCCACCGTCGCGCGCAGCCCGAGCGCGTGGACGATGCGGCCCACGATCGCTCGCACTCGCTCGCCGGGCTCCTCGGGGATCAGCTCCGCCGCTTCGCGCCAGGCCTCCTCGTCGACCTCTGCGCGCACGCGCGTGGGGCCCTCCGCGTCCGGATCGCCGACGACCTCGAACTGGACAGACTCGGCAGTGATGCCCGGAAAGCGCGGCTCGAGCTGCTTCATCGCGGCCCACTTGGCCTCGCCGAGGCTGTCGCCCTCGCCTTCCGCGGACAGGTCCTCGGTGCGCGGGTCCTCGGTCATCGGCGGCGGCCCGAGCGCTTCTTCTTCTTGCGCGGCGAGCGCGGCGGCGCCTTGGCGGGCCCGCCATTGCCGTCCGAGACGACCTTCGCCGCGGTGGCCGTGCCGCCACCGTCGCCATCCGCGGCCGCGGCCTTCTCCGCAGGCGGCTTGCCGCGCGCGGGCTTCGGGCCCTCCTCGGCGGACGGCCCGACCGGCTCAGGCTTCGGGTACAGCTTCTTGACCAGCAGCTGCTGCCCGATCGTCCACACGTTGGTGGTGATCCAGTAGACGATCAGCCCGGCCTCGAAGTTGACGATGAAGATGACGAAGACGAACGGCAGCGCGAACATGATGCGGCGCTGCATCGGGTCCGCGCTGAGCGCCGTGACCGCGCTAGCCGCCAGCTGCGTGCCGACGTACAGCACGATCAGCACGCCGAGCAGGACCGGGTCGGTCACCTTCGCGGCCAGGTCGTCGATGAAGAGGAAGCCCGGGTTGTCTGCGATGTCCGCCTTGAACGAGTCCGAGCGCAGCAGGTAGAAGAGCGAGATGAAGAAGGGGATCTGCAGCAGCAGCGGGAGGCAGGACCCGAGCGGGTTGACCTTCTCGCGCTGGTAGAAGGCCATGACCTCCTGGTTCATGCGCTGCCGGTCGTCCTTGTAGCGCTCCTGGATGCGCTTGATCTCGGGCTGCAGCGTCTGCAGGCGCTGCATCGACTTCACGCCCTTGAACGTGAGCGGCAGGATGACGAGCCGGACCGTGAAGGTCAGCAGGATGATCGACCAGCCCCAGCTGCCCGGGAAGTCTCCGAGCAGGTTGTGCCAGAAGCGGAGGACCGCCTCGCAGGCGTCGATCAGCGGCTGTAGGACGGATTGCATGGTTAGGGCTGGGGGCGCGAACGGAACAGCTTCTGGTCTTCCACGAAGTCGACGCCGCCGTGGCTCCAGGGGTTGCAGCGGAGCAGGCGCCAGCCGGCGAGGACGACCCCTCGCAGTATGCCGTAGCGCCTGACGGCTTGGACGGCGTACTCCGAGCAGGACGGATGGTACTTACAGCGGGCCGGCAGGGCCGGCGAGATCGTGCGCTGGTAGAGGCGGATCGGACTGACCAGGATCGTCCGGAGCGCGCTCACGAGCCGCCCTCCTGGCGGCCGGAGAGCCCTGCCTCGGCGAGCACGGAGCGCAGAGCCTGCTCGATCGCCTGCTCACCACCCTCGCGCGCGAGCTCGCCCGCGGCCGGTCGCGCGACGATCACGAAGTCGTGCCCGGGGGTCAGCTCGGCGGCGGTGGACCAGAAAGCGTCGCGCAACAGCCGCTTGATGCGGTTGCGCTCCACCGCGCCGCCCAGCTTGCGGCCGACGGAGATCCCCAGGCGCGGGTCCGTCTCGTCGTCCGTGCGCGGGAACGCGTAGACGACGAGGTGCCTGCTGGCGTGCGAGCGGCCCTCGCGGTACACACGCTCGAATTCGCCGCTGCGCGACAGCCGGCGGCGCTTGCGGCGCGCGCGGTCGCCCATCGGGCTAAGGCGTGAGCCGCTTGCGGCCCTTGGTGCGGCGGCGCCTCAACACGTGACGGCCGGCGCGGGTGCTCATGCGCGAGCGGAAGCCGTGGGTGCGTGCGCGCTTGCGCTTCTTGGGCTGATAGGTGCGCTTCATGGTGATGGGTAGCGGCAGCCCGGAAGAGAGCCGGTGCCGCGAGCGGAGGGTACACGACGGCGGGCGATGCGCCCCGCAATTGGGCGTGGCGGCCCGCCTCATGGAGGGGTCCACCCTTTTCTCGCGTAATGCGGGGAACCCTGCCGGGGGGGCGCCGGGCCGCTCAGGCGCCGTTGTATTCTCGGCTCGCCGAGGGCAGCGGTGGCGGTCCTACCCGCAGTTCCTCTCCCTTTCAGTGTGACTTGAGACAAGGCCCCCACGAGGGTCTCGACTGCCTGTGCCCGCCCAACTCGACCAGCTCTGGGATGACATCCGCGACGAACTTCGCCGCGCGACGCCCGATTTCAAATTCCACATCTGGATCGAGCCGCTCGAGCTCGCGGGCGTGCAGGGGAAGACCCTCTACGTGCGCGCTCCGGAGCACATCCGTACCTCGGTGGCCGAGCGCTACCTGCCGCTGCTGCGGCGCGCGGCGGCACAGCGCTTCGACAATCACGCCGTGGTCGAGGTCGTCGGCCCGGGCTGGTCGGCACCGCCTGAGCAGCCGGCAACCGCGCGCCGCGCGGCGGCGCAGGATTCCTCGCCCGGGGCGCGGCTGAACCCCAAGTACAGCTTCGACCAGTTCGTGATCGGGGAGGGCAACCGCTTCGCCCACGCCGCTTCCCTCGCCGTGGCCGAGCTCCCCGCCCAGGCGTACAACCCGCTCTTCCTGCACGGTCGCCCGGGCCTCGGCAAGACTCACCTCCTGCACGCGATCGGCAACTACGTGCAGCGGTACGGATCCGGGCTGCGTGTGCGCTACGCGACGATCGAGGAGTTCACGACCGGCTTCGTGGACGCCGTGCGGCGCCACCGCACCGGCGACTTCAAGGACGACTTCCGCAGCGCCGACGTCGTGCTGATCGACGACGTCCAGTTCCTCGCCGGCAGGACGAAGACGCGCGAGGAGTTCTTCCACACCTTCAACGCGCTGCTTGACTCCGGGCGCCAGCTGGTGATCTCCTCCGATCGCAGCCCGGAGGACCTGCCGGATCTCGAGGACCGCCTGGCCGAGCGCTTCCGCTCCGGACTGGTCGTGGAGCTCGAGCCGCCGCCGGCCCCGCTCCGCCGGGCCATCCTCGCCAAGCGCGCCTGCCTCGACGGCCTCGAGGTCTCCGACGCGGTGATCGCCGAGATCGCACAACGCATCGACAGCAGCGTGCGTGCCCTCGAGGGCGCCCTGATCCGCGTCGTGGCCTACGCCTCCCTGAAGGGCGACGAGCCCACGCCCGGCCTCGTGCGCCACGTCCTCAGGCGCCTGGGCGAGAACACCTCCCCCGACGCATGCGGCATCTCCGAGATCATCGACGCCGCGGCGCAGGAGTTCGGCATCGAGCGCGAGTCGCTGCTGGCTCGCGATCGCCGCCCGACCGTGGCCACCGCCCGGCAGGTCGCGATGTACCTCGCGCGCGAGCTCACCGAACACAGCCTTCCCGAGATCGGACGCGGCATCGGCGGCCGCAACCACACGACCGTCCTGCACGCCGTGAACCGCGTCAGCGCCGCGTTGCGCACCGATCCGGCTGTGCGCAACGCCGTCGACAACCTGCACCGGCGACTCGGGCATCGTGCGTAACAGCCGGTGTCGCTGCGACAATCCACAGCCGGCTTCCCTTTTGCCAAGCGTAATTTGGCCACCTATCAACGTATTGACAGGCCCAATAACTCCAAGGTCAGGTAGCAAACGTTGAAGCTCACCGTTTCCCGTGAAACGTTCCTCGCCAAGCTCGGCATCGCCGTGCGGGGCGCCTCCACGCGCAGTGCGATCCAGACGCTGGCGGGGGTGTTGCTGCGTGTGGACGAGAATGGCGCCGAGCTCGAGGCGACCGATATGGAGCTGGGCCTGCGGGTGTCGCTGGAGACCTCGGAGTCGTCGCCCGGCCAGGCGGTGATCCCGGGGCGGCTCCTGCTCGACGTGGTGCGCTCCCTGCCGACGGACCAGCTCTCGCTGGAGTACCGCAGCGCGCAGCAGGACGTGGAGGTGGTGGCGGGCCCGGCCAAGTTCCACCTGCGCACACTCCCGCCCGAGGACTTCCCGAAGCTGCCCGAGGTGCCGACCGAGGGCATCATGACCGTGCCGGCGGCGGCCTTCGTGGACACGATCGCGCGGGTGGCGCGGGCGGCCTCGCGGGACGAGACGCGCCCGCACCTCACCGGCGTGCTGGTCACGGCCACCGGTCGCGAGCTGCGGATGGTCGCCACCGACTCCTACCGCCTGTCGGTCAAGGAGACCCAGCTCGAGGACGCGCTTGAGGGATCGCTCGAGGCCAACGTGCCGGCGCGCACGCTGCAGGAGCTCGGCCGGATCGCGGGGGCCGCCGCCAGCGAGACAATCGGCGTGGCCGCGCTGGAGAACCAGGTCATCTTCACCGTCGACGACGTGATGCTCTCCTCGCGCCTGGTCGAGGGCCGCTTCCCGAACTACCAGCAGCTGCTGCCCGAGTCGTTCGAGCACGAGCTGCGCGTCAGTCGCGACGAGCTGCTCGAGGTCGTGCGCCGTGTCGGGCTGCTGGCGCAGAAGAACGCGCCACTGCGGCTGCGCTTCTCGGAGGGCACGCTGGACGTCTCGGCCCAGACGCCCGACGTCGGCGAGGCGAGCGAGTCACTGCCGATTCCGTTCGCCGGCGAACCATTGGAGATCGGCTTCAACCCGGAGTTCTTCCGCGAGGGGCTGGAGAGCACCGAGTCGGAGGAGCTGATCCTGAAGCTGATCAGCCCGCTGCGGCCCGGACTGATCCATTCCGGCGACGAGGGCTCAGGGTTCGTCTACCTGGTGATGCCGATTCGCCTGAACGTGTAGCCGGGCGGGCCGTGCAGGTCACGCGCCTCGAGCTTCGCGACTTCCGCAACTACGAGGCGGCGGAGTTGGAGCTGCCGCCCGGGCTCGCCGTGGTGGTTGGCCCGAACGGCGCCGGCAAGACGAACCTCCTGGAGGCCGTCTACTTCGGATGCACGGGCGGCTCGCCGCGAACGTCGAACGAGCGCGAGCTCGTCCGACGCGGCGCGTCCGTCGCGCGTGTGGTGATCGAGACGCGCGACGAGGAGGCGACGCACCGGCTGGAGGCGGGCTTCCAGCCCGGCGAGGCGAAGCACCTGCGGCTCGACGGGAACCCAGTCGACAGCCTCGCCGGCCTCGAGGCACGTCCGCTCGTGAGCGTCTTCCTGCCCGAGCGGCTCGAGCTCGTCAAGGGCGCCCCGGCCGCGCGCAGGGCTCACCTGGACCAGGTCGTGGCCGCGCTTTGGCCGGCACGCGCAGGCACGCGCGCCGCCTACTCGCGCGCCCTGGCCCAGCGCAACGCCCTCGTCGCGCGCATCCGGGCCGGCGCATCGGACGCCGTGGCGCTGGACGCCTGGGACATGCAGCTGGCGCACCACGGCGTGGCCCTGATGGAGCAGCGGTCTGAGGCCGTCGAAGGCCTGCGCCAGCCGTTCGCCGACCTCGCCGCGCAGCTCGGGCTGCCCGGCCCAGCGGAGGTGCGCTACCGGCCCCGCTCCGCCGCGACCGACGCCGAGGGCCTCGCCGCCGAGCTGGGCGAGCGCCGCGCCGCCGATCTCGAGCGCGGCTTCACGGCGCACGGCCCGCACCGCGACGAGCTGGGGCTGGTGCTCGACGGCTCCGCCCTGCGTGCCTATGGCTCCCAGGGACAACAGCGCACCGCCTTGCTGGCGCTCCTGTTCGCGGAGCGCCAGCTGCTGGCGAGTCGCCGCGGACGGCCGCCGCTGATGCTGCTCGACGACGTCATGTCGGAGCTGGACTCGGAGCGCCGCGACCTGCTCGCCGGGCTGCTGCGCGCCGGCGGCCAGGCGATCGTCACTGCGACCGAGGCGGACCACGTGCCCGGTGTGGTCGAGGAGGAGCTGGTGCGCGTGGCCTCCGGGTCGCTGCCGCGGGCGGTGGCGGCGTGAGGCGCCTGGCGCCGCGATCGCTGGGAACGGCGCTCGACGCGGTTCTGGCCGATGCGCGCCCGGCGGGCCTGTTGGCAGTCGTCCAGTCGGCCTGGCCCGACGTCGCCGGGGCGGCGCTGGGGGCCTCCGCGCGGCCGGTCTCGGAGCGGTCCGGGATCGTCACCGTGGCGTGCGAATCGGCGGTCTGGGCGAGTGAGCTCGAGCTGCTCGCGCCGGACCTCAAGAGCGGTCTCAACGCGGCCCTGGAGGCCTCCGGCGACCCCGCTCGAGTGGAGCGCCTGCGCTTCGTGGTCGGTTCGGGAGCGAACGCCCCGTGAAACCCTTTCGCCAAGCGCAACGGGCCGCGGGCCATGGTGGCTGCGTTTTGTGGCTATTAGCGGGGATTTTGTAACGCTGGGAGGGTCTTGGAAGGGGTGCTCGCCTGCTACTATTGAGAGCGGTCTTATGTAGCGCCCCGGTCCGTGCGCGAGTAGCCGCGGAGCCGGGGTTTTTCACGGTGTGCGGGGGCGCTTTGCGCGGGACCGTGCCACGACGGAAGGGTTGGCTTGGCAGACAACGCTGAGAAGGGCGGCAAGGCCCCCAAGAAGCAGAGCAACGGGAGCTATGGCGCCCAGGACATCACGGTCCTCGAAGGACTCGAGGCCGTCCGCAAGCGTCCGGGCATGTACATCGGTTCGACCGGCGCCCGCGGTCTCCACCACCTCATCTACGAGGTTGTCGACAACTCTGTCGACGAGGCACTCGCCGGCGAGGCCGACCAGGTCGAGATCGTCATCCACCCCGACAACTCCGTCACCGTCACCGACAACGGTCGCGGCATCCCCGTGGACATGCACGAGAAGGAGGGCCGCCCGGCCGCCGAGGTCGTGCTGACCGTCCTCCACGCTGGCGGCAAGTTCGGCGACGGCGGCGGCTACAAGGTCTCGGGAGGCCTGCACGGCGTCGGCGTGTCCGTCGTCAACGCGCTGTCGGAGTGGCTGCACCTCACGGTGTGGCGCGACGGCCACGAGTACACCCAGTCGTACGAGCGCGGCACGCCCGTCACGGAGCTCAAGCAGGGCGCCGAGACCGACCGCCGCGGCACGAGCATCACGTACCTGCCCGACCTCGAGATCTTCGAGACGATCGACTACGACCGGACGGTGCTCGAGCAGCGCTTCCGCGAGATGGCCTTCCTGACCAAGGGCCTGAAGATCGACTTCACCGACGAGCGCGGCGAGCGCTTCAAGACGACCTTCCAGTACGACGGCGGCATCGTCGACTTCGTCAACTACCTGCACAGCCAGGGCACTCGCGAGCCGCTGCACCCAAAGGTCGTCTACCTCGACGGCACCACCGACATCGGCGAGGTCGAGGTCGCACTGCAGTGGAACAACTCCTACCAGGAGGCACTGCTCTCGTTCGCCAACAACATCAACACGCACGAGGGCGGCACGCACCTGTCCGGCTTCCGCTCGGCACTCACCGGAACCATCAACAGGTACGCGCGCGCGGTCGGCGAGCTCAAGGAGAAGGACCCCAACCTCGCCGGCGAGGACGTCCGCGAGGGGCTCACCGCGATCATCTCCGTGAAGATCCGCGATCCCCAGTTCGAGGGCCAGACCAAGACCAAGCTCGGCAACCCGCCGGTCGAGGGCCTGGTGCAGACGGCCGTCAACAAGGGCCTGGCCGAGTTCCTCGAGGAGAACCCCGGCGAGGCGCGCGTGATCATCCGCAAGGCGGTTGACGCCGCGCGCGCACGGGACGCCGCACGCAAGGCGCGGGACCTGACGCGCCGCAAGTCGGCGCTCGAGAACTCGACGCTGCCGGGCAAGCTCGCCGACTGCTCCGTGCGCGATCCCGCGCTGGCGGAGATCTTCATCGTCGAGGGCGACTCGGCCGGAGGCTCCGCCAAGCAGGGCCGCGACCGCAACACGCAGGCGATCCTGCCCCTGCGCGGCAAGATCATCAACGTCGAGAAGAACCGCATCGACAAGGTGCTCTCGAACAAGGAGATCCAGGCGCTGATCACCGCGATCGGCACCGGGATCCGCGAGGACTTCGACATCGAGAAGGCGCGTTACCACAAGGTCATCGTCATGACCGATGCCGACGTGGACGGTGCGCACATCCGCACCCTCGTGCTGACCTTCCTCTACCGCGAGATGCCCGAGCTGATCGACGCCGGCTACGTGTACATCGCCAAGCCGCCGCTCTACAAGGTCAAGTCCGGCAAGCAGGACGTCTACATCGAG
>JAXDII010000045.1:0-52245 GCA_034664085.1 Thermoleophilaceae bacterium
GCTCTGGAGGGCCGCGTGGGCGTCGAGCGGGACAGGCGGCTCGCCCAGCTCGTGGCGGTTTGCGACGTGTACACGTGGAAGCTGCTGCGCCGGGGCGCCGGCCTCAGCCGCCGCCAAACGGAGCTCGCCCTGGCCGAGCTCCTCGAACCGCTGCTGGAGGCACGCTGATGGCTCGAGTGCTCGCCTACACCTCACCCGCGCGAGGGCACCTATTTCCCGTGATCCCGATCCTTGACGAGCTCCGCAGGAGGGGGCACGACGTGGCGCTCCGCACGCTCGCTTCGCAGGTCGAGCTGACGCGGGCCCGCGGCTTCGACGCGGAGCCGATCGATCCCGCGATCGAGCGCATCCATCACGACGACTACGTCGCTCGCACCCCGCTAGGTGCCCAGAAGCGGGCCATGCGAGTGTTCTGCGAGCGCGCGGAGCACGACGCCGGCGACCTGCGGCGGGCGATTGACGACGTGCGGCCCGACGCGCTACTGGTCGACATCAACGCCTGGGGGGCACTCGCGGCCGCCGAGGCCTGGGGCGGCGCCTGGGCCTCCTGGTGTCCCTATCCGCTCCCCGTGCGCTCGCGTGACGCGCCGCCGTTCGGCCCCGGCTTCCGTCCGGCGGGCGGGCGGGCCGGTCGATTGCGAGACGCGGCGCTCGGTCCCATCGTGTTCCGCTCGCTCGAGCGGATGGTGGGCCCGTGCGTCAACGAGGTTCGCGAACGCCTCGGCTTGCCTCCGCTGAGCGGCGCGACGGACCTGTTCCTTGCGCCGCCGCTCCTGCTCTACCAGACCGCCGAGCCGTTCGAATACCCACGCTCCGACTGGCCCGCGAACGTGCGCCTCGTGGGCCCCTGCGACTGGGACCCGCCAGCCGAGCCCCAGACCTGGATCGAGGAGAGCGAGCGACCGATCGTGCTCGTGACCACCTCTTCCGAGTTCCAGGACGACGGTCGGCTCGTGCGCTGTGCCTTGGAGGCGCTCGCCGGTGAGCAGCTCGACGTGGTCGCGACGCTCCCCTCCGGTGACCCCACGAGCCTCGAAGCCCCGGCCAATTCGCGGGTGCTCTCGTTCGTCCCTCATGGTCCGATCCTCGATCGCGCCGTCTGCGTTATCACGCACGGCGGCATGGGCGCCACCCAGAAGGCCCTTGCCCGCGGCGTTCCGGTGTGCGCCGTGCCCTTCGGGCGCGACCAGTTCGAGGTTGCCCGCCGCGTCGAGGTCGCAGGCGCGGGCAGCCGACTTCCGGCCAAGCGCCTAAGCCCCAAGCGACTGCGAGCCGCCGTGCACAAGGCGATCCGCTCCGACGAAGGCGCCCGCCGAATCGCGGAGAGCTATCGCAAGGCAGGTGGAGCAAGCGCGGCCGCAGACGCCGTCGAGGGGTTGATCGCAATGGCGCAAAGATCCCACCAAGCAGGTGTCACGCAAGTTCACGGAGCTATTCGGAACGGGCAACGAGAAGCTCGCCGATGAGATGCCCGCCCGAACGGTTCGGGTTCTTCGCCGAGTAGCCTGCGTTGACGTTAAGCGCCCCGAGCTGGATTCGAACCAGCGGCCTACTCCTTAGGAGGGAGTCGCTCTATCCGGCTGAGCTATCGGGGCCTGAGGAGACGATAGCCCCACGGGGAGCGTCGTCGAGCGTCGGGCGGAAGACCTCGGCGGAGGCGGCCAGCTGCTCCACCAGCTCCTCGATGTCGGCGGTCCGCTCGATCCGGCGCAGGTCCTCGGGGTGGCCGCGCGTCGACGCGAGCTTCGACGAGAACAGCTGGCAGCAGTCCTCGTCGGGCAGGATCGAGATGTCGTAGGTGCCGAGCTCGTGTGCCATGTCGACGATCTCGGACTTGTCCCGGTCGATCAGCGGGCGCAGCAGCGGCAGCTCCGCCGCCTCCTCGACCACGGCCAGGTTGGGCAGGGTCTGGGAGGCGACCTGGCCCAGCGAGTCGCCGGAGACCAGCGCGTCCACGCCGAGCCGCTCCCCGAGCGCCGAGGCGACGCGCATCATCAGCCGCCGCTGCGACAGCACCTGCAGCCGTCCCGCGCCGGCGGTGGCCAGCCGGCGCTGCGCCGGGCCGAACGTCACCACGTACAGCCGCGATCCGCCCTGGAAGCGGTCGAGCTTGCCGACGAGCGCGTAGGCCTTGTAGATCGAGTCGGGGGTCGTGAACGGGCGGCCCGAGAAGTGCACGAAGTCGCAGCGCAGCCCGCGCTTCATCATCCGGTAGGCGGCCACGGGCGAGTCGAGCCCGCCCGACAGCAGCACCAGCGCCCGCCCGCTCGTGCCGACCGGCAGGCCGCCCGCGCCGCGCATGCGCTCGACCGACACCAGCAGCTCCTGGTGGTCGACCTCCACGAACAGCTCGAGGTCCGGGTTCGACAGGTCCACGTCGAGCCCCAGCCGGACCCGCACCGCGTCACCGAGCAGGCGCGCCAGCTCGATCGAGCGCAGCGCGAAGCGCTTGTCGCGCCGGCGCGCCCGCACCGCGAACGTGCGGCCCGGCCGTCCGTTCAGCAGCTCCACGGCGGCGTCGGCGGCAGCCGTGGGGTCGCGCTCGCAGCGCACCGCCGGCTGCACCACGCTAACGCCGGGCAGCCGCAGGCAGCGCTGGACGAGCTCGTCCTCGTCCACGTCGCCGGTGACGATGAACACGCCGCCGCGGTGGCGCACCTCCAGCGATCCGAGGTCCGCCGTCATGCGGCGCAGGTTGCGCTCCAGCGCACTGACGAAGCGGGGCCGGTTGCGCCCCTTCAGGGCAAGCTCGCCGAACTTGAGCAGCACGCAACGTCGCGATTGCTCCATGACCGACAAGGAAACTAGCGCGCCACCGCGCTGCGGACTATTCCTCGTCCTCGTAAAGCGACTCGCGCGCGAGCTCGGCGCCGCGCGCGCCGTACAGCCGCACCTCGACGTAGTCGCCCGTGTAGGCGTCGAGGGACACGAGCGTAAAGCGGTTCTCGACCAGCTCGCACTGGTCCGTCGTCGTCGGGCCGAGCTCGGCGGTGGCGACGACCCCGTTCGACACGAGCGCCACTCCCCAGACGAGCGTGATCACGCCGCGGCGGCCCTCGGTGCCGCGCCACTGGCCAATCTCCTCGTCGGAGAGGTCGAGCGTCCAGTCGGGGTTCTGCTCCGCGGTCTCCTCGGTGAAGTCGGCGGTCGCTACGAAGTCGGCGGCCTGGGCGCCCTCGTGCTCGCGCGTGTAGGAGACGTAGCCGAACACCTCGCCGCCGCCGGCGGGCGCCGTGGCGGGCACGTAGGTGCGGCCGCTCCAGGTGCGGTCCGGAAACCACGCGATGTCGGCGACGTCGATCTCGAGCCCCTCGGGCGCGGCCGCGGCGAACTGCGCGCCGAGCGCCTCGGCCCAGCGCCCGTAGGGCAGCGGCTCCTGCGGAGGCTCGGCGGCGAACATGGGTACCTGGCGCGGGACGGGCGGCATCGGCGGCGCAACCTACAGGCTCGCGCCGCGCAGCCGCTCCGCCGCGTCCTCGGGCGCGAGCGCGTTCAGGTGCACCCCGGTGCCGATCTCGAGGCCCGCCAGCTGCGCCAGGCGCGGCATCACCTCGATGCGCCAGCAGAAGTGCTCGGCGTCGCGCGGGGCGGTGCGGACCCACATGTTCAGCGGCGGGAGCTCGCCGAGCACCGCGCCCAGGCGGGAGAGCGCCTGGTGGAGCATGCGCGCCCCCAGAGGCCCGTCGGCAGAGAAGCGCGCCGCGGGCCGGCGCGGAACGACCTGGAAGTGGAAGGGCACCCGCGCGGCGAACGGGCAGAGGGCGACGGCCTCGTCGTCGATGGCGAAGACGCGCTCGTTGCGGCGCACCTCCTCCTGCACCACGTCCTCGAGCAGGTTGCGCCCCTGGGTGCGGTCCGAGTAGGCGGTGAAGCGCTCGCGCTCGCGCGCGACCGCCGCCGGCACGAACGGCAGCCCGTAGAGCTGGGCGTGGGTGTGCGGCAGCGACGCTCCCGCCTCCTTGCCCTCGTTGACGATGATGTGCACGTAGGCCGAGTCGGAGTGGGCGCGCATGCGCTCCCGCCACACCGAGAGCGCCGCCTCCACCTGCTCGGGCGCGACCTCGGCGAGCGAGTGCACCGCGTCGGGCGCGTTGATGATCACCTCGTGCACACCCGCCGCCGGCCGGGCCGCGAACAGGTCGGGCTCGCCGCGGCCGCCGGCCAGCGGGTCGTCGCCCGGGGCCGACTCCTCCGGCGACAGCGCCGGGTAGAGGTTGGGCACCACCCGCACCCGCCAGCCGCCGTCGTCCCCGTCGAGCCGGAAGGTCTCGGGTGGCGTGCGGTCCTCGTGGCCCGGAGCGAACGGATCGCGCTCGCGGTCGATCGGCTCGCGGGGCGGCACGTCGAGCCAGGCGCCCGGGCGCGTCCCGCGCTCGCCGGCCACGATCACGCGCAGGCCCGACAGTGGGTCGATGCGCAGCTCGGGGCTCACGGCAGCCGCTTCGCCATGGCCACGTGCTCGATGCCCTCCTCGACGAACTCCGGGCCGCGCTCCTCGTAGCCGGCGTCGAGGTAGAGCTGGCGCGCGTAGGTCTGCGCGTGCAGCGAGATGGTGTCGGAGCCCTGTTCGAGAGCGGTCCGGTCGGCCAGCGCCAGCAGCGCGGCGGCGATCCCCTCGCCGCGGCGCTCGGGCTCGACGGCCAGCCGGCCGAGCCGCGCGACGTTGCCGCGGAACAGCAGCCGGCAGGTTCCGATCACGCGTCCTTCCTCGATCGCCACGAGGTGGGTGGACTCGGGGTCGCGGCCATCGCGGTCTGCGGTGATAGAGACGCCCTGCTCGCGGCTGAACACGCGCTCACGCAGGTCCAGCGCGGCAGCGATCTCCGAGTCGCTCTGTGCGGGGCGTACGTCCAGAGGTCAGCGAGCGTAGCGGTCGATGTCCTCCGCGAGCTCGTCCTCGGACGGGTATCCGCCCTGATGGACGAAGGCGAGCTCGCCGTTCTTGTCGTAGAACGCCGTGGTGGGGAAGGCCTGCACGCCGTTGAAGGCGGACGCCACCTCGAGCTTGGGGTCCTTGAAGTGCCGGTACGGCACCGGGTTGTCGGCGAGGAAGGAGAGGGCGTCGCCGTCGTTGTCGTTCGAGTTGACCCCGACGAAGACGACCTGCTTGGCGCGCTTCTTGGCCTGGTCGCGGAAGAAGGGGAACTCGGCGCGGCAGGGCCCGCACCACGAGGCCCATTTGTTGACCACGACGGGGCGGCCGCGCTGCTTCGCGACGTAGGCCTCGAATGCCTCCCTGCCGCCGTCGACGAAGGGGTCGGGGCCGGCAGGCTTGGAGCCGCCGTCCGAATTGCAGCCCACGACCGCGAGCCCGGCTAGGACGATGGCGAGGCGGCGCACGAGGTGAAGCTTGGCAGACCCATTTGCCGGCTCGTGTGCTGTAATAAGGACACGCCGACCGTCTTCATCGGACCGGCAGCCCGGCGCTCGCAGGACTCTCTAGAGCGACGGGCACGACGGACGACCCCAGCTGACTCCCAGACGGCCAGCTCGGTTCGTCCCTTCCCATCACGAGTACGCCGAACGTGGCTGAGACAAGCTCTGCCGTTGCTGACGCGCCGATCACCGGCGACGTCCTCGCACGCGTCGAGGAGTTCGCGCGCGAGAGCTTCGTGCTGCCCGAAGAGGATGCGGCGCAGGCGCTGGCGGAGGGGACGGCCCGCCGCGCCGCGCTGAACGCCGCGCTGGCCGAGATGGAGGCCGGCCGCGATGAGCCGTCGGTCGCCTGGCGGCGCGCCTATTCGCTGATGCTCGGACTGGAGCGCCTGCTCGCCGACGAGGAGCCGCACCTGGCCGACGGCACCACGCTGAACGCCCACCAGGTCGACGCCCTCTCGGGCACGCTGATCGCGCTCACCTCCGAGCTGCAGATGGCCAAGGGCGCCAACGGGCGCGCGGCGCCGGCGGAGGAGCTGCCCACGGGCGAGGTCGAGATCGAGGGTGACGAGCTGCCCGAGGAGGAGCCGCTCGACTGGGATCCCGCCGAGGAGGCCGAGGAGGAGGCCGCCGCCGAGGGCGCCGCCGACGACCCCGGCGCCGACCGCCGCTTCTGGTTCGAGCACGCCACCGGGGCGGGCAAGACCGTCGCCGCCCTTGGCTTCGTCGAGGCCTCGCGCACCGGCGGCATCCTGATCCTCACGCACCGCCGCAACCTGGTCGACCAGTTCCTCGGCGAGCTGCGCTCGCGCGGCTACAAGAACCGCATCTCCGGGCCGCTGCTCAAGAACGGGAACGGCGAGCCGCCGGCAGGCGGGCCGGTCACGGTCGAGACCTACCAGTGGTTCGTGCGCAACGCCGGGAAGATCTCGGACGCGTACACGATCGTCATCTGCGACGAGGCCCACACGGCGCTGGGCGAGAAGACGAGCGGCGCGATCCGCCAGTGGCTCGGACCCGTCTTCATCGGCATGACGGCCACCGGCGCGCTGATCGCGCGGCACGTCACCGACCTCTTCCCGACCCAGACCTCCCGCTTCGATCTGGCCCAGGCGGCCCGGCGCGGCGTGATCGCGCCGCTGCGCTGCGTGCGCATCCCGCCCGGCGTGGGCGTGCGCTCGATCGCGAACGTCCCGCTGCGGCGTGGCGAGGTGGACCAGGACTTCGACCAGGAAGAGCTGGCCGCGCTGCTCGACCAGACGCCCTTCAACACGGCGGTGGCCGACCTCTACAAGACGCGCTTCAAGGACGTGCCCGGGGTCGTGTACTCCGCTGGCGTCAAGCACGCGCACAACGTGGCGAAGGCCTTCCAGGAAGCCGGCATGAAGGCGATGGCCGTGTCGGGCGAGACGCCCAAGCGCGAGCTGACGCGCATCCTCGCCGGCTACGAGCGCGGCGAGATCGACGTGCTCGTGAACGCGCAGCTGCTGGCCGAGGGCTGGAACTCGCCGCGCGCGACGGTCTGCATGCACCTGGCGCCGACGGCCTCCAAGCGCATCTACCAGCAGCGCGTCGGCCGCGTCACGCGGCGCACGCCCGGCAAGGAGGCCGGCATCGTCGTGGACTTCGTCCACCCGGCCACGCCGAACGACGACCCGGTGGTCACGCTCCACTCGCTGCTCGACCGCGACGTCTACCGCGGCGGAGCGATCGTGGTCGGGCCGGTGCGGCGCGGCCGCGGACGCCGGCTGCGCGTGGAGCGCCGCGTGGTGCCGGTGACCTCCGACCCCCAGCGCCGCGCCCAGGTGTTCGAGCGCGAGCTGTGGCGTATCGCCGTCGAGCACTTGAGCTGGGGCGAGCAGCAGGCCTGGGCGATGCTCGCGGGCGCGCGCGTCGCGTCGAACAACTGGCGCCGCGCCAAGGCCATGCTGCACTTCGACTCCACCGGCGAGCTGCGGCGGGTTTTCCTGGTCACGTGCCTGCGCCGCAACCGCAACACGCAGCTGCGGGTGCGTGCGCTCGGCGAGGTCGGCGCCCTGCGCGACCCGGAGGCGTTCGACGACGCTGTCGAGATCCTCGGAAGCTGGTCGCGCGAGGAGCGCCGCGAGGGCGTCAAGGTGCTGCTCCAGGCGCTGACCGAGAAGCAGATCGGCCGACGCGACCAGGCGTCGCGCTGGCTCTGGCACCTGGCCGAGTACTCGCGCGAGGTGCACGAGGAGTACGCCGTGCAGCGCTGGCCCGAGACCAAGCGCCTGCTCGGCCTGCTCGTCAACTCGGCGGGAGCGGCGCACGCGCGCAACGCTCGGCGGCTGGTGCAGGCGGCGCGCAAGCACGACCGGCGGCTGTCGGCGGCGCTGCTCGCTGCCGCGCTGGCGCACACGCCCGAGGCCCAGCAGGTTCTCGACGGCGCGCGCATGCGGATGGCCCGCAAGCCGAGCGCCCTGGCGCGCGAGCTGCTGAAGAACTTCCCCAAGGGGGGCAAGCGCCGCCGCGGCGGACGCCGCCGCCGCAAGAAGGGCGGCGGCGAGGCCGAGGACGCCGACGTCGAGTCGCGCACGACCGAGACGCAGGAGACGCCGGGGCGCGACGAGCCGCCGGACACCGATGGCGACGACGGCGACCAGGACGCTCCGGGCGAGGAGCAGGACGCACCCGGGGAGCCGCAGGACGAGAACGGCTCCGAGCACCGCGACGCGGCCTGAGCCGCTTCCTGGTCTAGCGCTGCAGGTGGACCTCGCCGGCGTCGAGGGTGACGGTGCCCTCCGGCGTGTCGACGATCAGCGCGCCGGCCGCGTCGACGCCCGCCGCCGTGCCCTCCTTGCTTCCGTTCGCCCAGCGCACCGTCCGCCCGTGCAGCGCATCGCGCTCGCGCCATGCGGCCAGCACCTCCCGCATCGGCCGCTCGAGCCAGCCCTCCAGCGCGGCGAGCAGCGCGGCGAGGGCGTCCTCGGTTGAGATGGAGACGCCCTCGCGAGCCAGCGAGGTGGCGGTCGCGTCGAGCGGCGGCGGGAACTCCCGCGTGCTCACGTTGAGTCCGATTCCGAGCACGGCCCAGCCCTCCTGGGGCCGGGCCTCCACGAGGATGCCGGCCACCTTGCGGCCGCCGATCCAGACGTCGTTGGGCCACTTGATCGCCGCGTCGAGCGGGAGCGCCTCGCACACGGCTACTGCCGCGGCCAGGGGGAGCGTCTCGCGCAGGTCGCGCAGCACCACGGACATCAGCACGGCGGAGCGCGGCGGCGCGGTCCAGCTGCGTCCCTGACGTCCGCGGCCCGCGCGCTGCTCGTCCGCGGTCACCAGCGTGCCGTGCGGCGCCCCGGCGGCCGCCAGGGCGCGGGCACGCTCGTTGGTCGAGTCGGCCAGGCGGAGGTGGACGCGCGGGCTGCCGATCATCGCGCCCGCAGGCGCACCTCGGCGTCGGGCCGCAGCCCGAGCGTGCCGGCGGCGTCGCCGCGGTTGATGGCCACCGCCAGCGTGCGGTACGCGTCCTCGTAGACGATCAGCTCGCCCGGGCGCACGTCCGCGAAGGTCTGGGCGTAGGTGGCCAGGTAGCGCTCGCTGCCCGCCTCGATCTCCACCGTGCCGCCGAGGGTGATCTGTGTGCCGGCCATGTCCTCGTGGTCGGTGTCGAGCGCCGCGTTGCCGAAGCGGTCCACGACCAGCACGTGCGCCGTGAGCACGCCGTTTTCGATGCGCGGCCGCGGCAGCGAGACCGTGACGAGGTCGGCGGCGTCGAGCGGGTCGCCCGCGTCGGCCAGCTCGGCCCCCCGGGCCAGGTGGGCGGCGACCGGCGCGAAGATGTCGCGCCCGTGGAAGGTCGCCGACACGGGCTCGAGCCGGTGCGGCGAGCGCGTGACGTCCACCGCCAGCTCGACCCCGCCGCAGCGCTCCCAGGCGAGGCTCAGCAGGCCGTTGTCGGGGCCCACCAGGATGCGGCGGTCGGCTGTGCGCAGCGCCACGGCGCGCCGCTCGGTGCCCACCTGCGGGTCCACCACGGCGACGTGCACCCCTGTCGGCATGTACGGCAGCGTGTTGCGCAGGACCAGCGCCCCCTGGCGCACGGCGTAGCGCCCGACCCCGTGGGTGATGTCGACGATCTGGGCCTCGGGGTGGATTTTGCGGATGACGCCGTGGCACACGCCGACGAAGTCGTCATCGCGACCGTAGTCCGTGAGCAGCGTGACGATCACCGGGCGCCAAGCCTGCGCGCCCCGGCGTCGGCTGTCAAGGCGTCCACAAGCCCGTCGATGTCGTGCCGCTGCGCCTCCACGTCCGGCTCGATCCCGTGCTCACGCAGCGTGTCGCCGGTCACCGGCCCGATCGAGACGACGCGCGCGCCGGATGGCACGTGGCCGCCGCCGTCCAGGAAGAAGCGCACCGTCGAGGAGGACGTGAAGGTCACGTAGGTCGCTGCCTCCAGCGCCTCGATCTGCTCTTCGCTGAGCGGCTCGGCCACCGTGTCGTAGAGGGCCACGACGTCGACCTCGGCGCCGCGCTCACGCAGGCCGTCGGGCAGGGTGTCGCGCGCCTCGGCCGCCCGGGCGACCAGCACGCGCGAGCCCTCGAGTGGCTCGCCCTCCAGCGCCTCCAGCAGGCCCTCCGCCACGAAGCGTTCCGGCACCACGTCGGCGTCGAGACCGGCTTGGCGCAGCGCCTCCACGGTGCCCGGGCCGATCGCCGCGATGCGCGTGCCCGCGAGGCGGCGGGCGTCCCCGTCGAGCGCGTCGAAGAAGAGCCGCACCCCGTTGGGGCTGGTGAAGCAGATCAGCGCGTAGTCGGCGGGGTCGGGCAGATCGACGGTCCGCGGCTCGATGCGGATGGCCGGCGTCTCGACGACGTCGGCGCCCAGCTCCCGCAGCCTGCCGGCCAGGCCGCTCGCCTGCGCGCGGGCGCGGGTGACGGCCACGACCTCGCCGTGCAGCGGCCGCTGCTCGAGCCAGCCGAGCGTGTCGCGCAGCCCGGCGACCGGTCCGATGACCGTGATGGCCGGAGGCCGGACGCCGGCCTCGGCCACGCGCTCGGCGATGTCGGCGAGCGTGCCGGCCACCGTCCGCTGGCCCGCCAGCGTTCCTCGCGCCACCACCGCCGCCGGCTGCGCCGGGTCGCGCCCGGCCGCCGTGAGGCGCTCCGCGATCAGCGGAAGGTTCTTGATGCCCATGTAGAACACGAGCGTGCCTGGGAAGCGCGCCAGCGCCTCCCAGTCGAGCGCGCTGCCGTCCTTGGCCGGGTCCTCGTGGCCGGTGACGAAGGCGACCGCGGACGCGCCGTCCCGGTGGGTCACGGGGATGCCGGCGTACGCCGTGGCGGCCACGCCGGCGGTCACGCCGGGGACGACCTCGAAGGGAACGCCCGCCGCGGCCAGCGCCTCGGCCTCCTCGCCGCCGCGGCCGAACACGAACGGGTCGCCGCCCTTGAGCCGCACCACGCGCCGCCCCGCCAGGCCCAGCTCCACGAGCTGGGCGTTGATCTCGTCCTGTTCGACGGCGGGCCGTCCCGGCTCCTTGCCGACGTAGCGCAGCTCGGCGTCAGGGCTCGCGCCCTCGAGCGCGCCCGCCGGGATCAGGCGGTCGTAGAGCACGGCGTCGGCGCCGGCGATCAGCTCCAGCGAGCGCCGGGTCATCAGCCCCGGATCGCCGGGACCGGCACCCACCAGGTAGACGATGCCGCGCGCCACGGCCCGAAAGCTACCCGCGCGTGCCCGCGCGCTCGGCATCGGCGAGCAGCTCACGCGCCCCGGCCGACTCCAGCCGTCCGGCCAGCTCGCGGCCGATGCCGGCGGGGTCGGAGGGCTCGGCGCTCAGCTGGTCGCGGATCCAGTGGGAGCCGTCGGGCATGCCGACGAAGGCGGTCAGGTGCAGGGCGCCGCCGTCCAGGCGAGCATGCGCCCCGACCGGCGTGTGGCAGGTGGCGCCGAGCGCCTCGACCAGCGCGCGCTCGGCGGTCAGCGCAGTGAGCGCGTCGCGCTCGGTTATGGCGGCCGCGGCCTCGGCGGCCTGCCGGTCGTCGCTGCGCGCCTCCAGGGCGAGGCAGCCCTGCCCCGGCGCCGGCACCAGCTGGGGCAGCGGCGCGCCCTCCCCGCCGCGGCCCAGGCGCTCCAGTCCCGCGCGGGCAAGCACGATCGCGTCGAAGTCGCCGTCCGCGAGCCGGCGCAGCCGGGTGTCGACGTTGCCGCGCAGATCGCGCACGTCGAGGTCGGGGCGAAGCGCGAGCAGCTCGGCGCGGCGGCGGACGCTGGCGGTGCCGACCGACGCCTCGGCGGGCAGCTCGTCGAGGGCGGGCGCTCCGCAGAGCGCATCGAGCGGGTCGGCGCGCTCGGGCACGCCGACGATCGAGAGGCCATCCGGCAGCTCCGCGGGCACGTCCTTGGCGGAGTGCACCGCGAGGTCGATCTCGCCGGCCAGCAGCGCCTCGTCGATCTCCTTTACGAAGCGCGCCTTGTCGCCGCCCGCGCCGCGGTCGCCCGACGTGGTGATCGTGACCAGCTCGACCTCGCCGCGAAGCCGCTCGGCGACCCAGTGCGCCTGCGCCAGGGCCAGCGCGCTCCCGCGCGTGCCGAGCCGGATCACGCCCGGCGGCGGCGGACGTCGAGGCGCGTGACCTCGGCGGCGGGTGCGTCTTCGGCAGGGGCCGGCTCGAGCCCGAACAGCTCGCGCAGCGTGTGCAGGTAGTGGTAGGAGCCGCGGTCCTTGAGCCGCACCGTCGGCTCGTGGAGCAGCCGGGATACGACCGCCCGCGCCATCACCTCGACCCGCTCGCGGTCGGCGGCGGAGAGGGACTCCCAGCGCGGCTCGTTCTCCTCGAGCACCTGGCGGACGACGTCGTCGGCGCGCTGGCGCAGCGCAGAGATCGTCGGGACTACCTCGAGGCTGGCCATCCAGTCCTCGAAGCGCTCGACCTCCTCGCGCACGAGCGCGACGGCCTCCTCGGCCTCCGCCTCGCGGGCGTCGACGTTGCGCGCCACGGCCTGCTGCAGGTCGTCCATGTCGTACAGGGCGATGCCGGGGCAGTCGCGCACGCTGGGCTCGATGTCGCGCGGCACCGCGAGGTCGATCAGCACGAGTGGCCGGCCCATGCGCGACGCGGCCACGAACTCGAGCTCCTCGCGCCCGACGATCTGATGCGGCGCGCCGGTGGAGGTGACGACGATGTCGGCCGCCTCCAGCTCGCGCGGCAGGTCGTCGAAGCCAACAGCCCGGCCGCCGAATCGCTGGGCGAGCCCGAGCGCGCGGTCGTAGCGCCGGTTGGCCACGAAGAGGGTCTCCACCCCGCGGTCGCGCAGCGCTCGCGCGGTCAGCTCCGCGTTCTCGCCGGCGCCGATCACCAGCACGCGGCGTTCGGAGAGGTCCCCGAGGAACTCGGCGGCTAGCTGCACCGCGACGGTCGAGATCGAGACGTTCGAGCGGGCGATGCCGGTCTCGGTGCGCACGCGCTTGCCGGCGGCCAGCGCGTCGCGGAAGAGCCGGTTGGACACCGGGCCGCTGACGCCCTCCACCAGGGCCATCTCGTACGCGCGCTTGACCTGGCCCTGGATCTCGGCCTCGCCGACGATCATCGAGTCGAGCCCGGCCGTGACCGCGAACAGGTGCTCGACCGCCTCGCGGCCACGCAGCGAATAGAGCGAGCCGACCAGCTCCGTTGGGCGCAGCTCGGCCTGCCGAGACAGGATCGTCAGCGTCGCGTTCTCGGCCTCCAGCGCGTCCGCGGTCACGAGGTAGAGCTCGGTGCGGTTGCAGGTGAACAGCGCGACCGCCTCGTGGATGCCCTCGTGCTCGGTCAGCTCGGCCAGCACGCGCGCGGCGCGGCCCGCCGGCAGGGCGAGCTTCTCGCGCAGCGGCAGCGGCGCCGTCTTGTGCGAGGCGCCGAGGGCGAGCAGGCCGCCGGTCACTCGTCGTCCTCCGCGAGCTGGCTGATCTCGCGGTCGATGCGCGCGATCTTGGCGGCCATGATGGCCACGTAGATCAGGATCAGGGCGAGGAAGACCACGTACGCCGCGGCGACGTACTGGCCGGCCTCGTCGAGCGGCAGCGCGGGCATCAGGCGGTCACAGCCTCACGGTCGGCGCGGCGCTGGCGCAGCTTCTTCAGCTGCAGGGATGCGTGCTTGGCCGTCAGCTCGAACTTCCAGAGCGTTACGAACAGCAGCGTCATGGCGACCAGTGTGACAAGGAAGGTGAGGCGCATCTCGCCCGGCATGCTGCCGCCCGTCTGGGAGAGCACGCGCGGGTGGGTGAAGCTCTCCGCCATGCGCACCGCCACGAAGTTGAGCGGCACGAAGGCGCCGGCGGCGATCGCGAACACCGACGAGTAGCGCGCCTGGCGGTCGGGGTCCTCGATCGCGAAGCGCAGCGGGTAGTACACGCAGTAGAGGAGGAAGACGACCAGGAACGACACCAGCACCGGCTCGTCCCACACCCACCAGTGCCCCCAGGACGCCTTCGCCCAGATCGCCCCGGTCACCAGCACTCCGAGCCCGAGGATGATCGACATGTGGATCGCGACGTAGGAGCGCAGGTCCCAGGACGCGTCTCCCGAGCGCAGGTGGCGGATGCCGAAGATGCCGCCGGCGACGAATCCGCCCAGCGCGACGATCGCCATCGGAACGTGCACGTAGAAGATCTTCTGGACGAAGCCCTGGTCGGCGTCCAGCGGCGCGTAGAAGAAGATGAGCGCCATCGCCGCCGTGATCGACACGACGCTCGCAACAGCCAGTGGGACGAGGCCCTTCGAATACATCAGTCCTCGAGCAAGAAGTCGAAGACGGCGACTGAGAGAAGCACGAACACCACATCGTAAAGACTGAGCAGCCCAAGCCAGCGGCCCAGGTCCTCCGGACCTTGGTTGGAGCGCATCAACGGCTCGGTCGCCTGGGCGCACGCGATCAGCAGCGGCACCAGCATCGGCAGCAGCAGGAGGGGCACGATCAGCTCCCGGGCGCGCGTTTCGGCGGCCAGCGCGGACACCAGCGCGCCCACCGCCGCGATCCCGAAGTTGCCCAGCGCCAGGATCGCGAGCAGCTCGGGGAGCGTGCCGCCGAGGCCGGGACCCAGCAGCAGCAGGCCGAAGGTCGGCACGGCGACGATCTCCACGGCCACGAGGAACAGGAACAGGGCGCTGGCCTTGGCCAGGAACAGCGCGGTGCGGTCGACCGGCGCCAGCAGCAGGCCGTCGATTCCGCCCTGCTCGCGCTCGGCGGCAAACAGGCGCGAGACGCCGATCACCGCGGCCAGCAGCAGCGTCACCCACAGCACCCCGGAGGCGAGCGCCCCGTCGAGCGAGTCGCGGTCCAGCCCGAAGTGGAACAGGACGTAGACCGTGATCGTGAACAGGGTCATCGCCGGCACGGACTCTTTGGTCCGCAGCTCGAGCAGCAGGTCCTTGCGGAGGATGACCGTCGCCGCGCGGATCACCGGTAGAGCTCCTCGCCCTCGGCCGCGGGCCGTCCGCGCCGCAGCCGCAGCACCGTGTCGGCCTCGGCCAAGGCACCCTGCACGTCATGGCTGACCAGCACCCGCGTGCGACCAGACGCGCGGCCGATCAGCGACTCCAGCCGCTCCGCTGCCGCCGGATCGAGGTTGGCGCGCGGCTCGTCCAGCAGCAGCAGGGGCGGGTCGTGCAGCACCGCGCGCGCCACCGCGATGCGCTGCACCATGCCGCGCGAGAGCTCCCGGACCGGATCGTCGGCGCGGCGCTCCATCCCCACCTGCTCGAGCACCGTGGCCACGCGCGCCGCGTCCACCCCGTGCAGGCGGGCGTGGTAGGTGAGGTTCTCGCGACCGCTCAGCTCGCGGTAGAGCAGCGGCTCGTGGCCGAGGAAGCCGACCTTCCCCGGCAGCTTCCAGCGCTCCGCCGGCAGCTCGGCGTCCAGCACACGCGCCCGCCCACCGTGCGGGCGCAGCAGCCCCGCCAGCACGCGCAGCAGCGTCGTCTTGCCAGCCCCGTTGCCACCCAGCACCGCCAGCGTCTGGCCCGGCTCCACGCGCACGCTGACGCCGGCGAGCGCAACCCGCTCGCCGTACCGCCTCTCGAGGCCGTCGAGCTCGATGGCCGCCACGGGCGGAAGGATGTCAGCCGTGGATGGCAGCCGGGGGCTCGCGCCCCCGGACCCCCGCTGATTCCTGGCCGGCCGATGGCACCCTTGCTCCCTGGCCCCCAGCCCGGCGGTACCCTCCGCGGCGTGTCCGAGCTCGCCCGGCCCGTCGGCATCAATCACGTCGTGCTCGAGGTGGACGACCTCGATGGGGCCCTGGACTTCTACGGCCGGGTCTTCGAGCTGGAGCTGCGGGGGCGGGTGCGGGGGATGGCCTTCCTCGACATGGGGGATCAGTTCCTCGTTCTGGCCGAGGGCCGCTCGCAGCCGCCCGACGGTGGGCGCCACTTTGGCCTGGTCGTGGAAGACCTGGAGCTGACGCGGCGGCTGCTCGAGCGGTCCGGCGCCGAGCTGCTCGGCGGCCCGGGGCTCGACTTCCGCGACCCCTGGGGCAACCACGTCCAGGTGGTGCAGTACTCCGACGTTCAGTTCTCGAAGGCGCCCGCGGTGCTGGCCGGCATGGGCCTGGAGGGGCTGGAGAAGTCCGCGGAGGCGCTCGAGGAGCTGCGGAAGAAGGGCCTGCTCTAGCCCGCTAGCCGAGCGCGACCTGCTTGGCCACCGACGGCACCGGCCCCTTGGCGGTCTTGCGGTTGACGAACAGCATGTAGGGCCCGGGCGGCGCCACGTTGCCGTTCGGTGGCGCGGCCACGGTAAGCCGGTTGCCCACTCGCGCCAGCACTCGCAGGACCACGTTGCGCTGGTCGGCGTCGGTCACGTGGGTCGGCGTCGGGTTGCGCACCAGCACGACGTTCTCGATCTCGGACGCGGGCCGGTCCACGACCACCTGCATCGTGCCCCCGTAGCCGACCGACGAAGGCGCCGAGGTGATCTGCGGGCGCGCTCCGCGGAACAGGTACGGCGGGCTGTACAGCTCGAAGCTGGGATCGCGCTCGTTCGGCGAGAAGCCGCCGGGCAGGTTGATGTGCTTCAGGTACAGCGTCGTGATCGGCGCGTGGCCGCCGATCAGGATGCGCCCGTCCGGCAGCAGCGAGGCGGTGTTGTGGTAAGTGCGCGGACGGTGGCCTTCCGCGAGCGGTCGCCAGTCGCCGCTGGCCGGGTCCCACAGCTCGGCCTGCTTGACCGGGAACTCCGTGCCCGGCAGCGCCACCTCGTCGCGGTCGGAGCCCGAGAAAGCGATCACCTCGCCGGTGGGGAGCAGGACCCCCGACGGATACCAGCGCGGACGGTGCATGTCCCCCGTCGCACGGGTCGAGATCGCGTCGCCGCGCTCGGTGTCCACGGTCGTCACGCGCGCGTCGCTCGTGGAGAAGTAGCTGCCCGGGCTGGGCGGGTTGACCACGCCGCCGCCCGTGAGGAACGAGGCCTTCGTGTAGCGCCCGAGCAGGTCGGGCTGGAGCGGCAGCATCACCGAGAACGTCGAGCCGCGGAAGCCGGGCACGGTGAAGCTCTTGCCGCCGCCCGGGATGCCGAGCTTCGCCAGGTCGGACAGCGGCTGGCCGAAGTCGAGCTCCAGCAGGCTGCTGAGCGTGCCGCCCTCCAGGCCCGGGATGCCGAGGTCCTTCCAGCGCCCGCTGCCCGGGTCATAGGAGGCGGCGATGTTCCAGAGCGCCTCGTCGTACGCCTGACCGAGCGGGTTGAACGACTGCCCGGCGGCGTTGTAGTAGACGTGCCCGTTGGGGAGCAGGTGCAGCCGGGCGAACAGCGGCAGCGAGCGCTCCGCAGCTCCGCCGTTGTCGCTCCACCGCCCGCTGGCGGGGTCGTAGGTCTCCGTCTTGCGGACGTTCGTGAACGAGTCCTCGAGGTGGTCCGGGTAGACGGGCTTGACGAGCTTCTCCACGCCGCTGGCCACGAACGCCTTGCCGTTGCCGAGCGTCACCAGGCTCGGGTACCAGCGGCCGACGTTCATCGACCCGGTCTGGCGCCAGCGGTTCGTCGCCGGGTCGTAGATGCGGGCGTTGCGCAGGCCCTCCAGCTCGACGACGCCGATCCCGCTGTCCAGGAGCTCCGGGTCCTGGTAGTACGCCGTGCCGCCGGCCGCCAGCACCCGCCCATCGGACAAGAAGATGTGGTCGGAGCAGAACAGCGCGCCGTTGTTGTTGGCCTCGTCGCTGCCCGGGACGAGCGGATGGGTGCCCTCGCCGCCGGGGTTGGCGCCGCCGTCGGACGGCGTGGGCACCGTCCAGGTGAACGTCGCGAGGTCGAGCAGCCGCGACTGGTCGTTCAGCGCCACGCTGCCGTAGTCGGTGATCAGCGACCGCTCGATGCGCTCCGTGCCCTCCAGCGCGTTCCAGTACATGATCCGGCCGTTGGACAGGACGCTGACGCTGCCGCCCGCCGGCTTGCAGCGCGTCACGCCGTCGGCGCCGGTCGTGCAGCGGTTCTCGCCGGGTTCCTCGAAGGGAGTGCCGAAGCTGCCGGAAGCGGCGGGGTCCGCCGAGGCCGCCAGCGGCGGCAGCGCGTCACCCAGGTGCAGCTCGCCCTCGTGCGCCCATGCCGGCCCCGCCAGCACGAGCGCAAGCACTGCCAGGAGAGCTCCCCAACCCACCAAGACCGGCTATACCCGCGCTGGGGACTTCCTAGGCACGCTCCAGGGTCGCCGCTGCGTGCTTCAGGGTCGGCTCCACGACCGGCCACGACTGGTCGATCGCCTTCGGGTTGCCCGGGAAGTTCACGATCAGCGTGCGGCCGCGCACCCCGGACACCCCCCGGGTGAGGATCCCCAGCGGCGTGTGGCCGCGCGCGTCGGCGCGGATCGCCTCGGCGTAGCCGGGGGCCTCCCGGTCGATCACATCCCGGGTCGCCTCCGGGGTGACGTCGTCGACGGTCAGCCCCGTGCCGCCGGTGGTGAAGACGAAGCGCACGCGTTCCTGGTCGGCCAGCCGCTCGAGCAGGGCGGCGATCGCCTCGCGGTCGTCCGCGACGGTCTCCCGTGAGACCTCCAGCCCGGCGGCCTCACACAGCTCAGCCAGACGCGGCCCTGAGACGTCCTCGCCCTCACCGCGGGCGAGCGAGGTCGACACCGTGACGACGGCGGCCCTCACCGGCGCCAGTCGTGGCGCCCGCCCGACTTCTCGAGCAGCACCACCTCGGCGATCTCCACGCCGCGCTCCAGGCCCTTGACCATGTCGTAGACGGTCAGCGCCGCCACCGCCGCGGCGGTCATGGCCTCCATCTCCACGCCGGTCTGCCCGCTGGTGCGCGCCTCGGCGGTGATCACGACCTCGGTCTCGCGCACCTCGGCTGCCACGTCGACGAACGAGAGCGGGAGCGGGTGGCAGAGCGGCACCAGGTCGGCGGTGCGCTTGGCGGCCTGGATGCCAGCAATCCGCGCGGTGCCGATCACGTCGCCCTTGGGGGCGTCGCCGCGGGCGACGGCGGCGGCGGTCTCCGGCGACATGCGCACGGTGGCCTGCGCCAGCGCGCGCCGATCGGTCACCGGCTTGCCGCCCACGTCGACCATCCGGGCGCGCCCGGCGTCGTCGAGGTGTGTGAGCTCGTCAGGCAGGCTGATGGGTCTGCCGCGCGGCGGCGATCAGGTCGCGCACGGCGCCCTCGTCGCCCCGGCGGAGCAGCTCGATCGGGTCGGGCTCGCCGTTCACGATCGACTCGAAGAAGACCTTGCGGTCCTGGTAGGTGGGCAGCGTGCCCTTGGCCCAGCCGCGCACCTCGTTCAGCAGCACGGCGAGCTGCGCGTAGGGCTGGCCGTACTCCTCGGCGATCTCGTCGCGGATGCGCTTGGCCAGCGCGGGGGAGGCGCCGGCGGTGGAGATCGCGATGGCGAGCGGCCCGGTGCGGATGATCGCGGGCAGGATGAAGTTGCAGAGCGGCGGGACGTCCACCACGTTCACGAGCATCGCGCGCCGCTCGGCGTCCTCGAAGACGGCGATGTTCACGTCCGTGTCGTCGGTGGCGGCGATCACCATGAACACGCCCTCGAGGTCCTCGGCGCCGCCGTACTCGCGCCGCTCCCAGCGGATCGAGCCCTCGCGCGCGAGCTCCTGGAGCGGCTCGATCGCGTCGGGCGCCAGCAGCGTCACGTCGCCGTCGCAGGCGAGCAGCCCCTCGACCTTCTCGAGACCGACGTCCCCGCCTCCGACGACCAGGCAGCGCCGCCCGCTGAGGCGCAGGCACGCGATGTAGAAGGGAACGTCGAGCATCCCCTGGACGCACGACTGATCGCAGATCCCCTTGCGGAGCTGGCAGACGCAGTCCTTGCCGGCATAGGCCTGAGCTGGCATCTAACTCAGTCTAAGCATGGTCTCAGCGCTTGAACACGTCGCGCATCGCCCTGCCTCCCAGGCGCACGAGCGGCAGCAGCCCCTTCCGCAGCGCGGCGGGCTTGTCGGCGTCGCGGCCGTAGAGCAGCCGCGCGGAGGCGGTCATCGCCTTGCCGAGCGACTCGTCGTACGGGTGCCACCAGAAGTCCCGCGTGCGCGACGGCTCCCACGTGACCAGCTTGATGTTCACGCACTCCCACAGCCCGAACTTCGAATGGGAGCGACCGACCCCCGACTCCTTCACTCCGCCCCACGAGCAGGAGCAGGCGCCGTGGCTGAACATGTGGTCGTTGATCCAGACCATCCCTGCCTGGATGCGCTCGGCGATCCGCTCGCCCTTGGCCCGGTTCATCGTCCACACCGATGCGCCCAGCCCGAACTCCGAGTCGTTCGCGAGCGCGATCGCCTCGTCTTCTGACTCCACGGTCACGATCGGCACGACCGGGCCGAAGATCTCCTCGCGCATGATGCGCATGTCGTGCGTCACCCCGGTGAGCACGGCGGGGGCGTAGAAGCTCCCGTTCGGATGGGCGGGCACGTCCAGCGGGCCGCCGCAGTGGAGCGTCGCGCCGTTGGCCACGGCGTCGTCGACCAGCTCACGCACCTGCTCGAACTGCTCGCGCGAGACCATCGGGCCGATCTCGGTCTCGTAGTCGAGCGGGTCGCCCACCCGCAGCTTGCGCGCACCCTCGACCACGCCCTCGATGAAGCGCTCGGCCACCTCGCCGACCACGTACACGCGCTCGATCCCCGCGCAGGTCTGGCCGGCGTTGGCGAAGCCGCCCCACAAGCAGCCCGAGATCGCGTTCGGGAGGTTGGCGTCCGCGCACACGATCATCGGGTCCTTGCCGCCCAGCTCCAGGATCGACCCCTTCAGCCGCCGCGCGCACGCCTCGCCCACGCGCCGGCCCACCTCGACGGAGCCGGTGAAGAAGATCTTGGCGGCGCTCGACTCGACCAGCGCCTGGCCCACGGCGCCGCCGCCGTGCACGGTGCGCACCAGGCCTTCCGGCACGCCGGCACGCTCGAACACCTCCTGGATGCGCTGCCCGATCAGCGGCGTGAGCGACGCGGGCTTGAGCACCACGCCGTTGCCCGCCATCAGGGCGATCGCCACCTCCCCGAACGGGATCGACCAGGGGTAGTTCCAGGGTGCGATGACGCCCACCACGCCGAGCGGCTCGAACGTGAAGCGGGCGCGCTTCTGCTTGATGAACACGGGCAGCGGCACGCGCTCGTCCTCGAGGATGCCGGGCCCCGCCTCCGCCAGCCAGCGCAGCGAGTCGATCGTCGGCACCAGCTCCATCACGTAGGACTCGTTGATCGGCTTGCCCTGCTCGCGGCTGAGCAGCTGCGCCAGCTCCTCGAGCTGGTCGATGATCGCCTGCGCCGCGCGGCGCATGTAGCGGGCGCGATCGGCGAGCGGCAGCTGCGCCCAGAACGGCTGCACGCTGGCCACGTCGTCGACCACCGACTGCACCTGTTCGGGGCGGATCGTCTCCACCGCTCCCAGCCGCGCGCCGTCCAGCGGGCTGAAGGATTCCAGCTCTGATGTGATCGGCGTTACGGCGGCTTCCATCGCCTGGGATTGTGAACCACGCGGCGATACCGTGCTGCCGATGCTCACCCGCAGGCGGCTCCTGGAGGGCAGCGCTGCCGCGGCCTTCGCGGCCTACCTCGCGGCCTGCGGCGAGGGGACCGGCGGAGTGGCGCGCGAGCCCGGCGAGGCCAGGCCGATCGCCAAGGGCAAGATCGCCTCGTCGATGACGTTCTCGAACTGGCCGCTCTACATCGAGGAGGACCACGGGACGCTGAAGGAGTTCGAGCGCGAGTACGGCACCGAGGTCCGCTACGTCGAGGAGATCAACGAGAACCAGGAGTTCTTCGGCAAGGTCCAGAAGCAGTACTCGCGCGGGGACTCCGGCGGGCGCGACCTGCACGTCGTCAGCGACTACATGGCCGCCCGCATGGCCCGGCTCGGCTACGTGCAGAAGCTCGACCGCACCGAGCTGCCGAACGTGGAGCGCAACCTGGTCGAGCGGCTGCGGCGGTCGTCGTTCGACCCGAAGCGCGAGTTCTCGGTGCCCTGGCAGTCGGGCATGACCGGGCTGATCTACCGCAAGGACAAGGTGAAGCGCGAGCCGCGCTCGATCGAGGACCTGTTCGACCCCGACTACAAGGGCAAGGTCACGCTGCTGAGCGAACTGTACGACACGGTGCCGATGGTGCTGCTCGCGCTCGGCAAGGATCCCGCCCAGGCGACCGTCGACGAGATGATGGAGGCGATCGAGCGCTGCGAGCAGGAGTCGCGCTCGGGACAGGTCCGCGGGTTCACCGGCAACGAGTACACGAAGGACATCACCAAGGGCGACTCCTGGCTGATCATGGGCTGGTCGGGCGACGCCATCCAGCTCCAGGCCGACAACCCCAACATCGCGTTCGTGCAGCCCGAGGAGGGCTTCCTCCTCTGGTCGGACAACATGCAGATCCCGGTCGGCGCCCCGCACGCCTTCACCGCCGAGAAGTTCATGGACTTCGTCTACCGGCCCGAGGTCCAGGTGGACATCACCGAGTGGGTCAACTACGTCTGCCCGGTCGAAGGCGTGCGCGAGCTGCTGGAGCAGCGCGACCCCGACCTGGCGCAGAGCGAGCTGATCTTCCCGAGCCCGGAGACGCTGACGCGCTCAACCGACCTGCGACAGCTCGACGCCGACGAGGAGCGCGAGGTCGAAGATGCCTTCCAGCGCGTAATAGGCGCTTAATCCCGCAGCGACCGGCCAGGAATCAGCGGGGGACCGGGGGCGTGAGCCCCCGGCTGGCATCAGTCTGTGCGGCCCCGGGCCTTGCGGATCCGCTCCAGGCGCTCCCGCAGCTCGCGTTCCTCGCCGTGCTCGCTCAGCTCCAGGAACTGCTCGCCGACCGCCTCGTCGGGCATCAGCTCCTGCTCGGAGACGCCCTCCGGGAGGTCGTGGGGGTAGTCGTAGTCGAGCCCGCGGCCGAGCTTCTTCGCGCCCGGGTAGGCGGCGCTGCGCAGCGCGGCGGGCGGCTCGGGCGTGCCGTGCTCTCGGATCCACTGGCGGGCGCGGCCGATCGCCTTGTAGGAGGCGTTCGACTTGGGGGCCAGCGCCAGGTAGACGGCGGCCTGCGCGAGGTTGAGCGCGCACTCGGGCATCCCGACGTGCTCGACCGCGTGCGCGGTGCTGACCGCCACCTCGAGCGCTCGCGGGTCCGCGTTGCCGATGTCCTCGCTCGCGAGGATGACCATGCGCCGGGCGATGAAGCGCGGGTCCTCGCCGCCCTCGAGCATCGCGGCGAGGTAGAGCAGCGAGGCGTCCGGGTCGGAGCCGCGCGTGGACTTGATCCAGGCCGAGATCAGGTCGTAGTGGAGGTCGCCGCCCTTGTCGTACAGGATCGCGCTGCGCTGGAGGGCGTCCTCGGCCACGCGCAGGGTGACCGCGCCGTCGCCGACGGTCTCGCAGGCCAGCTCGAGCGCGGACAGCGCGGTGCGCGCGTCGCCCACGGAGCGGGCGGCGAGGAACTCGAGCGCGTCGTCGTCCACGCGCGGGGCCGACGCGATGCCGCGCTCGTCGCCCAGCGAGCGCCGCAGCAGCGCCAGCACGTGCTCGTCCTCGAGCGCGCGCAGCTCGTAGACGCGGCAGCGCGACAGCAGCGCCGAGTTGACCTCGAAGTAGGGGTTCTCGGTCGTGGCGCCCACCAGCACCACGAGGCCGTCCTCGACGCCCGGCAGCAGCGTGTCCTGCTGCGCCTTGTTGAAGCGGTGGATCTCGTCGAGGAAGAAGATCGTGCGCTCGCCGCTCGTGTCGCGGCGGTGCTCGGCCCGCTTCAGCACCTCGCGCACCTCGGCGCGCCCGGCGTTGACGGCGGACGCTTCCTCGAAGGCGGCCCGCGAGTTGACCGCGAGCAGCCGCGCGAGCGTGGTCTTGCCCGTGCCGGGTGGCCCGTAGAGGATCATCGAGTGCGGCCGGCCCTCTTCGATGGCGGTGCGCAGCGCCGAGCCGCGACCGAGCAGATGCTCCTGCCCGACGAACTCGCCGAGCGACGCCGGTCGCATGCGCGCGGCCAGGGGCAGGTCGCCCGATGGGGCGGCCTTGCGGCCGCCGGGCGAGTCCTCTAGGTCGAAGAGCCGCTCGATTCGTGGATTCTGGCAGCGCGCGCCATCAGCGCGGCGGCAGCGCCGTCGCTGAGTCCCTCGCGGGAGAGGCGCCGCCAGGTCCAGAAGTCGAGCGCGAGGGCCACCAGCGGGCCGCCGCCGAGCGCCCGAGCCAGGCCTTCCATCGCGGCGTCGGCGGTGTCGCGCATCAGCTCGTCGAGCGCCGGCAGCATGCTGCGGTCGCGCCTGACGTGCTCCGACACCCGCTCGGTCTGGCGGTACCACCCATAGAGCGCGGCCAGCACGCTCTCGAGCCCAGCGCTCGGATCGAGCTCCGGCCGCGGGTTGGTCTGAAAGAAGTGCCCCTGGCAGGCGGCGAACAGGTCGCGCTCCTCGGGGAAGTTGTTGTAGACGGTCAGCCGCTGCACCCCCGCGCGCCGCGCGATCTCCGCCACGGTCGTCCGCGCCGGCCCGACCTCCCCGTGCAGCGCCAGCGTCGCCTCCGCGATGCGGCGGCGCGTGGCCGCCTGCTTGTCCGCCCTCGCCTTGAGCTCGTACTTGCGCTTTTCGATGAACACACTGTACAGTGATCGCATGACGACTTCGGTGCTGGCTCCAAACGCAGGTGAAACGGTCCACCTCGGCGGCCTCGGCGTGCGCTTCATGCTCGACGCGGCACAGACCGGCGGAGGCTTCTCCCTGGTCGAGCACCCGATCGCGCCGCGGGCGCTGGCCGCGCCCATGCACGTCCACGAGCACGAGGACGAGTACTCGTACGTGCTCGAGGGCGAGGTCGGAGTCCAGGTGGGCGACGAGGTGCTGATCGGCCGTCCCGGCGACCTGATCTTCAAGCCGCGCGGCATCTGGCACGCCTTTTGGAACGCCGGCGCCGCTCCGGCGCGCCTGCTCGAGCTGATCTCCCCGGCCGGCTTCGAGCGCTACTTCGCGGAGATGGCCCCGCTGCTGCCGCCGGAGCGGCCCGAGCCCGACTTCGAGGGCATCGCCCGGCTGCAGGCGCAGTACGGGCTCGAGATGGACATGTCGTCGGCGGAGCGGCTCACGCGCGAGCACGGGCTCGCGGCGCCACCAATCAGCTGAGCCGCTCGAGGAACGCGGTGAGCGCCTCGGCGCACCGCCGCGGCTGCTCGTCCCAGACGAAGTGGCCGGCTCCCTCCACGACCACGAGCTGCGTGTCGCGCAGCTCGCGCTCGAAGCGGTGGGCGCCGGCCAGCGGCGCGAACTCGTCGGTCTCGCCCCAGACCAGCAGCACCGGCACGTCCAGCTCGCCGAGCCGGTAGCCGGCCACCTTCTCGAAGTCGCCCGAGCGGTACAGCTCGAGCGCGCCCTGGCGACGCACGTGGTCGGCCAGGCCCTTCCAGTACTCCTCGATGGCCTCGTCCGTGAAGCCGGTGCTGGACGCGCGCAGGACGCCGGCGAAGCTCTCGCGGTCGAGTCCGCCGACCACCTGCTCCCCGACCTCCGGCGTGCGCAGGGCCTGCGCCATGCCGTGCCACTTGCCGTCCGCGAAGAAGCCGGTCCCGCTGATCACGAGCCCCCGCACCGCGACCGGGTGCTCACACGCCCAGCGCAGCCCGATCAGCCCGCCCCAGTCGTGCACCACCAGGACGCAGCGTTCGATCTGCAGCTCCAGGCGGAAGCGCTCCAGCGCCTCGGTGTGGCGCTCCCAGGTGCCCGGCGAGTCGGGCGGCGAGTCGCCGAAGCCGGCCAGGTCGGGCGCGACCGCGCGCCAGCCCGCGGCGGCGAGTGCCGGCAGGGTCTCGTGCCACATGTACGAGCTCTGCGGAAAGCCGTGGACGAGCAGGGCCACCGGGCCGTCGGCGGGCCCCGCCTCGCGGTAGGCCAGCCCGGCGGCCTGCGTCACGCCGACACCGCGGGCCGCTCGGTCAGCTTGGTGAACAGGCGCTCCAGGGCGGGGCGGAAGATGCGCTCCTCGAAGTCGTCGGCGGGGTTCACGAGCTGGCCCAGCATGAAGCCGGTGATCGCCGCCACCAGCAGCGGGGCGTCCGCGCGGGGGTCCGACGCCCCGGTGGCGCGCAGCCCCAGCTCGGCCAGCCGCAGGTGCGCGGCGTGCCAGCGCGCCACCTCCTCGGCGAGCCACGGGCGGCGGGTGCCCTCGAGCACCAGCTCGATGAAGGCGACGTGGCGGATCGGGTCGGACTCGAGGTCCTCCGCGAGCACCGCCGAGACGGCGCGCGCCCACTCGAGCACGTCAAGCTCCTGCGGCGCCAGGTCCAGCACCAGTCGCTCCAGGCGCTCAACCTCCTCGCGCGCGGCGAGCAGCAGCGTCTCCTGCAGCAGCTCCTCCTTCGAGGCGAACCAGTAGGTGGTCGCCGACAGCGGCAGCCCGGCACGCTCGGCCACCGCGCGGTGGGTGACCGCGTCCGGACCGTGCTCGCCGATCAGCTCGAGCGTCGCGCGCAGGATGTGCTCACGCCGGGCGGGACCCTTCGGTACATTTGTTCCACCCATGAGCACAAATGTACCGATGCGGACGGCGACCGACAGGATCAGCTACGAGGACCTCTACGCGCGCTGGGAGGGAGGCAACTGGCGCGCCACCGAGATCGACTTCTCCGAGGACGCCCGCCAGTGGCAGGAGGTCTTCACCGAGTTCGAGCGCGAGGCCGCGCTCTGGAACTACGCGCTCTTCTTCTGGGGCGAAGACGCCGTGGCCGACGGCCTGTCCCCGTACATCGACGCCGCGCCGCTGGAGGAGCAGAAGTACTTCCTCGCGACCCAGCAGGTCGACGAGGCGCGGCACGCCGTCTTCTTCAGCCGCTTCATGTCGGAGGTAGCCGGCGTCCCCGGCAACGACCACGGCGCGCGCCTCGCGGCGATCGAGCCGCGCCTGACCTGGGGCTTCCGCAAGGTCTTCGACCGGCTCGAGACGATGTGCGCCGAGCTGCGCCGCCGACCGACGCGGACCAACCTGGCCGCCGCGGTCGCGCTCTACCACCTGGTGATCGAGGCGACGCTCGCGCAGCCGGGCCAGCACTTCATCGCCGGCTATCTCGAGAAGCACGACCGGCTCCCCGGCTTCCGCGCCGGCATGGAGAACGTCGCGCTCGACGAGCAGCGCCACATCGGGTTCGGCGTCAAGCTGCTCTCCGACCTCTGCCGCGACGACCCCGAGTGCAAGCACGCGGTGGCCGACATGCTGCGGGAGGTGATCCCGTTCACCGCCGCGGTCCTCGTCCCGCCGGGCTGGGACCGCCGCTACACGGAGGTGTTCGGGTTCACGCTGGAGGAGATCGGCGCCGAGGGCGCCGCCTCGCTCGAGACCAAGCTGCGCAGCGCCGGCATCCCGATGGAGGAGCTGCCCGGCCCGCCGATCTTCTCGCCGGACCTCGAGCCGATCGACCGCGCCCGGCTGGGCCAGCGGCTCGTCTACGGCGGCATCCTGGGTGAGAAGACCGGACCGCCGCGGCGTGATCCGGACACCCTGGAGGCGATCTTCCAGATGCTGCTGGGGGGGCTCGACGCGGGCCAGGCGCCGAGCGAGCCCGGCACGATCCAGTGGGACTTCGCCGACGCCGATCCCTGGCATCTCGTCGTGGCGAACGGGGACACGCGCGTGCAGGCCGGCCGCGTGGAGGCGCCGACCGTGACGATCGAGTGCCGCTACGAGGACTGGGCCGACCTGCTCGGCGGTCGCGAGCACCCGCTCAAGCTGGCGGCGACCCGCCGGCTGCGCCCGAAGGGCGATCTGCGCTGGCTGTGGCGGGCGCGCCGCATGTTCCCCAGCTAGCGGTTCCGGGCACGGTGGCCCCCATGAGGGCCATGGCGATCGACGAGTACGGCGGCCCCGAGGTGCTGCACCTGGCCGAGCTGCCCGAGCCGAAGATCGGTCCGGACGTGGTGCGGATCCGCGTGCACGCCGCGGGCGTCAACCCGGTCGACACCACGATGCGCGCGGGCGGCCTGGACGCCGCCTTCCCGGTGATCTTCCCGATCGTGCCCGGCTGGGACGTCGCGGGCACGGTCGAGCGCGTCGGCCCGGCGGTGACGACCGTGGCGCCGGGCGACCCGGTGTTCGCGTACGCGCGCAAGCACTTCGTCGGCGAGGGCACCTACGCCGAGCTGGTGACCGTGCCCGAGTCCTCGGTTGCGCACGCGCCGGCCTCGATCGACCTTGAGCAGGCGGCTGCCGTGCCGCTCGCGGGCCTGACCGCCTACCAGGCGCTCACGCACGGGCTCGCGCTCGCGGAGGGCGACACGCTGTTGATCGTCGGCGCGGCCGGCGGCGTCGGCACCTTCGCCGTCCAGATCGCCAAGGCGCGCGGGGCGCGCGTGATCGGCACCGCCACCGCGCCCAAGCACGACTACCTGCGTGGCCTCGGCGCCGACGCGGCGATCGACTACAGCTCCGCCGACGTCGCGGCCGCCGCGCGAGAGCTGGCCCCGCCCGGCGTCGCCGCCCTGCTCGACGTGGTCGGCGGCGAGGCGCTCGAGGCGGCCCTCGGGGCGGTCCGTGACGGCGGCCGCGTCTGCTCGATCAAGCAGCCGCTCACCGACGAGCGCTTCTCCGCGCGCGGCATCCGCCCGCGCTACGTCTTCGTGCGTCCGAGCGCCGAGCAGCTCGAGGAGCTGGCGCGCATGGTCGACGGCGGCCTGCTGGGAGTGCACATCGAGCAGGTCTTCGGCCTGGAGCAGGCAGCCGAGGCGCACGAACGCAGCGAGAGCGGGCGGGTGACCGGCAAGCTCGTCCTGCGCGTCGCCTGAGCGGCCGCCCATTCCTATACTCGCCCGGTGCCCGAGCGCGCGGACCTGGAGCGCCGCACCACCGAGCTGCTCCAGCGGCTGATCCGCTTCGACACGGTCAACCCGCCCGGCAACGAGGCCGCCGCGCAGGAATGGCTGAGGGCCCTGCTCGAGGCCGCCGGCTTCGAGTGCGAGCTGCTCGCCGCCGTGGAGGGCCGGCCCAACCTGGTGGCGCGCCTGCGCGGCCGCTCGGACGGCCCGGTGCTCTGCCTGCTCGGGCACGTCGACACCGTGCTCGCCGACCCGTCGGAGTGGACCGTGGACCCGTGGTCGGGCGATCTGCGCGACGGCTGCATCTGGGGGCGCGGCGCGCTCGACATGAAGAGCCAGGTGGCTGCGGAGGCCGCCGCGGCGATCGCGCTGGTCGAGGAGGGCTGGCGCCCCGAGTCCGGCGAGCTGATGCTCGTCTTCACCTGCGACGAGGAGACCGGAGCGGCTCACGGGGCGAAGTGGCTCTGCCGCGAGCACCCGGAGCGGGTGCGCTGCGACTTCGTCGTCAACGAGGGGGCGGGCCCCGTGATCCGCCTCGGCGACGAGCGCGTGTACGGGGTGTGCGTGGGCGAGAAGGGCGTGTTCCGCTTCACCCTCACGGTCGAGGGCCGTGCCGGGCACGCCTCGGTCCCGCGCATCGCCGACAACGCGCTGACGAAGATGGCGCCGCTGCTGGCCGCGCTCAGCGAGCGCCGCGCGAGCTTCCGCCTGACCCCCGAACCGGAGGCGCTGCTGCGTGCCTTCGGCCTCGACCCCTCGGACCTCGATGGCGCCCTGCGCGCCGTCGCCGCCGAGGACCCGCGCCTGGCGGTGCTCGTCGAGCCGATGCTCGGCGTGAGCATGGCGCCGACGATCATGCGCGCCGGCGAGAAGATCAACGTGATCCCCTCGCACGCCGAGCTCAAGGTGGACTGCCGCGTGCCCCCCGAGCTGGGCGAGCAGGACGTGCTGCTCGCCGTGCGCGAGGTGCTCGGCGAGGACGGCTACGCACTCGCCTTCGACGAGAAGATCGTGGGCAACCGCTCGCCGGCCGACACGCCGCTGATGGACTTCATCCGGCGCTTCGTCGAGCGCGAGGATCCGGGCGCCGGCGTGGCGCCGATCGCGATGCCCGGCTTCTCGGACTCGCACTGGTGGCGCGAGGCCTTCCCGGACTGCGTCGTCTACGGCTTCTTCCCGCAGCGGGCGATGGACGCGGTCGAGGCCTACGGCCTGATCCACGGCCCGGACGAGCGCATCCCCGTGGAGGACCTCGGGCTGGCGGCCAGCTTCTACTCTGACCTCATGGTGGAGACGCTGCGGTGACTCAGCCGGTGCCAGAGGCCAAGCTGCGCCTGGGCGGGATGGCCCTGCGCAACGGACTGCTCGTGCACGGCCCGACGCACTGGGCGGCGGCCGTGCGCACGCGCGCGGGCGACATCGAGGTCGCGTCGGGACGCAAGCCCGACCTGGGCGCGAGGGCCGCGGAGCGCCTCCCGGGCGTGCGCGGCGTGGTGAAGCTCGCCGAGGCCCTGGCCGTCATCCCGCTCGTGAAGCGGGCGCTGCCGCAGGCGCGCCTGCCGATGCAGGACGTCAAGACGCTCGGCGCGATGGCCGCCGCCGCGCTCGGCGGACAGGCGGTGCGCGCAGCGTCGCGGTCGGGCGCCGCTCGCGAGGCCGCCGTCGCGATGATCAGCCTCGCGCCCGCCCTGATGGCCCTGCGCAGCGGCGACCTCGCCGCCTACCACGGGGTCGAGCACAAGGCGATCGCCGCCTACGAGGACGACGGCGACGCGGCGGACGCCGTCAAGGAGCACGACCGCTGCGGCTCCCATCTCGTCGCGCCGATGCTCGCCGCCGCCGCGGTCGGCAACGTGGCCGTGCGCCGAGCCGGCCTGCGCGGACCCGCCGCGGACGCGGCGGTGGGGCTCGGCAGCGCCGCGGTCGCCGTGGAGGTGTTCGCCTGGGCCGAGCGCCATCCGAAGGCATCGCTCACGCGCCTGTTGCGGCTGCCCGGCCACGAGATCCAGCGGGTGGTCGGTACCCGCGAGCCCACCGCCGACCAGCTCGAGGTGGGGCGCGCGGCGCTTGCGGAGATCCTCAGGGTCGAGGATGGCCACTGAGGCCCCACGCCGAACTCGGCTGGACCCCAGCGTCTTCCGCCTCCCCGTAGAGCGCATCAGGAGCGGCTACTACTCGGACGCGTACTTCAACCTCACCAGGCAGCTGCTTCAGGAGAAAGACCACCACCCGCGGGTGACGACGCAGGTGTTCCAGAAGCGCGAGTCGCTGCTGGGCGGCATCGACGAGGCGATCGCGGTGCTCAAGCTCTGCAGCGACGGCTGGGACGGGCTCGAGGTGCACGCGCTCCACGAGGGCGACGAGATCGCCCCGATGGAGACCGTGATGACGATCGAGGGCGACTACTCGCTGTTCTGCCACCTGGAGACGGTCTACCTCGGCTGCCTGGCTCGGCGCAGCCTGATCATGCGCAACGTGCGCGAGGTGGTCGAGGCGGCGCATGGCAAGCCGATCCTGTTCTTCCCGGCCCGCCACGACCACTGGCTGGTCCAGACCGGCGACGGCTGGGCCGCGCACGTGGCCGGCGCGATCGGCGTGTCCACCGACGCCCAGGCGTCCTGGTGGGGCGGCAGGGGCGTGGGGACGGTGCCGCACGGACTGATCGCGGCGTTCGGCGGGGACACCGTGCTGGCGTCGCGGGCGTTCGCCGAGCGTTTCGCGGACGAGATGAACGTGACTGTCCTGGTCGACTTCGAGAACGACTCGGTCAGGACCGCGCTGGAGGTGGCCGACGCGCTCGGCGACAAGCTCTGGGGGGTCCGCCTCGACACCTCCGAGCGCATGGTCGACAAGGCGCTGTGGGCCGACATGGGCGAGTTCAAGCCCACGGGGGTCAACCCCGACCTGGTCCGGCGCGTGCGCGACGCGCTCGACGAGGCCGGCCACCACGGCGTGCAGATCGTCGTGTCGGGCGGGTTCGACGCGGCCAAGATCCGCCGCTTCGAGCAGCTCGGCGCGCCTGTCGACGCATACGGCGTCGGCTCCTCGCTGGTGCGCGGCGAGAACGACTTCACGGCGGACGTCGTGCGGCTCGACGGGCGGCACGTCGCCAAGGCAGGCCGGCGCTACAAGCCCAACCCGCGGCTGACACGAGTCGACTAGGGCTCAACCAGATGTCCGTACCTGCCGATTGGGGTAGTGAATGAGGCGAACGGCCCTCCTCTTTGCGTTCGCGGCGTTGCTGTGCGCCGTTCCAGACGCGTACGCACAGGGCGGGGCCGCCGCATGCAGGGCGCCGGTGAAGCTGAACGGCGCCCAGCGCATCTCGAACATCACGTTCGCCAAGGGCAATCACCGCGTCACGGTCGAGGAGACCGGCGACCTCACCTGCGACCAGGCGCGCGAGAGCTTCCGCGAGATCCTGGCCGCGCCGGGCGGCACGCTGCCCGACGGCTGGCAGGTGGACCTCGGGTCGCGCACGTTCGCGCGCGAGGACGGCAGCGACTCCTTCCGCGTCGAGCAGATCGTCCCGCCGCCGCCAGTGGGCGGCACCGGCTTCTCCTGGGACGACGTCGAGAGCTGGATGGTGGTCTGGCTCCCGATCATCTTCATGGCGCTGATCGCCGGCTTCCTGCTGATGACGATGCGCTACATGCCGCGCACGCGGCCGCAGCAGATCAAGCCGTCCTCCGCCGGCGCGGTCAGCTGGGCGGACGTGGCCGGCGTGGAGGAGTCGAAGGACGAGCTGCGCGAGGTCGTCGAGTACCTGCGTGACCCGAAGCGCTTCCGCAAGCTGGGGGCGCGCGTCCCGCGCGGGATCCTGCTGCACGGCCCGCCCGGCACCGGCAAGACGCTGCTCGCCAAGGCGGTCGCGCACGAGTCGAACGCCAAGTTCTTCGCGCAGTCGGCCTCCTCGTTCGTCGAGATGTTCGTCGGCCTCGGCGCGGCGCGCATCCGGCGCCTGTTCCGCCAGGCGCGCAAGGACGCCCCGGCGATCATCTTCATCGACGAGCTGGACGCGGTCGGCGCCACGCGCGGCAAGGACGTCTCGGGGGAGAAGGACCAGACGCTCAATCAGCTGCTGGTGGAGCTCGACGGCTTCTCGGACCGCGAGGAGATCGTGGTGATCGCCGCCTCCAACCTGATCGACATGCTCGATCCGGCGCTGCTGCGCCCCGGGCGCTTCGACCGCCAGATCTTCGTATCGCCGCCCGACCTCAAGGGGCGCCGCGCGATCCTCGAGGTGCACACGCGGAACAAGCCCCTGGCCGACAACGTCGACCTCGAGATCGTCGCGCGTCAGACCGCGGGTCTAACGGGCGCCGACCTCGCCAACCTCTGCAACGAGGCGGCGATCTTCGCGGGCCGCGAGCACCGCGACTCGCTGCTCACGCGCGACTTCCAGGGGGCGCTCGAGCGCGTGATCGCGGGCGTCCAGTCGCGCCGGGTGATCACCGAGCATGAGAAGCGCGTGGTCGCCTACCACGAGGCGGGGCATGCACTCTGCTCGGAGCTGCTGCCCTCGGTCGAGAAGGTGCACCGCATCTCGATCATCCCGCGCGGCAAGGCGCTCGGCTACACGCTCAACCTCCCGGAGGAGGACCGCTACCTGAAGACGCGCGAGGAGCTGCTCGACTACCTCGTCGTGCTGCTGGGCGGGCGCGTGACCGAGCAGCTCGTCTTCGGCCAGATCACCACCGGCGCGTCGGACGACCTGCGCAAGGTCCACGAGATCAGCCGCTCGATGATCACGATGTACGGCATGGGCACCGAGCTGGCGTCGAAGCAGCTGCCGGCGGACGACTACTCGATGTCCGACCACACGCGCCGCATGGTCGACGAGGAGCAGCAGTACCTGACCGACCTGGCGCACCGGCGCGCGACCAAGCTGGTGGCCGAGAACCGCACGCTGCTGGAGGCGCTCGCCTACACGCTGCTCGAGAACGAGGTGCTCGAGCGCACCGACATCGAACGGCTGGTCGAGAGATACAAGGGCCAGAACGCGCCACTCAACGGCGCGGAGGCGGCGAAGGAGATCGGGCCGGGCCCGGCCAAGCTGGCGGCCGCCGACGGCGAGCCGCCGCCCGGCATGGCCCCGCGACCTGAGTAACCTCAGGCCGCGTGTTCGAGCGGATCGATCACATCGGCGTCGCCGTTGATGACCTCGACGAGGCCATCGCGCTCTACTCCGAGCGCCTCGGCATGCCGGTGCAGCACCGCGAGACGGTGGAGCAGCAGGGCCTGGAGGCCGTGCTGCTCGGCGTTGGCGAGAGCCACGTGGAGCTGCTGTCGCCGCTCGGCCCGGAGACGGTCGTCGGGCGGTTCCTGGAGCGGAACGGGCCCGGGATGCACCACGTCGCATACGGGACGGACGACATCGAGGCCGCCCTGGAGGCGGCCCGCGTCGCCGGACTGGCGCTGATCGACGAGCGGCCGCGCACCGGGATCAGGGGCAGCCGGGTGGCATTCGTGCACCCGAAGTCGACCGGCGGCGTGCTGACGGAACTTGTGGAACCTGCGGAAGGGCACTGAATGGCTGAGGACAGCAGGCGTATCGACATCGGCTTCCAGGGCGGCCCCGTGCTGCCCACGCGCGTGAAGCAGAGCGCCTACGACGAGCTGCGCAAGGCACTGTCGAACGAGCGCGCGGATCGCTGGTTCGACCTGGAGACGCTCGACTCGAAGATCTCGGTCGACCTTTCCCAGATCGTCTACGTGCGCATCGACGCCGAAGAGCAGCGGGTCGGCTTCTAGCCCGCTCGTGCTGGACGCGCTGGACCGCAAGCTGCTGCGCCTGCTGCGCACGCGCGGCCATTGGCCGCCGCTCGAGCGGGCCGTGAAGCTGTACGCCACAGCGGGCGAGAACGGCCTGCTCTGGCACGCGATCGCCGCCGCGGGCGCGGTGACGGACCGCCGCCGGCGGGCGGTGTACGTGCGGGCGATGTGGGTGGTGCTGGCGACGCTTGTCGCGAACACGGTCGTGAAGCAGGTGGTGAGGCGCGCGCGTCCGGTGCTCGAGGAGGAGCTGCCCGCGCTCGTGCCGACGCTGTCCGGGCGCTCCTATCCGTCCGCCCACGCGTCCATGTCGTTCGCGGCCGCGGGCGCTTTGGGACGGGCGCTGCCGGCGCCGCCGCTGTACGCCGCCGCCGGCCTGATGGGGTTGTCGCGGCCCTACCTGGGCGTCCACTACCCGAGCGACATCCTGGCCGGCGCGGTGCTGGGCCGGGCGATCGAGAGGCTCCTGTGAAGATCGGCATCGTCGGCCTCCCGAACGCGGGGAAGTCGTCGCTCTTCAACGCGCTCACGCGCGCGGCAGCGCCGGCGGCGAACTACCCGTTCACGACGCTCGAGCCGAACGTGGCGGTGGTCGGCGTCCCCGAGGAGCGGCTCGACCGGGTGGCCGAGACCGTCGGCGCCACCCCGATCGTGCACGAGGTGATCCAGTTCCACGACATCGCCGGGCTGGTGCGCGGCGCCCACCAGGGGGAGGGGCTCGGCAACCAGTTCCTCGGGAACATCCGCGAGACCGACGCGATCCTGCACGTGGTTCGCGCCCACGACGACGCCCAGGTCGTGCACCCGGAGGGGCGGGTCGACCCGCTGGCCGACGTCGACACGATCGAGACCGAGCTGCTGTTCGCGGATCTCGAGCAGGCCGAGCGGCGGCTCGACCGCGTGGCGAAGCAGGCCAAGTCGGGCGACAAGGAGGCGATCGCGGAGGAGCGCTGGCTGGGCGACGTCGTGGAGGCGCTGCGCGCCGGCAAGGCGGTGCGCACGGTGCCCCCGCCGGAGGGCGCTCCCGGCGCCGCCGCGCGCCTGGGAGCGCTGACCTCCAAGCCGGTGCTGTACGTGGCCAACGTGGCCGAGGGCGAGCCGCTCGAGCCGCCGCCGGCGCTGGTCGAGCACGCCGAGGCGCGCGGAGCGCGGGCGACCGCGGTGAGCGCGCGGCTCGACGCGGAGCTCGCGGAGCTGGAGGAGGACGAGGCGGCGGCGATGCGCGAGGAGCTGGGCGTGCGCGAGTCCGGCCTCTCCACGGTCATCCGCGAGGCGTTCGAGCTGCTGCACCTGATCTCGTTCTTCACCGCCGGGCAGGGCAAGGAGGCGCGCGCCTGGGCGATCGAGCGCGGGACGCGCGCCAGGAGCGCGGCCGGCGAGATCCACACGGACATCGAGCGGGGCTTCGTCGCGGCCGAGGTGACGTCGTGGAAGGACCTCGTGGAGGCCGGCGGCTACACCGCCGCCCGGGAGCAGGCCCTGACGCGCGTGGAGGGCCGCGACTACGAGATGCGCGACGGCGACGTGGTGACGTTCCGCTTCACGCCCTGAGGGCGCCCGCCCCGAGTGTGGGCGCCCAGCGGCGCGCATATGACACCTGAGGGCGCCCACACTCCGCACGTCATGGCAGGAATCGTCCGCATGGTGTCCTTGCGGCCAGGCGCTTCGCACGGGAGCATGGGCGCATGCGCCGCGTCGTCATCGTCGTCTTTCCCGGTGTCCAGACGCTCGACGTGCTCGGGCCGGCCGAGGTCTTCGCCGGCGCCTCGCGCCTAGCCCCGTCCGCGGAGTACGAGGTGGAGGTGGTGGCGGCCGAGCCCGGTCCGCTGCGGACCTCGACGGTCGCGCTCCACCCGGACCGGACGCTCGACGAGTGCCGCGGGCGGATCGACACGCTGCTCGTGGCCGGAGGGCGCGGCGTGCAGGAGGCGGCGCGCGACGAACGGCTCGTCGCCTGGCTCACGCGCACGGCGGAGCGCTCGCAGCGGGTGGCCTCGGTCTGCACCGGCGCGTTCCTGCTCGCCCGCGCCGGCCTGCTGGCCGGGCGCCGAGCGACCACACACTGGGCGTACTGCGGCGAGCTGTCTCGGCGCCACCCCGAGGTCAGCGTCGAGCCGGACCCGATCTTCGTGCGCGACGGCAACGTGATCACCTCGGCGGGCGTGACCGCCGGCATGGACCTCGCGCTGGCGCTGGTGGAGGAGGACCTCGGGCGCGAGGTCGCGCTCGAGACGGCCCGCTGGCTCGTGCTCTTCCTCAAGCGCCCCGGCGGGCAGGCGCAGTTCAGCGCGCAGCTCGCGGCGCAGATGGCCGAGCGCGAGCCGCTGCGAGAGCTCCAGCAGTGGCTGCCCGACCACCTGGACGAGGACCTGTCGGTGCCCGCCCTGGCGCGCCGCGCCTGCATGAGCGAGCGCAACTTCGCGCGCGCCTTCCGCGACGAGACGGGCATGACGCCGGCCGCCTACGTCGAGACGGCGCGCGTGGAGCGCGCGCGGATCGCGCTCGAGACCGGCGCGTTGGCGGTGGAGACGATCGCCCGCCAGGCCGGCTTCGGCACCGTCGAGACGATGCGGCGGGCGTTCCAGCGGCGCGTCGGGGTCAGCCCGGCGAGCTACCGCAGCCGGTTCCGCTCAGAGGCCGCGTGATGAGGATGGCAGCCGGGGGCTCGCGCCCCCGGACCCCCGCTGGTTCCTGGCCGGTTTGCTGGCCGCGCCGGGCGCGCTTCCCCGGACCCCCGCTGATTCCTGGCCGGCCGATGGCCATCGGGGGGCTCGCGCCCCAGGCCGGCATACCGAGAGGAGCTCATCGATGAAGATCGCCATCCCGCTCTACGACCGCTTCACCGCGCTGGACGCCGTCGGGCCCTACGAGGTGCTGCAGCGCCTGCCCGGCGCCGAGATCACCTGGCTGGCCGCCGCGCCCGGCCCGGTGGGCACCGACACCGGGCAGCTGCGCCTGGTCGCCGACGCCGCCTTCGAGGACCTGCCCGACCCCGACGTCCTGGTCGTGCCGGGCGGCACCGGGACCGACGCGGTGCTCGACGACGAGCGTCTGGTCGGCTGGATCCGCCGCGCCCACGAGACCTCGCAATGGACCACGTCGGTGTGCACCGGCTCGCTGCTGCTGGGCGCCGCCGGTGTGCTGGACGGGCTGGAGGCGACCTGCCACTGGCTCGACCTGGGGTCGCTCGAGCGCTTCGGCGCCCGCCCGATCGGCAGGCGGGTGGTCCAGCAGGGCAAGGTGATCACCGCCGCCGGCGTCTCGTCCGGGATCGACATGGGCCTGGTGCTGGCGGCCCGGATCGCCGGTCCCGAGATCGCCCAGGCGATCCAGCTCGGCATCGAGTACGACCCCCAGCCGCCGTTCGACGCCGGCTCCACCGAGAAGGCGCCACCGGCGATCGTGGAGCTCGTGCGCAGCGTCGCGGCGGCACGCCAGGGCTAGCCAGGCGGCTGGCTAGGATGCCGGCCATGCAACTCATCCGCACGCTCGCAGTCCTCGCCGTTTTCGCCGCGCTCGCGCCGTCGGCCTCCGCCGCCGGGCCCGAGGCCACGGCGTCGAAGGGCTGCGGCGTCGGCGACAGCCGCAGCTACGGCACGACGTATGTGACGGCCATCAGCGTGACCAACACCACCTGTCGCGCCGGCAAGAGCGTGATCCGGGCCTTCCACGCCTGCCGGCCGGGGAAGTCGGGCAAGTGCGCCAGCGTGAAGGGCTACTCCTGCTCGGAGAGCCGCTTCAACAAGGGCCGCATCTCCTACGACTCGAACGTGACCTGCCGCAAGGGCGGCAAGACGGTCAGGCACACGTACACGCAGTTCATCTAGCCGCCGAAGTCGCGCCGCACGGCGGTCAGTAGCTCCTCCGCCGCGATCGCGGCACCCGCGGCGTTGAGGTGGATGCCGTCGGCGTCGCGCACGATCCGGCGGCGGCCGTCGACGGTCATCGCGTCGCGGTAGCGCCCGCCGGGCGTGAACAGCTCCGCCATGTCGAGCACTCGCACGTGGGCCCGGAACGGCTGCGCGGCGACCTCGATCGCGGCATTCACGGTGCGCGCCACCTCGGCCATGTCCCCGTCGCGTGGGATCGGCAGCGTCAGCCAGTAGACCCGCGCCTCGCCCCCCTGGCGGTAGGTGTCCATCATCCGCCGCACGCGGTTGGCGTAGGCCGCCGCCCACCCAGGGCCGCAGCACTCCAGCTCGTGGCCGCCCGCGCCGGGCAGCGGGAAGCCCTCGTTGGCGCCGATGAATACCGCCACCGCATCTGGCCGGTGCTCGTCCACGTGCTCGGTCGAGAGCCGGCCCCAGTCGACCAGGCCGCTCTTCGAGATGCCGGTGCCGACGTGCGCGTCACGCTCGACCTCGACGTCGCCGTCGCGCTCGGCCATGCGCCGGGCGGTCTCCACGTCGAGCGGCATGGCCAGCGAGTCGCCGGTCACGAGCAGCGTGTCGAGCCCCCGCGGCGGCTCCGGCTCGGCGCCGAGCTCGGCGGGGTCGAAGGAGTCGGGCGACACCGCGGGCACCTCGCCGCCGGCGGCGAGCGGCGTGGAGTCGAAGCCGCCGCGCTCGCCGACGCCCTCGTCCTCCAGGAAGGCCAGCGCGTCGTCGCCCCAGTCGTCGAAGGGCAGCCGGTCGGCCACCCAGCCGGTCGGCCCGCCGACGGCGACGACGACGTCGCGCTGCAGGCCCGGCTGCATCTCCTCGCCGGCGGTGCGCACCGACGAGCCCTCGAACAGGACGAGCAGCACGACCGACACGAACACGACGACCATCGCGTCGCGCGATCGCAGCCGCGGGCCGCGCGGCGGCTCGGGAACGGACTTGTCGGCGTTCGCGGGCATCAGAACTGGAAGTAGATGAAGGGCGGGACGCCCTGGCTCGGCACCGTAGCGCCCACCACCGCCACCACCGCGGCGAGGCCGAACCCGAGCGCGTAGGGCGGCAGCTCGGCCACTCGCAGCCGGAGCCGCTCGAGCGGGTTGGGAGGCAGGAGCTGGAAGCCGATCACCGCCACCACGGCCGCCACAGTGACCGGCGCCCAGAGCGTCGCCTCGCCCGGCACGACGAGGCGCGAGAGGAAGGTGCCGGCCAGGTCGAGGTTCTCGGCGCGGAACAGCACCCAGCCGAACACCACGAGGTTGAACACGATCGCCCAGCGCAGCCACGCCGGCGCGTTCACGCGGCCGCGCAGGAGGCGCTCCACCACGAGCCCGGTGCCGTGCAGCGCGCCCCAGAGCACGAAGCCCCAGGCCGCACCGTGCCACAGGCCGCCGAGCGTCATCGTGAGCATCAGGTTGCGGGCGGTCTTCCACTTGCCGCCGCGGTTGCCGCCGAGCGGGATGTATAGAAAGTCGCGCAGGAAGCGCGACAGCGTCATGTGCCAGCGGCGCCAGAAGTCGCGGAAGCTGGTGGCCCGGTAGGGGCTGTTGAAGTTCTGCGGGAACACGAAGCCCATCAGCAGCGCAACCCCGATCGCGATGTCGGTGTAGCCGGAGAAGTCGCAGTAGATCTGGGCCGCGTAGGCGTAGGCGGCAAGCGCCACGTCCGGAGCGGCGTAGGCGCCGGGCACGCCGAAGACGGGGTCGACCACCTCGCGCGCCAGGTAGTCGGCGAGCGCCACCTTCTTGACCAGGCCGAGCGCGATCAGGACCACGGCCGCGCCCACGGCGACGTCCCCGGGGTTGCGCGGCTTGGAGAGCTGCGGGATGAACTCGCGCGCCCGCACGATCGGCCCCGCCACCACGTGCGGGAAGAAGCTCAGGTAGAGGGCGAAGTCGATCGTGGACGCGGGCGGCAGCAGCCCCCGCTTCACGTCCACCACGTACGAGATCGCCTGGAATGTGATGAACGACAGGCCTATGGGTAGGGCGAGCGTGAGCAGCGGCAGCGGCATGCCGAGCCCGATCGAGTCGAGGAAGCCACCGATCTCGTCAACGAAGAAGCCGTAGTACTTGAACACCCCCAGGACGGCGAGGTCCGAGCCGACCACGCCCGCGAGGATCCACTTGCGCCGGCGCTCGCCGGAGGCGCGGTGCACGAGCACCGCCCCGGCCTGGTTCGCCAGGGTCAGTCCGGCCAGCAGGATGCAATAGCGGGGACTGGCGGCCGCGTAGAAGAGATAGCTCGCCGCGAGCACGAAGGGCTTCCATGCGCGCGGATGCGGCATGAGCAGCCACGACAGGGCCAGCACCACCGGAAAGAAGAATGCGAACTCGAAAGATGGAAAGACCACTTCGGGCGGCGATAGTAGGCGCGCTGGCGGCGGCCGCACTCGCCGGTGCTCCGCCGGCTCATGCGGCCTGCGGAGGCGTGGAGCACTTCAGCCCCACCAAGCTGCGCACCCCGGGAGCGCCGCCGCTCGCGATCGGCGACTCGGTGATGCTGGGAGCGGCCGAGCGCCTGCGGCGGTCCGGCTTCGAGGTGGACGTGCGCGGTTGCCGCCAGATGAGCGAGGGCCTGGGCGTGCTGGCAGGGCGCCGCCGCGCCGGCACCCTGCCCGACGTGGCCGTGGTCGCGCTGGGCACGAACTGGACGGTCTCCACCGGCCAAATCCGCGCCGGGCTGCGCATCCTCGGCCCCAACCGCGTGCTCGGGATGGTCACGCCGCCCGAGTCTGGCGGCGTCGCCAGCTCCGACCAGGCCGTGATACGCGCCGCCGGCCGCCGCTGGCCGGTGCGCTTGAAGGTGCTCGACTGGGTGGCCCACAGCGCCGGCCGCGGCTGGAGCTGGGACGGCATGCACCTGACCCCGGCTGGGGCGGCGGCCTATGCGCGCCTGCTCAGCCGGGCATTCGACTGGCCCGTGCCGACGCTGGAGATGACGGTGATGCGCGCCGCGACGGCAGAGCCCGCCGAGCGGCTGGAGCAGGGCGGTTAGGCCCGCGCCGTCACCTCAGCATGCGGTCGCCGCGCAGCGCCCTGATCACCAGCGTCGCCGCCAGCGAGGCGCCGGCGGTGTTCAGGTGGACGCCGTCGGATTGGCGCACCCGCACCCGCTTGCCGTCGATGCGCATCGAACTGCGGTAGCGCCCGCCGGGCGTGAAGACCGCCTCGAGGTCGATCAGCCGGACGTCGTCGTCCAGCCCGGCGGCGGCGTGGCGCAGGGCGGTGTTGACCGCGGGGAACAGCTCGCGGAAGAAGCCGCCGCGCGCGGCGGGCAGCAGCAGCCAGTAGACGCGGCCGCGGCCGGCGCGGGCGTAGCTGCGCATCATCTGCCGGGCGCGGCGCGCGTACTCGTCGATCCAGGCCGCGCCGCAGCAGTCGGCCCCCTCCATCGGAAAGCCGTCGTTGGCGCCGATGAACATCACCGTCGCGTCCGGCTGCATCCCCGTCGCCTGCTCCTCGGCGTGCGCCGGCCAGTCGAGCATCGAGGGCTTCGACAGGCCGGTGGAGATGCGGGCGTCGCTGCGCACCACGGCCCCCCGAGAGCCCACGCGCTGCTTCATGAAGGAGTCGATGATCTGGATCATCGAGTCACCGGTGGCGAGGATGCGCAGGCGGCCGCTCTCCGGGTTGGCGCGCATGCTGTGCCGCAGGCGTTGGTGCGGCGTGGTGACGGTTACGCGGTAGGTGCCGGGGCGGACCGCCCGAAAGCGAATCGTGCGCTCGCGCGGTCCCGGCTCGACGCGCACCGGCCGGCAGCGCTCGCTCGCGCCGGGCGGCAGGACGCAGAAGCGCACCGCCACGCCGCCGATCCTCCAGCGGTCGAAGATGTGCGCGGCCCCGCCGCGTCCCGCGCGGACGACGCGTGGGCCCACCAGCCGCAGCCGGCGCGCGCAGGACGGGGTCCGCACCTCGGCCGTGGCCGTCAGGGGCGTGCCGTCGGCCCCGAGCTGCGTGGCCGTAAAGCGGCGGGTCCGGCTCGCGCAGCTCCAGGTGGCGAAGCGCCTCAGGACGATCTCGGCGCCCTTGGGGGTGACCGTTCGCTGCTCGCCGGTCAGCTCGTCCCGGATGGCCAGCTCGATCCCCGGGCGCGCCTCCACATGCAGCCGGATGTGGCCCGTCTCGCGGGCGTCCACGCGGAGCGTCAGGGCGTCCGCGGCGAGGCCCGGAGCCGGCGTGGAGACCAGCAGGGCGAAGGCGAGCAGGGCGAGGGCCAGGCGGAACGCCGCCCCGCGGCTCACCGTACGCGCACGGCCGGGCCGATCACCCCGCCGGAGCGGACGCGGTAGGCGCCCGCGCGGCCGATGCCGACGCGGTAGCGGCCGGCCGCGGTGGTGCGGATGCGCCGGACCTGGCGCCAGCGCCCGCCGACGCGGCGCTCCAGGGTCAGCACGCGCCGCTTCGGGGCGGGGGCGAACTGGCCGGCCAGCGCCGAGGGCGTCAGGCGGCTGCCCCAGCTCGCGGGGCGGGCCGAGCGCGGGTGCTTGGCGCTGGTCGACACGCGCACGAAGGTGAACCAGGTGTCGCGCAGGCCGAGGCGCGAGCGGATCGTGGGACCGGTGAGGACCGTCGTTCCGGCGCTGCCGACCACGCGGGCGCGCACCACGCGCGGCGACACGCCGCGCTGCAGCACCTTCACGCGCTTGAAGGATCCGGGCGCGCCGAGCGCGCGGTCGAGCGCGGCGGCCGAGAGGTTGACCTTCCAGCGGTGGTAGGGCGACTTGGTGTCATAGGGGTCCGGCACGCCGACCAGCCAAGGCTTCGAGAGCGAGCCGACGAATGAGAACTCGACGTTCTCGGTGTGGCCGCCCGAGGTGGAGAAGTAGTAGGTCACCGCCGGCTCGCCGCCGTAGGTGAGGATGCGGCCCGCGGTGTCGCGCACCGCGGCGTCGCTGCGCACGCTCTCGCCGGTCACGCCTCGGTAGACCTGCGAGCGGACGTCGGGGTACTGGTCGAACAGCCCGGTGGTCTTGCGTGTCGCGAGCGCGTAGGTGCGCGCCGTCACGGCCTGGGCCTTGAGCGCCTCGAGCGGCCAGGAGCTGGGCATCTCGCCCGCCACGACGCCGCGCACGTAGGTGTCCAGGTCGAGCACGTTGATCGCCGTGACGCCCGAGCCCTCGGTGCGCACCTCGATCGCGCCGCGGTAGCTTCCGCTGGTGACGTAGTTGAGCGCGGGGCCCATCAGCTGGAGCGGCTCGGAGCCCTCGAAGCGGGCGCCGTTTCCGACCCGCGCCACGCGCCTGCCAGACGGGCCGGTCACGAGCAGCTCGCCGCGCGACTCGCGCGCCTTGTAAAGGCGGTCGGCCTTCAGCGCATGGCCGCCGATGCTGGTCGCGCCGCGCACGCGGATGTAGGGATCGTTCGGCTGGAGCAGCACGCGCACGGGGCGACTGGGCGCGCTCTCGAGCCGGGTGCCCTTGTAGTAGTGGGCCATGATCTGCTGGAACGTGCGGCCCTCCAGCGCGAAGCCGTAGGCGCCGTACTGGCTCATGCCGATGCCGTGGCCGAAGCCGGCGCCCTTGATGACATGGCGCACGGCGGCGTCCGCAGCGGCAGGCGCGGCGGCGAAGACGAGCAAGGCGGATGTGACGGCGAGCGTTCGGCGCATAGATCCCTACAACTCTTCTATCGGCGCAAGGTAGCGGGACTTCAATTCACGGCAAAGAGCTGCCATTCGCCTGGCACGCCGCGCAGCTCGTGCGCTCCGCGTTCCTCGAATGCGATGCCAGAGCCCACCACGAGGTCCTTGACGGTGCTCGACACGAGCACCTCGCTGGGCTGAGCGCGGTCCATCACGCGGGCGGCGATGTGCACGGCCAGGCCGCCGAGGTCGCCGTCCATCACCTCCAGCTCGCCGGTGTGCAGGCCGGCGCGTACCTGGAGGCCGATCGAGGCGATCGAGCCCGCGACGTCCGAGGCGCAGCGGATGGCGCGCGCCGGCCCGTCGAAGGTGGCGAGGAAGCCGTCGCCCGTGCGCTTGACCTCCTTGCCGCGGTGGCGCTCCAGCGCGCGCCGGAACAGCGCGTCGTGGCGCTCGAGCATGAAGCGCCAGCTGCGGTCGCCCATCTGGGCCGCGTGGCGGGTGGATTCGCAGATGTCCGTGAACAGGACGGTCGCGAGCATGCGATCGGGCTCGCGCAGATCGTGGCGCTCCCCGGTGAGGAACTCCTCGATCTCGCCCAGCAGCGCATCGCTATCGCCGATCGAGAACATGTTGTCGCCGCCCTCGAGCTCCACGAGCTTGGCGCCCGGGATGCGCTCGGCCATGTAGCGCGAGTGCTCGATCTTGATGAAGCTGTCCTCGCGCCGGTGCAGCACCAGGGTGGGCACCCGGATCGAGGGCAGCACGTCGCGCACGTCGAACTCGCCGATCAGGTCGAAGATCCGCTTGATCGTCGAGGGGCTGGCCGCGAGCCGCTCGAGCCGGCCCGCCCACTCCATGAACTCGGGGTCGTTCGCCAGGCTGGGGGCGACGCTGCCGGCCACGAGCCCCTCGCCCCAGTGCGCCACTGCCTCGTCCATGTGCAGCTGGCGCTCCTCGGCCGGCCAGGCCCACTCGTATCCGGGCGCCCAGGTCGCCCGGGCGAAGGTCGCGTAGAGCACCAGCGCGCTGACCCGGTCCGGGTGCGTCGCCGCGAACAGCGTGGCCATCGGCCCGCCCTCGAGCGTGCCGGCGATCGCGGCCCGCTCGCAGCCCGCGGCGTCCATCACCGCGAGGACGTCGTCCATCTGCTCTTCGAGCGTCGGGGCCCCTGAGAGCGGGTCGGACAGGCCCGAGCCGCGGCGGTCGAAGGTGATCACGCGCGAGAAGGCTGTGAGACGGCCCATCACGCGCGTGAGCGACTGCTCGGACCACAGGTACTCCACCTGCGAGATCCAGGGCGGGATCCAGACGAAGTCGAGCGGGCGGTCCCCCTCCGTCACATACGCGATGTTGAGGTCCCCGCTCTTGGCGTACCGCGCCACCAGGGCCACATCATTGAAGTTACCGGTCGCGGGTATGTTGCCCTGGTCATGGCCGCGCGCAAGGCATCGGACGTGTTCGTCGATTGCCTCGAGGCCGAGGGCGTCAAGCACGTGTTCGGGATTCCGGGGGAGGAGACGCTCGACCTCAACGAGTCGCTCTCGCGCTCCTCGATCGAGTTCGTCCCGGTGCGCCACGAGCAGGGCGGCGCCTACATGGCCGACGTCTACGGGCGCCTGACCGGCCATGCCGGCGTGTGCCTCGGCACGCTCGGCCCGGGCGCGCTGAACCTCGTCACCGCCGTCGCGGACGCCTTCCTCGACCGCGCGCCGCTGGTGGCGCTGACCGGCCAGGGCGACCTCGAGCGGATGCACAAGGAGTCGCACCAGTACATCGACCTGGTGCGCGTCATGCGCCCGATCACCAAGTGGAACGCCCGCCTGACCGACCCGGCGATCATCCCCGAGGTCGTGCGCAAGGCGTTCAAGGTGGCGGAGGGGGAGAAGCCCGGCGCGACGCACATCGAGCTGCCCGAGGACGTCATGGAGGCGGAGTGCGACGCCGAGCCGCTTCCCCGCAACCGCCCGGTGCGCTCCGAGCCTGCGGCCCGCGAGCTGCTGCGCGCCGCCGACCTGATCCGCTCCGCGATCACCCCCGTGGTGCTGGCCGGCAACGGCGTGATCCGCGGCAACGCCGCGCCGGCGTTGCGCGAGTTCGTGCGCGCCACAGGCATCCCCGTGGCCGAGACGTTCATGGGCAAGGGGCTGATTCCGGCAGACAACCCGAAGTGGCTGGGCTCCGTTGGACTGCAGGCCGGCGACTACCGGATGGCCGGCTTCGACGAGGCCGACGTGGTGCTCGCGATCGGCTACGACCTGGTCGAGCACTCGCCCGAGCACTGGAACCCGCGCCGCGACAAGAAGATCATCTGCATCGACTCCGTGCCGGCCGAGATCGACTCGTACTTCATCCCCGAGGTGGAGCTGATCGGCGACATCTACCACGTGCTCACCCGGCTCGGCGAGGAGTGCCGGCACGTGGCGCACGAGGGCGGGTCCACGCGGCTGCGCGACCTGGTGCTGGGCCGCTTCGAGCAGGCCAAGGACGACGACGCCTTCCCGGTGCAGCCCCCGCGCGCTCTGTATGAGATCCGCAAGGCGCTCGGTCGCGAGGACATCCTGATCTCGGACGTCGGGCTGCACAAGCTGTGGATCGGGCGCATGTTCCCCGCGTACGAGCCGAACACCGTGCTGATCGCGAACGGCCTCGCCGGCATGGGCTTCGCCGTGCCGGCGGCGATCGCCGCCAAGCTCGTCCACCCGCAACGCAACGTCGTGACCGTCAACGGCGACGGCGGCTTCCTGATGAACGTCCAGGAGCTGGAGACCGCCGTGCGGCTGGGGACCCCGATCGTCAACGTGGTCTGGGAGAACAGCCAGTACGGCTCGATCGTCTGGAAGCAGGACAAGAAGTTCGGCAGCCACTTCGGCACCGACTTCACGAACCCCGACTTCGTCAAGCTCGCCGAGGGGTTTGGCATGCCGGCCTGGCGCTGCGGCTCGGCCGACGAGTTCGGCGAGCGGCTCCGCCAGGCACTCACGCTCGACAAGCCGTCGCTGATCGTGCTGCCGATCGACTACTCGATCGACGTCGCAATCAGCGAGGAGCTCGGCGTCGAGACGGTCGCCACCTGATCTGCCAGAGGCCTTCGGCGTCCCGCGAGTAGTCTGGCGAGGACCAGGTATCCGGAGGCTCAGGCATGGCTATCGCAACGCAAGAACACACCGTCGTCGAGAAGGTCCAGAAGAAGCTCTACATAGGAGGCGAGTGGCGCGACGCCACGGGCGGCGGCACGCTCGAGGTGATCGATCCCTCCACCGAGGAGGCGATCTGCGAGGTCGCCGACGCGACGCCCGAGGACGCCAAGGCGGCGCTCGACGCGGCCGTCGAGAAGCAGGCCGAGTGGGCGGCCACGCCGGCCAACGACCGGGCCGGCATCCTCTGGAAGGCCTTCGAGCTGATGACCGAGCGCGCCGACGAGCTGGCGCTGCTGATGACGCTCGAGATGGGCAAGTCGGTCACCGAGTCGAAGGGCGAGATCACCTACGCCGCCGACTTCTTCCGCTGGTACTCGGGCGAGGCGCTGCGGTTCGACGGGAACTACAAGCAGTTCGCCAACGGAACCAGCCGCGTGCTGGTGATGAGCCAGCCGGTCGGGCCGAGCCTGATGATCACGCCCTGGAACTTCCCGATGGCGATGGGCACACGCAAGATCGGCCCGGCGATCGCGGCCGGCTGCACCGTCGTGATCAAGCCGGCCAAGCAGACGCCGCTGTCGATGCTCGCACTCGGCCAGATCCTCGAGGAGGCCGGCCTCCCCGGCGGCGTGGTCAACATGTTCACGACCTCGTCGTCGGGCGCCACGACCGGCCCGCTGATCGCGGACGACAGGCTGCGCAAGCTCTCCTTCACCGGCTCGACCGAGGTCGGCCGCGGGCTGATCGAGGCCTCGGCCCAGAACGTGCTGAAGGTCTCGATGGAGCTGGGCGGCAACGCGCCGTTCCTGGTCTTCGAGGACGCCGACCTTGACGAGGCGGTCGAGGGCGCGGTGCTCGCCAAGATGCGCAACATCGGCGAGGCCTGCACGGCGGCCAACCGCTTCCACGTCGCCGAGCCGATCCGCGAGGAGTTCACGCGCCGGCTCGCCGAGAAGATGGGCAAGCTCGAGATGGGCCGCGGCACCGAGGAGGGCGCGCAGGTGGGCCCGCTCATCGACGAGCCGTCGCGGCAGAAGGTCGCCGACCTGGTGCAGGACGCGATCGACAAGGGCGCCAAGCTGGTGATCGGAGGCGAGATCCCCGACGGCCCCGGCTTCTTCTACCCCCCGACCATCCTCGCCGACGTGCCCAACGACGCGCGCGTCTTCAGCGAGGAGATCTTCGGACCGGTGGCGCCGATCGGCGGCTTCGAGACCGAGGAGGAGGCGATCGCGCTGGCCAACAACACCGAGTACGGCCTCGTGGGCTACATCTTCACCCGCGACATCAAGCGGGCGATCCGTGTCTGCGAGGGCCTGGAGACCGGCATGGTCGGGCTCAACCAGGGCATGGTCTCGAACGCGGGCGCGCCCTTCGGCGGGGTTAAGCAGTCTGGCATCGGCCGCGAGGGCGGGCACGACGGCCTGCAGGAGTTCCTCGAGACGAAGTACGTGGCAGTCAACCTGTAGACGGTTGGGCCTAGGGCCGGGCCGCGCGGGGGCGGGGCCGCCGTCATCGCCTGTCCACAGACCTGCTCGCGCTGCGCGCTCGTTCGCTCGCCTGCAAGCGGCTCTCTCTGACACGGTCTGCGGCCAGGGATGCCGGCGGCCCCGGGAGCGCAGGCGGGCTCGCTGCTGGTTTCACGCGAAAGGGGAAGCGCGTCGAGGTGCGATGACTCCTGAGACCCCTGCGCACGCGGCGCCGTGGCGAGAATCGCTCGTGGACCTGACGTCCATCCATGGGCGCCCCCGCCTTCCCGTCCCGCGTTCGGGCCCCGCGGCTCGCCACCGCCTTGCGTGAATGGGTGCGTCGCCCCGTCCTGGCCGTCTCGTAGCCTCGGATCACGAATACCGCGCTCGTTGTCCAACGTGTATCAAGTGACCCCGTCCTGGAACGGACGGTGCTCGCGCTGGCCGTCGCGGTCGCCGGTTTGGTCCTGCGCGAGGTGTGGCAGGCGTTCCGGGCGCGGCGCGAACAGCGTGCACGCGACCGGGCAATCCTGTCGGCCCTGCTCCGGGAACTGTCAGTAATCGCAGGCACCGTCCTCAGCGTCACTCAAGCCATGAACCGGGAGCACGAACTCCTGACGACGCAGGAGCGCTGGAGCCTTAAGCCGCTGCTCCGCTTCCCGACTTCGACCTACGACTTGGTCAAGCCGGGCATTCCCTCGGGTCTGCTTAAGCAGGAGCGAGCCGTGCCCACGCTTGTGCTCTTGCAAGCTCAGTGCGAATACGCGAATGCGCTGGCGCAGGAGTACCAAAGGTGGAAAACCCCCGAGGCTCGCGGCCAGCCCGACCAAGTCGAGACAATCTGGTCATTTCACGGGTCCGTCCACGAGGCCGTCACGCTCGTGGCGAACCGGTGCAACGACCTGACGGAGTTCGTCCGCGCCGCCGGTGAGGCGGTCGGTGGCCTCAACCTCGAAGGCCCCCCACAGCGACGGTCGCGCTTGGGTCGAATCCTGCGCCGCGCGGCGTGACGCTCCTGGTCTCAGCGTTGACCCAGGATTGCGTATGGCAGGTCGCGGACCGGCAGCTGACCAACGTGCGAACGGGGCGCCCCGTGGACAGCGATGCCAACAAGGCGGTGCACTTCGCCGGAGCGATGCTCTTCGCCTACACCGGTCCCGCCGAACTTGAGGGAGACGCAACGGCGACATGGATAGCCGACCGCCTGGCGGCTGGCAACAACGCCGACGAGAGCCTCGCGATTCTTTGGGAAGGGTTAGAACGTGCGATCGGGAGCATCAGGCGTGCCGACCTGCGAGCCTTCTCTGTCGATGGCGTCGGCTGGGGCCTCACCCCCCTGACAGGAGGCCTGGCGCCACGGCTGCTCCGGCTCTCGAACTGCATAGACCAAGCCGGTGTCTGGACCGGCACTCTCCAAGATGCGGTCCGAATGTGGGACGGCTCTCTCAACGCTCACGTGGCGCTGCACATGCGTCCGGCCGGGCAGCCGGTCCCGCTTGACATAGGGCGGTATTGGGAGAGACAGATTCGCCGCCGAGTCGCGGCTCACGCCCGCGTGGCAGACATCGGCAGGAGCCTCGTACAACTGGTGCGCGACGTAGCCGACGCCGGGAATGCCTACGTCGGTCGCGGCGTAACTGCTCAGCGCGATTCCGCGCCGGGCTATCGAAGTCCCCACGGGGTTCACCTTGGCGAGCATGCCGAGTGCCGAGACGGCGACCTTCAAGTACTTCCCGGCGGGGTCAGACGAAGGGATCGATAAGGGGCCAGAGGTGGCGAACCCCGGTGGCTTTCGAAGTCGCGAGTTCTGGTCACGAACAGACGCTGCCGGCAATCAAATCGTCCAGGTCAGCTTCCGTATGCCAGGCCGGAGTTAAGGCGTTGCGCGGGCGCGGGTACGGCCGAAGCCGCTCCTCTCGCGCCCGCCACCGCGAGGATGAGCCACTGCCGAAAGAGTCAGGAAACGTGGGAGCTAGCCCCCGGCCCTCGGGGCGCTCAGCCGTCCCCAAGACGCGCCAGGGGTCGCCTCGACGAACGGCTGTCGGCGGGCTGCGGTCCGTCCATTCGGGCGCGATGAGGTAGCCCCTCATGTCGGCGTGCGCCTCGTACACCACATGGCAACCCTTCACACGGAAGTCGACGCGTCCGCCCCGCCCGACTTCGGGGGGAGGCCGTGGAAGATGCCCGGTGGGAGCTCAATGAAGCGACGAGCGCCGACTGTCGCCGTTCGTCCAAAGCAGCGGTCGGAACTCGTCGCGCAGCATCCGACACAAGCGACAATGAATCGCGATGCCGACCTGCCTCGAACTCCTGGGTGAGGGATCTCGAGCCTCGCCCTTCGGCTGGGTCCCTTTCTGCCCGATGTCGGATGCGGTGATGCCCGCCGCGTCGAGCCTCCCGACGTGGCTTACTGGAGCAGCCGTAATCGCGGCGCTCCTCGGCGTACTCGTGGCTTTGTTCAAGGACGAGCTGTGGCACCAACTCCACGCCCCACGCTTTGAGGTCTCGCTCGAGCGCGGCGGGCTGGCGCGGGAGAAGGTTCAGATCCGCATCAGGAATACGAGCAAGCGGCTCGCTGCCGAGAACGCGTCGGTCCGAGTGACCGAGGTCGTGCCGCACCCGCTGGAAGCTGCGATTGGGCCTCGCGGGATTAGCGGGATCGTGGCCGTAGACCTGCTGCTCAAACGGAGGAGCGGCGAGTCCATCTATGCGGTGGCCCCGCAGGGCCAGGTGCTCCTGGACCTTGTCGACCTGACGGACGCGAACGACCCGGACCAGCCCGTCAAGGCCCGGCCCGCCTGGGACGGTCCGGTCACGAACGTCGACTACGACAACGTTGGCGGGTTGCTGGTCCTGCCAAGCCAGGAGTCCCGCGAGAGCTGGGCCGAGCAGATGCCGGGGGTGCGGATGGATTCCGCGGCCCTGGTGCACCTGGAGGTCGCCGCTTCCAATGTGCCCGCCCGCCTCTACACGGTGAAGCTCTACCGCTCTCCCCATGTGCCGCCGGCGCGCGACCTCCCCATGGCCGCGACCAGTGGAGGGGCCCAGCTCTACGCCGAGCTTTTCGAGGGCTCGGTCAACGCGTCCACGCCGTTCGTCGAGGGCTTGCCTCCGGGGGGCCAGGACGAGGCGGACGCCTACGCGGCCATGAAGCAAATCCGGGCCAACCCGCCCAAAGACCAGGCATAGCAAGTCGCGTCGAGGCATCGGGTGCCGCGCAGCTAAGCATGCTCGATCTGCGCGGCCACCGCCGCGCCGTGCCGCCTATCACGCTGCCCGACCGTATCCTGAGCCCGAGACCAGGGCCGACTGCTCCACGCGAGTGAGCGGTCCCGCCCAGAGTGCTGCTTCGCGCGACATCCAGAAGCGGCGGAAGCGTGACCGGCACTGCTGCGATTCGTCCAATGCAAAAGCGAAGGGCAACCGGGGAGGCGGGTCTTGAATACCACCTGCGACCGGCTACCGGTTCGTCGAGGTGCTCGAGCTGCGGTCTCGAGGCGCGGGCAGCGGGGGCAGCTCAGTCGGACGTCGTCGCGCTGAGCGCATAGAGCACCGGCACAGGATCGCCCGGTAGGCGCCAGCGGCCCTCGTCATCGCGGGCTCTATCCACTCATCGGCTCATCCCGCCCGGCGGTAGCGGATGTGTGTGGCTAGCGGCGAATGCAAGACCTCGACGGGCTCAAACCCGAACGACTCGACGCCGTCGAAGATCCGCTCGCCGGAGCCGAGCAGGACCGGCGCGACGTCGAGCGTGAGCTCGTCGACGACCCCGGCAATGAGGGCCTGGCGCACAGTCGAGGCGCCACCCGCGATGTC
>JAXDII010000064.1:0-8901 GCA_034664085.1 Thermoleophilaceae bacterium
CGCACGGACGATGTGCCGTTCTCGCTCGACCTGCGCCTGCTGCGCGCCTACTGGATCGACCGGCCGGCGGCCTACCACCACACCGCGCCGATCCTGCACGTCTACGCCCTTCACGAGGTCCTGCGCCAGACGCTGGCCGAGGGCGTCGAGGCTCGCTGGGAGCGCCACGGCGCCGCCGGCCGCCGTTTCGCCGCGCGCGCCGAGGAGGCGGGCTTCGGGGTGCTCGGCGAGGAAGGGCACCGGCTCGCGCCGCTCACGGCCGTGCGCGTGCCGGACGGGGTGGACGGCAAGGCCGTGCAGCGGCAGCTGCTCGCCGAGCACGGCATGGAGGTCGGCGGCGGGCTCGGCACCGCGACGCCGCCGATCTGGCGCGTCGGCCTGATGGGCCCGAACGCGAACGAGGACACCGCGGACCGCGTGCTCGACACGCTGGTCGAGGTGCTCGAGCCGCAGCGGGCGCCGGTCGCGGGCTAGGTCGCACTGGGAGTCGTGCGGAACCTCTGGATCGCGATCGCGGCCCAGATCGCCTCCACGACCCCGAACGGCCAGGTGCCGGCCAGGAAGCCGTAGGCGCTCGACAGCAGGCAGCCCCACGCGAAGGCCAGGATGAAGCCCCTGCCGCGCCGCTCGAGCGCGTACATCAGCACCATGAATGTCACCGCTGCTGCGCCAAAGGCCGTAAGCACGGCGCCGCAGTCTGGCAGCCATCGGGCTAGTCGCCGCGCAGCCTGACGAGTTTGATCGCGAGCTCCAGCGCGAGCAGGTCCTCGGTTTCCAGGTCGAGCCCGGTGATCTTCTGGATCCGGTCGAGCCGCTGGCGCAGCGTGTTCGGATGCACGTAGAGGTTGCGCGCAGTGGTGGCGGCGCTGCCCCGGTTGTGCAGGTACTCCTCGAGCGTCTCGACGAGGCTGGCCTTGCGGCGCCGGTCGTAGTCGAGCAGGACCGCCACCGCGGCGAAGTGGCGGTCGTCCGGCAGCTCGCTGAGCGGTAGGTGAACGAGGTAGCGGTAGGCGCCCAGGTCGGAGTACGAGAAGGCGCCGCCGCGCGGTGCCAGCGCGCCCACCACACGCGCGGCGTCCGATGCCTCGCGCAGTCCACGCGAGCCGTGGTCGGCACCGGTGCGTGGCTCGCTCACGCCGATGTGCACTCCCTCCGCGGCCCCGAGCTCGTCCAGCTTGGTGTGCAGGTCCTCCAGCGTCTCGGCGTTGCCGTCCAGGGGCAGGACCGCTCGCAGCGACTGGCGCCCGGCGTCGCACACCGCCCCGCTGACCAGCCGGCGCACACGGGTCTCGACGCGCTCGGCGAGCACCGGCCATACGGGGTCGCCGGTCGGCTCGTTTGGCTCGGCGTGCAGCAGGACGTGACGGCGCGAGAGGTCGCAGCCGGCCGCCCGGGCACGAGCCTCCGCCACCGCCGTGGCATCCGCGGCGAGCGCGCTGAACATGTCGCGCGTGACGTTCTCCGCCGTCAGACGCTCGATCAGCTCGGTGCGCTTGAGCGCCAGCGCCACCTGGTTGGCGGCCGTCCGCAGCAGCTCGTCCTGCTCGTCGCCGAAGGCATCGGGCTCGGAGCTCGCCACGGTGAGCACGCCCAGGTCCTCGTCGCCGACGGCCAGCGGGGCCGGCAGCAGCGACTGGTTGCCGTCCGCCGCGGTCACACCGGCGCGGGCGGCCGGGCGGCGCAGCACGTCCAGCAGCACGCTGGCGCCGCCCCTTGGCAACGGGCCTTCGTCGTGGGGCGGATCCGAGGCGACCAGCTCCAGCTCCCCGCCCTCGGGGTCGAGCCGGTAGAGGCGACAGGTTTGCGCGCGCAGCAGCTTGCGGACGCTCGCGGTTGCCACCCGGTACAGGTCTTCGCGGCGCGTGGCCGCGGCCACGTCCTGGCTCAGGCTGGCCAGGCCGGTGAGGGTGTCCACTCGCCAGCGGCTTTCCTCGAGCAGCCGCGCGTTCTCGATGGCCCCCGCGACCAGCGAGGCGGTGTGGACGAGGAAGCTGACCACGCCCTCGTCGAACTCCCGCGGCGCGGCGGTGTGCAGCACGATCACACCGAGCACGTCGCCCGATCTGGCCGGGACCGGCACCGCGCAGATCGACTCGAAGTGCTCCTCCTCGAGCTCGGGCACGTACACCGTGCGGGGGTCGGCGAGCGCGTTGTCACGGATGAACGCCGGCTGCTTGTGCCGGGCGACCCATCCGGTCAGCCCTTCGTCCAGCCCCATCTCGATGTGGTCGACGAGGTGGGCATAGACGCGCGAAGCGGCGCGCATGCGCAGGCGGTCGCCGTGACGCAGGTACACGAAGCAGGCGTGGCAGTCCGTGGCCTCGGTGAGCAGCTCGACGATCCCGCCGAGCACTCGGTCGAGGTCCGCCGACGAGCCGACCGCGGCGATCACCTGATAGAGCGTGTCGCTCTCGAGCCGTACGCGGTCGCGGCCTACCGGCTGCGAGCTCACGCCGCCACCGCCAGCTCGTGGAAGCGCCACGGCTCCGGCGCCAGCGCGACGTTGAACACCGGCGTGCGGTCGATGCGCCCCTCGAGCGCGCCGTGGTGCGCGTGCCCGTGCACGACCAGATCGGGAGCGTGGTCGGCGATCGGCACGGCAAAGCGATCGCAGCCGAGCAGCGGCAGCAGGCGCGCGGGCTCGCCCTGCAGCGTCTCGGCCGTGGGCGAGTAGTGCATCAGCACGATGCGCGGCCGGCAGCTGGCGATCGCTCTCAGGCCGGCCTCCAGGGCCCCGCACTCGGCGCTCACCCGCAGCCGCTGCTCGCGCCGTTCTCCACGCGACAGCCCGGGCACGGGCCGGCCGTGAAAGCCGCCCGCGCACCCGGTCGTGCCCGCGATGCCCACCTGTACGCCCGCCGTATCGAGCACCTCGTGCCGCGAGCGGAGCACCGTCACGCCGCCGTCCTCGAGCACTCGGGCGACGGCCTCGGGGCTGCCGGCGAGGTCGTGGTTGCCGAGCACCGCGACGACCGGCGCCCGGATGCCCGCGAAGGCCTCGACCACCGCGGCGGCCTCGGCGGGCCGCCCGTTCGCGGTCAGGTCACCCGCCAACAGCACGAGGTCGGCGCCGGCGGCGACCAGCGCCGCCTCGCGCAGGTGCAGCAGGCTGGCCCGCCCGCCGTCGCAGTGAAGGTCGCCCCCTGCGACGACCTTCAGTATCGGAGAGTCCGCGCCCTCTAGAACAGCTGCAGGTAGCGGTTGACCTCCCACTGGCTGACCTGGTCGTGCCACTCCTGGAACTCCTCTTGCTTGGTGCGCACGTAGTAGTCCACGTAGTCCTCGCGACCGGTGTTGCCGAGGGCGGCGCGCAGCACGTCGTCCTTCTCCAGCGCACGGGTGGCATCCAGCAGGTTCGCCGGCAGCAGCTCGACCCCCAGCTCCTTGCGGCCGTCGGGCGTCAGGTCGTGGAGGTTCAACTCGGTGGTGGGGTCCCCCGGGTCCAGGCCCCGCTCGATGCCGTCGAGCCCGGCCGCCAGCACCGCCGTGGCACCCAGGTACGGGTTGCACGAGCCGTCCACGGTCCTGTCCTCGATCCGGCCCGGAGCCGGGATGCGGAGCATCTGTGTGCGGTTGTTGAAGCCGTACGAGATGTAGACCGGTGCCCACGCAGAGCCGCTGCGCGACCCGATCACGAGCCGCTTGTAGGAGGTGACCGTCGGCGCGGTCAGGGCGATGTACGCCTTGGCGTGCGCCTTCAGCCCACCGACGAACTGGTACGCCAGCTCGCTCAGGCCCAGCCCGCGCGGGTCGTCCGCCGGGTCGGCCTCGAACACGTTCTTGCCGTCCTTCCACAGGCTCATGTGGAAGTGGCAGCCGTTGCCGGTCAGGTGTGCGAACGGCTTCGGCATGAACGTCGCGATCAGGCCGCGCTCCTGCGCCATCGACTCCACCATGTAGCGGAAGAAGATCGACCGGTCGCAGGTGGTGAGCGCGTCGGCAAAGTCGAAGTTCTGCTCGAACTGCCCGTTCGCGTCCTCGTGGTCGGTGGCGTAGTTGTCCCAGCCCAGAGCCGTGATGTTGCGCGACACCTGCGTCACGAAGTCGAGGTTGCGGGTTAGCGCCCGCATGTCGTAACAGGGCTGCTCGAGGTTGTCGAGCGTGTCGGCGACCTCGATAGTCCCGTCGTCGTTGCGCCTGACCAAGAAGTACTCGAGCTCGGCGCCGATCTTGAACTCGTACCCGAGCTCCGCGGCGCGGTCGATCTGCTTGCGCAGGATCGTGCGCGGGCAGTAGAGCCACTCCTCGCCCTCCACCTGGATGTCGCAGGCGAAGCGGGCAACTTCCGGCCGCCAGGGCAGCGGGGAGAAGCTGCGGATGTCCGGGATGGCGAGCATGTCCGGATCGTTCGGCCGCTGGCCGATCGCCCCGGCGGCGAAGCCCGCGAACCCGGCGCCCTCGGTCAGCAGGTCGTCCAGATGCGCAGCCGGAATCAGCTTCGCGTTGGGCTTGCCGTGCATGTCGACGAACTGGGCGAAGAGGAACTCGATGTTGCGGTCGCGTATCTCGCGCTCCACCTCTTCCCGTGTCGTCGGGGCGGTGAGTGGTGCTCCATTGCCGTCCGGGGTCATCGCGGTCGATCTCCTCCTTGTCGAGCCCGATCGGACGGGCGACTCCTACGTATAGCTGTGAGCGTCGTGAGACCCCAATGTGTAATCGCCACACACTTGAACCATACGACGGGTGCCTCGGGCACACAAATACGTGCAGAGGGCACCTAGAGCAATGTAATTACTTGACGACCGTCCGGCCGCTCCGCTAATGACGCACTAGGCGATGGGTCTCGGTACCCGGGGCCCTGGAGGAGAGGAGTCGCGGATGGCTGATGAGCCCGAGCTGACGATCCCTGGACCGCCCGACGAACTCGAGTACGCCGGGGGCGGACTCGCGCGCGAGACGAACTGGTGGGGTGCGTTCGTCATCGGACTGGCGGGGACCATCCTTGTAACCGGTATCGCTCCGGTGATGGTCACGTCCCTGGGGGCGGCGGCCATCCCGATCACGATCGGCATCACGCTGTGCGGCTACCTGCTGATCCTGCTGCTGGCGGAGCTGTCGGCGATGATGCCGGAGCGGACCGGGGGCGCGCCTTCGTACGCGTACCCGGCCTACAAGGATCGGTGGCCCAGCCTTGCCAAGCACATCAACGGTGCGTCGGCATGGATGTACTGGCTCGGCTGGTTCCCGGTGGCGCCGCTGAACATGATCCTGGCATCGTTCTACCTCGCCGACCGCTTCGGGCTGGACACGTCGTCGGGCTTCACGCCGATCAACACGTTCATCTCGTGGTGGACGCTCGGCATCGCGGTCGTCGGCATCCTGCTGTTCTTCATTCCTGCGTACATGGGCATCCGCGTGGGGGCGGCCTTCGCGACGGTCCTCGGCGTGATCTCGATGGTCCCGCTGACGTTCATCGCGGTCGCGTGGATCTTCACCGGCGACGCCGATTGGGGCGCGCTGTCCGGCTTCCACCAGCTCGACGGCAGCGGGTTCTTCTCGGGTCTCGACGGTACCGGGTGGTTCGCGCTCTACATGGGCTTCGCGTTCCTGCTGACGTGGAACGTGATCGCCTACGAGGCGGCGGCCTGTTACATCGGCGAGTGCAAGGACCCGGAGCGCGACGCCAAGATCGCCCTCAACCTCTCCGGGGCGTACGGGCTCTTCATCTACACGCTGATCCCGATCGGCTTCGTCACCGTGCTCGGGGCGACGGCGCTGTCGAGTCCGGACCTGGTCGACCCGAACACGATGTTCGTCACGTTCGCCGGCCAGATCTTCAACACTGGCGGCGAGTTTCTCAACTGGGCCATAGCTCTGATGCTGATCGTCGCGTTGGCGCTCTCGGCGCTCAACGCGATCATGGGCTGCGGGCGTTCGCTGCATCAGATGTCGGTCGACGGTCAGTTCCCGCGGTTCTTCCAGCGCATCAACCAGCACGGCGTGCCCTCGCGCGCGATGGGCTTCAACGTCGTCTGCTCGCTGTTCGTGGTGCTGGCGGGCGGCGCGGTGGAGATCTACACGTTCTCGAACGTGGGCTACACCGCCTCGTTCATCCCGGTGCTGATCGGCTATTACCTGCTGCGCAAGCACCGGCCCGACGTGAAGCGGCCGGTGCGGCTGCCGGAGTTCATGAAGTACGTGGCGCTCGGGCTCGCCGCCCTGTTCACGTTCATCTGGCTGTACGGCGGCATCAAGTTCGCGCAGTTCGGCAACACCGAGACCTACTACTTCCTCGGATGGGCCGTAGCCCTGGCGTACATCCCGCTCTACCTCTACCGCACCAGGGTCGAGGACAAGCGCGATGCCGCCGCCGACATAAGCGGCACGCCCATTCCAGGGGAGGCGATGCGATAGGCACCGCCGTAGTCCTCGCGACCGAGGGGCGCCCGCTCACCGCCGAGGCCCTGGCCAAGGCGGCTGAGCTGGCGCGCGAGCACGGCGGGTCCGTGCACGTGCTGGCGGTCGGGCGCGTGCACGGCTCGGCGTTCGGTCTGCCCAACCCGGGGCTGCTGCCGACCCGGAACGAGCTCGAGCAGCTCTACAAGCTGGTGGACTCGGCGATCGAGACGCTGGAGCGCAAGGGGGTCGAGGCCGATGGGCAGGTGCTCTCCACCCGCAAGGGCGCGCAGCGGATCGCCGCCGAGGCCGAGCGCCGCGGCTCCCAGGCGATCGTGATGGGGGCCGACCCGCCGCGCAGCGCGTTCGTGCGCAACTTCATGTGGTCACAGGAGCCCCAGCGAGTGGTGCGCAAGTCGGCGGTGCCGGTGCATCTGATCGAAGAGCCGTGACCGACACCGCAGCATTCCTCGCGCAGCATCAGCCGTTCGCCGAGTTCGAAGACGAGGAGCTGCGGGCCGTGGCGGAGGCGTGCGAGGAGCGCTCCTTTCGCCAGGGCGAGGCCGTCCTGATGGAGGACGCCACCCCGGCCGAGGGCATGTACGTCATCCGGACCGGCGCGATGGACCTCGTTCACGAGGGCGTAGCCGTCGACGTGCTGGAGCCGGGCGAGTGCTTCGGTCACCCGTCGCTGCTCTCGGGGATGGCGCCGGCCTTCACGGTGCGCGCGCACGCAGACTCCGTCTGCCTGCTGATCCCGCAGGAAGTGGCTCTGCGCGTCCTGTCCCACCCCGCCGGGGCGCGGTACGTGGCCAGCTCTCTGCGCGAGCGGCTGGTGCGCACGGGACACATCGCCCATGCGCTGCCAGAGCTCTCGACCACTCGCGTAGGGGCGCTGGTCAGGCGGCCGCCGCTGTTCGTGGACCCGCAGATGACGGTCCGGGACGCCGCGGAGCGCATGACCGAGCTGCACCACACCGGTGCGCTGGCCGAGACACCCGACGGCCTCGCGATCGTGACCGACGCCGACCTGCGCGAGCTGGTCCTCGCGGCGGGGCTCTCGCCCGACGAGCCGATCGCGGTGGCGCTGCGCAGCCCCGTGCTCCAGGTGCCCGCCCAGCGCACCGCGGCCGAGGCGCTGCTCGACCTGCTCGACGCCGAGAGCCGTGTGCTGTGCGTGATGGACGGGCAGCAGGTCCTGGGCCTCCTCACCGCGGAGGAAATCGCCGGCGGGGAGCACTCGCCCTTCGCGCTGCGCCGCGCGATCGCGCACGCTCCGGACGAGGACGCGCTGGTGGAGATCGTGCGCGGGGGGCTGCCGCGCCTGATGGTCGCGCTCCTGTCCGCGGGCCTCGAGCCGGTCGAGGTGTCGCGCGTGCTCGCGGTCCAGAGCGACGCCGCCACCTGGCGGCTCCTCGACTTCGCCTTCGAGCGCCACGGCCCGGCGCCCGGCCCGTGGGCGTGGCTCGGCCTCGGCAGCGTCGCGCGCCGGGAGCTGACGCTCGCGTCGGACCAGGACAACGCTCTCGCGTACGCCGACGAGGCGGACGCGGCGGCGGATCGCTTCTTCGCGACGGTCGCCGCGGGCGTGAACGACGGCCTGGCGCGCTGCGGGCTCGGCGAGGACAACGCCCAGGTGCTGGCCCGCAACCCCGCCTGGCGAATGTCGCTGGGCCGCTGGCGGGACGAGTTCCAGGCCTGCCTCGAGCACCCCGACCGCTCTCACCTCGTGCGCGCCGCCGTCGGCTTCGACTTCCGGCACGTGGCCGGGGGCATGGACGTGGTGCCTCCGCTGGCGGCGGTCATCCGCGACGCCCGCCACTACCCCGACTTCCTGCGACGCCTGGCTCGGACGGCCGTCGACTGGCGCGCGCCGCTCGGGCGGCGCGACCGCTTCGTGACGGACGGCCAGGGGCGCATCGACCTCAAGCAGGGCGGGGCATTGCCGATCGCCAACCTGGCCCGCTTCCACGCGCTGTCGGCCGGCATCACGATCTCGTCGACCTTCGACCGGCTGATCGCCGTGGAGGAGGCCGGCGCCCTCGACGCGGAGACCGCGGTGGGCCTGCGCGAGGCGTTCCAGCTGGTGGCCCGGGTGCGGCTGGAGCACCACGCCGAGTGCATTGCCGCGGGAGCGCCGATCGACAACCTGGTCGCGCCCGACCGGCTCACCCCGCTGCGTAGGCTGGGCTTGCGCGACGCGCTGAAGGCGGTGGCGACGGCGCAGAAGCGGCTCTCCGTGTACAGCCCAATGAGGATGTGACGTATGTGGAGACTCCACATCTCTAGCTAGCGAATTGTTCGCTTTCGTCCATCGAAAGCACATCTACACTGGCGCGGTGTGTGGAATCGCAGGACTCTTCTCTAAGTCGCTCGACGTCAGCGGCAGCCTCGGGGGCCACCTCGGCGCGATGCTGGCGCAGCTGAGCGACCGCGGGCCCGACAGCGCCGGTGTGGCGATCTACCGCGAGCCCGCTCCAGCCGGTTCCTCGAAGCTCTCGCTGTTCTCGCCCGACCGCGAGCAGGACTGGGGAGCCGTCCACGACGCGCTGGCCGAGGCGTTCG
>JAXDII010000065.1:0-54877 GCA_034664085.1 Thermoleophilaceae bacterium
ACGCGGCCCCTGTGGTCGAGCGCGCCGTCGACCGCCGCAGCCGGCGCAAGAAGGCGACGATCGACCTGAAGCCGGACATGACGACCGACTCCCTTCAGCTGTTCCTGAAGGACATCGGCAAGGTGCGCCTGCTCACCGCGCAGGAGGAGGTCGATCTCGCGAAGCGCATCGAGCGCGGCGACCTCGACGCGAAGCAGAAGATGGTCGAGTCGAACCTGCGCCTCGTCGTCTCGATCGCGAAGAACTACCGCAACCAGGGCCTGCCCTTCCTCGACCTGATCCAGGAGGGCACGCTCGGCCTGGTCCGCGCCGCGGAGAAGTTCGACTACCGCAAGGGCTTCAAGTTCTCGACCTACGCCACCTGGTGGATCCGCCAGGCGATCGCCCGCGCGCTCGCCGACAAGGCGCGCACGATCCGGATCCCCGTGCACGTGGTCGAGAAGCTCAACAAGATCGGCCGTGCCGAGCGCAAGCTGGTCACCGAGCTCGGGCGCGAGCCCACCCCCGAGGAGATCGCCGAGCACACGGGGATCGATCCGGAGGAGGTCGAGTCGATCAAGCGCTCGGCCCAGGCTCCGGTGTCGCTCGAGAAGCCGGTCGGCGACGAGGAGGAGTCCGAGTTCGGGCAGTTCATCGCCGACGAGCGGGCCGAGTCGCCCTACGAGCGTGCCGCGGAGATCCTCACCAAGGAGGCGCTGCGCGAGGCGCTCGAGAACCTCTCCTACCGTGAGCGGCGCGTGCTCGAGCTGCGCTACGGACTGGGCGGCGAGCACCCGCGCACGCTGGACGAGGTCGGCCGCACGTTCAACGTGACGCGCGAGCGGATCCGCCAGATCGAGAACCAGTCGCTCAAGAAGCTGCAGTCGCTGGCCGAAGCGCAGAAGCTGCGCGACGTCGCCTAGCCGGCTGCCGCGGCGCCCTTCGGACGGTCCAGATACCCCAATCGGGGCTTGAGCCCCGGGGCCGGTGTGCCGATGCGAACTTTATGTTCGACATCGACGCCGCCCTGATGTCCGTCATCGAGACGGATGGGTCCGATCTGCACCTCAAGGTCCCCTCGCGGCCCATCATCCGCCGCCACGGCAAGCTGCTGCCGATTCCGGATACCGAGGGCCTGCGCCCCGACGACACGGAGCGCACGCTCTACCACATGCTCACGGACGAGGACAAGCTGGAGTCCTTCCGCGTCGAGCGCGAGGTCGACTTCTCCTACTCGATCCCCGGACTCGCGCGCTTCCGCGTGAACGCTTTCGTGCAGCGCGGCTCGGTGTCGCTCGTCTGCCGCGCGATTCCCTTCCAGATCAAGTCCGCCGAGGAGCTGCTGCTGCCGCCGGTGATCCCCGAGATCGCCGACGAGGAGCGCGGGCTGATCCTGCTGACCGGCACCACCGGCTCGGGCAAGTCGACGACGCTCGCGTCGATGATCGACCACATCAACTCGAACTACGCGAAGCACATCGTCACGATCGAGGACCCGGTCGAGTTCCTGCACCGCGACAAGCAGTCGATCATCAACCAGCGCGAGGTCGGCGAGGACACCACCTCCTTCGCCCGCGCGCTGCGGCGCGTGCTGCGTCAGGACCCGGACGTGATCCTGGTCGGCGAGATGCGCGACGAGGAGACGGTGCGCACGGCGCTGTCGGCGGCGGAGACCGGCCACCTGGTGCTCTCGACGATCCATACCGTGGATGCCTCCGAGTCCGTCAACCGGATCATCGACTTCTTCCCGCAGACCGAGCAGCGCCAGGCGCGCGCCATGCTCGCCGGCACGCTGAAGGCCGTGGTCTCGCAGCGGCTGGTGCCGACCGCGGACCACCAGGGCCGGATCGCGAGCTGCGAGATCCTGCGCATGACCGGCCGTGTGCGGGACATGATCGTCAACCCGGAGGAGACCGGGCGGCTGCACGAGGTGATCACCGAAGGCGGCTACTACGGGATGCAGACCTTCGACCAGGCGCTGCTGGCGCACGTCCAGGCTGGCCGGGTGTCGATGGACGACGCCCTCAAGGCGGCCACGCATCCGCACGACTTCAAGCTGCTCGTGAGCTCGGATGGCCAGCGCCACACGTCCGTCGAGTCGGTCTTCCGCGACGACGAACCGGCCACCCCCGCGGTCAGCGGCGTGCCGGGACGACCCGCAGCCTGAGCTTCACGCGCCCGTCGAAGCGCACCGCGCTGGAGCGCAGGACGACGCGCGTCGCGCGCCGCTTGAAGCGCGCGACGATTCCGAGCGGATGACGCAGGGCGGCGACCCGGCGTGCGAGCTGACGCACGCTGCCGGGCTCGCTGAGCGACGCGCTGGCCGTGGGCCCGGATAGCTCGCTGACGAGCTCGATCAGCAGGTCCTCCCCGTCGTCCTCGAAGCCGTTCCCGGAGAGCACGAGCGTGCGCACGCCGGGGGGCAGGCCGGCGGGCACGGGCACCTGAACGGTGACCGAGCGGGCTCCGCCGCCGCGGCGGCGCAGGGCGATCCGGACCGGCACGGTGGAGCCGGCGCGCACGCTCGGCGGCGCGGTCGCGCTCGCCAGCACCTCGTCCGCGAACGCGCCCTCGGCCACGATGCTCACCGCGGCGCCGCGGATGCGCAGGGGCGCCAGGTCGAAGTCGTCCACCAGAGCGGCCGCCTCGGCGACGTCGGCGAACGCGGCGAAGCTGTCGAAGTAGGGGTTGCAGAAGCCGATCACCCGGCGCAGCTCGCGCACGCGGAAGCGCGTGCAGACGGACAGGGCCACCGGCTCGAGCGAGCCCTGCAGGCGATCGAGGGCGGTCGACGCGGCCAGCGGCGCGATCAGCCCCATGCCGGCGCCGAGCCCGAGCTTGCGCTCGTCGGCCAGGCGCGAGTCGAGCACGACCTGCTCGCGGGCGCCGCTCCGGCGCGCGGTGATCCGCAGCGGGATCGACGGCGGCTCCGCGCCGAGGCCGCCGGCGATCGCCGCGAAGGTGTCGTTCGTGAACGTGCCCAGCGGGTGCCCGCCGGAGGAGGCGAGCTTGTAGGTCATCGCGCCCAGGTCGGGCACGCCGAGCGGATTGCCGATCACCCCGAACACGTACGAGTCCTGGAGGAAGAGGGAGCGCCGCCCGAGCCCGTCGAGCGCGTGCCCGAAGGCGAAGACCGTGTCGCCGTCGCGGTAGGCCACGGTCCCGACCGCGCCGACGGAGATGTCGCCGGTGGAGAGCGACGCGCCCACCGCGGCGCCCGGGCGCAGGTCCTGCGCGGGATAGCCGCCGAGCGGGCCCGGCGGGGCGGCGAGCACCGTGAGGCCCTTGCGGCGGGCGGCGCGGGTGAGCAGCCGCCGCGCGCCCGTCGACAGGCCGGACACGGTCAGCGGGCCGGCCAGCGAGCGCGCCGACCGCAGCAGCCCCGGCGCGCGGCGGGCGACGGGCGACGGGCGCGGCCGCGCCCCGAGGATCGCCTCGATCGGCGTGGCCAGGACGACCTTGTTGCCGTACTCGCCGATGCCCTCCGAGATCGCCCCGGCGTTGCGGCCGCCGCAGATGATCGGCGAGCCGGAGAAGCCGGGGCCGACACCCGTGGAATCGACCGCCGCGCCGGAGACGCGCACCAACAGGCGGGCCCCGCCGGTCGCCGGGTCGTCCGCGATCACGTCGAGCACCTCGACGTCGAAGGAGGCGATCTCCGTCCCGCGCACGACCGAGAGGCCGGTGCACAGCATGCCGGCGCGGACCTCCGACAGCGGCATGATCGGGTCGGCTGCGTGCGCCGCGGACGCGGGCGCGCAGACTGCGAGGGCGAGGAGGAGGGCGCGCCGCAGCAAGAGCGCTGAGCGTAGCGCCTGGACAGATTGCCCTTGACGAGTGCGACCATTGCGCCCACAGTTGGCGGGTTCTCAAATGACGATGACGAAGGAGTCCCTTTGCAGAGCACCCTTGGCGAGTTCCAGGAGACGCAGTCCGATCAGGCCTTTGCGCTCCAGAACTCGAAGCTGTTGAAGGTACGGCTGGACCAGATCACGATCCAGGCAAAGGCGGGCTCGATGGTCGCCTATCAGGGCGACGTCTCGTTCGAGCACGCCGGCTCGGGCGGCATGGGCCGCATGCTCAAGAAGGCCGTGTCCGGGGAGGGCACGACCCTGATGAAGATGACCGGGACCGGCGAGGTGTTCCTGGCCGACACCGCGCAGGACATCCACCTGATCAAGCTCGAGAACGACGCGATCACGGTGAACGGAGCGAACCTGCTCGCGTTCGACGCCGGGATCGACTGGGACATCAAGCGCGTGGAGGGCGTCAGCGGCATGCTGGGCGGCGGCCTCTTCAACACCGCGCTCCAGGGCACCGGCTGGGTGGCGATCGTCTCCGACGGCCCGCCGGTGCTGCTCAACACGGGCGATGCGCCGACGTTCGCCGACCCTCAGGCGGCGATCACCTGGGCGTCGAGCGTGCAGACGAGCATCAAGACGGACATCAAGCTCAAGAACCTCATCGGGCGTGGCTCGGGCGAGTCGGTCCAGATGGCGTTCTCCGGACAGGGCTGGGTGCTGGTGCAGCCGAGCGAAGGCCGCGTCCAGCCGACGGCGAGCGGAAGCAGCGGCGGCGGGCTGCTCAGCAACCTGGGCGGATAGGCGTGCGGGAGCGCCCCCGCGGGGGCGCTCCCTTTACTTCATTTCCTGAAGTCTTGCGATAAACTCGGCCCCATGTCCGATCGCACATGCCCCGTCTGCGCGACCGCGGACATCATCTGCGGCAAGTGGACGCTCCTCGTGATCCGCGACCTCGCCGAGGGCCGCAGCCGTTTCTGCGAGCTGGAGCGCTCGCTGGCGGGCATCAGCCCGCGCACGCTGTCGCTGCGGCTGCGCGCACTCGAGGAAGAGGGCGTGGTCGAGCGCCACACCTACCCCGAGGTGCCGCCGAGGGTCGAGTACTCGCTGACCCGCAAGGGCGAGGCGCTCGTGCCGCTGATCGACGACATGCGCCGCTACGGCAGCGAGTGGCTGGGCGTGCGCGACTGCACCCCGGCAGCGACCGACCCGGTCGGCGCCGCGGCGTAGCCCGGCGCGGCCTGGGCGAGATACCACCCGAAGGCGCGCTCCACGAGCCGCCCGCGACCGAACGCGCGCAGGCCCAGCGCGAGCAGCCGAGGCGGCAGCCGCGGCACCAGCCACTGGAGCCGCAGCGCCAGCGCGTAGGTGCGGGCGTGTGAGGCGCTGAAGGCGGCGTAGCGGCGAAGCGCCTGCTCGCGCGAGCGCTCGCCGCCGACCACGGCACGCAGCTCGCGGCCGCAGGCGATGCCGAAGTAGAAGGCGGTTCGGATGCCCTCGCCGGAGAGCGGGAAGCAGTGGCCGGCGGAGTCGCCCACGAAGAAGACGCCGTCCTGTGCCGCCGGGCGCAGGCGGTGCGGGAACCAGTTGCCCTGGTAGCGGACCGGCGGGCGCCCGAGCCGCTCGGCGAGGTCGACGGTCGGCGCGCGCACGTGGTCGCGCGGCTCGTACGAGCCCACGCCGACGCGCTGCTCCGCGCCCGCCGGGACGCTCCAGCCGTACCCGTAGCGCACCAGCGAGCGCTCGATCCAGACGTCGAGGTCGGCGCCGCCGCCGTCGGGATGCACCTCGAGCCCGCGCGAGAGCGGCGCCTCCGGCGGCTGGCTGCGGTCGGAGGCGAGCACACGCCGCCAGCCCAGCGCGTCGACCACGAGCGGCGCGTGCAGCTCGCCGCGATCGGTGAGCACCGTGGGGCCGCGCCGGCCGGACACCGCGGCGATCTCGAAGCGCGCGTCGCACTGGTCGAACAGCAGCCGGCAGAGCTCGGCGTAGTCGAAGGACGCCCAGCTCCACGGCAGCCGGTACCGCACCGATCCGTGTGGCGTGTGGAAGCCCATGCAGGGGATCTCCTGGCGGATCGCGCCGGCCACGCCCATCGCCTCCAGCCAGGGCAGCGGCGCAGCGCAGGCCGACGTGGCGCGCTCGCCGATCTCGTAGCGGTCCACCACCAGCACGTCGGCCCCGCTGCCGGCCAGCTCGCGGGCCACCGCCAGCCCGCCGAAGCTGGCCCCGCAGACGAGCACGTCGGTCGACGTGTCGGCCAGCGGGCCGCGCTCGGCGCCGCGCAGTGTCGCCCGGCGGGTCACACCCCGGCCCGCAGGCCGTGCGCCACGGCGCCGGCCAGTTCCCACGGGGGCAGGCTGGCGCGCCGGCGCAGCACGTCGAAGTCGAGGCGCTCCGTGCGGTCGAGCACGCCGATGTAGACGCTGCGGGCCATGCTCATCCCGCGCCGCACGCGCGGGGCGACGACCTCCGCCGCGGGGGCGCTCTCGTCGAACAGCTCGCGGGCGCGCGCCACCTCGGCCTCGAGCAGGCGCCGGAAGCCCGCGGTGGGCTCGCGCCGGGCGATCTGCTCGACCGACACGCCGTAGCGGTCGAGATCCTCCGCGGGCAGGTAGACGCGGTCCAGCTCCCAGTCCTCGCGCACGTCGCGGATGAAGTTGGTGAGCTGGAAGGCGAGTGCCAGGCGCTCGAACGACTCGTGGCGCTCCGCCGGCGCCCCGAGCAGCACCGCGAGGATCCGGCCGACGGCGCCCGCGCTGCCCTGCATGTAGCTCTCCAGGTCGGCCCAGGTGGCGATGCGCACCGGGGCGCAGTCGATCCTCATCGAGTCGAAGTACGAGTCCAGCCGCCGCAGGGGCAGGGCGTGGCGGCGTCCGGCGTCGACCAGCGCGGCCACAACCGGGTCGGGCGACGGCTCGCCGGCGAGCGCGCTGTTCAGCCGGGCCTCCCAGTGGCCCAGCTCGGCGCGGCGCGCCTCGGGGTCGGCGGCACGCTGCGGGCCGTCGACGATCTCGTCCGCCTCGCGGACGAAGGCGTACAGCGCGTGAACCGCGAGCCGCACGTCGTGGGGCAGCCGGCGGGTGGCCCAGTAGTAGGTCGGGTCGTGGCGCCGATGGACGCGGCGGCAATGGTCGTACTCCGCGCGCATGGCGCATCACTACCACGTGGCGGGGTCCGGCGCGGCGGCAGGATCGAGGAGGCACGGGGCGAATCCGCGCCATATGCGCAACCGTGCCCTCTACGACGCTCTGCGCGACTTCTCACTCGAGGCCGCGGCCCTGCTGACCGACGATCTGCGCGCCGGCGCGGAGGTCGAGTTCGACGTGATCGACCAGGGCGCGCGGCGGGGTCCTGCCCTCTACCGCTACCAGCCGCGCACCGAGGCGTTCCTGGCCGAGCGCTGGCCGCGCCTGCGCGAGCTGCCCGCCCGCGCGCGGGCCGCCGCCGAGCTCGGCACGGGCGCCGCGATCTGGCTGCGCGTGAACGGCGCGGGGTCCGGCGTCAACGGCGAGCAGGCCGAGCCCGCGCTGCGCGCGATGCTCGAGCGCCTGTACGAGGACGCCACCAGCTTCGGCTTCCCCGAGGAGCGCTTCGAGCGCGTCTACCGCGAGGTCGAGGCCACGCTCTACCGCGACGCGCTCGCCTCGCGCGTCGTCGCCCCGCTGCGCGGCGTGGCCATCGAGGCCGATCGCATCGAGCTGGCACCCGGCCTGTCGCTCGTGCGCGGCGAGACCGCCGACGCGCCGGCAGAGGCGGTCTGGCCCGAGAACGGCGACGGCGCCCCGGCCGTCCTGTGCGTGCTCGAGCGCGACGTGGCCGCCGACGAGGGAATCACTGCGAGCGAGGCCGAGCAGCGCTTCGTCGGCGTGGTCGGCGCCCTGCGCCTGTGGGCGCCCGGACGCCTCGGCCTGGGCGCGCCGGGCTGGCGGCAGACCGACGGCGGACCCTGGCAGCCGCTGCCCTTCGGCGGCGGCGCCGGCGGCCCGGCGGGCGACTGGTACCTGCCCAGCGGCGAGGAGGGCGGCCTGCGCGAGTTCTTCGCGGCGCTGGAGCGGGCCGACCCGCCGCAGCCGGTCGCGTGGGCGCGGGCGCGCTTCGAGATGGGGTGCGAGCGCCCCTCGGAGGCGGACGCCCTGTCCGACTACCTGCTGGCCCTGCGCGCCCTGCTCGACGCCACCAGCGGCGCCGGCGAGGCCAGCCTCGGCCTGCGCGTGGCTGCGCTGTGCGCGGAGGAGGGGCGGCGCCGGGTGGTCCAGCGCCGCATCGAGGCGGCGATCGCGCTTGAGCGCTTCGTGATGGGCGGCGGGCCGCACGTGCGCCAGGACGCCGAGTCGCCGCGTGAGCTGGTGGCCGAGGTCGAGGGCCACCTGCGTGCCCTGCTGCGCGACGTGCTCTGTGGCTATCTCGACAGCGACCTCAAGGGCGTGGCCGACGACATGCTGCTCGAGACCAACCCCGAGCCCTTCATGGAGATCGAGGCGCGCGACCTGCGCGCGTCGGCCCCGGCCCACGAGCCCGAGCCGGCCCCCGAGCCGGAACCCGAGCCCGAGCCGGAACCGGAGCCCCAGCCCGAGCCGAGCGACGGCGACCAGGACACCGCCGAGATGGAGCCGGTCGCGGCGCAGCCGCGGCTCGACGGCGTGACGGAGTCCACGGACTGGGGCTTCGCCGACGCCGAGGACTACTCGGCGCCCGTCTAGCCGAACAGGTACTCGTCCATCCGCCTCAGCCCGGCGATGTCGTGCACGTCGTCCTGGAGGTGGGGCACCTCGATCATCGGCGTGCGCCTCAGCCGGCGGCGCATCTCGTCCAGGTTGGCGCGGTCGCGGGCGGCCAGGGCGCGCGAGCGCGCGTAGCTGTCGTAGACCTCGGCCCCCAGCCCGGCGCCGAGCAGATCGTCCAGCTCGCGGCGGTTCGCGCGGCCTCCGGCCACCTGCACCCGGTTTGCGATCACCCCGGCGAACGGGAGCCCCATGTCCTTCAGACGGCGGTGGAAGTAGACGCCCTCGTCGATCGCCTCGCGGCGGGGCGAGGTGACCAGCACGAACGCCGTGCTGCGGTCGGCGAGCAGCTCGTTGACGCGCCCGGCGCGCTGGCGGAAGCCCTCGGTCATGTCGCCGAAGGAGCGGAAGAACTCGGCCAGGTCCTGCAGCAGGTCGATGCCCGTGGCGCGCTTCATCACCGAGAACGCGACGCTGGTGCCGCGGCCCAGCACCTTCAGGCCCAGCCGGCCCGGCGCGGTGAGCAGCTGGAGCGAGCGCGAGTCGATGAACTCGGACAGCCGCCGCGGCGCCTCGAGGAAGTCGAGCGCGTTGCGGGTCGGCGGCGTGTCCAGGACGAGCAGGTCGTAGCGCCCCTCCTGGTTCAGCTCGTGGAGCTTCTCCATCGCCATGTACTCCTGCGAGCCCGCCACCGCGCCGGACAGCTCCTGGTAGATGCGGTTGGAGAGCACCGCGTCCCGCGTGCGCTCGTCCGGCGCGTGCCACTCGATCAGCTCGTCGAAGGTGCGCTTGGCGTCGAGCATCATCGCCCACAGCTCGCCGGGCACGTCGACGTCCACGCGCCGCTCCTCGTTGCCGAGCTCCGGCAGGCCGAGCGCGTTCGCGAGCCGCCGCGCCGGATCGATCGTCAGCACCGCCACCTTCTTGCCGCGCGCGGCCATGCCGAGCGCGATCGCCGCCGAGGCCGTGGTCTTGCCGACCCCGCCCGAGCCGGCGCAGATGCAGACCTCCTTGCGCTCCAGCCAGTCCTCGATCACAGGATCTCCTCCAGCCGGTCGGCCAGCTGCTCGAGCTCCGCGCGCCCCGGTTCCGGCTCGAACAGGTAGGGCAGCGTGGCCACCGGCGCGCTGACGGCGGCGTGCAGCCGCTCGAGCTGCTCCCTCTGCCCGCGCGCCCGGTCGTGCTCGGCGAGCGCCGCCCGCACCGCCGCCTGCGCCGCATCGGATCCGCGGTGGCCGTCGGCGCGCAGGCGGCGCGCCTCGTCCGCGCCGAAGCGGTCGGGGAGGACGGCGTTCACCACCACCTGGTCGACCTCCATCCCGAGCTCCTCGTCGAGCCGCCGTTCGAGGTCGACCGTCTCGTTGACCGGCATCTCCTCGGGCAGTGCGACCGCCGCCACGCCGGTGGCCGAGCGGTCGCGCAGGAAGGCGTCGATCAGCGAGGCCTGTCGCGCGATCGGTCCCACGCGCGCGATGTTCGCGTACGTGCGCGGCGCGCTCATGAGCGCCAGGCCGTGGCCGGTCGCCGGCGCGTCGACGATCGCGAGGTCGAACACCGAGCCGCCCGTGCGCCGCTCGAGCTGTGCCAGGTCCCAGACCTTGCCCATCGTCACCAGCTCGGACACGCCCGGCGCCGCGGCGGTCAGGTAGCCGAACAGCCGGCTCCCGCCCAGCAGTCCGGCGAGTGCCCCCGAGCGCAGCTGGTGGCGCAGCCACTCGCGCATGGCCTGCTCGGGCTGCACCGACACGGAGAAGAGGCCGGGGGCCAGCTCCACCTCGCCGTGCCCCACGTCGCTGACGCCGAACAGCCCTGCCAGCCGCTCCTGGGCGGCGACCTCGCACAGCACCGTGCGCCGCCCGCGGCGCGCCGCGAGCAGGCCGAGGGCGGCGGCCACGGTGGTCTTGCCGACCCCGCCCTTGCCCGCCACGACCACCAATCGCTTGTCCATCAGCGCAGCCACAGGACCCAAGGGTGAAGGATTCCGCTCCGCTCGTGCGAATACGCCCTTCGTAATGGGACTACTTCGGAGGCACGCGTGACGCCTAAGGCACAGGTCATAGCCTTCACCAACCAGAAGGGCGGGGTGGCGAAGACGACCACCACCCTCAACCTCGCCGCGGCGTTCGTCGAACGGGACCACCGCGTCCTATGCATCGATCTCGACCCGCAGGGCAATCTGACCATGAGCCAGGGCATCGACCCCGACACGCTCGAGGTCTCGATGTACGACGTGCTGGTCCACCAGGTCTCGATCCGCGAGGTGATCCGCAAGCGCGAGGTGGACGTGGCGTGCGCCTCGATCGATCTCGCCGGAGCGGAGATCGCGATGTCCACGATGATCGGTCGCGAGCGGGCGCTGAAGAAGGCGCTGCAGCCGGTCATGGAGGACTACGACTACATGTTCATCGACACTCCGCCGAGCCTCGGACTGCTCACGATCAACGCGCTGACGGCCTCCCAGAAGGTGATCGTCCCCGTCCAATGCGAATATCTCTCGATGCGTGGCCTGATTCAGCTTCAGAACACGCTGTCCATGGTTCGCGAAGAGCTCAACCCGGAGATCGAGATAGAGGGCATCCTGCCGACGCTTGTGGACTCCCGCACCGTGCATGCCAAGGAGGCGATCGAGATCCTCGAAGAGAACTTCGGGGACCGCGTGTTCGCCTCGCGCATCAACAAGACGGTTCGGTTTGCCGAGGCTCCGGTGAAGGGGATGTCAGTGCTCAAGTACGACCCCGACGGCAAGGCGGCGTACGCCTACCGGCAACTGGCGGAGGAGGTCCTGGCGAATGGCAAGCGGTAAGAGGGCGAGCATGCGCGAGGGGCCGCTGGCCCAGCTCTTCCGTAAGACGGAGGACGACGCCGGCGCACCCAGCCCCGAGCCCAGCTCCGAGCCGCAGCGTGAGGCGCGCGGCGGACGACCGCTGCCGGAGGGCGGACCGGCGCCGCAGCTCACGCGCCAGGCGCCCGAGCCGCAGGCACAGGAGGAGCGCGACGAGAACCAGTCGTTCGAGCAGCGCGCCACCGAGGCCGCCCGGCGCGCCGAGGAGCGCGCACGCCGCCGCGAGGAGGAGTCCCCCCGCGAGCGTGGCTGGAGCCGCTACGAGGGCGTGCCCTCGCCCGAGGAGCGCCTGCGTTCCGTCTTCTCCGCGGACATCCCCGAGAACATCCTGGATCGCGCCCCGGAGCCTCCGCGCCACCACGACCCCGAGCCGGAGCGCTCGCCGTACGGGATGCCGTCGGGCACGCGTGTGACCGAGCCCGTGCTGCGCGTCGTCGGCGTCGGCGGTGCCGGCGTCAACGCGGTCAACCGCATGATCGAGGCCCAGGTCGAGGGCGTCGAGTTCCTCGCGGTCAACACCGACACCCAGTCGCTCGAGCAGTCCGCCGCGCGCAACCGCGTGCACATCGGCAGCGAGATCACCCGCGGGCTCGGCTCCGGCTCGAACCCGGACCTCGGCCGCGCCGCCGCGATGGAGGACTACGACGAGCTGAAGGGCCTCCTCAAGGGCTCCGACATGGTGTTCATCACCGCGGGCGCCGGCGGCGGCACCGGCACCGGAGCGGCACCGATCGTGGCGCGCATCGCGCGCGAGGTCGGCGCACTCACGGTCGGCATCGTCACCAAGCCGTTCTCGTTCGAGGGCGCGCGGCGCGGCGAGCAGGCCGACCAGGGCGTCGAGGACCTCGCCCGCGAGGTCGACACCCTGATCGTGATCCCGAACGCGCGCCTGCTCACGGTGCTGGACAAGTCCACCTCGATGGTCGACGCCTTCCGCGTCGCCGACGACGTGCTGCGCCAGGGCGTGCAGGGCATCTCCGACTTGATCACGCTTCCGGGCCTGATCAACCTCGACTTCGCCGACGTCCGGACGATCATGTCCGAGGCCGGACAGGCGCTGCTCGGGATCGGCATGGGCAGCGGCGAGCGCCGCGCTATGGACGCGATCGAGCATGCGATCGAGTCTCCGCTGCTCGAGACCTCGCTCGAGGGCGCCCGCTCGATCCTGCTGTCGGTCACCGGCGGCCGCGACCTCTCGCTGTGGGAGGTCAACGAGGCCGCCAAGGCGGTGGCCGAGGCCGCCCACCCGGACGCCAACATCATCTTCGGCGCCATGGTCGACGAGAAGGTCGAGGACCAGTGCTGGGTCACGGTCGTGGCCACGGGCTACGGCGACCGGCCGCAGCCCCGCGCCACCCCGCGCGGGGACACCAGCCGCGAGAACCGCATCCCCGCCGACGCCGAGCCGCGTGTGCGGCGCGGCCGGGAGCGCGAGAGCGGCGGCACCCTCGCGGACATCGACGTTCCGGAATTCATCCCCCGCTGAGAGCCGCGCACCCGCGCGGCTAGTGTCAGCCTCATGAAAGGGGTGGTCGCCGCAGGCCACCCGGTCACTGCGCGGGCCGGGGCCGATGTCTTGCGCGACGGCGGGAACGCCGTCGACGCCGCGGTCGCCTGCGTGCTGATGTCGTTCGTCGCCGAGTCGCCGCTGACGGGGCCCGGCGCGGGGGGCTTCATGCTGGTGCACACGGCGGGCGGCGACGACCACCTGCTCGACTTCTTCGTGGCCGCACCCGGCCGCGGCCTGGTGGACCCGCAGCCCGCGGCGCTCACCCCGATCGACATCCACTTTTCCCAGGACGCGGTCCAGCGCTTCAACGTCGGCCCGTCCTCCTGCGGGGCCTACGGCACGCCGCTCGGGCTGGCCGAGGCGCTCGAGCGCTTCGGCAGCGTCACGCTCGGCGACCTCACCGCCGCGCCGGCCCGCGCGGCGCGCGAGGGCGTGGAGGTGGTGCCGATGCAGGCGTTCCTGTTCGAGATCCTCGAGCCGATCTTCCGCTCGAGCCCCGAGAGCTCCGCGCTCTACGCGCCCGGCGGACAGCTGCTGCGCGAGGGCGACCGCTTCCGCATGCCCGAGCTGGGCGACCTGCTCGACCGGCTCGGCGCCGAGGGGCCCGGCTTCCTCTACCGCGGCGACGTGGCCGCCGCGGTCAGCGACTGGGTGCTCAAGCGCGGCGGGCTGCTCACGTCCGAGGACCTCGCCGCCTACGAGGTCGTCGAGCGCGAGCCGGCGCGCGTGACCTACCAGGGCCGCACGGTGCTGACCAACCCGCCGCCGTCGTCGGGCGGCATCCTGATCGCCGACGCGCTCGGGATCCTGGAGCGGCTGGAGCGGCCGCACGGCCCCGACGTGATCGCCGAGGTGATCGCCTCGACGAACCGCGCCCGCGACGAGGAGTTCCTGGTCGGGCTCGGGACCGAGGGCTACCTGGAGCGCTTCCTGCGCAAGGACGCGCTCGACAACGTCGCGACCGAGGTGCGCTCGCGGCTCGGCAACACGACCCACATCTCGGTGATGGACGCCGAGGGCGCCTGCGTGTCGGTCACCTGCTCGAACGGCTCGTGCTCCGGCGTGGTCGTGCCCGGCACCGGCATGCACCTGAACAACATGCTGGGCGAGCAGGACCTCAATCCGCTCGGCTACCACCAGCACGAGCCGGGCGCGCGTGTGCCGAGCATGATGGCCCCGACCGTGGCGCTGCGCGACGGCCGGCCCGAGGTGGGCCTCGGCTCCGCCGGCTCGAACCGGATCCGCTCGGCGATCCTCCAGACGCTGCTCGGAGTGGTGGACGAGGGGCTGCCCGCCGAGGCGGCGGTGGCGCGCCCGCGCATCCACGTCGAGGGCCCCGAGCTGGACGCCGAGCCGGACGTGGACGAGGAGGCGCTGGCCCAGCTCGAGCAAGGCGGCTGGACCGTACGGCGCTGGTCCGAGCAGAACCTCTACTTCGGCGGCGTCCAGGCCGTCGCGCGCAATCCGGAGACCGGCGAGCTGAGCGGCGGCGGCGATCCGCGCCGCGGCGGCTACGCGACCGTCGTCCCCTGAATCGACCGCACGTCGCTGGGCACGCTCGGGCTGCTGCCGACGCGTGCCGGGACCGGACTTTGCGCTCTACATGCTGGGCGCGCAGCTGATCGACGCCTAGCAGGCGCCGCCGGCCGCCTTGCAGAGGTTGACGCGGCCGAAGCCGAAGCTGGCGTCGCGTCCCGCCGGCCCGAGGTCGTCGACCGCGGCCGTCAGGCGAGCCCTGATCGCCGCCGCGGTCTCCGACGGGAACAGCTGCCTCAGCACTCCCGCCACGGCCGCCACGTGCGGCGTGGCCATGGACGTGCCCGAGAAGGCCGCGTACCCGCCGCCGCGCACGGTGGACAGCACGTTCACGCCCGGGGCCGCGATCTCCACGTCCGCGTTCGCGTTCGAGAAGCTCGCCCGCGCGTCGCGGCTGTCGGTCGCCGCGACCGAGACGACCTCGGCGTAGGCGGCCGGGTAGTTGAGCGTCGCGTCGCCGTCGTTGCCGGCGGCGGCGATCACCACGGAGCCGTTGGCGGCGCCGTTCTTCCAGGCGTTGACGACCGCGTTGCGCAGCGTCGTCGAGTCCCCGCCGCCGAGGCTCATCGAGATCACCTTGGCGCCTTGGGAGTGGACCCAGTTGATGCAGTTGGCCACGTCTGCCGTCGACCCGGTGCCGAGCGGGCCGCCGAGCGCCTTGCAGACCACGAGGTCCGAGTTGAACGCCACTCCCGCGACGCCGGCCCCGTTGTTGGCGTTCGCCGCGATCGTGCCGGCCACGTGCGAGCCGTGGTCGTTGTCGTCGGCGCAGCTCCCGACCTGGATCGTGCCGCCCATGATCGGCAGCACGCCCTGGGAGCGGGCGCAGGCCACCGTCTGGCCGGCCAGGTCCGGGTGGGCCTGATCGATGCCGGTGTCGACGATGCCGATGCGGACGCCGCCGGCCGCCGGGAAGGTGCCGAGCCCCGCCGCGTCCCAGCCCTCGGGTGCGTCGATGTCGGCGTCCGGCGTGCCTCCGGCCTGCCCCGGGTTGTTGAGCCCGTAGAGCTCGCCGAAGCGGGCGTCGTTGGGGATCGCCTGCGCGCGCAGGAGCAGGTTCGGCTCCGCGTACTGGACCAGGCTGCTGCGGTTGAGGCGCGCGGCGACGGCCTGCGGATCGCCGTCGACGCTCACGACCTTGGCCCCGACTCCGTCGACCGACCCGAGCGTCTTCACCACGCCGGTGCGGCCGAACAGCGCCACGCGCTGCGCCGTCGAGACGCCGTCGGCGTACTTGACGATCACCTCGCTCGGGTCGTACTGCGCTGCCTGTGCGGTGCCCGCGCACACGGCCAGCAGCGCCGCGACGCACGCCGCGGCGGTAAGTCCTCTGCGCATTCCCGTTGCCTCCTGAGGAGTTGGCCCCCTGCCCGAGGGCGGCTTACCCCGGGCCCGGGCGAAACCAAACTTCGCCGGGCGGCCTAGCCCCTGAGGCTGCCGTTGCCGCGCGCGCGCTCGGCGGCGCGCTCGGCGTGGCGGATGCGATCGAGGGCCTCGGAGAAGAGCGCCTCGAGCTGCTCGAGCCGTCCGCGCTCGGAGCGCAGCTCCAGCAGCATCTGCTTGGCATCCAGCGCGACGTCCAGCGTCGACGCCATGCCGTAGGCGTCCAGCTCGGCGAGCGCCTCCGCGTCGGGCCGCTCGTCGGTCACCTCGGCTACCAAGTCCGCGTAGCGCTGCCGCGCCGCCTCGATCGCCTCGGCGTCGGCCGGGTCCTCGGCCTCGTCGAAGAGCGGCTCGACGTCCCCGGCCGGATAGGGCAGGTCGTCGATGCGCCGCAGCAGGCGGAACGGAGTTGCGCCCTCCACCAGCACGTTCATGCGGCCGTCCTCGAAGCGCTCGAGCACCTTGGTCACCCGGGCCGAGCAGCCGATGTTCTTGAGGCCGTCGTCGGAGAGCCACACGATGCCGAACTCGCTGTCCTGGTCGAGGCACTCCCCGATCATCAGCTTGTAGCGCTCCTCGAAGATGTGCAGGGGCACCAGCTCGTGCGGGATCAGGACGAGCCCGAGCGGAAACAAGGGAAAGCGCTCGATCGTCTCCGGCATCGTCCGAAGGCTAGTCGTCTGCGCTGCGGCCGGGCCGGGGCCGCCCGCGAAAGCAGCGGCCAGGCGTCAGCCGGGTGCCATGCCCGCCACGTGGGCAGGAAACGACCAAATACAGGACGTTTCGTGCCCCCGTAGCGTGCGGTCGCGGTGGTGGGCCCCCGGACTTCCATCTACCGGCCAGGAATCAGCGGGGGTCCGGGGGCGCGAGGCTGCGGTCGCGCTGCAGCCGGCCGGCCAGGAATCAGCGGGGGTCCGGGGGCGCGAGCCCCCGGCTGCCATCACTGGCTGCCATCACCGGCCAGGAATCAGCGGGGGTCCGGGGGCGCGAGCCCCCGGCTGCCATCCCCGGATGCCATCCATCGCTACGGTCGCTGGATGGCGATCGCCGCGTCCGGGCCGGCCCATGTCGCCGTTGTCTCCTTTCTCGCCGCCCGGGCCGCGCCGACCGGCGGCTTCTGGATCGCCCTCGCCGGCGGGGTGGCGCTCGCTCGTGTGGCCGAGCGGCGCGGGGCGCGGCAGGGCTTCGGCGCCAGCGCCGCCGCGATGCTCGAGACGGTCGCGATCATCGGCCCGGCACGCTTCGGCATCCCGCTCACCCAGGCGGCGAGTGCGCCGATGCTGGGCAGGCTGGAGGCGCGCGGCTGGCCGCCGCTGCCGCAGATCCTCGCCTGCGCCGCGATCCGGCTTCTCCACAACGCGGCCACCACCGCCTTCTTCATCTGGGTGGTCACCGGCGGCCTCGACGCCTACGCCGGCACCTATGACGCGCTCGGCCGCCGGCTCGGCCTGGAGATCGGCACGGCCGACGCGCTCGCCGTCACCGCCGCCGGCCTGCTCGGCTGGGCAGCCTTCGCGAGCACCGTCCAGGTGCTCGTCTATCGGCGCGGACTGCGCGACTGGGACCGGATCGCCGCCGAGGTGGGTCAGGCCGAGCGGGCGGTCCCGGGCGGCGCGGCGGTCGCTGCGGGGCACGGGCGCCGCTTCGACCCGCGCGCCGTGACGCTCGCCGCCGCCGTGGCCTTCGGCCTGCTGCTGGCCGGCACCGCCTGGCCGCTGCTGGGTGCGGTCGCGCTCTGGCTGGCGCTGGCGTGGGGCGCCGCTCGGCCGGATCGGGAGCCGCTCCCGGCGGGTCTGCTGTTCGCCGCCCTGCTGGCCGGCGGCGCCTTCGTCTTCGCCCTGGGCGGCGGGCTCGGACTGGACATCGCGGCCCGGCGCGCGGCCCGGGCCGGGCTGCTCGTGCTCGTGGCGACCTGGCTGCGCGGGGCGGCGGGCGCCGACGGCCTGCGCGAGGTGTCCCGCCGCGCGCTGGGCCGGCTGCGGCGCGTGCCGGCCGCGTCCGAGGCCGCCATGGTGCTCGACCAGATCGCCTCCGAGGGCCGCCTGGCCGCCGCGGCGCGGGCGCTCGAGAGCCAGCTCAGGGGCGTGCCGAGGCGGCCGCTGCCGTTCCTGGACGCCGTGCTGGCCTGGGTCGTGCGGGAGTCGAGCTCCTTCACGCCGCCGCCGCCACGGCCACCGCTCGTCCTGAGGGTGCGGTCGCGGGACCTCGTCCTGCTCGTCGCGGCTGTGCTGCCCGCCCTGGCGCTCGCGGCCTAGGCCGCCGGAGCGCGCGCCGACACCAGCAGGTTGTAGAACAGCGCCGGCGGCAGCCGCGGCTCCAGCAGGTGGCGGTCGAGGCGCTGGAGCAGCAGGTAGCCGCGGTAGGCGTACACGCGCCACGCCCACGGCACCTCGGACGGCTCAGCGGTTGCCTCGAGCGTGCGGTTCGCCCAGCCGAACAGCGAGGCGGCCAGCTCCTCGCCGCCGACGCGCACGGCCTCGAAGCCGGCGGCGCGGGCCCCCGTGGTCAGGTCGGCGGGGGTGAAGGCGTGCACGTCGACGATCTGCTCCAGGCGGTCCTCCTCGCTCTGCCCGGAGCCGTTGCCGGCGCCGTTGCGCTCGCCCGCCCGGAGCAGGGCCCGCCACAGAGGAGCCACCGCCAGTGCGCCGCGCTTGGGCACGCGCGCGAGGCGGTCGCCGTAGCGCGACGGCTCCCCGCAGAAGGCCACCAGGCCGCCCGGGCGCAGGACGCGCCTGAACTCGCGGAAGGCGACGGGCAGGTCGGGCAGGTGGTGCAGGACGGCGTGGCCGTAGACGAGGTCGAAGGAGGAGTCCTCGAAGGGCAGGGCGGACGCCTCGCAGGCGACCGTCTCGACCGACAGGCCGAGCTCCCTCGCGGACGCCGACAGGGTGTCCAGCATGCCCGGCGAGATGTCAGTCGCCACGGCCTCGCCGACCACGCCCGCGCGCAGCAGGTTGAGCGTGAAGTAGCCGGTGCCGGCCCCGATCTCGAGCGCGCGGCCGAAGGTGCGCCCGGGAGGCAGTTCGCCGGGGCCGAGCGCCTTCGCCAGCTTGCCCGTCACCTGGGCCTGCCCCACCTCGTCGTAGCCGATGCCCCACTTGGAGTCGTAGTGCTCGGCGGCGAGGTCGTGGTAGCGCACGTTCGCCTCGCGGATGGTCTCGGCGGTCTGCATGGGCCGGGGGAGAGTAGATCACCGCGGCAGGCCTGTACCTAGACTCCGAGCCGATGCAGGAGACCGTCCAGCAGCGCCAGCCCGAGGGCGTGCCGCCGCTCGAGCTGACGGGCGAGCGCACACTGCCCGACGTGCCGGCGGAGAACTACTGGTTCCGCCGCCACCTGGCCGTGTACGAGTGGATCGCCGACCGCTGCGCCGGCCTCGACGTGGTGGACATGGCCTGCGGCGAGGGCTACGGCACCGACGTGCTCGCCCGCCGCGCCCGGCGCGCCACGGGCGTCGACGCCAACCCGCAGGCCTACGAGCACGCGCGCGCCAAGTACAGCCGGCCCGGGGTGCGGTTCGTGCGCGACCTGATCGAGACCTACATCGAGCCGTGCGACGCCGTCGTGTTCCTCCAGACGATCGAGCACGTGAAGGAGCCCGAGCGGGTGCTGGCCCACTTCAAGGAGATGGGCCGCACCGTGTACGTCTCCACGCCGAACCTGCTGACGCTCGCGCCGCCCGGGGCGGACAAGTCCGACAACCCGTGGCACCTGCGCGAATACCGCGCGGAGGAGTTCCGCGCGCTCTGTGAGAGCGTCTTCGACCGCGTCGAGCTGCTCGGCGTCTTCCACGCCCGCAAGCTGCGCGCCCACGAGCTGGCGCTGCGGGCGGGGTGGGACGGAGTGCACGCCGCGCTCGGCATCACCAGGCCGTTCTACGACCGCTTCACCCCGGCGATCTCGGCGCGCGACTTCGCGCTGCGGCCGGGTCCGCTCGACCGGGCGCTGGACTTCGTCGCGGTGCTGCGTTGAGCGCGCGGCGCCCGGGAGCGCTCGCGCTGGTGCTCCACTCCCACATGCCCTACGTCGAGGGCTTCGGCACCTGGCCGTTCGGCGAGGAGTGGCTCTGGGAGGCGGTGGCCTGCGTCTACCTGCCGCTGCTCGAGGTGATCGACGGCGCGCCGGTCACGGTCGGGCTGACACCGGTCCTGAGCGACCAGCTCGAGGCGATGCGCGGCGAGCCCGGCGACCGCTACCTGCGCTTCCTGCGCGAGATCCGTGCCGTGATCCACGCGGAGGACGCCGCCGGTCTGGACGAGGGCGGCGAGCCGCAGCTGGCCGCCGAGGTGCGCCGCGCGGCCGGCGACTACGCCGCCGCCGAGCGCGCCTTCGAGGAGCGCGACGCCGACCTGCTCGGCGCCTTCGCCGCGCTCGACCGCGTCGAGCTGTGGACGTCCGGCGCCACGCACGCGCTGTTGCCGCTGCTCGCGACCGACGCAGGCCGGCGGCTCCAGCTCGCCACCGGCACCGCGTCGCACCTGCGCCGCTTCGGGGAGTGGGGCGGGGGGTTCTGGCTGCCGGAATGCGCCTACGCCCCCGGCCTGGAGCGCGACCTGGCCGACCACGGCGTGCGCGCCTTCTGCGTCGACCAGACCGCGGTGCCCGGCTTCGACAACCTGCGCCCGGTGGCCACCGAGGCCGGACCCGTCGCCGTGCCGATCGACTGGCCCACGGTCGAGCTGATCTGGCACGACCGGAACGGCTACCCGGCCGACGGCGCCTACCGCGACTACCACCGGCGCACGGTCCACGACCTCAAGCCCTGGGACAACGCCGGGCGGCCCTACGACGCCGAGGCGGCCCTGGCGCTGGCGCGCGAGCACGCCCGCGACTTCGTGGAGCGCGCCGCCGCGCGGGTGGCGGACGGCGGCCTGCTCTGCTGCGCGCTCGACACCGAGCTGCTCGGACACTGGTGGTACGAGGGGCTGGCCTGGCTGGGGGCCGTGCTGGAGGAGGCGCGGCGGCAGGGCCTCGAGCTGGCCACGGTCGGCGAGGGCATCGCGCGCACCGAGCACCAGCGCGCCGAGCTCGTCCCCTCCACCTGGGGCGCCGACAAGGACCTGTCCACCTGGGACTCCCCGGCGGTCGGCCACATGGCGGTGACGGCGCGCCGCTCGGAGCTGCGCACGGTGGCCGCCACGGCGGGCCACGCCCGCCCGCGCGCGGCGCTGGCGCGTGCCGCGCGGGAGCTGCTGGCCCTCCAGTCGAGCGACTGGGCGTTCATGGCCACCCGCGCCCTCGCGGGCGACTACCCTGTCGAGCGGCTCGAGGGACACGGTGCCGGCCTGGAGGCCGCGCTCGGTGCGCTCGAAGGCTCGGAGGTAACCTCCGGCGCCGTGCCGGAGCCAGCCCTCCGCAACCTGGCCCCCGATCTCGACCTGGCCTCGCTGACCGCTTCCTGACGATGACCTCATGCGCGCGCTGATCCTGTCCTGGGAGTACCCGCCCCTGATCGAGGGCGGCCTCGCGCGCCACGTGCGCAAGCTGGCCGAGAACCTCGCCGCCCAGGGCGTCGACGTGCACGTGCTGGCCCGCGGGCGTGAGGAGGACCCGGCGGAGGAGGAGGCCGGGGGAGTCCTGATCCACCGCGTGCGCGAGCCCGAGCGTCCGCGCGACCTCGGCGAGTTCGTCGCCTGGATCGAGCACATGAACTCGGACATGCTGGCCGCCGGCGTGGAGGTGGGCGACCGCTACGACTTCGACGTCGTGCACGGCCACGACTGGCTGGTCGCCTCTGCCGGGGACCACCTCGCCAACCGCTTCCGGGCCCCCTTCGCGGTGACGATCCACGCGACCGAGTACGGCCGCCACCAGGGCTGGGTGGAGAAGCACCCGCAGTCCTACATCCACGGCGTCGAGCGCTGGATGGCGAACCGCGCGGAGCGCGTGATCACCTGCTCGGCCTACATGCGCGAGCACGTGGCCGACATCTACGGGCTCGAGGAGTCGCGCGTGGCGGTGATCCCCAACGGGATCGACCCATCGGAGCTGGTGCCGGTCGACGACCTCGACACGCTGCGCGGCCGCTTCGCCGAGCCCGACGATCAGCTGGTGCTGCTCGTTGGGCGGCTCGTCTACGAGAAGGGCTTCCAGCTTGCGCTGGAGGCGCTGCCGGGGCTGATCGAGCGGGTCGGCAACGTGCGCTTCATCGTCGCCGGCTCGGGCACCGCCGAGCAGGAGCTGCGCCAGCAGGCCACCGAGCTGGGCCTCGACGAGCATGGGACGTTCCTGGGCTGGATCGGCGACGACGTGCTGCACTCGCTCTATCGGATCGCGGACCTGACCGTGGTGCCGTCGATCTACGAGCCCTTCGGCCTGGTGGCGCTGGAGGCGATGGCCTCGGGCTGCCCCTGCCTCGTCGCCGACACCGGCGGCCTGCGCGAGGTCGTCCCCAACGAGGACGTCGGCCTGCGCTTCCGCGCCCGCGACGCCGGCTCGCTGTCGACGATGGCCGAGCGCCTTCTCACCGACACGGCGCTGCGCGACCGCCTGGTCGCCGAGGCGAGCGAGCACGTGCTCAGCTTCGACTGGGCCGACGTGGCGCGCCAGGTGGGCGAGGTCTACGCCGAGCTGGTGCGGCCGAGCTTGCGCAGCGGGTAGTGCAGCACCAGCGTCGAGATCCAGAGCGCCTCCGAGATATGGACGTTCACGAAGGCCGCCGGGACCGATAGCAGGAAGGCGACCGTGAAGCCCAGGCCGACCGGCGTTCCGAACGGCTCGGTCTCCTCACGGTGCGTCGGGCGGATGAAGTCACGCAGGAGCACGTGGCGCGTCATCACCCAGTTGTCGAGCGCGGCCAGCCCGAGCGTCGCGCCCAGCACGGCCACCGCGATCGCCTCGTCGCTGTACTCGTCGTAGAGGTTGGCCGAGAAGGGCACCAGCACGATCAGCGCCAGGAAGAGCAGGTTGAGCGCCATCAGCGTCCTGTCGAAGCCGCGCAGCTTCTCGAACAGGTTGTGGTGGATCACCCAGAAGCGCCCGACCAGCGCGAACGCGAGCACGTAGGCGCCGAGGCTCGGGATCAGATCGACGAGCGCGTCGTCGAGCTTGTCCGGGCTCACCTCCGGCACCTCCAGGTTCAGCACCAGCAGCGTGATCCCCACCGCCATGACTCCGTCGCTGAACGCGACGATCCTGCTCAGGTCGCGCTCGTCGATCAGGCCCGACTCCAGCTCCGCCATTCGGCAGAGCTAAGCCCGTCCGCCGGATGGAGCGGGCGAGCACAGCGAGCGCGCGGCGCTGCGCCCGCTGCGGATCGCTCCCTCCATGAGCGCGGCGAACGGGCCACCCAGGTGCTCGCCCGCGAATGCGAGCGGACCGACGGCGCGCTCGCTCGCCTCGGCCAGCTCGGGCGCCGGCGAGGTCGAGTAGGCGGCGCGGACCCACGGGTCGTCGGACCAGGTGGAGAGCACGGCGCCGGCGGCGTCCAGCTCGAGGTCGGGCCGCAGCCGCGCCAGCGAGGCCAGCCAGCGCTCGGGCCCGTCAGTCACGCCGAGCCGCTCGAGCGCCGCGCCCGAGCCGGCGAACGAGCTGACCACCGGCTGCGGGCGCTCGCCGGCGCCCGTGGCCGTCCAGGCCCAGTAGCGGCCCGGCACCGACATCACGGCGCTCGGAGGAGCGGGGGCACGCAGCGGGACGAACAGCTTGGCGGCGTGCCCGTAGCGCACGCCGGCGAGCGCCCGGGCGAGCGGCTCCGGCAGCGGCGGGTCGAACGCGATCCGGTCGAGCACGCTGGCGGGCACGGCCACCACGCAGGCGTCCGCCTCCAGCTCCGCGCCGGCGGCGCTCACGCGCACGCCGCCGTCGCTCCACGCGACGCGCTCCACAGGCGAGCGCAGTCGCAGCGCCGGCCCGAGGGCGGCGGCCAGCGCGAGCGCCAGGCCCTGGTTGCCGCCCGCGATGCTGGGCGCGGGCTCGTCGTCGACGTGGGCGATGCCGCCGAGGTCGCGCGCGGCGACCGCCTCGGCGCTGTTCGCGCTGGAGATCTCCACGCGTGCCACCAGCGCCTCGCGCGCCCCGGGCGCGATCTCCAGTTCGTCGAGGAAGCGCGTGGCCGTGAGGTCCGGCGCGCCGCGCTCGAGCGCCTCCCCGACCGCGGCGACCGCGTGGTCCAGCTCGGCCGGGCTCACGCCGATCCCGCCGCGCGGCTCGCGCCGGCCATAGCGCATGCCCTTGTCCCAGAGACCCAGGCCGAAGCGCTCGGCGAGTTCGCGGATGGCGGTGTTGCCGGGCAGGATGAACTCGGCCCCCATCTCCACCACGGCGCCGTTGTCGAGCTCGCGCGAGCAGACGCGGCCGCCCACGCGGTCGCGCGCCTCCAGCACGGCCACCTCGGCGCCGGCGCGCTGCAGCTCGTCGGCGGCGGCCAGGCCCGCGAGCCCCGCGCCGACGACGACCGCCCTCAAGACTGCCCGCTCCGGACCGCGACCGCGTCGACGACCGTCACGCCGTCCTCGTGCACCAGCACCGGGTTCAGCTCGATCAGCTCCAGGCCCGCGTCAATCAGCAGCTCGCCCGTCGCCGCGGCCAGGCGGGCCGCCGCGGCCACGTCGAACGGCACGCGGCCGCGTCCACCGGTGAGCAGCGGCGCGGCGCGCAGTCCGCGGATCGCCGCCTCGACCCGCTCGGGCGGCGCCGGCAGCGGCACCACCGCGGCGTCGCCGAACAGCTCCGTCCAGAGGCCTCCCGCCGCGACCACCAGGCTCGGCACCACGCCGTCCGCCCGCGCCGCGACGAGCAGCTCAGCCCCGGGCGGCGCCATCCGCTCCACGAGGATGCCGGCGCCCTGGAGGGCGAGGCCGCTGAGCCGGCGGTGCACGCCGCGCAGCTCGTCCTCCGCTTCCACGTCGAGCACGAGCGCGCCGATGTCGGTCTTGTGGCGCAGCGAAGGCGCGGTGACCTTGACGGCCACCGGCCCGGCCAGCTCGGCCAGCGCCGCCACGGCGTCGTCCTCGCCGAGCACCAGGCGGCCGTGCACCACGGGCAGGCCCGCGTCGCGCAGCAGCTGCTTGGCCTCGTGCTCGGCGAGCCAGCCTGAGCGGCCGTTGCCCCCGCGCCCGCTAGCGCCGGCCCCGATCGCGCGCAGCCGCGCCGGATCACCAGGCGGCCGGCCCAGCGCGGCGACGCACGCGAGCCCGGTGCGCAGCCCCGCGATGGCCGGGACGCCAGCGGCCTGGAAGCGCGCCGCGGCGGCGTCGTCGAGCAGCTCGGGAAGCGTGGAGGCGACCGCAACCGGCACCGGACTGGCGGCCGCTCCGGCGAGGATGCCCTCGCGCACCGCCGCCCAGGCCTGATCGGCGGTGCCATCGATGCCGGCGGGCTGGTCGTACAGCACCAGCACCTGGCCGATGCCTGGGTCCGCGCCCGCGGTGGCGACGATGTCGCGCAGCGTCTCGATCTCGCCCCAGATCAGGGCGGTGTAGTCGAGCGGGTTGCCGACGGTCGCCGCCTGCGGGAGCAGCTCGCGCAGGCGCCCTGCGGTCGCCGGCCCGGGCGGCGGCAGCGGCAGGCCGATGCGCTCGCATTCGTCCGCGGCGAGCGCCGAGTCGCCGCCGGAGCAGGTCAGCACGGCAACCCCGCCAGGCCGCGACGGGCGTGCGGCCGGGACGGCGAGCGCCTTGGCCAGCTCGAGCAGCTCGTGCACGTCGGCGGCCCATGCTCCGCCCGCCTCCTCGACCAGCGCGCGGAAGATGCGCAGGTCGCCGGCGACCGCGCCGGTGTGAGCGGCCGCGGCGGCGGCTCCGGCGGCCGAGCCGCCCACCTTGAGCACGGCGACCCCCACGCCGTGCTCGGCGCAGAGCGCGAATGCCTCGCACAGGCGGGCGCCGTCGCCATCGCCCTCGAGGTACACGGCGATCGATCCGACGCCCTCCTCGACGGCGAGCTGCGCGATCCACTCGGCGGGGTCGAGGCCGACCGCGTTGCCGCACGAGACGACGGTGTGCAGCCGCAGGCCGCGGCTGGTGGCCAGCGCGTTCACCGCGACGTTGCCGCTCTGGGAGACGAGCGCGACCCGGCCGGCCTCGACCGGGCGCAGGGCGTCACCCCAGAGCGCGGCCCGCTCGTGCAGCGCCACGATGCCGTTGCCGTTCGGGCCGCAGAGCGGCAGGCCGTGCCGGGCCGCCGCCTCGCCCAGCGCGTGCTCCAGCAGCCGGCCCTCCGCGATCTCGCCGAAGCCGGCGCCGTAGACGACCGCCCCGCCGCAGCCGAGCGCGCCGGCCTGCTCGACGACGTCGGGCACGGCCGGGCCGGGGATCGCCACCACGACCGCGTCGGGCGGCTCGGGCAGGTCCGCGAGCGTCGCGAAGCACGGCACGCCGTGCGCCTCCTCGCGGCCCGGGTTGACGCCCCAGACAGTGCCCGGGTAGCCGAGCCGCGCCAGGTTCAGCAGCGTCTCGCCCGCGTACGAGCCCGGGCGGTCGCTGGCGCCCACGACGGCGATCGTGCGCGGATGGAGCAGGCGCGCGAGGTCCACGCAGCTAGTGCAGCGTCCGCTCCACACCGCGGCGCTCCAGCGCGCGGGCGATGATCAGCCGCTGGATCTCGCTGGTGCCTTCCCAGATCCGGTCCACGCGCAGCTCGCGGTAGAAGCGCTCGGCCACGTTGGTCCGCATGTAGCCGCGGCCGCCGAAGATCTGCAGGCAGCGGTCGGCGCAGCGGCAGGCCGCCTCGCTCACGAACAGCTTCGCCATCGAGGCCTTGGCGTGCACCACCTTGGGGTCGGCGCCGGCGTCCACCAGGCGCGCCACCTCGAGGGTGAGCAGGCGCCCGGCGGCGGCGTCCGCCGTGGAGTCGGCCAGCGGGAAGGACACGCCCTGGTAGTCGATGATCCTGCTGCCGCCCTGCTCGCGCTCGATCGCCCACGCGGTGGTGTCCTCGATCAGCCGCCACATGGACCCGACGCCGCGGGCGGCGATGCCCAGCCGCTCCTCGGTGAACCACGAGCGCTGCAGGTCCTCGCCGCCGCCGAGCCCGCCGATCACGGCGTCATCGGCCACCTCGACGCCGGTGAAGCGGATCGTGGGGTGGCCGTGCGGGTAGGTGTGCATGAAGGGCGGATCGTCGATGACCTCGATGCCGTCGAGCTCGCGGTCGACCAGGAACAGCGTTGGCAGCTTCTGGCCGTCCACGAGCGCGTTGGCCATGACGATGTAGACCGCCGCGACGTCGCCGTAGGTGACGAACCACTTCTCGCCGTCGATGGCCCAGCCGGAGTCGGTCTTGTGCGCGGTGGTCTCGATGCGCGACGGGTCCGAGCCGGCCTCGGCCTCGGTCACCGCGTAGGCGTCGTGCAGCTCGCCGCGCAGCGCCGGCTTGAGGTAGCGCTCGATCTGATCAGGGGTGCCGCCGGCGAGCACGTTGTAGGCGCCGGGCATGTACCAGGAGAGCGCGTTGGTCGAGCGGCCGAGCTGCTCCTCGACGACGAACCACTCGGTCTTGGTCCAGCCCTGGCCGCCGTGCTCGGGGGCGTGCAGCCCGCCGGACAGGCGCGCCTCGATCGCCTCGCGCCGGATGCGCTGCTTCAGCTCGTCGTCGATCCTGCCGCCGCTGCGCTCGGCCAGCTCCTCGTTCGGGATCAGCACGTCGTCCACGAAGCGTCGTGCCCGTTCGCGTAGGTCGAGCTGCTCGGGCGTGAAGTCGGCCGCGGTGGCCGGCGCGGGGGGCGGGGCGCTGATGGTCATGCGAGGCCTCCTGGAAGTCCCAGTCTCAGGTTGTCGTGGTTGTCGATGACGTCGAGCACGAGCGCGCGGGCCCGCGCGACCTCGCCCTCACCGGAGGCGGCCCGCGCGAGCGCGGCCGCGTCGGCTATGTACGCCGTCCACGCACGCCTGCTGCCGCGCGTGACCAGCCGCTCCACCGTGCGCCGCTCCGCCTCGAGCGCATCGCCGCCCGGCGGCCCGCCCGCGCGCAGCGTGGCGATCGCCGCCGGCAGCTCGCGTTCGGGCTCGGGGGTGATGGAAAGCCATGCGTGGCGCCTTCGTGGGGGACCCACGGGGCCATGGTATCATGCGACTGATCACAAAGTCAGGATCCTTCATGGCGACCGTCGAAAGCCTTCACGCAACCCCCGCGGCGCTTCCGGCCCGCCTCTATCGCGACCCCGAGGTCGCCGAGCTGGAGCAGCGCCGCATCTTCGAGCGCACCTGGCAGCTCGCAGCCCACGTCTCGAGCCTGCCGGGCCCGGGCAGGTACTTCACGGCGTCGGCCGGCAACCAGCCCGTGCTGCTGCTGCGCGACCAGGACGGCACGCTGCGCGCCTTCCGCAACGTCTGCCGCCACCGCGGCTCGCGCCTGCTGGCAGGGTCGGGCGACTGCGGCAAGGCGATTCGCTGCCGCTACCACGGGTGGACCTACCGGCTCGACGGGGAGCTGATCGGAGTGCCGGAGGCCCGCGCCATCCCGGGGCTCGACAAGTCGCGGCTCGGCCTGTTCCCGGTGCGCGTGGAGGTGCTCGCCGGACTCGTGTTCGTCAACCTCGACCCGCACGCCCGCCCGCTCGCCGAGCAGGTCGCCGGGCTGCCCGAGCGCCTCGCTCCCTACGGCATCGAAGGACTCGTGCCGCACCGCCCGTACGACGGCGCGCAGCCGGCAAACTGGAAGATCGTGGCCGACAACTACCTCGAGGGCTACCACGTGCCGATCGCACACCCCGGGCTGATGCGGCTGCTCGACTACAAGCACTACGACGTCGAGCTGCACGACGGCTGGGTGTGGTTCGACGCCCCGCTGCGCGACAAGCCCTCGGGCAACCTGATGGAGCGCGCCTACCAGCGGCTCGTCACGCCGATGCCCGGGCTCGGGGACCAGGACCGGCGCGTATGGCGCTACGTCTTCATCTACCCCAACACCGCGATCGACCTCTACCCGGACCAGGTCTGGGTCTGGAAGCTCGACTCGGACGGCCCGCTGCGGACGAAGGACACCGCGATGGTCTACCGCCACCCCGGCGCCTCCCCGCGCACGCGGGTCGCGCAGCTCTTCAACCGCAAGGTGAACGAGGTCGTCGGCCACGAGGACGTCGACCTCGTCGCGAACGTGCAGGCCGGCCTGGAGAGCCGCGGCTGGGAGCCGGGCCCGCTGTCCGGCCGCGAGGCCGCCGTGGGCTGGTTCGCCGACAAGGTGCGGGCCGACCTCGGCGCCGAGGCATGACGGGCGGAGAGGCCGCCGAGGCAGCTGACACCGCCGCCGCGGAGAGCGGGGCCCGCGAGCGCATCCTGGCCGCCGCCGTGGAGCGCATCGCACGCGACGGCATCGACGAGGTCCGGATCGCTCGCATAGCGATGAACGCCGGCGTCTCGACGTCGCTTGTCCACTACCACTTCGAGACGCGCGAGGCCCTGCTGGAGCAGGCGCTCGAGTACTCGTTCGAGCTGGCCGGCGACGTGCGCATCGGCGAGGAGGAGGGCGACGCTCCCGACCACACGAGGCGGCTGGCCGCGATGGTCGACCAGTGCCTGCCCTATCCGGGGCAGCTCGAGCGCGACTGGATCCTGTGGGTCGAGCTGTGGCTGCGTGCCGTGCGACACCCGGAGCTGCGCCCGACGGCCGCGCGCCTCTACGCGCGCATGCACGCCTGGTTCGCCGAGGCGATCGAGGCCGGCGCGGAGGCCGGCGAGTTCGACCGCACCGCCGACGCCGCGCGCACCGCCGACCGAGTGCTGGCGGTCTGCGACGGCTTCGGCGTGCGCGCCCTCCTGGGGGACCTGCCGATCGAGCGCGCGCGGGCGGAGGTCTGGGCGGTCGTCTCGCAAGAGCTCGGGGTTGACCCGGTGCCGCCGCCCGGCTAGGTTTTCTGAATAGCGGTTCAAGTTACTCGAGAGGTAGGGACGACTGCCGCATGAGCCCTCGTCCGCGGCTCGACCACATTCGCCGGCCAGCCATCCTGGCTGCCGCCGCCGAGGTGATCAGGGAGCGCGGCCTGGAGAACACGCGCGTGGCCGACGTGGCCGAGCGCGCCGGGACGAGCGCGCCCGCGGTGCTCTACTGGTTCGCCTCCAAGGGCGAGCTGCTCACCGAGGCGCTCACCTCGGCGGAGGAGAACTTCTACGAGCAGCTCGAGGCGCGGCTGGCCGAGCTGGGCAGCGCGCGCGAGCGGCTCGTCGGCCTGGTCGAGTCCGCCTCGGGCTCGGGCGACTACGACGCCGCGCTCTGGATCGAGCTGTGGGCCAAGGCGCTGCAGGACGATGAGGTGGCGGCCATTCGCCAGCAGCTCGACACGCGCTGGCGCGAGACGATCGCCGGGATCGTGCGGGAAGGCCAGGAGACGGGGGAGTTCGGCCCCGCCGACCCGGACGAGCTGGCCCTGCTGCTGTCATCGCTGCTCGACGGGCTGGCCGTGCAGATCGTGCTCGGCGACGACGCCGGCACGCCCGAGCGCGCCCGCGAGCTGTGCCTGCGGCTGGCCGGGCGCGAGCTCGGCTGCGACCTGTCGGTCCCGGCGGTGGAGGCCGCCACCTGATGACGGGGGTGAGCCGGCGCGACCTGCTGCGCGGCGGCGCCGGGCTCGCCCTGAGCGCCGGTCTGGCCGGCTGCCAGCTCAACTCCGGCATCCAGGGCTCGACAGCGGATACGCGCAAGAAGGTCGCCAAGCGCGTGGACGGCGACCTCGTCTACTTCAACTGGGCCGAGTACGTCGACCCCGAGCTGCTCAAGGGCTTCGAGAAGCGCTACGGCGTGAAGGTGCGCGAGTCCAACTTCGACTCGATGCCGGCGATGGCGGCCAAGCTGCGGGCCGGGATCTCCTACGACGTCATCTTCCCGAGCGCGGAGTTCGCGCAGCGGCTGATCAGGGGCAACCAGCTGCTGGTCATCGACCGCGACAACCTGCGCAACGTCGACACGGTCTACGACCACTTCACCGAGCCCTGGTACGACCGCGGCTCCGCGCACAGCACGCCCTACACGATGTACGCGACGGGCCTCGGCTACCGCGCCGACAAGATCGGCGAGCTGACCGGGTCGTGGCGCGACCTCGTGAGTCCCGAGGCCGACGGCCGCACGTTCATGCTCGACGACTTCCAGGAGGGCATCGGCATGGCCAACCTCCTGAACGGCTACGACCTGAACACGGTCGACCCCGAGGAGCTCGATCGCTCGAAGGACCTGCTGATCGAGCTGAAGCCCGAGCTACGCGGCTTCTCGAGCGACACGATCACCAACATGGCGAGCGGCAACGCCTGGATCCAGCATCTCTGGAACGGCGACGTGGTGAACATCCGCTACCAGGTCGACAACCCCGAGGACTTCAAGTTCCAGAAGTGCCAGGAGGGCATCCCGGTCGGCAGCGACGTGTTCGCCATCCCGGTGAACGCCGAGCACCCCGGGACGGCGCTGCTCTTCATCGAGTACATGCTCGAGCCCGAGAACGCGGCGCGCAACGTGGAGTGGATCGGCTACCCGATGCCCTATGAGGGCGGCGCCTCCGAGGCCTTTGCCGGCCTCGTCAAGGACGACCCCAGCATCGAGGTGACCGTGAGCGACCTCGACAACGGCGAGCAGTACGAGAACCTCGAGGGCGACGGCCGGCGGGCGTGGGACCGCACCTGGACAGAGGTAAAGGTCGCGTAGGGGCGGGATGAGCGAGCAACGCTTCGCCGCCGGCTTCCTGTTCCCTGGCGCGCTCTGGCTGCTGCTCTTCTTCCTCGTGCCGCTCGGGATCCTGCTGGCGATCTCGTTCGGCACCACCGACGACCTCGGCAACTCGCTCTACGGCTGGCACCCGGAGAACTACGAGCAGGCCTTCGACCCGCTGTTCGTGCCGGTGCTGCTGCGCTCCGTGGGGTTCGCGCTCGCCACCGTTGGGCTCTGCCTGGCGATCGGCTACCCGGTGGCCTACTACATCGCCCGCTTCGGCGGCCGCCGCAAGAACGTGCTGATCGCGCTGGTGGTGCTGCCGTTCTTCGTGAACTACCTGGTGCGCACGTACGCCTGGGTCGCGATCCTCGGCGACGAGGGCATCCTCAACGGCGCGCTCAACACCGAGGTCCGCTTCCTCAACACGCCGTGGGCCGTGATCGGCGGCCTCGTCTACGGCTACCTGGCGTTCATGGTGCTGCCGATCTACGCGGCGCTCGACCGCATGGACCCCGCCCTGGTCGAGGCCGGCAAGGACCTGTACGGCTCACGCTGGCACACCTTCCGCCACGTCACCTTCCCGCACACCTTCCAGGGCGTGCTGGCCGGCGCGGTGCTCGTCTTCCTGCCGGCGGTGGGCGACTTCGTGAGCGCCCAGCTGCTCGGCGGCCCCGACGAGTACATGGTCGGCAACCTGATCCAGCAGCAGTTCTTCGCCGCCGAGAACTGGCCCTTCGGCGCCGCGCTGACCACCGTGATGATGGGCTTCCTGATGGTCTTCATGGTGCTCTACCTGTGCTCGTCGGCACGCGCGGCGCGGGAGGCGACGGCGTGAGCACGGTGGCGGAGCGGCCGGTCGCCGCCACGCCCGAGCGCGCGCGCACGAGGCCGCCGAAGGACTTCGACAGGCCGCGCTTCCTGCGCCTCTTCACCTGGATCTTCTACCTCTTCATGTTCGCGCCGATCGCGCTCGTGGTGCTGTTCTCGTTCAACTCCAGCCGCTCGCTCCAGAACTTCGACGGCTTCAGCCTGCGCTGGTACGAGCGCTTCTTCGAGAGCGAGTCGCTGCGCAGCTCGCTGATGGCGAGCGTGGAGATCGCGCTGGTGACGATGGTCGTGGCCACCACGCTCGGCACGCTGCTCGCCTACGGCCTGGTGCGGGCGCGCACCCGCTGGAGCGGGGGAGCGAACGTGCTGATGCTGATCCCGCTGGTGACGCCCGAGATCGTGGCCGGGGTGTCCGCGCTGCTGCTGTTCACGCAGATCGGGCTCAACCTGTCCCTCACCACGATCATCCTCGGCCACATCACGTTCTCGATCTCGTACGTGACGGTCGTGGTGCGCGGGCGGCTGGCGTCGCTCGGCCCGGAGGTGGAGAACGCGGCGCTCGACCTCGGAGCGACGCGCTGGCAGACCTTCAGGCTGGTCACGCTGCCCGAGCTGTGGCCCGCGATCCTGGCCGCGGGGCTGCTCGTGTTCGCGCTCAGCTTCGACGACTTCGTGATGTCGTTCTTCACCACCGGCGAGTCGCCCCAGCCGCTCCCGGTGCGCATCTGGTCTGCGATCCGCTTCGGCGTGACGCCCACGATCAACGCGATCGGCTCGTTCATGCTCGCGGTCTCCCTCCTCGCGATCGGGCTGGCGCTGCTGCTGCCGCGCCTGCTCGGCCGCAAGGAGAGCGGGCTGGGCGTGCTGATCGGAAGGGAGGGAGCATGAGCGCTTCGGCGATTCGATTCGAAGGCGTCAGCAAGCGCTTCGGCGACGCGACGGCGGTGCGGGAGCTGACCCTCGACATCCGGGGCGGCGAGTTCTTCTCGCTGCTCGGGCCGTCGGGCTGCGGCAAGACGACGACGCTGCGCATGGTCGCCGGCTTCGAGCAGCCGAGCCAGGGGCGCATCCTGCTCGAGGGCGAGCCGGTGGAGGCCGTGCCGCCCTACCGGCGCAACGTGAACACGGTCTTCCAGAGCTATGCGCTGTTCGAGCACCTCAACGTGGAGCGCAACGTGGCGTTCGGGCTCGAGCGGCGCAAGGTCGCCAAGGACGAGATCCGCCGGCGTGTGGCGGAGGCGCTGGAGCTGGTGCAGCTGAGCGAGCGCAGCGCGACCAAGCCGCGCGAGCTGTCGGGCGGCCAGAAGCAGCGCGTCGCGCTGGCGCGGGCGCTGGTCAACCGCCCGGCGGTGCTGCTGCTCGACGAGCCGCTCGGCGCGCTCGACCTGAAGCTGCGCAAGCAGATGCAGGTGGAGCTGAAGGGCATCCAGCGCGAGGTCGGCATCACCTTCCTGTACGTCACGCACGACCAGGAGGAGGCGCTGGCGATGTCCGACCGGATCGCCGTCATGGAGGGCGGCGAGGTCAAGCAGTGCGGCTCGCCGGAGGACATCTACGAGCACCCGTCGGGACCGTTCGTGGCCGGCTTCATCGGGGTCTCCAACCTGCTGCCGGGGCTGGCGGAGAACGGCGGCGTGCGGCTGTCCTCGGGCGCGCTGTGCCAGGCGGACGTGCCGGCCGACTGCCCGCAGGGAGCGCAGGTCCACCTCTCGGTGCGGCCCGAGAAGCTCTGGATCGACGGGCTCGAGGACGGGATGGTGTCGGTGGAGGGCACGATCGTCGAGCGCGTCTACGTGGGCACGACCACGCAGGTGATCGTGGAGCTGGGGCCGGGCGAGCGCGTGGTGGCGCTGGAGCAGAACACCGCCCGGGCCCGCGCCGACGACCGCTGGGAGATCGGCGACCGCGTGCGGGTGGGGTGGCACCCTGAGCACTCCCTGGTGCTGCGCTAAGGCATAGTGCCGGGCCATCGAAGCCGCGATCGCCGACACATCAATCACACGCCTGCTCGTCTCCTGCCGCGACCGGCCGGGGATCGTGAGCGCCGTCGCCGGGTTCCTCTCCGAGGCCGGGGCGAACATCGTGCGCTCCGACCAGTACACGACCGACGCGGTCGACGGAGCGTTCTTCCTGCGGATGGAGTTCACCCTGCCGCCGCACGCCCGCGCCGGCCTGCCCGAGGGATTCGCCCGCGAGGTCGGCGAGCGCTTCGGCATGACGTGGCGCCTGTGGGACGCGCACCGGCCCAAGCGGGTCGCGATCCTCGTGTCCCGCTCCGAGCACTGCCTGCTCGACCTGCTGTGGCGCTGGCGGAGCGGCGAGCTGAAGGCCGACGTGCAGCTCGTGGCGTCCAACCATCCGGACGCGCGGTCCGACGTCGAGGGCTTCGGTCTTCCGTACCACCACGTGCCGGTCGACCCCAAGAACAAGGCGGAGGCCGAGCGGCAGCTGCTCGAGCTGCTCGCCGGTCGCTTCGACCTCGTGGTGCTCGCCCGCTACATGCAGATCCTGTCCGGCGACTTCCTCGAGGCCGTCGGCTGCCCGGTGATCAACATCCACCACTCCTTCCTGCCCGCCTTCGCGGGGCCCGGTCCCTACGAGCGGGCGAAGGAGCGCGGCGTGAAGCTGATCGGCGCTACGGCGCACTACGTCACCGAGGAGCTCGACGCCGGTCCGATCATCGAGCAGGACGTCATCCGCGTGTCTCACCGCGACGACGCCCAGACGCTCACGCGGCTCGGCGCCGACATCGAGCGGACGGTGCTGTCGCGCGCGGTGCAGTGGCAGTGCGAGGACCGCGTGCTCGTGCACGGCGGCACCACGGTCGTCTTCTGAGCGTCAGGCGCGCAGCAGCCGCGGGCGCTTCGAGCGCCGCCGGTCCTTGAGCACCCGCTGCGCGGCGTTGTGCCCGCACGCGGCCATCACGCCGCCGCCGGGGTGGGTGCCGGCGCCGCACAGGTAGAGGCCGTCCACGGGCGTGGCGTACTGAGCCAGCAGCGGCGAGGGCCGCATGAACGCCATCTGGTCGAGGCCCTGCTCGCCCTGGAAGATCGAGCCGTTCACGAGGCCGAAGATGCGCTCGAGGTCGGGCGGCGCCAGCACCTCGTAGTGGATCAGCGCGTCCATCACGTTGGGCGCGTGCTGGGCCACGATGTCGAGGCAGCGCTCGGCGTAGGCCTCGCGCGCGCCCTCGGGCCAGTCCTGCTCGCGGTAGGGGCCGTACTGGGTGAACATCGTCATCACGGTGGTGCCGTCGTCGGTAAGCGACGGGTCGACGCTGCTCGGCACCTCCACCTCGACATAGGGCCCTTCGGCGGGGGTCCCGCGCACGGCGTCCTGCCAGGCGTGCTCGAGGTAGTCGAGCGAGGGGCAGAGGGCGAAGCTGGTGTGCAGCAGGCGCTGGGCGTCCTCGGCGGAGACGTGCTCGTAGCGCGGCGGCTCCGAGAGGATGCAGTTGATCTTCACCGACCCGCCGCGGCTGCGGTAGCGGCGCATGTCCTGCACGACCTCGTCGGGGAAGTGCTCGGCGCCGACCATGTCGAGCACGGTCGTGCGCGGGTGCGCTCCCGACACCACGAGCGGCGCCTGCAGCTGCTCGCCCGTGTCGAGCGTGACGCCGGTGGTGCGCCCGCCGCTCACGTCGATCGAGCGCACGCCGGCGCCGGTGCGGATCGTCGCCCCGGCCGCCTCGGCGCTGCGCGCGAGCGCCTGCGAGATGCCGCCCATGCCGCCCTTCACGTGGCCCCACAGGCCGCTCACCCCGTTGAGCTCCCCGAGCGCGTGGTGCAGCAGGTTGTACGCCGTGCCGGGCGTGCGCGGGCCGGCCCAGACGCCGACCACGCCGGTCGAGGCGAACGAGCCCTTCAGCGCGTCGTTCTCGAACCACTCGTCCAGCAGGTCACCGACCGACATCGTCATCACGCGGAACAGCTCGTGCACCTCGCGCTGCTTGAGGCCGGCGGCGCGGCCCGCCTCGCGCAGCAGCGACAGGAGGTCGTCCGGGCGCTTGCTGCCGAGCGCGGGCGGCGGGCGCAGCATCAGCGGGCGCAGGAACTCGGCCAGGCGCTCGAGCAGCGCTTCGAACTCGGGGTAGGCCGCGGCGTCGCGCTGCGAGTGCGGCGCGATCGAGGCCTGCGTGGCCTCCGCGTCGTTGAAGAAGAAGATCGGCTTGCCGCCGGGCGCCATCGTCGCGAACGCGGGATCCAGCGGGATCGGCTCGTAGCCGAAGCTGTGCAGGTTCAGGTCCCTGACGACCTTGGGCTGGAGCATGGAGACCACATACGAGGCGCGCGAGACGCGGTGCCCCGGCCAGACCTCCTCGGTCACGCAGGCGCCCCCGACGATGTCGCGCCGCTCGGCCACGCACACGCGCAGCCCCGCGCGGGCGAGGTAGGCGGCGCAGGTCAGGCCGTTGTGGCCGGCGCCGACGACGATGGCGTCGTAGCCCGGACCGCCGTTCACGCTCATGCCGCCACCTTCATCCGGTCGCCCGCCTCCTCCAGCACCGCGCCCAGCGTGGACGCGATGAAGTCGAACTCCTCGTCTCCCGCCACCAGCGGCGGGGAGATCTGGACGACCGGGTCGCCCCGGTCGTCCGCGCGGCAGATCAGGCCGCGCTCGAACAGCTGCGGGGAGACGAAGCCGCGCAGCAGCTCGTCGCACTCCGCGTCGTCGAAGCCGATGCGCGCGTGCTTGTCCTTGACCAGCTCGAGCGCGTAGAAGTACCCGCAGCCGCGCAGGTCGCCGACGATCGGCAGCTCGAGAAGCTGCTCGAGCGCGGCCCTGAAGCGCGGCTCGCCCTCGCGCACCCGCTCCATGATCCGCTCGCGCTTCATGATCTCGACGTTCTTGAGCGCCACCGCCGCCTGCACGGGGTGGCCGCCGAAGGTCATGCCGTGCGCGTACATGGCGCCCGGCTGCTGGAAGGGCTCCATCACGCGCTCGCTGGCGATCAGCGCGCCGATCGCGGCGTAGGCGGAGGACAGCCCCTTCGCGGAGGTGATCAGGTCTGGCTGGATGCCGAAGCGCTCGGAGGCGAACCAGTGCCCGACGCGCCCGAACCCGGTGATCACCTCGTCGGCGCAGAGCAGGATGCCGTGCTCGTCGCACAGGGCGCGGACGCCCTCGAAGTAGCCGGCCGGGGGCATGAGGGAGCCGCCGGCGTTCTGCACCGGCTCCATGACGACCATCGCGACCGTGTCGGGGCCGGCCTGGTGGATCGTCGCCTCGAGCTCGTCGAGCAGGAAGGCGGTGAACTGCTCCTCGGTCTCGTCCTCGGGCCGGTGGTAGCGGTTCGTGTTGGAGACGTGCAGGGCATCGGGGACGAGCGGCTCGAACGGCGTGCGCAGCTCGGTGCAGCCGTTGATCGAGAGCGCGCCCATGGTGGTGCCGTGGTAGGCCACCCGGCGGGCGATCGCCTTCCAGCGCCGGTCGCCGCTGGCCGCGTGGTACTGGCGGGCGAGCTTCCAGGCGGCTTCGATCGCCTCCGAGCCGCCCGAGACGAAGAAGGCCCGGTTCAGGTCGTCCGGCGCCAGGTCGGCCAGCTCGGCCGCCAGTTCGATCGAGCGCGGGTGGGCGAAGGTCCAGTTGATGGCGAACGGCAGCTCGCGCATCTGCGCCGCCGCGGCCTCGCCCATCTCGGCGCCGTACCCGTAGCCGACGTTGACGCAGAAGAGGCCGGCCAGCGCGTCCAGGTAGCGCTTGCCGTTGGCGTCCTCGAGGTAGCAGCCGTCGCCGCGCACGATCACCTGGAGGTCGGCCGGGTCGGCGTAGCCGCCCATCTCCGTGAAGTGCAGCCAGAGGTGGTCGAGGGCGGTGCGCTGGAGACCGTTGGCCGAGTGGTCTGGGCCGGCCATGCCGAGCCACTATATCGTGCGACTGACTACAAAGTCAAAGCCCGCTCCGAGGCGGTTCGGTCTAGGCTGCCCGGATGCCGATCCGGTCCGTTTCCGCCCTGGCTGTCGTCGCCGTCGCGATGGGAGCCGCCGCCGCGCCCGCCCCGGCGGCGGTGCCCGAGATCCATGCCCACCGCGGGGGCACGGTGCTGGACGGACGGCCAACGTTCGCCGAGGAGACGCTGCCCGCCTTTCGCCACGCGGCGCGCGACGGCTTCGTGCTGGAGGTGGACGCGAAGCTGACCCGGGACGGGGTGCCCGTGGCCATCCACGACGCCACGCTGGACCGCACCACCACCTGCTCCGGCGAGGTGCGCGCACTGACCGCGGTGGCGCTGCGCGCGTGCCGGCCGGACGTGCTCGGCAGCCCCGGCGGCGGCCTGCCGACGCGGCGGGTGGCGCCGCGCGGGTCGATCCCCACGATCGCCGAGGTGCTCGAGCTGGCCCGCCTCACGGGGGCGAAGGTGAACCTCGAGATCAAGAACGTGCCCACCGACCCCGACTGGGACCCCACGCCGGCCTACGCCAACCGCGTCATGGACATCGTGCTGGGCGCCGGCCTGTCCCGCTCGCAGCTGCTGATCCAGAGCTTCATCCCGGCCAACCTCGACGTGGCCAGGCAGCGGCTGCCACGAGTGCGCACGAGCCAGCTGTCGCTCGGCGGCGATCCCGCCGGGCTCGCGTTCGTGCGCGAGAGCGGCTACGACTGGTCCTCGCCGCAGTGGCCGGTCACGCCGGCGTTCGTGCGCCAGGCGCACCGGCTCGGGCTCAGCGTGGCGCCGTACACGCTCAACACGCGCGCCCAGGTCCGCGCCGCCGGCCGGGCCGGGGTGGACGCGGTCATCACCGACGACCCGCTGATGGCCGCCCGCGCGCTCGGGCTGCGACCGGTGCGCGCGATGCGTGCCGGACTGCGCCGGCGCGCCGGCCGCATCGAGACGTCGGGCGCGCTGCGCCTCCCCGCGGCCGTCGGACGCCGCCGCGGCTGCCGCGGCGTGGTGACCCTGCGGCTGTTCGCGGCGAAGCGGACGGTGCGGACCGCCCGCGCGCGGCTGGGCCGAGATTGCCGCTTCCAGGTCTCCGTGCCGGTCCCGCGCGGGGCCCCCGCCCGGCTGCTCGCCACGGTCGCCTTCGCAGGCAACGGCGTGCTGCTGCCGCGAGTCATCGGGCCACGCGCCGCGCCGCGCGAAGGGCCGCTGGCCGTGCCACACGCCGGCTGAGCGTGGCGGTCCGGGGGCGCGAGCCCGGCGCGGTGGGCTGTGGTTTGGGTCATATGCGCGACGTTTGCCGCCCACCGCCCCGCGGGCGCAAACCCCGACCGGCAGCAAACCGGCCAGGAATCAGCGGGGGTCCGGGGGCGCGAGCCCGGCGCGGCCAGCAAGCCGGCCAGCAATCAGCGGGGGTCCGGGGGCGCGAGCCCCGGGTGCCATCCACGTGGGCAGGAAACGACCGACTACAGGACGTTTGCTGCCCACCTGGCGCAAAGCGGCGGCGGCGGGCTGTGGTTTGCGTCATATGCGCGACGCTTGCAGCCCACCGCCCCGCGGGAGCGCCCGCGGCCGCGAGCCCCCGAGGGGCCCGGCCAGGAATCAGCGGGGGCACGGGGCGCGGGCCTGCGCTCGCGCCGCAGCCGGCCGGCCAGGAATCAGCGGGGGCCCGGGGGCGCGAGCCCCCGGCTGCCATCACCGGCTGCCATCGAGCGCGCGGCACGCGCGCTCCACGCTGGGCGGCACCGGGCGCCGCTCACGCACCACCCACGGCACCCCGCGGGCGGCGGCGGCGAGCCCGCCGAGGCGGCGTTCGCGCAGCGCGGTGGCCGCCAGGCGCGTGGTGGTCGCAAGTGCGCCGGCCGGGCGGCGGCGCAGCCAGGCGACCCACAGGGCGTTGCGCAGCTGGGTGTCCGGGCGGCCCGCGCGTCCGTCGGTGAGCTGCGGGTGGTGGTGCGCCACGAGGGCGTCGAGGTAGGCGAGCTCCCAGCCGCCGGCGGCGAGATCGAGCGCCAGCAGCTCCTCCTCGCCGCCGACTCCGAAGCGCGGGTGGAACCCCCCGACCGAGAGGAACGCCGTCCGGCGCACCACGGCCCCGCACGCGAGGAAGCCCAGCACCGCGGGACCCGGCAGCCCGGCGCGGGCCGGCACCGCGCTGTGGCGCATCGCCTCGCAGACGGGGTCGAGCCGCCGGTCCGCCCCGACGAGGATGCGCCCCTGCACGAGCGCGAGCCTCGGGTGGTCCGCGAACGCGCCCTCCGCCCGGGCGAGCGCGCCCGGCTCCCACCAGGAGTCGTCGTCGCTGAAGGCCACGAGCGGCGTGTCGAGCGCCCGGACTCCGAGGGTGCGCGCCGCCGAGCCCGCGTTGCGCGCGAGCTCGATCACGCGCACGCCGGGGTGCCGGCGGGCGATCGCGGCCGGGGTGCCGTCGCTCGAGCCGTTGTCGACCACGACGGTGGGCGGGCGTTCGGGCAGCTCGGCGAGACGGTCGAGCGTGGCGAGGGCGCGCCGGCGCCGGTCGCGGGTGACCATCACGAGCCCGACCGCCCCGGGGGGCGGGCCGCCCGTCATCTGGGGTCGAGCTGCACCATGGCGTCGAGCACCTGGCCGACGCCGAGCTCGAGCAGCCCCGGGTCCGGCACGTCCGCGTGCGGATCGCCCACCTCCCCGGCCCAGAGCACGCGGTGCCGCGGGCAGCCCGGCGGCGGGCCCCACTCCGCTGGCGAGGTTGGCCCGAACAGCAGCAGCGAGGGGGTGCCGAACGCTGTGGCGAGGTGCGCGACGCCGGTGTCGCCGCACACCACCCGGCCCGCGGCGGCGACGGCGCGCGCGAGCGCGGCGAGGTCGGTCAGCCCGGCGAGCACCGAGTCAGGAGGCAGCCCCGCCGCCGCGGCCACCGCGCTCGCCAGCGGCCGCTCGGCGCGCGATCCGGTGATGACGACCCGCCGGCCGGCTGCCGCTTCGGCACGCGCGACGGCGGCGAAGTGCTGCGCGGGCCAGCGCCGGGCGGCGCTCGCGGCCCCGGGGTGGATCAGCGTCGCGCCCGCGGCCGCGCCCGGCGGAGGTCCGGAGGGCGGCTCTAGCAACAGGTCGGAGGGCTGCGCGTCGATGCCTGACTCGCGGAGCAGCCGGCACCAGCGCCGCACCTCGTGCTCGTCGCGCCGCCAGATCGGGGAGCCGCGGCTCTCCGGGACGTCGGCGTGCTCGAACCAGATCGCGCGCCCCGGCTGGGCCGCCGCCAGCACACGGTGGCTCTGCGGGCCGCGCCCGTGGAGGTTGACGCCCACGTCCGGCGCGCGCAGCTCGCGCGGCAGCCGGGCCAGCTCGCTGGCCGGCGCGAGCCGCCAGCCGGTCAGCCGGACGAGCGGCGCGAGCGGCGCGGGCGCGGCCAGCAGCAGGCGGTGAGCCGGGTAGGCGCGGGCGAGGGCGCGCAGGGCGGGCACGGCCGTGAGCAGGTCGCCCAGTCCGAGCGCCCGCAGAGCGACGACGGTCGGTGGTCCGCTCAGGGCCACGACGGCTCGGTCGACGGGCAGACCACCAGCTCGCGCAGCTCGATGCCGTTGGGGCGGGTGAGGGCGAACAGGACCGTCTCGGCCACCCGCTCGGGCGGCGCCAGCGCGGCGTCGGGCGGCGGCTTGTACTGCTCATCGCGCCCGTCGAAGAAGGCGGTCTGCATGCCGCCGGGGACCAGGCAGGTCACCCCCACTCGCCCCGCCGTCTCCGCCGCCAGCGCGCGCGAGAAGCCGACCACCCCGAACTTGCTGGCGCAGTACGCGGTGGCGTCGCTGAGCGCGCGCAGCCCGAGCGTCGAGGCGACGGTCACCACGCGCCCCCGCGAGCGCTCCAGGTGCGGGAGCGCCGCGCGGATCACCGCGGCGGTGCCCAGGAGGTTGACGGCCACCACGCGCTCCCAGTCGTCGCCGGGAACGTCCTCGATGCGTCCGCAGGCGTCCACCCCCGCCGCGGTCACGACCGCGCTGATCCCTCCGCGCTGCTCGGCCACACGCTCGACGGCGGCCTCGGCCTCTCGGGTGCGCGAGAGGTCGACCGCCTCGAAGACGGCGCCGTTGGCGGGCGGGTTGACGTCGAGCACCACGGGGTCGCCGCCGCGCTCGTAGACGGCGTGGGCGACGGCGGCTCCGAGGCCGCTCGACCCGCCGGTGACGATCACTGTCCCAAGCTCAGACACGGCAGGCTGCCTCCTCGATCAGTCGGGTGGTGGAGTGCCCCTCGGCGTACGGCACGAGCACGGCGCGGCCGCCCCAGCGGCGCAGCACGCGCTCCTCCGGCAGGTCCGCTCCCTGGTAGTCGCCGCCCTTGACCCACAGGTGCGGCCGCAGCGCCTCGAGCGCGCGCTCGGGCGTGTCGTCGGCGAACACAGTGACGGCGTCGACGCAGCGCAGCGCCTCCAGCACGGCCGCGCGGTCGCGCTCGGGCACGAGCGGGCGGCCGGCGCCCTTGAGCCGGTGCACCGACGCGTCGGAGTTGAGGCACACGACGAGCACGTCGCCGAGCGCGCGCGCCGCCTCCAGCGCCTGCACGTGGCCGGCGTGGAGCAGATCGAAGCAGCCGCCGGTGGCGACCACGGTCCCGCCCGCGGCCCGGACCCGGCGCGCCAGCGCCGCCGCGTCCGCGGCGGGTGGATCCACCTCGCCGGCGCCACCCTGCCGCAGGGCGCCGGCGCCGCCGGCGCCCACGAAGGCAGACGCGCACGCGACCGCGTCCAGCACCGCGTCCTCCAGGGCGCCGCCCTCGGCCAGCCGCAGCGCCAGCCGGGTCGCGAACCGGTCGCCCGCCCCGCAGGGATCCCCGCCGGCCACGGGCGGAGCCGCGGCGGCGAGGGCCGGGCGGCCGGGTCGCGCGAGCACCGCGCCCGCGGCCCCGCGCGTCATGCACAGGGCCGCGGCGCGCCAGCGCTCGCGCAGGCCGGAGGCGCGCGCGGAGGCGGCGGCGGCGTGTGCGCCGGCTGGCTCGGGCTCGAGCCGCGCCACCTCGGACTCGTTCGGGGTCGCGACGCTCACCGCGGGCGGCGGGGCACCGCCGCGCGGATGCGGATCCCAGACCGTCGGCAGGCGGCCGACCACGGCGGCCACCGCCTCGCGCACACCCTGGTCGCTCGCCACCCCGCGCCCGTAGTCCGACACGAGCACGGCACCGGCCCAGTCGATCGCCGCGCGCGCCGCCGCCGGCAGCGCGCCGACCGCTCCCGCGTCGCCGCCGCGGTCGAGGCGCATCAGCGGCCGGTCGCCGACGCGGAAGCGCACCTTCTCGGGCGTGCTCCCCGACAGGCCCAGGTCGAGCACGTCGACGCCGCGTGCCTCCAGGAGCGAGCGCAGCTCGACCGCCGCGGCGTCGCGAGCGAGGGCGGTGACGAGCGTGACCTGTGCTCCGTCCGCCGCCGCGAGCGCCGCCGCCAGGGCGGCGCCGCCCGGGCGCGCAACCGTGGCGGACTCGTCGAGCACGGGCACCGCGGCGTCGGGGCTGAGGCGCTCCACGAGCCCGTCGACGTCGCGGTCCAGCAGCGAGTCCCCGATCACCACCAGCGGCCGGCTCACGCGTGCACCTCCACCCGCGCCCCGGACCGCGAGCGCAATGCGATCTCGCGGTCGACCGCGCCGCAGATCAGGTGCAGGGCGACCTGGTGCAGCTCCTGCACGGTCGCCGCCGAGCCGCAGTCGAGCGCCACGGTCTCGTCGCAGAGCTCGGCCAGCGGATTCGGCGCCGCGCCGCTCAGCGCCCACGTGTCGAGCCCGCACTCCTGCGCGGCACGGACGGCGGCCAGCACGTTCGCGCTCCGGCCCGAGGTGGACAGAGCCAGCAGCACGTCGCCCGGGCGCCCGTGCGCGCGCACCTGGCGCGCGAACGCCTCCTCGATCCCGAAGTCGTTGCAGATCGCCGTCAGGCTCGACGTGTCCCCGTGCAGGCAGAGCGCGCTGAGCGGCTCGCGCTCGGACTGGTAGCGGCCGACCAGCTCGGCGGTCAGGTGCTGAGCCTGCGCCGCGCTACCGCCGTTGCCGACCGCGAGCAGGCGCCCGCCGTCGAGCAGGCGGTCGGCGAGCCGCTCGCCCCACTCGGTCAGGCCGTCGAGCTCGCCCTCGAGGCGGTGCAGCGAGTCGGCCAGGATCGCCAGGTGCTCCGCCGCGGTAGGCGGCAGGCGGAACCGCCCCATCGCGGGCGTGCGCCGGCGGCGCGGAGCACGCCGGGCCAGCTGCTCGTAGACGTCGAGCGTGGTGGCCGCGATCCGGTTCCAGTCGTACAGGCGGCGGGCACGCTCGACGCCCGCGCGCCCGTACTCGGCGCGTCGGGGTGGATCGTCGAGCAGGTCACAGAGCACGGTCGACAGGCGCTCCGGATCGCGCGGCGGGACGTGGACGCCGGTCACGCCGTCGACGACGCTGTCGATCATCCCGCCGACCGCGGAGGCCACGATCGGCACGCCGCACGCCATGGCCTCCAGCGGCACGATCCCAAACGGCTCGTACCAGGGCACGGACACGATCGCGTCGGCCGAGCGCAGCAGCGGCGGCACCTCGTCGCGCTCGAGCCGTCCGCGCAGGCGCACGCGATCGGCCACGCCGGCCTCGCGCGCCAGGCACGCCAGGCGGCGCGCCTCGGTGTCGGCGGACAAGTCGCCGCGATCGGACCCGCCCGCCACGACCAGCTCCGCGTCGGGCAGGCCGGGCAGCGACGAGATCACGTTGCCGATGCCCTTGCGCTCCACCAGCCGGCCCACGCACACCAGCCGGCGCACGCCGGGCGGCCGGTCCGCCGCGGGGCCGTCAGGGCGGAACAGCTCGAGGTCGACGCCGCAGGGGATCACCGTCAGGCTCGTGCTCGGCGCACCCAGGCGGATCAGCTCGAACACCTCGTCGGTGCAGGTGGCGACGATCTTGTCCATCCGCCGGACCAGCTCGCGCTCGATCGCGATCCGCTCCGGCGGACTGGTGTCGCGCGTCCCCTGGTAGCGGCGCTTGTCGACGCCGAGCGCGTGGAACGTGTGCGCCACCGGTATGCCGAGCGGCGCCGCCGCGCGCAGCGCCGCCCAGCCGGACATCCAGAAGTGGGAGTGGACGACATCCGGCCGCTCGCGCCGCCAGGCTTCGGTGAGCCGGTCGGCGAACGCGTCCATGTGCGGCAGCAGCTCGTCCTTGGCGATCGGCGCGGCCGGGCCGGCGTCCACGTGGTGGACCTCGACCCCCGGCGCCATGCCGACCCACTCCGGCAGATCGGGGGCGTCGCGCCGCGTGTGGACCACCACCTCCACCCCGCGCCTGGCCATCGCGACCGCCAGCGCGGCCACGTGCACGTTCTGCCCGCCGGCGTCCACGCCGCCGAGGGTGGCCAGCGGGCTGGCGTGCTCGGAAACCATCGCGATCCTCACTGCGCCACCTCCTCCAGCAGGTCGTCCCAGTCGGACAGGAAGCGGTCCAGCCCGTAGCGCTGGAGTGCCGCGTCGCGGGCGGCCAGCCCGGCGGCGCGGGCCGCGTCGGGGTCCGCCACGAAGTGCCGCACCGCGTCCGCCAGCGCCGCGACGTTGGTCGAGACCGTGCCGGCCTCCGCCGGGACGGCATCGGGCGCCTCGGTGGTGGCGAGCGCCACCACCGGCATGCCGAGCTGCATCGCCTCGATCAGCGACAGGCCGAGCGAGGTCCAGCGGATCGGGTGCAGGTAGACACGCCGGCGCGCCATCTCCCCGTGCAGCTCCGACTGGGGCGGGTTCTCGCTGCCGCCCAGCGCGCCCGCGTCCATCCCGAACAGGTCGATCGGGACCGTGCCGTTGAGGCGCGGCAGCAGGTCGGTCCCGGTCACGCGGCCGCGCCGGCGCGCCTCGTTGATGACCACCGCGGCGTGCGGCAGCTCGCCCGTGTAGCGCAGCCCCGGATCCACGACCCCGTGCTCGATCACCCGCGTCGGCGTGGAGCCCGCGTCCCAGAAGAGGTCGTTGAAGTGCGTGACGTGGACGAGCGTCAGGTCCGCGCGGCCGCCCGCCGGGTGGCGCATCTCGGCGATGCGGCCCTGCGGCGCGTTGTGCTCCACGAAGACAGCCGGCAGATCGCGGCCCGGCCGGCGGCCGCCGAGCCAGGCCTCCGCCATGCCGTGCAGCTCGGCCGGCCGCTGGAGCACCACCACGTCCACGTCGGCGTCGGCGGCCTGCTCGGGCGTCACCTCCACCGCGCCGGGCGGCCAGTCCCAGGTCTCGGCGCGACCGCGCCCGTTTGGACCGCGGTCCGGCAGCACAGGCAGCAGGTACTCGTGCGGGCCCTGGACCAGCGCGGTGGTCCACGAGCCGTGCACGTGCCAGAGCAGCACCCTCATGCGCGCCCCCTGTTCGCGCCGAGCACCAGCTCCACGGCGTCCAGCAGCGTCCGGGCCGTCACCGGCGCGGCCGCCACCTCCTCGGGTCGCGTGGCCGGCGTGGGCACGAGCACGGCCTCCGCCCCCGCGGCGTGCGCGGCTTCGACGTCGGCCCCGATGTCCCCGATCACGACGCAGCGCTCCGGCGCCACCCCCAGCCGCCCGGCGGCGCCCAGCACCAGGCCGGGCCGGGGCTTGCGGCAGTCGCAGCCGTCGCCGGGAGCGTGCGGGCAGACGAGCCACGGCCCCAGCGGCCCGAGCAGCTCCTCGACCCGGCGGTTGACGGCCGCCACGTCCTCGGCGGCGATCATCCCCCGCCCCACGCCGCTCTGGTTGGAGATCACGGCCACGCGCAGCCCGGCGGCCCGCAGACGGTCGAGCGCCTCACCCGCGCCCGCGACCGGCTCGACCCGATCCGGATCGCCGTTGTAGGGAACGTCGCGGATCAGCGTGCCGTCACGGTCGAGCAGGACGGCCGCCACCGGCGAGCTTCCCGCGGGCCGGCGGGCTGTGTTCTGCGTCCTATGCGCGACGTTTGCCGCCCACCGCCGCCCGAAGTGCCCGGCCGCCGCCGGGGGGATGAGGGCCGACGTCGCCGCCATCGTCGCCACCTCGCGTGCGGTGCGCGGCCCTGGCGCGATGCGTGCCCAGGCCAGCTCCGCCGTGCCGGCCAGCCACAGCCCCAGCGGCGCCGCCGCGGCCCGCCGCCGGCCCGCGGCGAGCGCGGCGAGTCCGGCCAGGCCCGCCGCGGTCACGGCCAGGTGGCGGCGCAGGCGCCCGCGCGGCGCGCCGGCCCGCTCGCGCCAGTGGGGGCCGTGCAGGGCGCGCATGAGGACGTCGTCGGCGTTGCCGGCCTGGAGGCACACGCTGACCATCGGCCCGGCGCGGCGCACCGGGTGCACGACGGTGCGCCGGCCGAGCACGAGCTGCCAGCCCGCGCCTCCCAGGCGCAGGCCGAGGTCGGCGTCCTCGCGGTAGGCGCGCTGCAAGCGCTCGTCGAACCCGCCGACGGAGGCGAGCGCGACGCGGCGGAAGGCCATGTCGGCGGTCGCCCAGCGCGCGTCCTCCAGGGCCGCCGTGTTGCGCTCCCAGTCGGTGGGCCGCCGGTGCCGGGGCAGCGGCACGCGAACGCGGCCCTGCGAGCCGCCGACACGGCCGGAGACCGAGCCGAGGTCGGCCGCCAGGGCCTGCCTCCAGTCCGGTGGCGGAACCACGTCGTCGTCGAGGAAGGCCACCCACTCGGCCCGCGCGCGGCGCCAGCCGCGGTTGCGTGCGGCCGCCGGCCCGCGCGCGGCGCCCGGCACGACCTCGATCAGGCGCTCGATCGCCGCCGGCGGCGCGCCGACGGGGAGCGGCCCGTCCGGCGCCGGGCGGTCATCCACGATCAGGACCCGGCCCGGCAGCGGACCGGCGCCTTCGCCGAGCGCCGCGAGCAGGGGCGCGAGCGAGTCGCGGCCGCTGGTGGGAACCACGACGTCGTAGCTCACACGAGCACTCCCGCCTCGGCGGTGCCGCGTGCGGCGGCGTGCGAGCCCGGCCGCCGCAGCAAGAACGGGCCCATCACGAGCGCGTCCACCGGCGCCGAGCCGAAGCACTCGAGCGCGTCGCGCGGGTCGTCCACCATCGGCCGGCCCGCGGTGTTGAGGCTCGTGTTGACCACGACCGGCACCCCGGTGCGGCGCTCGAACGCCCGCAGCATGCGCGCGATCGCCGGCTCTCGCGCGGCGTCCACGGTCTGGATGCGCGCCGTGCCGTCCACGTGCACCACCGCGGGGATGCGCTCGGCCCACTGCAGGGCGACGCGGTGGGTGAACAGCATGTACGGGCTGGGAACCGGCCCGCCGGAGAAGATCTCCCCCGCGCGATCGGCGAGCACCATCGGCGCCACCGGCCGGAACTGCTCGCGCCCCTTCACGTCGTTGAGGCGCTCGAGGTTGGCGGCGTCGCGCGGGTCGGCCAGCAGGCTGCGGTGCCCCAGCGCGCGCGGACCGAACTCGGCGCGGCCCTCGAACCACGCCACCACCCCGTCGCGCGCGAGGATCTCCGCGGCCTCCTCGGCCACGTCGTCGGGCCGCTCGTGCACGACGCCCGCGCGCCGCAGCCAGCCCTCCAGCTCGTCCGCGCCCCAGCCGCGCCCGAGCGCCGGGGTCTCCATCGGCTCGATCGCGTCGCCCAGCTCGCGCGCCACGTACTGGGCGGCGCCGAGCGCGGTGCCGGCGTCTCCGGCGGCGGGCTGCACCCAGACCTCGTCGAAGGGACCCTCGCGCCAGAGGCGCGAGTTGCAGACGCAGTTCAGCGCCACGCCGCCCGCGAGCGCCAGCCGCCGCTCGCCCGTGCGCTCGTGCACCCAGCGCGCCAGCTCGAGCACCGTCTCCTCCAGACGGTGCTGGACGCTCGACGCCAGGTCAGCGTGCTCGGGACCCCACTCCTCGCCCTCTGCCACGGCCGGCGCAAACCGGCTCCAGTCGAGCGGCTCGGCCACGAAGCCGCCGTCCGGCGTGGTTCGCACCGCCTCGCGCAGCTCGCCGAGCCAGCGCGGCTCGCCGTAGGAGGCGAGCGCCATCACCTTGTACTCGTCGGACGCGCGCCGGAAGCCGAGATGGACGGTCAGGTCCTCGTAGACGAGCCCGAGCGAGTGCGGCAGCCGCTGCTCGAACAGGATCTCCATCTGCCCGTCGCGGGCGTGCCCGGCCAGCTGCGAGGTGCTTTCGCCGCGGCCGTCCAGCGTGAGCACGGCGCAGGAGGAAAACGGCGCGGACATGAACGCCGACGCGGCGTGCGCCACGTGATGCGGCACGAACCGCACCTGCGCCGGATCGAGCCCGGGCAGCGCCGTACGCAGGAACAGCGGAGCTCGCTGAGCGAACAGCGTGCGCAGCCCCTCCCAGCGCTCTGCCACCGGGTCCGCGCTCCCAACTCGGGCGAGCGCGGGGTCGTACGCATAGGCGACGGCGTCGAGGTCGCGCGGCTCGAGACCGGCGTGCTGCAGGCACCAGCGCGCCGAACGCTCGGGCAGCTCCCATGCCGAGAAGGGCACCGGGTCCTTGCCGTGCTTGCGCCGCGAGAAGCGCTCCTCCTCGGCGGCCGCGGCGACGCGCCCCCCGCAGACCAGCGCGGCCGACGGGTCGTGGAAGGCGGCATTCACTCCGAGCACGCGGGATGGCAAGGCTCACCTCCGGTCGACGTACTTGTCTCCTGGAGGTCCGTCCGCGGCAAGCACCCGCGGCCACGTCCCTCGGTCGTATCGGGGCGGTCCGTCCGCACCAGCCTGGTAGCGGAAGCGTCCTGCGAGACGCGGCTACCCGAGAAGCGCTTCCCAAAACAGCGAAGCGCTTCAAGTGGCTCGGGCCGGGCACCTGTCCCTCGCCATGGCCCTGCCCGACGCCGCCCGCCGCCTGCTCTGCGTGCGCCTCGACACGATGGGAGATGTCCTGATGACGGGCCCGGCCATGCGCGCGCTGCGCGCCGCCGCCCCGGACCGTCGCTTGACGCTGCTCACCTCCGAGCCGGGCGCGGCGCTGGCCGCGCTGATGCCCGAGGTGGACGAGACGATCGTCTACGAGGCGCCATGGATGAAGCGCGAACGCGGCGTGGACGCGGCTTCCGACGAGCGGCTGATCGCGACGCTGCGCGAGCGCGCCTTCGACGCCGCGGTGATCTTCACGGTCTACACCCAGAGCCCGCTCCCCGCCGCGCTCGTTTGCCACCTGGCCGGCGTGCCGCTGCGGGCGGCGCACTGCCGCGAGAACCCGTACGCCCTGCTCACCGACTGGGTGCCGGAGCGCGAGCCCGACGGCCCGGCCCGGCACGAGGTGCGTCGCCAGCTCGACCTCGTCGCCGCGCTGGGTGTGCCCGCCCCGGACGCTCCGCTCGCGATCGAGCTCCCGCAGGAGGCGCGGGCGAGCATGCGCTCCAAGCTGTCGGAGGCGGGCGTCGACACGCATGCGCCGTGGGCCGTCGTCCACCCGGGCGCCACGGCGCCCTCGCGCCGCTACCCGCCGGAGTCATGGGCAGCCGCTTGCCGGCCGCTCGCCGAGACGCACGGCCTGACGCTGGTGTTCACCGGCAGCCGCGGCGAGGCGGATGTCGTCGAGCAGGTCAGGTCGCTCGCCGGCGACCCCGGACCGTCGCTGGCCGGACGACTGGAGCTCGCCGAGCTCGCCGCGCTGCTGGAGGCGGCGCCGGTGCTGCTGGCCGGGAACACGGGACCGGTCCACCTGGCCGCGGCGGTGGGCACGCCGGTGGTCGACGTCTACGCGCTCACCAATCCCCAGCACACGCCCTGGATGGTTCCGAGCCGGGTGCTCTTCAACGACGTGCCGTGCCGCTGGTGCTACCGCAGCGTCTGCCCGGAGGGCCACCACCTCTGTCTGCGCGGTGTCGCCCCGCAGCGGCTGGCTCACGCGGCGCTGGAGCTGCTCGACGGGCGCCCCCAGTCCCAATGGTCCCGGGAGCGCCCTCCCGGTGGGCTGCCCGAGGCGTGACCGGCGGAAACCGCGAAGCGCCCGCGATCCCCGGTCTGTGCCCCGTTTGATGCCCCGGGCCTGGGGTAGACCTCCCCCATGCCGACGATGACGGACAGTTCTGCCGACCGCCGGGTCGAGGCCCTGCTGGAGCGCGGCGAGGAGCAGGGCTGCGTGAACCTCTCAGAGCTCTCCGAGCTGGTCCAGGAGCTCGAGCTCCCCGACGACGACGCGCAGGCGCTGCACGAGCGCCTGGACGCGCGCGGCATCGCGGTCAGCGACGACTGCGGCAACGAACGGCTCGGGGCCCACTACAACAACGCCGAGCTGGCGACGATGACCGGCGACGCCCTGCAGCTCTTCCTGCGCGACGTCCGTCGCCATCCGCTGCTCTCCGCCGCCGATGAGGTCGACCTGGCCAAGCGCATCGAGCGCGGCGAACTCGACGCCAAGGAGCGCATGGTCAACTCGAACCTGCGCCTGGTCGTCTCGCTGGCGAAGAAGTACCAGGGCCACGAGCTGGCCCTGCTCGACCTGATCCAGGAGGGCATCCTCGGCCTGATCCGCGCGGCCGAGAAGTTCGACTGGCGCAAGGGCTACAAGTTCTCGACCTACGCGACGTTCTGGATCCGGCAGGCGATCCAGCGCGGCCTCGCCAACCAGGGGCGGACGATCCGCATCCCGGTCCACATCGGTCAGCGCGAGCGCAAGATCGCCCGAGTCGAGCGCGAGCTGGCCGCCAAGGAGGGCCGGCCCCCCACCGACGAGGAGGTCGCCGCGGCCGCCGAGCTCACCCTCGACGAGGTGCTCGAGACGCGCGAGGTGATGCGCACGATCACGAGCCTCGACCGCCCCGTGGGCGAGGAGGGCGATGCCGAGCTCGGCGATCTGCTCGCGAGCGACGAGATCGCGCCGCACGAGGAAGTGGAGATCGAGCTGCGCGACCAGACCGTGCGCGCGGCGCTCGACCAGCTCCCCGACCAGGAGCGCGAGGTGATCGGGCTGCGCTACGGCATCGGCGGGGACGATCCGACCCCGCTGCGCGAGGCCGGGCGACGGCTGGGCCTGTCGCCCGAGCGCGTGCGCCGCATCGAGCACAAGGCACTGGAGCGCCTGGCGGAGTTCCGCGAGGTCGCGGCGCTGTCGGAAGCCGCCTGAGCGAACGGCTCTGAATAACGCCTCCGCCAGCGGGTACGCCAAACCGATGACTGACGAGCAAGCTGCGCCCGAGGGCCCGTCCGACCTGAAGGGACGCTCCTGGGGCGGTGTGCTCAAGCGCACCGTCAAGGAGTTCTCAGACGACAACCTGACCGATTGGGCGGCGGCGCTCACCTACTACGCCGTGCTCGCGATCTTCCCCGCGATGATCGTGCTGATCTCCGTCCTCGGACTGATCGGCGAGTCCGCCACGCAGCCGCTGATCGACAACCTCGGCAGCGTCGCGCCGGGACCGGCGAAGGACATCTTCACCAGCGCGATCGAGAACATCCAGGGCAGCCAGGGCGCCGCCGGCGTGTTCTTCATCATCGGCCTGCTGGGCGCGATCTGGTCCGCCTCCGGCTACATCGCGGCCTTCATGCGCGCGTCCAACTCGATCTACGACATCGAGGAGGGCCGGCCGATCTGGAAGACGCTGCCCGTGCGCGTCGGCCTGACGGTGCTGCTGATGGTGCTCACGGCGGTGAGCGCGATCGGCGTGACGATCAGCGGCGGACTCGCCAAGGAGGTCGGCGGCCTGATCGGCCTCGGCGACACCGCCATCCAGGTCTGGGACATCGCCAAGTGGCCCGTGCTGCTGCTGTTCGTGAGCTTCATGTTCGCGGTGCTCTACTGGGCGGCGCCCAACGTCAAGCAGCCGGGCTTCCGCTGGATCACCCCCGGCGGTGTCCTGGCGGTGATCGGCTGGGTGATCGCCTCGGCGGCGTTCGCGTTCTACGTCGCGAACTTCGGCTCCTACAACAAGACCTACGGAGCCCTCGCCGGGCCGATCGTCTTCCTGGTCTGGCTGTGGATCTCGAACATCATGATCCTGCTCGGGGCCGAGTTCAACGCGGAGCTGGAGCGCGGCCGGGCGATCGAGGCGGGCATGCGCCCGCCTGACAAGGAGCCGTTCGTCGAGCCGCGGGACACTCGCAAGATGGAGGGCGACCGCCCCTGACCGTCGAGGGCGCCTTCGCCGGCTACGCCGGGCCCGACCAGCGCCCGCCGTTCGGCTCCTACGCCGTGCTCACGGCGCTGTTCAACGCAGCGCTGGCCGCCGGCGTGGCCGGCGCCAAGCGCTCCGGCCACGAGCTGCCCGAGCGCATCGACGGGCGCGACATCGTGCTCACCGGTGTGGCCACGCACAAGCTGTCGCGGCTGATCTCCAAGGACAAGATCACGGCCTTTGCCCGAGCGCCCTTCACCGAGTTCCAGGAGCCCGGCGGACCGGCCGAGGTGGAGGAGCGCGCCCGCGGCGACGGCTGGCGGCGCACGATCGGCGAGCTGCTCATCTGCCCCTACTGCCTCGGGATGTGGATCTCGGGCGGCTTCAGCCTCGGCCTCGTCGTGGCGCCGCGCTCCACGCGCTTCACGGCCTCGGTGCTGACGGGACTGACGATCTCGGACTTCCTGCAGATCGCCTACAAGGCCGCCGAGGACCGCGGCCTCGGCGGCACCTGAGCGGTCAGTCCTCCAGCACGAACATCTCGAAGCCGACGTCCGCGTCCAGCAGCAGCTGGCTGTGGTAGGCGGCCACACGCCGGCCGAGGGCCTTCTCGACGACTTCCTTGAAGCTGTCGGCCATCGCCTCCTGGAAGGTGAGGCGCACGTTGCGGACCTGATGGCCGTGCCCGGCGTCGATCAGGGTGCGCTCCACCGTGGTGAGTGTGTCGCGCAGCACCGTGACGAGGTAGTTCGAGTCGAGCATGTAGCTCTTCGCTCGCGTCGGCCCGCGACCGTAGTACTCGCTGAACAGCCGCACGATGCCGTTCGTCGCTTCGGCCAGCTCCTCGCCGTGGCCGGTGCTGACGTCTGGGCTCTGGATCGGATCCACGGTCGGATCCTACGGGGCCGGCGCTCCCTCTCGTGGTGCGCCGCCGCGCGTCTTCTCCTGAAGACGTGGCGGGAGCGCTGAGCGGAACAGGCGGCTGACCTTGCCGAGCTTCGCCCGGCACCGGGGGCACACCTCCGACGTCGCAGACGCTGTCGGGCTGTACACGGTGAGCCTGCACGTCGGGCAATTCAGGTATGCCATCGACTCTCCTTGCGCGTGGCTACTTGGGGGTCCCCGCGGGCTGGCAGACCGTAGCCCAAACGGGTACCTGCGTCAACGAAACAGGACTGTCTCATGGCGGTCACATGCGTATACACGCGCTCGTGCGCGGCGCCCACCGCGCGCACGTCGAAACGCGCGTTGGCGCTGGCGCGGCAGCGGGCCGGATCGATCTCGTCGAGGCGGGCGACGGCGGCGGCCATCGCGTGCTCGTCGTCGACGAGGAAGCCGGTCTCCCCGTCGACGACCAGCTCTGAAGCCGAGCCCTCCGGGAACGCGATCACGGGCGTGCCGCACGCCATCGCCTCGGTCATCACGAGCCCGAACGGCTCGGGCCAGCGGATCGGGACCAGGAGCGCCCGTGCGCCCGCGTGGAGGTCACGCTTCTCCTCCCCCACCTCGCCGATGTAGCGCACCCGGTCCCCGTCGACGTGCGGCTCCACCTCGTGCTCGAAGAACTCCTGCTGGCCGGGCTGCACCGGACCGGCGAGCACGAGCGGCGCACCGGCCTCGCGAGCCGCTGCGATCGCTCGGTGCGGGCCCTTGTAGTCGTCGAAGCGGCCGATCCAGAGCAGGTAGTCGTCCTTCTCGGCCCTGAACGGGAAGTCATCGACCACGATCGGATTGCCGATCACCGCCACCACCTCCAGCCCGTCGGGCGCCTGCTCGGCCTGGTATCGGCTGAGGGCGACGGCGGATGCCTTGTAGCCGTGGCGCCGGTAGAACGCGCTCGTCTCGTCGGTGAACGGC
>JAXDII010000028.1:0-34001 GCA_034664085.1 Thermoleophilaceae bacterium
CTTGCCTTGCGCACCTACTCTCGGTAACCTACCGGAAGTAAGTGGCAGCCGAAGCGAAGCAGATCCACGACTACCCGCACGGTCGCGTGCCGCGGCCCGTGCGCGAGCGCCAGGTGCTCGAGCTGGCCGAGCAGCTGTTCGCCGAGCGCGGCTATGGCGGCGCGTCGATGGAGGAGCTGGCGCGTCGGGCGGGAGTGACCAAGCCGGTCGTATACGAGCTGTTCGGCAGCAAGGACGGCCTCTTCGGCGTGTGCGTGGAGCGCGCCATCGAGCGGCTCGCCGAGAGCATCGCCGCGGCGGTGCGCGCCGAGACCGATCCCGAGCGGCGGCTGCGCGCCGGCGGGCTCGCGTTCCTGCGCTTTGCGGCGGACAACCGCGTCGCCTGGGACGTCATGTCGATGGGCGGCAGCGGGCGCTTCGCCGAGCAGGCGATGCGCGCGCGCCGCAGCCAGGCGCAGCTGATCCGCGAGCTGATGGCCGAGCAGGCCCCCGAGGGCATGGACCCGCGCGAGCTGGAGGCCGCCGCCTACGCCGTCAACGCCGCCTACGAGGGGGTGGCCCACTGGATGTGGGAGCACCCCGATGCGCCCGTCGACGAGGTGGCCGACTGGACCGTGGAGCTGCTGCTCCCAGGACTGCGGAGGTTCGTGTGACCCACCACCGCGCCGTGATCGTCGGCGCCGGCTTCTCCGGGCTCGGCATGGCGATCCGGCTGATCGAGGACGGCGAGCGCGACTTCGTGCTGCTCGAGCGCGCCTCGGAGCTGGGCGGCACCTGGCGCGACAACACCTACCCCGGCTGCCGCTGCGACGTGCCCTCGCACCTCTACTCGTTCTCGTTCGCGCCGAACCCGAACTGGTCCAGCACCTTCTCCCCGCAGCCGGAGATCCTCGAGTACATGCGCGGGGTGGCCGAGCGCTTCGGCGTGCTCTCGCACGTGCGCTTCGACACCGAGCTCGACACGGCGGAGTGGGACGAGGGCCAGTCGCGCTGGCGCATCGAGACCTCGCAGGGAGCGATCACCGCCGACGTCCTGATCTGCGGGCAGGGCCCGCTCAACGAGCCCAAGCTGCCGGACCTGCCGGGCCTCGACTCGTTTACGGGCACCAGCTTCCACTCGGCCACCTGGGATCACGAGCACCGTCTCGACGGCGAGCGCGTCGCTGTGATCGGCACGGGCGCCTCGGCCATCCAGTTCGTCCCGAAGATCCAGCCGCAGGTGGGGCAGATGCACGTCTTCCAGCGCACGCCGCCGTGGGTCGTGCCGCATCCGAACCGGCCGATGAGCGATCTCGAGCGCAAGGTCTACAGGCGCCTGCCCATGGCCCAGAAGGCGATGCGGGCCGGCATCTACTGGGCGCGCGAGGCGTTCGTGCTGCAGTTCCGCAACCGCCGGATGCGCAAGCTCGCCACCCGCATGGCGCTGCGCCAGCTCGCGACGCAGGTGCGCGACCCCGCGCTGCGCGCGAAGCTGACACCCAGCTACGAGATCGGCTGCAAGCGCATCCTTCCCACCGACGAGTGGTATCCGGCGCTGATGCAGCCGAACGTGGAGCTGGTGACCGAGGGCATCCGCGAGGTCCGCCCGCGCTCGATCGTCACCGCCGACGGCACGGAGCGCGAGGTGGACACGATCATCTTCGGCACCGGCTTCCACGTGACCGACCTGCCGATCGCCGGCAAGATCCGCGGCCGCGAGGGCCGCACCCTGGAGGACACCTGGGACGGCTCGCCGTCCGCCTACAAGGGCGCGGCCGTGGCCGGCTTCCCCAACCTCTTCTTCCTGGTTGGGCCCAACACCGGCCTCGGCCACACCTCGATCGTGTTCATGATCGAGTCGCAGATCAGCTACGTGGCCGACGCCCTGCGCATGATGCGCCGCCGCGGCGCCCGCACCGTCGACGTCCGGCCGGAGGCGCAGGCCGCCTACAACGACGAGGTCGACCGGCTGGCGCGAGGCACGGTGTGGGTGAGCGGCGGCTGCTCGAGCTACTACATCGACCGCAAGGGCCGCAACTCCACGATCTGGCCGACGTTCACGATGCCGTTCCGCCGGCGCACCCGGGAGTTCGACGAGGCCGCCTACGCGGTCGGAGCCGCGTAGCCGCTCAGCGCGCTCTCGATCCGCGGCGGCTTCCCGGGCTCGACCCACACGACGCTGCCGGGCCAGTAGGGGCTGCGCTCGTCGGTCCCCGACACGAACGCCCGCTCCAGATACCAGTTGCCGGTGTTGACCAGGTGCGCGCCCGAGAGCGTCGTCCATTCCGCCTCGTCGTCGCCCGGCAGCGGCCCGGCGCGATGGGTATGGCCGAACAGCACGTGCTCGGCGCCGGGGGCGAGCGTGTCCGCCACCCGCGCCATAGCCAGCAGGCCGGCGCGGCGCAGCTCGGGCCCGCTCAGCTCGGACCGAAACGGGCCGATGCCGAGCCGGTTCAGGGCCGCCACTGCCGCCGGGATCGTCAGTCCGCCGAGCAGCAGCCGGCCGGCGCGGCCGTTCCCCGTGGCGCGGCTCCACACCGACCGCGACATCTTCGCTCCGCGCGCGAGCGAGGCGGTCGAGGCGCCCTCGGCCAGCCCGGCGTGGAACTGGTAGATCGGGGCCATCACGGCCTCGAAGTCGTCCGCCGACGTGCAGTCGCCGTCGCGGCCGCTGAAGCGGCCGACGACCGATGCGGCGATCGACTCCAGCCGCGGCACGGTCAGGTACAGATCCAGGTACTGGCCGTGCGTTGCGTAGACGCCGTCCGTCAGCCACAGCCCGGGGTAGGCGACGGTGACCTCGGCGCCGCGCAGCCAGGACGCGACCACGCCGGCCGGGCCGTTCTCCTGGCCGGCGGCGACGGGCCACTCGTTCTCGGAGCCGAGCGCGCGTCCGGCGAGCCGCCCGCGGGCCAGCCAGGGCTCGCCGAGCTGGTGGTCGTGGTTGCCCGGCACCAGCGTGACGCGCTTGCCGGCAGCGACGGGAGCAAGCCGCTCGAACACGGGCCGCACGACCTCGAGCAGGGCGGCGACGGGCCGCTCGCGCAGCTCCAGCGTGTCGCCGAGCAGGACGATCCGCTCGGCGGGCTCGAGCGCCGCGGCGAGCCGGTCGAGCGCATCCGGTCGCCGCGCCATGTCCGCCTCGTTGAGGGCGCCGAGGTGGAGATCGGAGATGACCGCCGTGCGCATCGGGGGGATGGTGGCAGCCGATTACTCGAATTTCCCCGAGAACTTCAAGATCCGGCGTCACTAGTCTGGTGGCCCGCGTGCCCACCTTCTGTCGCCACAACCGGTTGCTAGCCGAGTGCTCCATCTGTTCCAAGGGCACCGTGCTGGATCCGAACCGGGTGGCCACCAGGTCCCGCACTCCGTCCCAGCAGCGCACCGGGGGCCGCCGCTCCACACGCACGGCGCCCAACGCCGCGCGCTCCTCGCGCGGACCGTTCGTCTCGGCCGGCCCCTACGACGGCTCCGAGATCAGGCTCGAGCGCGTGCCGGGCGGCCTGCGCCTCGCGGCATGGCGGGACGGCGAGATCGAGCGCACGGCGCCGGTCGTGGACGCGGCGGACCTGCCCACGCTGATGGGCGAGGCCGCGGCCAAGGACCTGCTGCCGCTCGCCGGCGAGGCCGGCCCCGCGGGCCCGCCCGCCGAGCCGGGCGTCTTCGCCGCGAGCGCCGGCCGCTCCGGGGAGCTGCGCGACGAGCTCAGGGTGGAGCGCCTCGATGGTGGGCGCGTGAGGGTTGCGCGCTGGATCATGCGGCCAAACCGCGGCTGGGAGCTCCAGCAGGCGCCGGTCCTGCTGCCAGCCAAGCGCTTCGCCCAGGCGCTCAGCGCGGCGGCGGCCAAGGGCGTGCTCGCGTCAGACGGTCCGGGCGAGTAGCGACCATGCAGATGTGCCCCTCACCCTCGTAACCGGGCCGGCCAACGCCGCAAAGGCGGGCGAGGTGCTGGGTGGCCTGCGCGCCCGCGTCGACGAGGAGCCGATTCTCGTCGTGCCGGCATACCAGGACGTCGAGCACGCACAGCGCGAGCTGGCGCAGCGCGGCGCGGTGTTCGGCGTGAGCGTCCTGCGCTTCGACCGGCTGTTCCGCGAGATCGCCCGCCGCGCCGGCCACGCCGAGCGCGTGGCGTCCGACGTCCAGCGCGAGCTGATCGTGGAGGAGGCGATCCGGAGGGCGCGGCTCGATCTGCTCGCCGAGTCCGCCGGCCAGCCCGGCTTCGTGCACGCGGCCGCACGCTTCGTCGCCGAGCTGGGGCGCTCCGGGCGCGACGCGCTCCAGCCCGGCCGCTTCACGCAGGCGCTCAGGACCTGGGCCGGCGACGGCCCGCGCCGCCGCTACGCGGAGGAGGTGGCCGCCGTATACCGCGGCTACCGCGACGGGCTGCAGGCAGCGGGCCTCGCTGACGCCGAGTCCTTCTCCTGGCACGCGAACGATGCGCTGCGGCGCGAACCCGGCCGCTGGGGACACACGCCGCTGTTCGTCTACGGCTTCGACGACTTCAATCCGCTCCAGCGCGACGCCCTCGAGACGATCGCGAACCATTGCGGCGCCGAAGTGTCGGTGTCGCTGCCCTTCGAGCGCCACCGCGCCGCCTTCAAGGCGGTGGCCACTGCTCACCAGGACTTGCTCGAGCTCGGAGCGACGGAGAAGGTGCTCCCGCCGCTCGACGACCACTACGCGCCCGAGTCGCGCGCCGCGCTGCACCACGTGGAGCGCAACCTCTTCGAGGACGATCCGCAGCGCGAGCCCGCCGACGCGGGCAGCGCCGTCGAGTTCCACAGCGCCGGCGGCCAGCGCGCCGAGGTCGAGCTGGTCGGCGCGCGCCTGCTCGACCTGCTGCGCGCCGGCGTCGAGCCCGGCGACATCGCGGTGGTGCTGCGCCGGCCGGGCGACTACGCCTCGCTGCTGGAGCAGGTCTTCGGGGCCTACGAGATCCCCTTCTCGATCGACCGCTCGGTGCCGCTCGGCCACACCGGCCTGGGACGCGGCCTGCTGGCGCTGATCCGCTGCGCCGCCGTCCCGGACGCCACCGCCGGCGACCTGCTGGCCTGGCTGCGCACTCCAGGGCTGCTGCGCCAGCCGGTCCTGGCCGACCGGCTCGAGGCGCTCGTGCGCCGCCAGGGGGCGCACGGCGCTGTCGAGGCGCGCGAGCTGTGGGAGGCGGAGCACTGGAAGCTGGACGACCTCGACCGCCTGCGCGAGGCGCGCGGCAGCGCGGACTTCCTGGCCGAGCTCGAGCGCCAGCTCGGGCGCCTGTTCGCCGCGCCCTACCGGCGCCGCGCGGCCATCCTCAGCGGGCCCGAGCTCGACGACCCGCGCGTGTACGTGGCCGCCCGTGAGGCGCTGTCGGAGCTGCGCGCCGTGGTGGAGGCCGATCGCCGCACGCGGCTCGAGCCGCAGCGCGTGCTGGCCGTGCTGAGCGAGCTGCGCGTACGGCTCGGCGAGCCGCCCCAGCCGGACCGCGTCCAGGTGGCAGAGCCAGAGGGGATCCGCGCCCGGCGCTTCCAGGCGGTGTTCGTCTGCGGGCTGCAGGAGGGCGAGTTCCCGCGCGGCGCCTCCCCCGAGCCGTTCCTCCCCGACGAGGACCGGCGCGCGATCGCGCGCGCGAGCGGCCTGGTGCTCCCGATCCGAGAGGACCGGCTCGACCGCGAGCGCTACCTGTTCTACGTCTGCTGCTCCCGCGCCGAGCGGCTGCTCGTGCTGTCCTCGCGATCGAGCGACGAGGAGGGCAACCCGCAGCCGCAGTCGTTCTTCGTCGAGGACGTGCGCGACCTGCTGCTCGCCGATCCGCCCGAGCGCCGGCGCTCGCTGTCCGACGTCACCTGGCGCGCCGAGGACGCCCCGACCGCGGCGGAGCTCGAGCGGGCACTGGCCGCGTCCGGGCCGCGGCGGGCCGAGCGGCTCCCCGGCCCCCTCACCGCCGAGCCGCTGCTGGAGCGCCTCGCCGCCCGCGACGCGGTCTCCGCCGGGGCGCTGGAGAACTTCGCCGACTGCCCCGTCAAGTGGCTGGTGAAGAACGTGCTGAGGCCCGACGAGCTGGTCCCCGATCCCGAGCAGATGGTGCGCGGGCGCTACGCCCACTCGGTCCTCCAGCGCACCTTCGAGCGCCTGCGCGCGGACACCGGCACGCGCCGCGTCACGCCCGGCAACCTCGCCCTGGCCGAGCGGCTGCTGCTGGAGGAGCTGCGCAGCCAGCAGTCGCAGTTCCAGCTCTCGCCCAAGCAGACGCGCGTGCGGGCGGCGGCGCGCCGGCTCGAGTTCGACCTGCTGCGCTTCCTGCGCCGCGAGTCCGAGCGCGACGGCAGCTTTGAGCCCGAGCACCTCGAGCTGCCCTTCGGCGACGGCGACAGCGAGCCCGTCGAGATCGAGCCCGGGCTGAGGGTGCGCGGGCGCATCGACCGCGTCGACACCAAGGACGGCATGGCGCTGGTGATCGACTACAAGAGCGGCAAGCGCGCCGACTCGTACAAGGTCGGCTCCTGGGAGTCGGAGAACCGCTTCCAGGCGGCGCTCTACATGCTCGTGGTCGAGCGCCTGCTCGGCCTGCGCCCGGCGGGCGGCGTCTACCTGCCGCTGGGCAGCTCCGACGACCCGCGCGGCATGGTGGCCAAGGAGGTCCACGAGCTGGGCTCGGGCTTCAAGAAGCCCGACCGCCTCCCCGCCGAGGAGTTTCGCGAGAAGCTCGACTGGGCGCTCGGCCAGGTGCGCGCCACCGACGCCCGGATGCGCAACGGCGAGCTCGGCTGCAACCCCGACCAGTGCGCCTGGAACGGCGGCTGCTCGTACCCGTCGATCTGCAGGTGCGAGTCGTGAGCGCGAGCCGCCTCACGCCCGAGCAGGAACGCGCGGTCGCCCGGCGCGACTGCTCGCTGATGGTGCGCGCCGGAGCGGGCACCGGCAAGACCACCGTGCTGGTCGAGCGCTTCGTGCAGGCCGTGCTCCAGGACGGAGTGGCCGTGGAGAGCATCCTCGCCATCACCTTCACCGAGAAGGCGGCCGCCGAGATGAAGGCGCGCGTGCGCAAGCGCTTCCTGGAGCTCGGCAAGCGCGCCGAGGCGCGCGCGGCCGAGGCCGCCTGGATCTCGACCATCCACGGCTTCTGCTCGCGCGTGCTGCGGGCGCACGCGCTCAGCGCGGGCATCGACCCCGACTTCCGCGTGCTGGACGAGCTGGAGGCGGAGCGGATCGCCGCCGACGCCTTCGACCAGGCGCTCGAGCAGTTCATGGGCGAGGGGGAGGACCCCGTGCGGCTCGAGATGGTGGCCGCGTACTCGCCCGACGGGCTGCGCGACATGGTGCGCACGGCTCATTCGCGCCTGCGCAGCCGGGGCCAGCGCACGCCGCGGCTGGAGGAGATGCAGCCGCCACAGGTGGCGGGCGAGGCGGCGCGCCTGGACGCCGCCGTCGGGGCAGCCCTGCGCGAGCTCGGCGGGGCCGGCGACGGCGTTTCCGTCGGCGCCGCCATCGAGAAGCTGGAGCGCTGCGCCGGCGTGCTGGAGCGCGTCCCCGCCGACGGGCTGTCCGATCCTCACGACCTGAGCGGCCTCTCCTTCGGCGGCAACGCCAAGGCGCTCGCCACCGACGCGTGCGCGGAGTACCGCGACGCGCTCGGGGCCTACACGGCGCTCTGCACCGCCCAGGGCGCGTACCGCGACCACACGATGCTGCGCGTGCTGCTGGAGCTCTACGGAGGGCACTACGAGCAGGGGAAGCGCGCGCGGTCGGCGCTCGACTTCGAGGACCTCGAGCTGCTGGCCCGCGACCTGCTCGCCACCGACGACGGCCTGCGCGAGCAGTACCGCGAGCGCTTCGTCCACGTGCTCGTCGACGAGTTCCAGGACACCAACCCGCTCCAGAACGAGCTGCTCGAGCAGCTCGAGCGCGGCAACCTGTTCCGGGTCGGCGACGAGAACCAGTCCATCTACGGCTTCCGCAACGCGGACGTGGACGTGTTCCGGGCGCACTGGACCGAGGCCGCCGAGGACGGCCGCGCGGAGAGCATCACGGTCAACTTCCGCAGCCGCGGCGAGGTGCTCGAGGCGATCGACCGCTGCTTCGGGCTGGCCTGGGGCGAACGCTTCGAGCCACTGCGCGAGGCCGACGGGGCCCGCGAGACCCCGCCGCGGGTGAAGCCGTGCGTCGAGCTGCTGGTGACGGACAAGGACAAGCGCCGCTGGGAGGATGCGCTCGGCACCGACGACCCCTTCGGCGCGGGCATGCACGGCGCCACGCCGTGGCGCGCCGCCGAGGCGCGCCTGCTCGCCAAGCGCGTCGAGCAGCTCCGGACCGAGGGCGGCTGGGAGTGGCGCGACATCGTGCTGCTGTTCCGCGCCACGACCAGCATGGGGTTCTACGAGCGCGCGCTCGACGAGCGCGGCATCCCGACACACGTGGTGGGCGGCCGCGGCTACTGGGCCCAGCAGCAGGTGGCCGACCTGCGCCACTGGCTGGCGGCGCTCGCCAACCCGCTTGACGAGCTGGCCGTCTACAGCATGCTCGCGTCGCCGCTCGGCGGGCTGTCGCTCGACGCCGTTGCGCTGATCGGCCTGGAGGCGCGCCGCGCCGGGCGCGACCCCTGGTGGCTGCTGCGGTCGGGCGAGGTGCTCGAGCAGCTCCCCGCCGAGGACCGGCGCCGGGCCGCCGTGTTCGTCGAGCTGTTCGAGGCGGAGCGCCAGCGCGCCGCGCAGGTGTCGCTCGAGACGCTGATCGACCGCGCGGTCACGCAGACCGGCTACGACCGCCACGTGCTCGCGCTGCCCGCCGGCACGCGGCGGATGGCCAACGTGCGCAAGCTGATGCGGATGGCGCGCGAGTACGAGGCCGACGAGGGCCGCGACCTGCGCGGTTTCATCGACACGCTGGCCGAGCGCGACGTGGTCCAGGCGCGCGAGGGCGAGGCCCCGCTCGAGGCCGAGGCGCTCGACGCCGTGCGGCTGATGACCGTCCATCGCGCCAAGGGGCTCGAGTTCCCGGTCGTGTGCGTGGCCGACCTCGGCAAGGACGGGCGCGAGGACTACGGGCGGCTGCGCGTGTCCGACGACGGCCAGGCCGGCCTGCGGCTCGCCTCGCTCGGGGGCACGGCGGTCGACAGCGCCCTGCTCGCCGACATGAAGGCGCGTGAGAAGGCGCTCGGCGAGGAGGAGGAGAAGCGCATCTTCTACGTGGCTGCCACGCGCGCCCAGGAGCACCTCGTGCTGAGTGGCGCGACCGACCTGGAGCAGCTGCGGGAGCCCGAGGACATGAAGGAGCCGATGCGCTGGCTGATGCGCGGCTTCGCCGGGCCCGACGTTGCCGCCACCGAGCTCAGGCCCGCCGCGCTGGACGAGCTGCTGCCCGCACGCGACCGCGCCCCCGCCGGTGCGGAGCCGGAGCTCGTCGGGGGCGACGCTCAGCCGGAGCTCGGCCTCGGCACGCTGCCCGCCCCGCGCGCCCTGCCCGTCAGCCGGCTCTCCTACACCGGGCTCGAGGCCTACCGGCGCTGCTCGTATCGCTTCTACCTCGAGCGGGCACTGCGCCTGCCGCGGGTCGACCCGCCGTTCGTGGCCGCTCCGGTGCCGGGGACGGGCCTTGGCGCGCTGCTGCGCGGCACCCTCGTGCACGAGCTGCTCGAGCGGCTCGACTTCCGCCGGCCGATGATCCCCACGGCGGACGAGGTGGGCGCCCTGATCGAGAGCCACGGCGCCACCGTCAGGCCCGAGGAGGTCGCCGACCTGCTGGCCATGGTCGAGCGCTTCGTGGCCGCGCCGCTGTTCGGGCGGATCGCCGGCGCCCGCCGCGTGCGCACCGAGCTGCCGTTCTCGTTCACGCTCACCCCGCCCGGTGCCGGCGGGCGCAGCGTGCTCGTCAACGGCGTCGTCGACGTGCACGCCGCCGAGGACGACCGCCTGCTCGTCGTCGACCACAAGAGCGACGCCCTCGGCGAGCGCGACCCGGTCGAGCTGACCGCGGCGTCGTACTCCACCCAGCGGCTCGTCTACGCGCTCGCCGGGCTGCGCGGGGGCGCGCAGCGCGTCGAGGTCGTGCACTGCTTCCTCGAACGCCCCGAGGAGACCGCCGCCGCGGTCTTCGAGGCGGCAGAGGCGGACCGGCTCGAGACGGAGCTGCTGGGGCTGGCGCGCGGGGTCGTGGAGGGCCGCTTCGAGCCCGCCGCAGAGCCACACGCAGAGCTGTGCGGCGACTGCCCGGGCCGCGCCGCGCTCTGCTCCTGGGACGAGCAGCACACGCTTCGGAGCGCCTGACGGCGAGCGGGGGCGTGAGCCCCCGCTGCCATTCAACCTCTTTCCGTCAGGTCCCGTACCTACTCTCCGACCAACCCACTGTGCAACCCGGAGGAGAGCGAAGGCATATGCCTCTCTGCTTCATCGAGCCCCAGGAAGCGATTAGGGTCGTCGCGGAAAGCGTCGGCCGCGAAGCACGCCGGCAGCTGCTGGGCGAGGTGGTGCGCGCGTGGGTCGACGAGATTCCCGACGACGAGCTGCTCGTGCACTACGCCAAAGCCGTCGACGAGCTGGACGACGACGACCTGTCCATCCTCGCCGCATGGCACGCCTCGCTCGAGGTCGGCCAGCCGATCGCCAACAAGGAGTTCCTGCTCGGCGCCTTCGGCGGACTAGGCGAGCACCGCCGCGAAGCGCTCAAGATCGCCGCCGGATTCAAGGGCGAGGAGGCCTTCGAGGCCGGCATCAGCGAAGAGCAGGCGCTCGACACCGTCCTGCCCTGGCTCTCGCACGCACGCCTGATGGAGCTCGCCGCCGAGGCGGTGGAGCTCTATTGCTGGGACCGCTTGGGTTCAGACAACTAACCCCGGTCCTACTCGCAGCGGCCCTCGCCGGCTGCGGCGCCTCCGAGCCGCCGGCGCCCTCCGCGGAGCGCGTGGCGGCGCGGGTCACGAAGCACACCGACGGCGACACGCTGTGGCTCTCGGGCATCGGCAAGGTGCGCCTGATCGGGGTGGACACCCCGGAGGTGTACGGAGGGGTGGAGTGCTACGGGCGTGAGGCGTCGGCCTTCGTGAAGCGGCTGCTGCCGCTCGGCAGTCCGGTGGGCTACGAGCTCGGGGCCGAGGAACGCGATCGCTACGGGCGGGCGCTTGCCTACGTGTACACCGATGACGGCCGCTTCCTGAACCTCCTGCTGGTCCGGCGCGGCTACGCCCAGCCGCTCACGATCCCGCCGAACGACGAGTTCGCGGACCGCTTCGCCGCCGCGGCGCGGCGGGCCCGCGGGCGCAAGATGGGCCTTTGGGGTCCCGGAGGCTGCGTGTAGGCTCGCGCCAGCTTGCTGCGGCACGTCACAGCCCCAGACGGCGTGCGGATCGCCTCCGACGTGGCGGGCGACGGGCCGCCCCTGGTGATGGTGCACGGCGCCGGCTCCTCGCGCGTGACGTTCGACCTGGTGCGCCCGCACCTGGAGGCCCGCTTCACCGTGTGGGCCGTGGACCGTCGCGGGCGCGGCGACTCCGACGACGGCAAGCCGTACGAGCTCGCGCAGGAGTTCGAGGACGTGGCGGCCGTCGTGCGCGCGGCGGGCCCGGACGCGCTGCTGTACGGCCACTCCTATGGCGCCCTGGTGGCGGCCGGCGCCGCGACGGGTCTCGACGGCCTGCCCAAGCTCGTCCTCTACGAGCCGCCCATGGGCGGCGTGCTCGTGGATGAGGAGTGGACGCAGCGCTTCGAGGCCAGCGTGAACGCGGACGGGCGCAGCTCGGCGGTGCGCGAGTTCATGCGCGACGTCGGCGGCTACACCGACGAGCAGATCGACCTCATGGAGGGCACGCCGGCGTGGCAGGCGCGCCTCGAGGTGTCGCCGACAGTGCCGCGCGAGCTGCGCGCGGAGCGCGCCCTCAGCATCGACTCGCTGGCCCTGGCGGCGATCGCCGCGCCGACGCTGCTGCTGGTCGGCTCGGAGAGCCCACCGTGGGCGCGGCGCTCGACCGAGGCGTTCGCCGCGGCGATCCCGGGCGCCGAAGTACGGACGCTCCACGGCCACGGCCACGGCGCGGCGACGAGCGGCCCCGAGCTGCTGGCCGCCGAGGTCGAGCGCTTCTTGGCCGGCTAGGGCAGCGTGCTGCGTGCCGGCAGGTGCTCGGTCTGGCGCGCGATGCGCCAGGAGGCCTGGACCGGATCCAGGAAGTAGGGCGGCTCGCGGTAGCGCAGGCGGTCGTTGTAGACGTAGTTCTTGAGGTACCCGCTGGGGGCGGTGGTTCCTACCGGGCCGCGGAAGCGCTGGGCGATCGCGCCGTCGACGGTGAGGTTGCCGAGGCGCGCTCCGCAGGTCCAGTTGTCGACGATGAACGAGTGGTTCAGCGCGAGGATCGCAGCCTCGATGATCGGGTTCGAAAGGGCGGCGCCCGTGTTGGATCCGCAGCTGGTGCCGCTCCAGTTGACCGGGTGGTACACGCGCACGAAGTTGTATGCCACGAGCCCGAGCAGCAGCTCGTCGGCGCTGCGCTCGAGGTTGCCGGTGATGATCACGTCGTTGCTCGCCGCGATCGTGAGGTCCTTGCCGTAGGTCCCCTTCACCCAGGCGTTGCCGCACTGCAGCTCCGTCGCGGTCTCGGTGTAGTCCTGGCGGCGCTCGTAGCCGGTGGTGCACGCTCCAGGGCCGCTCCCGACCCAGATCACGCCGTTCGCGGGCAGGTTCATCGTCTTGGTGCCGAAGGCGGCGTTCGTGACCTGCATCGACGCGCCGTTCAGCGTGATGTCGGTGCGGCCCAGGAAGCGGTACTCGGGGGCGGCGATCGCCGCGAGGTCCGAGTTCGACGGCGGCATCCCGAGCTCGCCGGCGGGGTGGATCAGCGTGCCCTGGTAGTCGGGCCCCGAGCCGCTGCCGCACGCCGACACGACCGCCTGCGGCCCGTTGATCTCGATCCGGTCGCTGACGCCGCGCCCGAACTGCGGGCTGCCGCAGACGAGGATGTTGTCGTTCGTGTGGAAGGGGCCGAGGATCGCGTCGTCGGCGGCGAACTGGATCTCGTCGCACGGGCTGGAGGGCCGCTGCGCGCGGAAGCGGGCGCAGACGGTGGCCGCCGTGGTCGGATCGCTCGTCGCCACCGGGTCCAGCGTCTCGAAGTGGGTGAAGTAGATGAAGTCGAGGAAGTTGAGCCGGCGCAGGACGGCGTCGATCGTGCGCGTCTTGCCGCGCGAGCGTCCGCTGATGCGCAGGCGCATGTTCCCGTAGCGGTCGATCATCGAGTACTGGTCGCTGGTGCACTTCGGGCGGCCCTCGGCCGGCATCAGCTCGATCCCGTACTTCGCCTGCTCACCGGGCAGGTTGCGCCACTTGAACGGCAGGAGCGGGCTCTGAGGGTAGGCCTGGTTGACGGGCGCCACCTCCGACGCGTTGGGGGGCGGCGGGGCGTCGCAGAGCGTGTAGTAGCTGTTGTTCGCCGCGAGGCTGTTCAGGTACCACTGCAGGCCCGACTCCGCCGCCGCGTACGCCTGCTTGGAGTCCTGGTCGCCGCGCGAGAAGCCGATGTCGGGGTTGACGGCGGAGAACGTCGCCATCACGAGCAGGCCGCCGACCAGCAGCACGCCCATCAGGGTGACGGTGGTGAATCCGCGCTGGCAGCGGAGCTTCAGATGCATCGTGGTCCGTCCGCGGGCTTGGTGGGATCGGCGAGGCGCACGTAGACGTCGCTTTCGAATGTCGTGGAGTCCCTGTTGGTGGTGTTGCGGGCCAGGGTGCGCGCCGGAAGGGCGACGAAGGCGACCTTGATCAGCACCACGCGCTCCCGGTTGACGAGGCTGAGCGGCGTCGGGAGCAGCTCCAGCTCGCCCGGAGTGCCGCCGACCTTGTACGCGTAGTAGCGGAAGATCGGGCGGTCGACCGCGCCGTCCTTGACGGGCACCGCGCCCTCGAGGAGCCAGCTGCTGGTGGCGGGGCCGGGGAAGGTGAGGTCCGGGAACGTGCCGGTCCCGCGGAGAATGCTCTGCTGCAGCCGCTTGGCGGTCGCGTCGAAGGTGATCGTCCGCAGGTCGGCCGAGTCGGGCTGGTCGGACAGGCTGGCGTAGTAGCTGATCTGCTGGTCCTGGCCGTCGGTGATCGGCCGCTGGTCCTTCAGGCACACCTGCGAGCGCAGGTCGCGCGTGACGATCTCCATGGCCAGCCGGCCACGCTGGATCGCGTCCTGGCGGTCGGCGATCTCGTTCGACCGCGACACGGACGCGTCGAGCAGGAAGGCGGCGGCAAGCAGCACCACCATGCCGAGCGCCATGGCGGTGATCAGCTCGGGCAGGCTGAAGCCCGACTGGTCGGCGTGGAGCTGTCGCAGGCGGCGCTTCATCACGGGCACGTGCCGCTGGTCGAGGTGCCGGTCGTGAGCGTGATTGCGCGGTTAGGCGTGGCTGGCACCGTGGTCAGGTTCTGGTCCGGCGGGGTGCTGCTCGCGCTGGTCCTAATCCGGCGGGAGGTGGTGCTGGTTCCGGTCCGCGTGGCCACGCAGACCCGATAGCGACCAAACGGCACTGCTAGGTCGAAGTCGTGGGAGCCCTTGTTCGCGAAGGTGGCGGATGCGGTGTAGCCCGCGCAGCCGCTGTCGAGGGATGTCAGCGTGATGTCGGCGCGGTTGAAGACCGTGGCGGTGCTGGTGCGCCTCACCGTCACCCGCAGCGTCGGCATCTCGACGTCCACGGGCACCAGCGCGTCGCCGGGGTTCAGCGCGGCGTGGCCGCGGCCGCCCGGCACCCAGTAGTTCGGCAAGTAGGTGGTGGGGTCGTTGGCCGCGCAGTTGCCGGCGTACACGCCCACGCCGTCGGCGAACGGGAACAGGTTCGTCGCGTCCACGCTGGGGCCGATGCCTCCCGTGCGCGGGAAGATCTTCGTGACGGTCGGGAGGGCGGCGTTCTTGACGGTGATCGAGTCCCAGACCAGCGACGGCGCGAACGTCGGGCTCAGCGGCGTGCCCGACTGCACCGGTCCGACGAAGTTCGCTCGCAGGTTCGCGGGCTGCTCGACCTGCATCTGCGCCAGGCTGGCCTTGGTGGCGTACACGGCCAGGTCCTGCTGCGCCGGCAGCACGCTGGCCGGGGCCACCATGCCCGGCACTTGGACTGTGTAGGTGCCGGCCGGGATGTAGCCGAAGACCGCGCAGCCGAGCTCGTTGGTCCGGTCGGTGTGTGAACCGGGGCCGGACAGGCTCACGGTTAGGCCGACGAGGGGCTGGCCCGAGCGGTTGGTGAGCTTGACCGTGGCGGTGCCGGCGGTGGTGCTGAGCTGCCCCGCCCCGGGCGTCAGCAGGCCGGTTTCCTTGACGGGCCGGGTCACGGTGGTGGGGGAGGTGACCGTGCTGCTCAGCTTGAGGTACTGGCCCTGGGTTTCGTCGCCGCTCGTGCAGCTCACTACGCCGCTCGCGTCGCGCACCCATTCGGTGCGCGAGACGACCGTGTAGTCCACTCCGGCAACCGCGACCGTCCGCGTCTGGCGCAGGTTGGAGAGGCTGTTGACCGGGAATGCCCGCATCCGCTCGATGTCCTGCTGGGCGAGCGTGGCCTGCACCGAGCGGGCCTTGTTGCTCGCGCCCGTGCTCTGCGCGCCGTCGAGCCCGTTCAGGATGGCGGTGGTCGCGATCGCGAGCACCACGGCGCCGACCATGACCTCGATCAGCATCGAGCCGCGCTGCTCACGAAGACGCGCGCAAGCGGCCGCATGGGCGGCGGCAACGCGCGCCCAAAGGCGCGCGTGCGAACTGCGCTTGTCCGGGCCAATCGATCGCACGCGTCTTAGACCTGATCGGCCGCGGCGGGGGGTGGCTTGAGGAGCGCCGCGCCGGCCCGGACCGGTGCGCGAGTTATGTCCCCCCGCCGAAGCGTTGAAGTGGGCCCGCGCGTGATTGAATCGGCACATGACCGCGACGCTCCCGACCGAGATCCAGCGGGTCTTCGACCGGTTCGTCACGACGGAGTTCACGACCGTCGACGGACGCGGGCAGCCGATCACGTGGCCCCTCACGCCCTACTACCGCCCGGGCGCCCCCTGCATCGACGTCACGACCGGGCTCGGCTACCCGAAGAAGGCGAACGACGCGCAAACCAACCCTAAGGTCGCCCTGCTGTTCTCGGACCCGACCGGCTGCGGCCTGGAGGGCGCTCCGCACGTTCTCGTGCAGGGCACCGCGGACGTGGACGACCGCGACCTCGACGCCAACCGCGAGCGCTACCGGCACGAGCTGCTCGAGAAGCTGCCCGCCACCAAGAACGACATGCCGCCGAAGCTGTTCGAGCGGCTGCTCGGCTGGTACTACACGCGCATCTACATCCACGTGCGCCCGGAGCGCATCTACGTGTGGGGGGACGGCGACCCGGCGTGCGAGCCGCAGCTGTTCGACGCGCGCATGGAGGAGGTCCGCTCCGGCCACGACGAGGAGCCCGCCGCGGGCCACGCCGGCACCGAGGGCGGTGCGCTGGCGTGGGACGACCGCATCGAGGAGCTCGGCGCGCGCTACCCGGAGGCCGTCGTGTCGCTGGTCGCGCCGGACGGCTTCCCGTTCTCCGTGCGGGTGCCGATCGAGGTGGACCGCTCGGCGGGCCGCGTGCGGCTCGGCGGCGCCCCGGTCGGAGTGCCGTGGCAGCCGGGCCTCGCGTGCGTGACCGCGCACGACCACTCCCCGGAGTTCAGGTGGCAGCGCAACTTCCAGGTGCGCGGCGACCTCGTGGAGGAGGACGGCGGCTGGACGATCGTGCCGCACAAGGTGGTGGGCGGCATGGAGCTGCCGCCGGGGCTGCTCAACCGCGTGAAGTCCAACATGCGCAAGGTGCGCCGCTACCGCAAGACCGCCAAGCGCGAGCTCGCCGCGCGCGGCCGGTAGCACCCCCAAAATGCAAATCGCCCCGACCGGAGCCGGGGCGATAAGAGAGACGCGGACTTCACGCTCGAGGTGCGCGCCATGTCAACCGAAGCTGGCGTGTCGCGCGGCGAGCCTCACAACCTCTGGCTTCGCTCTTTGCGTTCCGTCCGCGTCTCGAGGATCAGTAGACCAGCGGCCCGGTCGCCCGTCAAGGGGGCCTTTCGAATCGAGCCCGCAAGTTGCGAGGTTTTGCTCATATGCTGTGCCGATGAGCGCCACGTCCGAGCAGCGCGATGGCCGGACGGTACGCGCCGAACGCACCCGCCAGGCGCTCGTGGACGCCCTGCTGGGGCTGCTCGACGAGGGTCACCTGACGCCCACCGCCGCCGCGATCGCCGCCCGCGCGGGTGTTTCCGAGCGGTCGGTGTTCCAGCACTTCCCGGACCGCGAGGGGCTCTTCGAGGCGGTCGCGCGAGAGCAGTACGAGCGCGTGATGCCGACGCTCCGCCCGATCGACGTGACGCTGCCGCTCGGCGAGCGGATCGAGCAGTTCGGCGAGCAGCGCGCGCACCTCTACGAGCTGATGGGCGGCGTGCGGCGCGCGGCCCTCCTGATCGAGCACGAGTCGTCATCGGTCGCCGGCTGGCTCGCCACGGCTCGGCGGGCCAAGGGCGCCGAGGCCGAGCGCGTCTTCCGCCGTGAGCTGGACGCGATCCCCCCCGACGAGCGCGAGCCGCTGCGCGCCGCACTGGTCGCGCTCTGCTCGTGGGCGGCGTGGGAGAGCTGGCGCACGCACCAGGGCCTCAGCCTGGCCCGCTCGCGGGCCGCGCTGAGCTCCGGGATCGCCGCGCTACTCGGCCAGCGCTGACTCGAGCTCGGGGATCGCCTGCGTGGCGTCCTCGAAGCGCACGGCCGTCATGCCGAGGGCGCGGGCGGCCTCGCAGTTGACCTCGAGGTCGTCGACGAAGAGGCACTCCTCCGCCAGCAGGCCGCCGCCGAGCCGCTCCAGCGTGAGGTCGTAGATGCCGGGCTCGGGCTTGCGCATGCCGACGAAGGCCGAGTCCACGACGACCTCGAAGATGTCGTCGAGCTCGGGCAGCTTCGCGCGCCAGAGCGGCTCCCATTCGCGCACGTTGTTGGTGAGCAGGGCGGTGCGCAGGCCGCGTTCGCGCAGCTCGCCCACGAATCTGATCATCGGTGCGTTCGGCTCGATGCGCTCGAAGTAGAGGTGGCGCAGGCGGGAGAGGTCGAAGCCGTCGGCGAGCTGCTCCTCCAGCCGGCGCGCGAACTCGACCTCGCTGATCTCGCCGCGCTCCAGTGCGTACAGCGGGTGCTCGCCATACGCGTCGGCGGCCTGCTGCATCCCGCGCCCGAGGTCCTCGAGCGAGATCCGCGCCTCCTCCTGGTAGGCCAGGAACCCCGCCGACAGCGGCGTCGTGAGCACGCCGCCGAAGTCGCTGATCAGCGCGCGGATCACGCCGCCACCGGGGGCACGACCCGCACCATCAGCTCGTAGCCGCCGATGCCCTCGCGCCCGTCGAGGCGCCAGCGGAACACCGCCGCGTGCACCTGGATCGTCTCGAGGTCGAAGGAGGAGCCGGCGATCACCTGGCCGGAGCCGCGGCGCGCGTACTCCTCGCCCGGCAGCCACAGCTCCAGCCCCGCGCTGCGCTGGCGGCCGCCGCCGTCGTACACCGTCGAGATGCGGGCCTCCTCGACCTCGTGGAGCTCTCCACCCAGAAACAGGCCGGCGCGCACCTCCTCGGCGCCGTGGCCGGGCGCGTCCTTGGGGCGGCGGGCGACCGCGAGCAGAGCGGTGCCCTCGTCGACCAGGGCGGAAATGCTCCGCACGGCCTGCAGCTCCTCCCAGCGCGGCGCGACGCTCGTCACCGAGAAGGTGCCGAGGCAGTCGATCCGCGTGCCGTCCACCTCGCCGCCGACCCGGCACACCCAGGCGGTCACGCCGTCCAGGTCGACCTCGCCGGTCACGGGCTCGAGCCGCAGCGACAGCCGGCCCGGCAGCTCGGCGCGCCAGCCGTCGCCGTCCTCCGACACCTCGGGCCCCTCGGCGTGGGCGGCCGGCTGGCGGCCGCGGAACAGGATCGTCGCACCCGACCGCGCCGAACCGTAGAGCTCGCGGTCGTGATCGAAGAAGGTGAGCGCGAAGGCCTCCGTGGTCACCGCTCGAGCCGCCCCGGGGGAGCGTCGTACTCGGCGGCCGTTCCTTCGACGTCATAGGGCTCCCGGCCCGCGCGGGTGACCCCCGCCGCGACCCGCCGGCCCAGACGCCGCGCCAAGATCCCGCGGAAGAACGCCCGCGTGGGCGGCAGCAGCAGCAACAGCCCGACGATGTCGGTCAGGAAGCCGGGCGTGATCAAGAACGCGCCGCCGAAGATCACCAGCACGCCGTCCACCACCTCACGGTGCGGCATCCGGCCGGCGGCGAGGGCCTCGTTGAAGCGCCGCCAGACCGCACGCCCCTGCGTGCGCAGGAGCACCGAGCCCAGCACGGAGTCCGCGGCGAGCAGGACGATCGTCCAGAGGGCGCCGATCGCGTCGCCGACCTTGAGGATCACGTACAGCTCGGCGAGCGGAACCAGGATGAAGACGGCGAGCAGCGCCAGCAGCGGCATAGCGGACTGACCCTACTATCCTCGTTTGCATGCCGACCGTCGACGAAGTCCAGGACGCGCTCACCAACGTCATCGATCCCGAGCTCGGGCTCGACTTCGTGGAGCTCGGCCTGATCTACACCATCGAGGTCGAGGATGGCGAGGTGTTCGTCAGCTTCACGCTCACGTCGCCGGGATGCCCGATCGGGCCGCAGGTGTCCGAGCAGATCGAGGAGTTCGTGAGCGAGCTGGACGGCGTGACCGCCGTCCACCCCAAGATGACGTTCACGCCGGCCTGGACGCCCGAGCTGATGAGCGAAGAAGCCAAGTTCGCACTCGGGTACTGAGCGCTACAGAAGCGCGCTCGGGCTGCCGATAGGCAAGGAGCGACCCCGCCGGGAGGCGGTCCTTTTGGCAGCCCTGCAGAACCGCAGTTTCGACGTCGACGAGGAGCGCATGCTGGCCGGCAAGCTGGCGGGCGTGCTGTTCCTGAGCGCAGGCGTGTCGATCGTCCTCCTGCTGTTCGTGCCCGGGGTCGAGAACCGCCATTGGCCGTGGGTCCTGGGGCTGGCCGCCGTCTGCGTGGCCTGGGCCGCCTTCTGCCTGGTCCTGGCCCGGCCCGAGGAGCACGGGGGCTGGTTCTGGCACGTGCCGGCGGCCGCGTCGACCGGGCTGATCGCCGGCCTGATGGCCGCGACGGGCGGCTCGGCGTCCCCCGCACGCTTCTACGTCTTCTTCCTGCTCTTCTACGCCTGTTACTTCTTCCCACGCCTTCCGGCTCGCCTATATGTGGCCGGGTGCGTGGGGATGGCACTGACGCCGCTCGCCTACGACGGCGCGGCCGTCGGCGAGGGCTACCTCGGCGAGCTGATCGTGCTCTGCACCGCCTATGTGACGCTCGGGTGGCTGATCATCGAGGGCAAGGCGAACCTGGTCGAGCTGCGCGAGCGGGCGCGCACGCTGTCGCTGCACGACCCGCTCACCGGCCTGCCCAACCGGCGCGCGCTGCTCGACTGGCTCGAGCGGCAGATGGACCGCAAGGCCAAGGTCGGCCTGATCCTGGCCGACCTCGACGGCTTCAAGGACGTCAACACGGTGCACGGCTACCCCGCCGGCGACGCCGTGCTGTGCGAGACGGCCCGCACGCTGCAGTCGAGCGTGCGCTCCGGGGACGTCGTCGCGCGACTCGGGGGCGACGAGTTCGCCGTGCTCACTCTGCGCTCCGACTCCGATGCCATGCGCGCGCTGTGCACCCGCCTGCTGGAGGCGGTGCGCGGCATGGAGCGCGCCGAGACCCGCGACGTGCGGCTCACCGTGAGCGTCGGCTGGGCGCTCTACCCCGACGACGCCGAGACCATCGACGGCCTGGTCGCCGCGGCGGACGTCTGCATGCGCGGCGCCAAGCTGACCGGCAAGGACCGCGCGCTCTCGGCGGTCGACTGGGCGCCCGCCGCATAGCCTCTCGAGGGTGCGCCCGCTGCGCGTCCTCTCCGACTGCTTCCGCCACGACCCCGCGCTGGATACCGCGGTGTCGGGCGCCGTGATGCGCCGCGTGGCGGCCGGCGAGCTGCCCGAGACGCTGCGGCTGGCGCGTCCCGGGAGGGTCGTGGCGTTCGCCAAGCGCGACGCCCTAGCGCCCGGGTACCACGAGGCGGTGGCCGCCGCGCGGGCGCAGGGCTTCGGCTCCGTCCTGCGGCTCGCGGGCGGGCGCGCCGCCGTCTTCCACGAGGGCACGCTCGAGCTCGCGCACGCCGTCCCGGACCCGGACGCGCGCACCGGCATCCACGCCCGCTTCGAGGCGACCGCGGAGCTGATCGCCCGCGCCCTGCGCCGGCTCGGCGTGGACGCGCGCGTGGGGGAAGTGCCGGGCGAGTACTGCCCTGGGCGCTGGAGCGTCAACGCCGCCGGAGCGCGCAAGCTGGCCGGGATCGGGCAGCGCGTGATCGCGGGCGGCGCGCACGTGGGCACGGTGATCGTGGTGGACGACTCCGCTGCCGTCCGCCGGGTGCTCGAGCCGGTCTACGGCGCGCTCGGGCTCGAGTGGGATCCGGCCACGGCCGGCGCCGTGGCGGACGAGCGCCCCGGCCCCGACGCCTGGGAGGCGGTGCGCGACGCACTGCTGGCCGAGTACGGCGAGCGCTTCGAGCTCGTGGAGGGCACGCTGGACGAGCAGACGCTCGCGCTGGCGCGCGAGCTCGCACCGGAGCACCGGCCGCCCTAGAGCGCCTTTGCGGGCGCCGCGCGGCCGGCTGTCTCCGCCACCGCGTCGGCGAGCAGCGGCCACAGCGCGGGCGGCAGGTCGTGGCCCATGCCGGCGATGGGGATCAGGCGCGCGTCCGGGATCGCGTCAGCGGTGGCCTGCCCGCCGCGGAAGGGCACCAGCGGGTCGCCGCGACCGTGGATTACGGTGGCGGGCAGGTGCAGCTCGCGCAATCGGGGGGTGCGGTCGCCCGAGGCCATGATCGCCGCCAGCTGGCGCCCGGTGCCGGCCGGATGGTTGCCGCGGTCGTAGCTCGCCGCCGCCAGCTCGCGCAGGCGCTCCTCGTCGAAGGGGAAGCCCTTGGAGCCGATCAGCCGGAACAGCCGCACGGAGTGCTCGACGTACGACTCCTTGTCGGAGGGGGCGCGCCGGGCCAGCACGCTCAGCGCGCGCAACTTCGGCCGTCCGGCCCGCCGGTCTCCGGTCGTCGACATGATCGAGGTGAGCGAGCGCACGCGCTCCGGGCGCTGGATGGCCATCGACTGGGCGATCATCCCGCCCATCGACGCGCCCGCGACGTGGGCGGCCTCGATGCCGAGGTGGTCGAGCAGGCCGAAGGCGTCCGCGGCCATGTCCTCGAGGAGGTAGGGCGCCTCCAGCCTCAGCCCCGCCATGCCGCGCAGCAGGTTCGGGACGGGGGCGTTGATCTGGGTGGAGCGGCCGGCGTCGCGGTTGTCGAAGCGCACCACCCGGAAGCCGCGCTGCGCAAGCAGCTCGCACAGCCCGTCGTCCCAGTGGATCAGCTGCATTCCCAGGCCCATCACGAGCAGCAGCGGCGGATCGGCCGGGTCGCCGATGGTCTCGTAGACGATCTCGATGCCGTTCGCCGGCGCCGTTTCTTCCACTGTCCGCGGACCTTAGCGGCGGCTCGCTAGGGCTCCAGCGTCGGCAGGGAGACCCTGAGCTTCGACACCCGCACCGAGAAGCGGTTGTTGCTCGTGCGCAGGAACGCGGGGTCGCTGCCCACCAGCTCCAGCTTCGCCACGTGCCCGCGCCGGAAGCGCCAGCCGTTGCCGAACAGCTGGAAGACGAGCTTGCCGCGCTGGGCGTCCTCGAGCCGGTAGACGCCGCGCGAGATCAGCGTCTGCTGGCCGCGGTAGACGTCCCACAGGCGCGCAGCGAGCAAGCCGCCGCTGCCCGTCGTCCTGATCGAGGCGCGCACGGTCGGCAGGCCGAGCAGCGTGAACGGCCGCCTGACGGCGGCGGCGGCGACTGCCGTGCCGGGCGAGCGCTGCGCGGGCACGGTCACGCAGGGGTGGCCCTCGGTGATCTGGTCGAACGGCTGGCTGACCTCTGGGCTGCCGCCGCTGGAGCTGACGCGCTGCACGCGCCGCGCCGCCAGCGCTGCCCGGCCGGGGTGCAGGCGCTTCCAGCTCGACGCCCGGTAGGGCCCGTCCGCCGGCGCCTCCTCCGGGCAGGTCTGGGTGAACGCGGTCACGCGGTTGTGGGCCAGGGGCTTGCCCTGGCCCTTCAGGTGCGCGGCGAAGAAGGCCGAGCCCTGGGCGTTGAAGAAGCGGTTGGAGTTGTCCTTGTTCGACCCGCGCGGATGGCCCAGGTCGGCGAACTGGTACGCGATCTGCGCTCCCTTGGTGCGCTGGAACTCCGTGTACACGCGCAGCGCCTCGGGCACCGGGAACAGGTCGTCGGTCCACCCGTTCTGCACGAGCAGGGGCGCGGGCACGCCCGGCACGCCCACGGCGCTGTGGTAGCCGGTCAGCTCGCGGGCGATGGCGCTGCCCTGCGCCGTGGCGGGCTCGCCGCGGTCGGTGACGTCGCGCCAGGTGGCGAGGTCGGCGGCCGGGTCGACGCCGGGCGCGGCAAGGAAGCCGACGGCGTTGCCGAGCGCGTACAGGCCGTTGACGAAGCTGCGCTTCATCACGCCCAGCGGCTGGCGGCTCTGCGCCACGGAGTACGGCCCGAAGTCGAGGAAGCGGCCGTTCGGGGTGAGCGAGTACGTGAGGTCGGTGGCGCCCCAGCGCGCCCACGCCGCGCGCACGCGCAGCGGCGTCCCGTTCGGGCTGCGCCACCGCGCGAAGGAGCCGTTGGCGAGCCTGATGCGGTCGCGCAGGCGGGCCAGGATGTGGCTCTGGATGCCGCCGTAGGAGATGCCGGTCACGCCGAGCGCGTCGCGCCGCGCGACGCCCTGGTCCACCAGCAGCCCGAGCAGGTGCTGGGTGTCCCTGGCCTCGTAGCGCTGGTCGCCCAGGTGCACCCAGCCGCGGTCGCAGCCCGGGGACGTGCGTGAGTCGACCGCGCCGCACGAGCGTCCGAACCCGCGTGCGGAGTAGGTGATCACGGCGTAGCCCTGCTGGGCGTAGTAGACGTTGTCGTACGCGCTGGGGACGTCGCGGCGCTCGAAGTTGGTCTTGCTGCCGCCCCAGCCGTGCAGCATCGCGATCGTCGGGAACGGGCCGTCGCCGGTGGGCGGCAGCGTCACGTCCACGTCGAGCGGCACGCCGTCCCAGCTCGGCACGCGCTCGCCGTCGGCGGCGGTCGGGCAGAACAGCACGCCGTTCTGGGCCGTACAGGGGTGCCCGAAGGGGTTGGGCGGAGCGGCCTGCGCCGCCGCGGCTGGGATGGTCAGGGCCAGGGCGAGCGTGAGCGCGAGAAGTTTTTTCATGGCGAGTGCAGCAACCTACCGCTGTGGCGGCCGCGGATCTAGGGGTGGGCGAAGCTGCGGCGCCAGGCCGAGGGCGGCACGCCGTAGGCGCGCGCGAAGTGGCGCCGGAACGCGGCGGGCGTGTTGAAGCCGACGCGTGCGCCGACCTGCTCCACCGGCTGGTCGGAGGACTCGAGCAGCGGCAGCGACGCGTCGAGGCGCCGGCGCAGCAGCCAGGCGCCCGGGCTGGTGCCGGTGGCGGTGCTGAAGCGCCGGCTGAACTGGCGCGCGGAGAGGTGGGCGTGGCGCGCCAGGTCTTCGATGCCGATCGGCTCGCCCAGGCGGCCCAGCGCCCACTCCATCGCCCGCGCCACGGGATCGTCCGCCGGCGGCGCCGGGACGGGCTGGTCGATGAACTGCGCCTGGCCGCCGTCGCGGTGCGCCGGCACCACCATCCGGCGCGCGACCTGGTTGGCCACGCGCGCGCCGTGGTCGCTGCGCACGAGGTGTAGGCAGAGGTCTATCCCCGCCGCCGTGCCGGCCGAGGTGAGCAGGTCGCCGCCGTCGACGTAGAGCACGTCGCTGGCGACCTCCACGCGCGGGTAGCGGCGAGCGAGCAGCGGCGCGTAGCGCCAGTGGGTGGCCGCGCGGCGGCCGTCGAGCAGGCCGGTGGCGGCGAGCACGAAGGCCCCGGAGCAGATCGACACGAGGCGGGCGCCGCGCGCGTGGGCGTCCAGCAGCGCGGCCACGAGCTCCGCGGAGGGATCGCCGTGCACGTCGGCGGCGCCGGGCAGGACGATCGTGTCGGCCCGGGCGAGCTCGTCGAGCCCGTGCTCCACGGCGAGACCGAAGCCGCCCATCGCGGGCAGCACACCGGGCCGCTCGGCGCACACCGAGAACGCGTACCACCAGCCCACCTCCAGCTCGGGCCGGGGCAGCGCGAAGACCTCGGCGGCCACGCCTAGCTCGAACGGGGCGAGACCCTCGTGGGCGAGCACGGTCACGCGGTGCTGCATGTCCGGATCGTAGCGGCAGGTGTCTTTTCGGTCACTGGCGCCGCTGCGCCGGGCCGACGATCCTGCCCGTATGCAGACGATCGGCCAGACCGACATCGCCCAAGCCCACTTCGCCGGACGCCTGGCGGTCGAGACCGACGTCGCGGACGTCGCTGCGGCGCTGGCCGCGGGGGAGGACGACTTCGTGCTGCTCGACGTCCGCAGCCGCAGCGCCTATGACGCCGGGCACCTGCCCGGGGCGATCGGCCTGCACCACTCCGAGATCACGGCCGAGACCGTGGACGCGCTGCCCGCGGGGCTCGTGGTGGCCTACTGCTGGGGGCCGGCGTGCAACGGCGCCTGCAAGGCCGCGAGCCGGCTCGCGGAGCTCGGCCGGCCCGTCAAGGAGATGCTTGGGGGCTTCGAGTACTGGGTGCGCGAGGGGCACCCGGTGGAGGCTTCTTGACGCCGTTCGAGCGGGCGGCGGCCTTGGTGAGCTTGCGGGCTTCGGCGAGCAGCTCGGCGAGGGACTCCTCGAGCATGCCGCCGAACTCCTCGATGTCCGGCATCGCGTCGTAGTCGCCGAGCAGGCCGAAGTCGATCTTGCCGTTGTAGCTCATGATCGCGATCGCGAGCGCGTGGTCCTCGGGGAGGAAGGCGATCGGCACGATGTCCAGCATCTCCCGGCCGAGCAGGTAGAGCGGGAACTGCGGGCCCGGCACGTTCGTCACGATCAGGTTGAACAGCCGCGTGGAGAAGTTGAGCCGCGAGGCCTGCGCCAGCAGCGTCGGCGGCGCGAAGTCCGTGAGGCCGGCGATCACCTCGGCGCCGAGCGCCTGCTTCGACTGCTTGAGGTTGCCCATCCCCTCCTGCACGAGCCTGAGGCGCTCGACCGGGTCCTCGACGTACACCGGCAGCGGGCCGCGCATCGCGGCAATGCGGTTGCCGAGCGCGCCGTGCTCGTCCTGCGCCCGGATCGACACCGGCACCAGCGCGCGCAGCTCGAGTCCCTCGGTGCGAACGCCGCGCGTGCGCAGCCAGCGCCCGAGCGCCCCTGCCACCACCGCGAGGACGGCGTCGTTGACGGTCCCTTCCAGCGCGTCCTTGATCTCCTTGAAGTCGGCGAGCCGGCTCTGCACCCACCAGACGCGACGGTGCGGGCCGATCGGCACGTTGAGCGGCACGTCGGGCGCCGGGTTCATCCCCGCCCAGACCACCTCGCCGAGGCCCTCGGTCGCCTCGCGCGCCTGCTCCAGCGAGCGGCCCGGCTTGGCCAGCGCCCCGAGGGCGCGGCCCGCGAGCGACAGCGGGGTGCGCACGAGGCCTTTGATCCCCTCGGCGACCAGCTCGGCGTCGGAGGGCTCCGGCGACGGCGTCCAGTCGTCCTCCTCGGTCACCGCCGCCGGCACCGGCTGCAGGTCGAACAGCACGGTCGCGATGTCGACCCCTGCCACGCCGTCGACCAGCGCGTGGTGTGTCTTGGAGACGACCGCGAAGCTGCCGCCCTCCAGGCCCTGGATCAGCCAGACCTCCCAGAGCGGCTTGGAGCGGTCGAGGCGCTGGGAGAAGATGCGGCCGACGAGCTGGCGCAGCTGATCGTCCGACCCCGGGCGCGGCAGCGCGGTGTGCCGCACGTGGTAGTCGATGTTGAAGCTCGGGTCGTCGACCCAGAACGGGCGCCCCATCTCGAGGCGCGGGAACGCGAGCTTCTGGCGGTAGCGCGGCACGAGGCGCAGACGCGACTCGATGTGGCGCGCGAACTCCTCGTGGGAGGGCGGTGGACCCTCGAAGATCACGAGCGCGCCCACGTGCATGTGGGAGGACTGCTTCTCCTGATGGAGGAAGGAAGCGTCTATGGCGCTCAGGCGGTCTTTGTGTCCCTGCTTCCCCATGCAGGGAATCTACCCGCCACAATCGCCGGCGTGAAGCTACTAGCGACCGTCCTCGCGGCGCAGGTCGTGATCGGCCTCGTGCTGGTCACGCTCGTGGCCACCGACAACCTCCCGTTCGTGGACGACGAGGCCGACGGCGCCTCCTCGCGCACGGCCAGCCCGAAGGTCGACCGCTTCGACTCCGCGGCGGCGTGGGCGCTGCTGCGCGAGCAGGTGGAGCTGGGGCCGCGCCCGGCCGGATCCGAGGCCTCCCGGCGTCTCGCCGAGCGCCTGCGAGGGCTGCTCCCGAACGGACGCTTCCAGGCGGTGCCCGGCGACCTGCGCAACGTGGTGGGGACGGTGCGCGGACGCGAGCCGGGCTACGTCGTGGTCGGCGCCCACTACGACACCAAGGACATTCCGGGATTCGTCGGGGCCAACGACGGGGCGTCGGGCACCGCCGTGGTCACGGAGCTCGCGCGCACGATCAAGCGGCCGCGCCACACGATCCACTTCATCCTGTTCGACGGCGAGGAGAGCCCGCGCGGTGCGCCCGAGGCGTCGTTCGCGGAGACCGGGCTGCGCGGCAGCAGGGTGGCGGCGCGCCGCTTCCGCGACGCCCGGGCGATGGTGCTGCTCGACTTCGTCGGCGACCGGCGCCTGCGCATCCCGCGCGAGGGCTCCTCGAGCGAGGGCCTGTGGCGCCGCCTGCGCGCGGCTGCCCGGGCGGTGGGGGTGGAGCGCCACTTCCCGGACGACACGCGCGGCACGATCTACGACGACCACATCCCGTTCCTGCGCCAGGGTGTTCCGGCGATCGATCTGATCGACTTCGACTTCCCCTGCTTCCACCGCCGATGCGACGACCTGTCGGCCGTGTCCGAGCGTAGCCTCGACGTGACCGGCGAGACCGTCCGCAGGCTCCTCGCTAGCCTCTGATGGCGATGTCCGCGGCTCCCGAGAAGCTCCTGCTCGCCGCCCCGCGCGGCTACTGCGCCGGCGTCGATCGCGCCGTGCAGACCGTGGAGCGCGCGCTCGAGCTGTACGGGCCGCCCGTGTACGTGCGCAAGGAGATCGTCCACAACAAGCACGTGGTCGAGCAGCTTCGCGAGCGCGGCGCCATCTTCGTGGACGAGGAGACCGAGGTCCCGTCGGGCGAGACGGTGATCTTCTCCGCTCACGGGGTCGCGCCCAGCGTGCACGCCAACGCGGAGGTGCGCAGCCTCAAGACGATCGACGCGACCTGCCCGCTCGTCACGAAGGTGCACGTCGAGGCCAAGAAGTTCGCCGCCGATGGCTACACGATCGTGCTGATCGGCCACCAGGGGCACGAGGAGGTCGAGGGCACGATGGGCGAGGCGCCCGACCACTTCGTGCTGGTCGAGACCGAGGAGGACGTCGACTCCCTCGAGGTGGACGATCCCAACCGCGTCGCGTACCTCACGCAGACCACGCTCTCGGTCGACGAGACCGACCGGCTGATCCGCCGCCTGCGCGAGCGCTTCCCCAACATCACCGGGCCCAAGTCAGACGACATCTGTTACGCCACGACCAACCGCCAGATGGCCGTCCGCCAGATGGCGCGCGAGTGCGACCTCGTGCTCGTGATCGGCTCGAGCAACTCGTCGAACTCCAACCGGCTGGTGGAGGTCGCGCGCGACCACGGCGCCGAGTCGCACCTGATCGACAACGAGACGCAGGTGCGCGAGGAGTGGCTGGAGGGCAAGCGGGTCGTGGGGATCAGCTCCGGCGCCAGCGCGCCCGAGGAGCTGGTGCAGCGGCTGGTGCAGTTCTTCCGCGAGCGCGGGACGGCCGACGTCTCGGAGTTTCAGGTCGTCCAGGAGGACGTGCGCTTCATGCTTCCGAAGGAGATCCGCCGGGAGCTGGCGGCGCGGGCGTGAACTGCACCCCGTGCAGCCTAAGGCCGGGGGACTCCGCCTCGACGGTGCCGTCGGTCTCGTAGAGCCCCGGCTCCATCTCGTCGCCTGACAGCACGGCGTAGGCGGCGCCGCCCGTGAACGTGAAGCTCGCCGCCGCGCCCGCGTCGACGGCCTCGATCCAGTCCTCGCCCTCGGCCCAGTCGCGCACCAGCTCGAGCCGGTCGCGGTCGGCCGGCAGGGCGATGTCGGCGGTCTGCGGCTCGAGCAGGACCCCGGGAGCGTCCTCGGGCCGCACCGGCGCGAGCGGCTCGAGCTGCTCGCCGACGACCTCCTGGATCGCCAGCTCGGTCTCCAGGTACTCGCCCTCCCCGTAGTGGATGAAGGCGAGCTTGCCGGCGCGGTCGAACAGGTAGCGGCCCGGCCAGCCCATGTTCCCGTAGAGGCGCCAGGCCTCCAGCGCGGGATCGAGCAGGACGGGATAGGTCACCTCGAGCCGCTCGACCGCGCGCGCCACCGTGTCCCGGTCGCGCCCGAACGAGTAGCCCGGCGCGTGGATCCCGACGACGCGCAGGCCGGCGTCGGAGTAGCGCTCGTGCCACGCCTTGAGGTACGGCATCGTGCGCAGCGAGTTCACGCGTGCGAAGTCCCAGAACTCGACCAGCACGGCGCCGCGCCCCATCAGCGTGTTCATGCGCAGGAAGGCGACATTGAGCCAGTCGAGGCCCTGCGGGAACTCGGGCGCGTAGATCTCTGCTTCTGCCGGTGGACGCACTTCGCCACGTATCCTGCCGGACGCGGTTGCGCAACACCGGAGGGGTCCGTGTGTTATAGGGTGGCTGCGCCCGTCCGGCCTCGATTCGGGGGCTCGTTCGGGCGTGTGGTCGTACACACCAGTTTCACCCTCAGGAGGAGGAATGCGCAAGCTCTGGATCGCCGTGGCCGCTGCTGCGGTTGCGGCTCTCGCGGTAGCGGGCATCGCCAGCGCCGTGAACACCTATGAGGTGCACATCGCCTCAGGCAGTCCGACCAAGCCGAAGGGGAGCCTGACCGCTCCTGTGCCGTCCAAGCTCAACTTCGGCTATCGCGTCGGTGACAGCGACAACCTGCGTCCTTCGGTGGTCACTCGCTACTTCATCGCCGCAGAGGGCCTGAAGAGCTTCCCGAAGTCGCGTCCCACCTGCACCTTCACGCAGGCGACGCAGAGCCCCGCGTACGCACGCGCCTGTCGCGCGGCGATCGTGGGCAGCGGGCGAATCGACAACGAAGCAGGCGCACCGAACGATCGTGCGCAGAAGCTGCCCTGCAGCGTCGACCTCACGCTGATCAACATCAGCAACGGGCCCGGCGTCACGAAGAAGCGCGGCGGCATGGCGATCCGCATCGACACTGAGGACGACACCGACAGGTGTCCGATCCAGATTCACGATGCGCTAGCGGCTCCGTTCTTCGACGTGAAGATCGAGGGCATCCCGACGTCCGAGCTGCGCTTCACGGTGCCGGACTCGCTCGCACATCCGAGCGGGCTCGACAACGCGGTCCGCGTGGTGGTCTCGACGGTCAACAAGGTGACCGGCAAGGTCAAGATCAAGGGGCAGAACCGCACCGTCGGTTACTACTCCGCGGTCGGCCGCAAGGGCGCGAAGCGCACCGTGCGGGTCACGTTCGTGGCCGAGACCGGCCAGCGCTCGACGGCAACGACGACGTACCCGAAGTAGCGGTACGGACGCAGAGCAAGTGGTACGGCGGGGCGGCCTTCGGGCCGCCCCGCCGCGTTCAAGGACTGGATCCGGTCGCTCAGCCCACCGCCGCCGCGGGCCCGCTGCGCCCCCGCGCCCTACGGCCGCGCGATCGCTTCCAGCAGGTGCGGCGCGCCCCAGACCTCCATCGCGGCGCTCGCCAGGAGGATCGGCACGGCGATCGCGACGGTGACGAAGGTGGCGGCCAGCAGGTCCTGCCAGTTGCCGGCGCGGCTGGCGATGATCCAGGCCGCCAGCGGCAAGAACAGCGCGAACAGCTCCGGCAGCGCGTGCGGCAGCAGCGCCAGCAGCAGCATTCCGGGGGTGGTTCCGAGCTGGGCCGCGATCGCTGACGCTCCGCCGCCGATCACGTACGCCTGGGTGCAGAGGGAGAAGCCGGTGGCGCAGACGACGAACCCGATCGCCAGCGGCCCGGCCTTCTCGTGGACCCAGCGCGAGACGCCGCTGCGCTTCGACGCCGACAGCGGCAGCGAGCTGCCGGCCATGAAGCCCGCGACGCACGCCATCGCGTGCAGGGCCAGCACGAGCGAGTTGCGGTAGAGGACGGCCAGGTAGTCGCCGAACGTGGCCTCCACGTTGAAGCCCGGGATCAGATAGCGGGTGAAGTCCGGGGTGCTCAGCTTCGCCACCACGTAGACGGCGGCGAGCAGGCCGAAGGAGATCAGCAGGCTGAGCACCGCCCAGGGCCCCAGCATGCGCAGGGGATCGGCGTTCCATCGCCGCAGGGCCAGCTTGGTGTCATGCATGCCCTGGACGAGGACGAGGTCGTTGACGCTCATTCCCTCAGGCATCGGCACGGGCAAGCGGATCGTTGAGCCGCGGCTCGGGAACCGCGCGCGCTTGGCGCTTGTACCCATGGCATGAGACGCCTGACGATCTGCCTCGTGCTGATGCTGACGCTCGCGATCGCCGCCGAGGCGGCCGCCAAGGAGGTCGTCTCCGCCACGGTGTGCGGCCCCTCGGACTGCCGCCAGGTCGAGGACCGGGCTTCCCTGATGGCGCTCCAGGAGGGCGGCCCGCCGACCGACCCGCCGCGGGAGGGCGCCGGCTACTACGAGGTGCGGGTGAAGGTCGCGATCAATCGGGTTCGGCATGAGATATTGCCGCTGGCGATCCTGCCCGGCGGCGGACTGATGCGTACCGGCGATGCGCAGCAGGGCTACGGCTGGCTCAACGTGTCCCGGGCCGCGGTGCTGCGCTACCGCGAGCTCACGCGGGGCCTGGCGCCGTTTCCGGCCGACACGCTGGAGGGCCTGGGGAGCGCCGACCGGCCGCAGGTCGCCGTCGTCGCCGCCGACCCGGCAGCTGGGACGCCGTGGGCCTGGCTTGCTGTTTGGGTCGTCCTGCTGGCCGCCGCGGCGGCTGCGCTCATCCGCCGGCGCCGGCGTGGCCTGCCCGCTACGCGCCCGGCCGTGTCCCGGTGAAGCAGAACTGGATGCACGCGAAGAACGATTCGCCGCGCTCGGCCAGCTCGCGCTGCTCGGCCGCCCAGGCGGCGGCCACGTCGGGTCCGATCTCCTCGCGCCCGGCGACGTAGTCCTCCATCAGCGGCAGCAGCGCGCCTGCGTAGGTCTCGTGCGTGACGTCGGCGGTCGCGAAGGAGTGGCCTTCGGCCTGAACGTCCTCGAAGCCGGCCGCGCGCATGCCTGACGCCAGCGTCCGCGGCAGCGACGGATCGCTGAGGTGCTCGTCCCAGGCGCGCAGCACGCGTTCCATGCGCGCCGGGTCGTCGGAGTGCCAGGAGACCGTCGCCCAGTCGACGTCCCAGATCAGCACCCGTCCGCCGGGGCGCAGCACTCGATGGAGCTCGGCCAGCGCGGCCGGCACGTCGGCGACGTACTCCAGCACCTGCACCGAGAGGACGCGGTGGAAGCCGGCGTCTGCGACCGGCAGGCTGGCGACGTCGCCCTCGTGGAAGGCAACGTTCGGGCGCCCCTCGGACCGTTTCGCGGCGAGCGCGAGCATCTGCGGGCTGGCGTCGACGCCGACGACAGCTCCCTCCGGCCCGACCCGGTCGAGCAGCTCCGCCACGTAGAAGCCAGGCCCGCAGCCGGCGTCGAGGACGCGCTCGCCGGGCGCGGCGCCCAACGCCTCGTGCACGAGCTTCCGCCGGCGCAGCAGGTCGCGCTTGCTGTACACGACCTCCATCTGCTGGGAGAGCTTCTCGTCGAATTGCAGCTGGGGCAGCGGCTCACCTCCTAGCGTGGCGAGCCTACCTCGCTGCGGCGCCGCAGCACCACTTCACCGACGAGCGAGCCGACCGGTCCGCCCGTGATCAGGACCAGGCCCGGGAACCACCAGCCCCAGAACCCATCCGCGGCGCCCTTGAGCGTCAGGCCGAGCAGGATCAGGAAGCCCACGCCGTGGATCGGCCCGAGCACGTGCACCGCGGCGTCGCTGCGGTCTACGAACGCCACGTAGAGCAGGACAAGCAGCGCCACGAAGTCGGCGAGGCCAACTGCCAGGACGACGTTGAGCAGCCGCCGCGAGGGCCGCCGGTGAGCCATGCGGTTGGGCGCTCTAGCCGATCGAGTCGACCATCTCGAGCTGGATCAGGCGATTCAGCTCGACGGCGTACTCCATCGGCAGCTCCTTCGTGACCGGCTCGATGAAGCCGTTCACGATCATCGCCGCTGCCTCCTCCTCGGAGAGGCCGCGCGACTGCAGGTAGAAGAGCTGCTCGTCGGAGATCTTGCCGACCACGGCCTCGTGGGCCACGGTGACGTGCGGGTTCTGGATCTGGATGTCGGGCCAGGTGTCCGAGCGCGAGCGGTCGTCCATCATCAGGCCGTCGCACTGCACGCGGGCCTTGGAGCCCTGCGAGTTGTGGCCCATGCGGACGAGCCCGCGGTAGCCCATGATCCCGCCGTCCTTGGAGATCGACTTGGCGAGGATGTTGGAGTTCGTGTTCGGCGCGAGGTGGACGACCTTGGCGCCGGTGTCCTTCCAGACGTCGCCGGAGGCGACGCCGACGTTGAGGTGGTCGGCACGCGCGCCCTCGCCGATCAGGAAGGAGCCGGGGTAGAGCATGACCACCTTGGCGCCCATCGAGCCACCGACCCATTCGACGGTGCCGTTGGCCTCGACGATCGCCCGCTTGGTGTTCAGGTTGTAGATGTCCTTCGACCAGTTCTGGACGGTCGTGTAGCGCGCCTTCGCGCCTTCCTTGACGAAGATCTCGACGACGGCGGAGTGCATCGAGTTGACCGAGTAGGTCTGGGCCGTGCAGCCCTCGATGTAGTTCACCTCGGAGCCCTCGTCG
>JAXDII010000011.1:0-5004 GCA_034664085.1 Thermoleophilaceae bacterium
GTGAGGCGGGTGTTCGACCAGTCGATGGTCTCCACGAAGCTGCGCGCCTTCTACAACCCCTTCATCGGGTTCCTGCCCCAGCTGGGCCTCGCCGCCGTTCTGCTCGTGGGCGGCCGCCAGGCCATCAACGGCACGATCACGATCGGCGAGTTCGTCGCGTTCTACGGCTACGTGCTGATGCTCGCGGGCCCCATGCGGATGCTGGGCGTGTCGCTCGGAATGGCGCAGCGTGCCGTGGCCTCCGGCGCCCGCGTGTTCGAGATCCTCGACCGCAGGCCGGAGATGACGTCGCCCGACGACGCGCAGCCGCTGCCCCAGGGCGGCGGCCGGGTGGAGCTGCGCAACGTGACCTTCGCCTACGACGGCGCGGAGCCCGTGCTGCGAAGCGTGGACCTCGATGTGGAGGCCGGGCGAACCGTGGCCGTGCTGGGCGCCACCGGGTCCGGCAAGACCACGCTGGTGAACCTGATCCCCCGTCTGTACGACGTGACCTCCGGAAGCGTGCTCGTGGACGGCGCCGACGTTCGCGAGGTGGACCTCGCGTCCCTGCGCGGCGAGATCGCGCTGGTGTCCGACGACGCCTTCCTGTTCTCGGCGACCCTGCGCGAGAACATCGCCTATGCGAACGCCGGGGCGAGCGACGAGGAGGTCCGCGATGCCGGCCGGCGCGCGGGCCTCGACGAGTTCGTCGACGAGCTCGAGGACGGCTACGAGACGCTGGTCGGTGAGCGCGGCCTCACGCTGAGCGGGGGCCAGCGCCAGCGGGTGGCCATCGCCCGGGCCCTGCTCGCCAAGCCGCGCATCCTGATCCTGGACGACGCCACATCCAGCGTGGACGCCACCACCGAGAGCCGCATCAAGGATGCCCTGCGCGAGGTGATGGACGGACGCACCACGTTCGTGATCGCCCACCGCCTGTCCACGATCGCGCTTGCCGACGAGATCGTGGTGCTCGACGACGGCCGCGTGACGGCCCGCGGTACCCACGAGCAGTTGCTCGAGGACTCCGAGCTCTATCGCGAGATCGCCGAACGCGGCCTGCCCGATCAGGTGTTCCTGAACCGCAAGCCGATCGAGCAGGAGGTCGCGGGGCTGTGAGGGCGCTCTGGGACATCCTCCGCGGCGAGCGCGGGCGCACGAAGAAGCTCGGCAAGCTGCTCGCCCTGCTGCGCCCGTATCGCGCCCGGGTGATCCTCATGTTCGCCGCGCTCACGGTGGCCACGGCGGCGTCGCTGGCCCCTCCGTATCTCGCCGGGCGCGCGATCGACGACGGCATCAAGGCCGGCGACACGGGCTTCCTGACGGTGGTCCTCGTGGTGTTCATCGGCGCTGCGGCGATCAACTGGGCCGCCACCTATCTCCAGACCTACCTCGTGAGCTGGGTCGGTCAGCGTGCGTTGGCGGACCTGCGCTCGCGCATATTCAGCCACCTGCAGTCGCTGTCGATCGGCTTCTACTCGCGCAACAAGGCGGGCGTGCTGATCTCGCGGCTCACCAACGACGTCCAGGCACTCGACCAGCTGGTCACCGACGGCATCGTCACGCTGTTCTCGGCCTCGCTCACGCTGATCGGCACGGCGGTGATCCTGATCTTCATGGACATGGAGCTCGCGCTCGTGACCTTCGCCGTCTTCCCCGTCCTGCTGATCGGCAGCATCGCCTTCCGCATCGCTTCGGCCGGGGCCTACCGGCTCACGCGGGAGAAGATCGCGTTCGTCACCGCATACCTGCAGGAGACCCTGTCGGGCATTCGCATCGTGCGTGCGTTCGGCCAGGAGCCGCGTCACAAGGCGCGGTTCGCCGAGCTCAACGAGGAGAACCGCGAGGCGAACATGCGGACGGTGAACCTCAACGCGGCCTACTTCCCGTCGGTGGAACTGCTCTCGGCGTTCGCCACCGCGGCGATCCTCCTCTACGGCGGCAACCAAGTCTTGGACGGCGCGGTCACGATCGGCGTGCTCGCCGCGTTCGTGTTCTACCTGCAGACCTTCTTCGATCCGATCCAGCAGCTCTCGCAGCTCTACACCACCTACCAGGCCGGCATGGCCGCGCTGGACAAGATCTTCGACCTGCTGGACGAGAAGCCCGAGCTGCACGACGCCGACGATGCGATCGAACTGCCGCGCGTGCGGGGGGAGATCCGCTTCGAAGGAGTGGACTTCTCCTACGGCTCGGGGGCGAAGGCACTCGACGACGTGACGCTCGACGTGCCGCCTGGGCAGACGCTGGCGCTCGTCGGCGCAACCGGCGCCGGCAAGTCCACCGTGGCCAAGCTCGTCGCCCGCTTCTATGACCCGACTGCAGGGCGGATCCTGATCGACGGGCACGACCTTCGCTCGGTCACCGAGCGGTCGCTGCGGTCACAGCTCGGGATCGTGCCTCAGGAGGGCTTCCTGTTCTCGGGCACCATCCGGGACAACATCGCGTTCGGCCGGCCCGACGCCGCCGAGGCGGACGTGGAGGAGGCCGCGCGTGCGGTCGGAGCCCACGAGTTCATCCTGCGGCTTCCCGACGGGTACGACACCGAGGTGGGCGAGCGCGGAGGCCACCTCTCCGCCGGTCAGCGCCAGCTCGTGGCCTTCGCCCGCGCGGCGGTGGCCGACCCGAGGGTGCTGATCCTCGACGAGGCCACCTCCAACGTGGACGTCCACACCGAGGCCCGCATCGAGCACGGCCTCCGCCGCCTGCTGGCGGGCCGGACGGCGATCGTGATCGCCCACCGCCTGTCCACCATCCGCGACGCCGGCCGCATCGTGGTGCTGGAGGGCGGGCACGTGGCCGAGCAGGGCACGCACGACGAACTGCTCGAAGCCGACGGCGCCTACGCGCGGCTGTACCGCGACTGGGCTGAGCAGGCCGCGGCGTAGGAGGGCCGCTCTCAGAAGCGCGGGCAGGATGCCCGCAAGATCTAATACCCGTTGCTGCTGCCGCCGCTGTCCTCCTTGGCCCCCGAGCCTCCGCCGGCGACCTTGATCTCACCCTTCATGCCCTGAGCCCTGTGGTTCCCGATCGGGCAATACCACTCGTAGGTGCCGGCCTTTCCGAGGTCGACCTCGAGGTCCTCGGCCTTGCCGGGGTCGATGGTGCCGGTCTTGGCCTCGCCGTTGGGGCCCTCGACCTCCAGCGCGTGCGGGATCTTGCCCGAGTTGGTGACCGCGAAGGTCACCTTCCCCGCCTTGTCGATGCTCGGGCTGGCCGGCGCGATCTTGAACTCGGTCTCCACGACCTTGACCTTGTCCGTGCTCGCGGGCGCCGACCCGCTGCTTGACGAGTCGTTGCTCTTGCTGTCGCTGCTGTTGTCGCTGCCGCAGGCGGCTATCCCCAGGGCGGCGGTGACGGCCAGGCCTGCGATCGAGAGGCGGAATGGGCTCACGCTGTCCTCCGTGGTCGGCCCCCTGCCCAGGGGCTTGTGTCATTGCCGCGGGTGATACGCAGGCGGGACGCGTCCGGTTCGATCTCAGTACTCGACGTGACCTGTGAGCACGCTGGCCCCACGCATTCCCTCGACGGCGGGGCGCCGCGTGACGAGCATCCGCTCGTAGTCGCCGGGCCGGGCGGCCGATGTGAGCGTCACGCGAGCGCCGCCGCGGGCGTCCACGCGGAACGTGCCGCCGCTGATCCAGCGACCGTCGTCGGGCACGCACCAGAGCTCGTACACCTGCCCCTGGACGGCGGGAAGACCCGTCACCCGCAGGCTCACGCCGGTCCCCGCGCGCACCGCGCGCAGCTTGGCGTCAGCCGCCGCCCCCGCGGCCTGCGCCGTACCGGTGAGGCGCACCTGCCCGAACGCCTGGTCCTCGGAGCCCGAGCCGAACACCCCCGCAATGGCGAGGCCGGCCACGGCCGCCGCCCCAGCCGCGGCGATGGCGGTGGCGAGCCGACGCCGGCGTGGCCGGCGCGGGCGGGCCGGCTGCGACAGGCCGCGCCGCTCGCGGGCGAAGCGATCCAGCACCGCCTCCTCGAGGGTCTGGGGCGGTAGCTCCGGAGGTGCGTCGTCGGCGAGCTCCTCGAGCAGTGCGGGCACGCCCTCGAGCTCCGCGTATTCCGCGCTACAACCCGGGCAGGACTGGAGGTGACTTCGCATCACCTCGGCCTCGTCTGGCTCGAGCGCGTTGAGCACGTAGCCGCCGAGCGACTCGCGGTAGCGGGCACAGCCGGTCATCGGGTCGCCCCCATCTCGTCCAGCACCAGGCGCAGGTGGCGAAGGGCGTAGTACGCGCGGCTCTTGACCGTGCCCAGCGGGAGATCCGTCGCCTCGGCGATCTCGCGCATGGTGAGCTGCTCGAAGTGCGCCAGCCGGACAACCTCCCGGTGCTCGGGGCTGAGCCGCGCCAGCGCGGCCGCCAGCTGCCAGCGAAGCGCGGCCCCCTCGAGGGACTCGTCGAGGGCGCCATGGTCTTGGACCTCGATACTCCCGTCGGCGAGGGGCGGCCTCACCGCGGCCCGGCGCCTCAGGTCGACGATCCGGTTGCGCGCCACGCCGTAAAGCCACGTGCGGAAGCTGCCCCGCTCGGGGTCGAACTCGGCCGCATGGCGCCACACGCTCGTAAAGGTGTCCTGCACGACCTCCTCCGCGAGCCCGCGGTCGCCGAGCGCGTTGACGGCGAACCCGTAGAGCTCGCCGCCGTAGCGGCGATAGAGGGCCCGAAGGCCCTCGCCGCTCGGCTCGCTGGCGAGCCGCTCGAGCAGGATGGCGTCGCTCACCGTCATGGCCTACGGGTTATACGCGCGGCGGGCCTAAGTAGTTCGGTTCCTACCAGGCGCAGCGACTACTGGGGGACAGGGACTCGAACCCCGATTACCGGGACCAGAACCCGGCGTCTTGCCATTAGACGATCCCCCAAAGGGATGGCAACGATAGCGCCTGAAGTCAGACCTCAGCCAGGTCCGTCGACTCGTCCGCAAGCGCCTCCGGGCCCGGTCCCCCGCCCTCGGCGATCCACCTTCGCGCGTGCTCCAGATCGTCGGAGCGGCCCACCGTAAGGGCCGCGGTCACTTTCCCCT
>JAXDII010000087.1:0-3565 GCA_034664085.1 Thermoleophilaceae bacterium
GCGAGCGCGGCGCCCGGCAGCGCCGCCGCGAGCACGCAGGCGAGTACGAAAGCTCGCCTCATCCGCGCGGTCAGGAGAAGCTCCTCAGGTACCGCACTGCGCGCGAGCCGCGCGTTAGCGCGCGGTCGCCGAGTCCCACTTCAAGCACCCGGCCGCGGCGGACCTTGAACAGCACCGTCGCCCGCGAGCCGCGGCGCAGGACCCACACGTTCGCCCCCACGCGGAAGCGGCGGCCGCCCAGGCCCGTGGAGCTGGAGCCGGGCCGCCGCCCGAGTGCCGAGTAGCGCGTGCTCGAGCTGGTGGTGAAGACCGCGCGGCCGCGAACCCTGCGGCGCTCGCGGGCCGACAGCGTCCGCAGCAGCGCCGCGGACGGGTAGCCGACGCGCTGGTGGCGGCCATCCGCCAGGCAGAAGCGGTCCATCACACGGCGCGGGAGGGTCCGGCGCAGGAACGCGGCACGGTTGCGGGCGCGGGTGCGCCCGAGCGCGCCGCGGCCGAGCGTCTTGCCGCGGAGGCGGCCCGATGGCTCCGTGCACCCGCTGGGCTTAGAGCCGCCGCCAGTCGGGCCGCCAGGCCCGCTGGACGTGCCGCCCGGACCCGGTCCGGGGCCTCCGGGCGGCGGCTCGGCGGGACCCTTCTGGATCGGGCAGGACTCGCTTGCGGTCGCGCCGGCGGCGCCCACCACGGACGACGCGGCCCCGTTGAAGTTGCCGAAGCCGTCGCGCGCGCAGCCGCGTCCCACGTAGGCGGCCTCGCCCGCCGTGAGCGCCCGGTCACTGACCCAGCGGTCGCCGTCCGCGTGACCACTCACCGTCTCGGTGGCCGCGCCGTCGGTCACCGTGAAGCCCACGTCGTCCGCGTCGCCGGAGTCGATCCACGGCCTGAAGCTGCACGTGAAGCAGAACCACTCGATCTGCGATGGATCCGCGGGTGCGGCGGGGTCGCGCAGTCCGGTCGTCTGATTCTTGATGAACCGCGGGAGCTCGGCGCCACCCGGGTACGTGTAGCTGTCGGGGTAGTCGATCGGGCCGATCTCGGCCGCGAGCGGTGGGCCGGTGAGGTTGCGCGTGCTGCGCGGGCCGAGCTTGAAGCTGGCGCGGCCGTCCGGATCGACCTGCAGGTCCTCCACGGTGATCCCGCTCCACGGCTTCACCTCGAACGGCTGGGACTCCACGCGGTAGTCCTTGCCCGCGCCACCCTTCCGCTGCTTGCCCACCACCACGAAGCGATACGTGCCGGGTGGCGTGGCGCGGTTGCCCTCCACCGTCTCGAAGCGCGCGGCGAAGGCCTCGAAGTGCGCCGTCCAGCGCCACTCGAAGCCACCGGTCTCGTACGCGGGGGTGTCGCCGCTCGACGGGAAGTCGAGCGTGATCGGGATCTCGCCCGCCTGCGCGTCATAGCGCCTCCAGGCCTGGCCGTCACTGCGCTCCACGGTGACCCGGGGGGCGTCCGTGAAGTTCGAGCCGCCCACCCAGGTGAAGAAGGTGCCGTCGAAGCGCTCGACGTCGCCGGGCTGGGTGGCGGCGCCGGGAATTCCTCCGTCGTCGGGAAGCTCGGCTTCGTATGCCGCGATCGCCGCGCCACCGCCTGTGCCCAGCGCCTGCGCTCGCGCATCGTTGACGGCCATGTCCAGTGGCACCTTGAACGCGCCGAACTCCGCCGGCAGCAGCGTCGGCTCGTTCGCGCCGGCAAGGACGCGGCCCATGTTCACCAGGCGACTGGCCATGTAGTCGCTGGAATGCGGGCCCCACGCGGTGAGCGCCTTGCGGTAGTGGTCGCCGCGCTGGAACTCGCGATAGGTGGCGATGTAGCCGTTGTAGTCGTTGGCCATCGAGATGGGGACGGTGAGCTTGTAGCCACGGGCCGCCGACGGCGAGGTCTCGCCCGCCTCGCACGACTCGTCCCAGGCGTCCTCGGGCACCCCGGCTGCGGCGCCGCAGCGGTCGTCGTGGGTGTAGTTGCCCTTGATCTCGCGCACGTCGGCCGGCTCGGCGTCGGCCTGCGGCGCGTATTCCACGTCGTTCCAGCCGTTCGCCGGGTTGGTCACCTGGCGATGCATGCGCTCCACCTTCTGGTCTGTCAGCGCGGGCAGGTTCACCGCGAGGTTGCGGGGGTCCTTGCAGGTCCAGGTGCCCGTGCCGTAGCCCTCGGCGCCGACGCCGTAGGTGCCGTCGTTGTTCTTCGTGCAGCCCTCGGCCTTCCAGTCATAGCCGAGGTACTCGTTGCCGGCCACGCGGTCGGTGCGGGTCTCGATGTTGCGCGACTGGTCGGCCCACTGCTCGCAGGAGCAGACCGTGAACAGGATGTCCCCGATCCGGAAGGCCTGCAGGTGCACGTCGATGTCCTCCTCGAGGCCGGTGTAACCCGGCGCGGCGTAGTTCGCCGGGAATGGAATCCCGAGGCGGTCGAGGTCGTCGCTGTCGATGCCGGGATCCACAGGCGACGCGGGCACGTCAGGCGGATCGGGCAGGCCGAGCAGGTCCGCGAGCTGGTTCAGCCCGTCGCTGGCCGGCACGCAGTCGGGCAGCCCGACCACCGGCAGGCGCGGGTCCCCCGCGAACGCCGGCGCCGACTTGCAATTCGACACGCCCGGGTAGGGGTGGGTGACCGGCCCGGGGAACCAGCGGTCGATGCTCTTCACCTCGGCGTTGGCGAAGTCGCTGCGGAACGCCACCAAGCGGTCGGGGTCGCCGCCGAAGTCCGGATCGTCCTTGCCGCGCTCCACGTCCCGCCAGGCGCCGATGATCGAGTTCGCCATCAGCCGCGCGCCGTACTCGGCCTGGCCGTATTCCTTGTGGCTGAACTCCAGCCGCTCGTGGATCGAGTGGTAGGTGCTGCGCTCGGGTTCGGAGGTGCCCACGGCGCTCTGGGTCCAGATGTTCACCGCATCGGTCGCCTCGTCGGTGATCGCCTGGAGCGGCGCCACGTAGTCGCCGGAGATCAGGTCGTTGCCCTCGAGGAACTCCGGGTGCAATCCGAAGTTGATGAGGTTCGCGAGCGGCTTGGGGTTGGCCGGGTCCGAGATGTCGTCGAAGCGGACGACGGTCATGTCGTGGTCGGTATCGCCCTGCGGGTAGCCCGCGGGCGTGCCGTCGTCGGCCACCGCGGGCCCGAACGAGTGGCGGTGGGTCTTGTCGAACTGGCTCACCGAGGCGCCCACCCTGACCGGCTTCATCGCCTGTGCAGCCTTCTCCACCACGCTGGCCATGCGCTCGGCGTAGTAGGCGTAGAAGCGGATGTCGAACACGTCCTGGAAGGTCCAGACGCCCCAGGCGGTGGAGGAGTAGAACGGCGACGAGTGGTTGTGGCTGACCGCCATCGTGAGATTGCTCTGATCGATGCCGATGTTCTTTGCGGCCAGGATCTGCGCTGTCCGCCGCCAGATCAGGTCCTGGGGGATGTAGAAGTCGTTCTTGACCAGCGCCGTGCGCTTGCCGTCCGGCCCCTCGACCACCAGCGCGCGCACCTGGAGGTCCGACTGCCGCCCGTAGGACGAGGCGCGGCGTGTGGAGTGCGCCGTGGGGTCGTAGTTGTCGTTGGCCGGGTCCACGAACGAGCCGTCGGA